>NZ_JAUTAC010000001.1:0-139252 GCF_030818285.1 Rhodococcus sp. SORGH_AS_0301
ACCTGACTGCGCTCCTCGGCCATTCGCCGACACCCGCACCGACACCCATCCCGTCATCGGCGGTGCAACTGTCCCGTGAGTCTCACTTACGTCACCGAGGGTGGTCATCACCATCAGCGGCCTCGTCACCGCCACCACAGCGTCGTCGACGTCTTCCCACCGAGTGGCGGAAGCGGCCGGTTCGCCGTCGAGGACGGACAAGGCCACCGACACAGGTCCAGTGGCAATCCCGGTGCGTATGACCACCACGTTCGAAGACGCGTCGAGCAGATCGACGGCACCGAGCACCGTCGACGGGTCCACATCCACAGCAGCCAGAAAGAACTGTTGATGGTCAGCTTCGACATCAGCCCATATGGTCACGACGCGACGCTAGCAAGACCTGACACGAGGACGACGCTTCCGCACGTGGGGTCCGCCGGAGGCACATGCTTCATGACGCGACCTGTTCGCCGGTGCCGCCCTGCCCGCGTAGGCGGTCGCGGTACCCGCGGCGAGCGGCATGCTCGGTGGTGATGAACGCTTCGACGTCGACACCGCCGTCCGAGGTGCGGTGCGGGAACGTCTCGGGGATGTACCCGCACCCGGGTAGTGGGGTGAGGGAGAACGCGTGGTCGTAGATCGGTTCGAGATCCCCGTCGTCGAAGAACTCCGTCTCCTCCGTCGAGACCACCACCGGCACCGAGTCCCGCAGGCCCATCCGCCGCGCCTTTTCCGTCGCCGCCGCGGTCCACGCGGCAACGTAGGCGTCGGTGTCCGCGGCATAGAGCCGGTCGACGGCGACCAGCTCCGCGCCGAGCTCGGTCACCGCCGAGGACGGTAGGTCGGCCGGCCGCATCGCCGCCCGGATGCTCGCCCGGTCCCGGTGCCACAGTTCCTGGATCCCGTAGTCGGAGAGCTGTTGGTCGCGGGTCTCGAGGTAGAGCACCACCGTTGCCGTCCGCTTCGCCAACGGCAACTGCGGATCGGTCCCGAACGCTGCCAGTGCGGCGACGTGCTGCGCCGACTGTGACTGCGGGGCCGCTGCCAGCAGGGTGTCGGTGCCGCCGACGTTCGCGGCCGCCGACGCGGCCGCGAGCTCCAGTACCGCGGCGACGTCGACGCTGCGGGTCTGTGCGGTGCGGGTGAGGACGGAAGAGATCGCGAGCGCAGCCTGGTCGGGGTGGTCGAGATCGGCGAGCACCGACGAGGTGCTGCCGACGATGTTGCGGGTCGGCCGGGACGGTCCGTCGCCGTGGACGGCGACGAGTTGGATCATCACGTCGTCGACCCCTCTGGTGGGGAGGGTGCGCATCTGGTGCGCGATGAACTCGTGTGCCCCGGCGTCGTCGACGAACACTCCTTGCGCGAGTGGTGTGCGGCCGGGTTCCCCGGCGGGGGTGCGTCGCCACACCGTCGCTTCGACTCCGCCGCTCATGCCGCGCTCGACTCGTCGACAGTGGTCTGCTCGGCGTCCGCCGTCGTCTCAACGGCGGTAGTGCTGGTGTCCTGGGGCCGGCCGGACCCAGTGTCGGTGCCACGTCCGCGACCGCCGGTGGTACGGGCGGCGCGCTTGCTGGGCCGGGCGACGGAGTCCGGCACGGACAGGCCCGCCTTGCGGAGCTCGGCGACGGTCCACCCGCCAACAACTGCGGTGCGAAACGCTGCGGTCTCGGTGGCTGCGAGCGCCGCTTCCCGGGCCTGCGCCGCGCGGACTTCGTCGGCGGCGGCGGCGCGGTCGTTCTGCGCGGTGACGATGGTGTCGATGTGGGCGAGGCGGTCGTTCAATGCGGCCTCGGCGGCGGCGCGAACGGCGGCCGGGTCGACAGGAGTGACAGTGGTGACAGACATGATGCGGGCCTTTCGGGAGCGGTCAGTCCAGGTGAGTCACCGCGGGTGCGCGTGCTCCGCACGCGACTGCTCGACCCACCCATGGAGGGGGACTGACCGGGGCGGCCCGCACGGCGTCCCGGTCGCCCACGACTGTAGGAGACAGTTGCTGGACCGTCCACTTGTTAGCTACTACGACATGGATACGGAGCTGTGCAGCAGGCTCACGTATTCGACTGAGCACCGCGTTTCGGTAGGTCGTATGCAAACGCCGTATGTGTGAGTGGGCCTGTGACTGGCTGGTCGTCGTGAATCTCGCGAAGCGTGTCTTGATCGAACTCCGAAAAGCCGTGCGCCCATGCCCACAACTCGTATCCGGACATGGTGGGCGCACACCACAACAGGTGGTTTGACTCCCACAGGTGCTCAAGAGCAGACGGGTTCCGGTTCGAATTTTTAGCTGCCAGCTCTGGCGGTCCGAACCCCCATGTGAACGAGGAGATCAGGTCGTTGCGTGTAAGTCCGCCTACTGAGTGGGAGAGCAGGCTGCCGAGTGACGTCGTATCGGTATCGACGAGCAATTCGACGAGTTCTACGGAGTCGACGAAGAGGAGACAATCGTGGTTGTCCATCGACGGGTCGACATCGGGATGCTGACGCAAGAATGCGATCCAAGCGGTGTAGAGCAGGTAGTGCGTGCGCAGTTGTATGGCGCTGAGTTGGGTAATGAGGCTGGACCAACTCACTGCTCGGTCATCGCGGCCCGTGGGGGTGCGCCCGCCTGCCAGGACTCCGCCTAGGTAGTCGACTATGACCTCGTCATCGCAGTAGGAACCTGCGTCGAGGAGCGAGTGCGCGAGCCGGGGCGGAACTTGCCAATCCTCACTCTCCGGTCGACTCTTCCGAGACGCCGCATCAACAATTTTGTTGGCGTTCCCGAGCCGGTACGAGGTGTAACGGCCTAGAGCCTCACCGACCTGATCCGCAGCAGGGCCGAAGACGCGGGCGAGTAACCCGCCGGCCTCACCGGCGACGCTGTCCGCAGCCTTGCCGACGGCGCCTAATGCGACACCACTCACCGGATCGAGCACCTGGGTCCTCCTGGTCGAGGGATCTGTTGCGGCGAAGCCTAGTGCCGAGTCCGCCAGGACATGCGGGTTGTTTGGGTGAGGCCGGATGAACCGGCAGTCGCGGTGTGAACGTGCGCCCGTCGGAAACTTGCTGCGCTCGTCCTGAGCGTCTTTTACGGTGACCCGCTCCGCACGCTCCACGGACCACCGTCGTGCTTCAGGCGGAGCAAGCTATTACTTGGGTGCCCTAAACCTGGCGGTTTCGGCGGGCGCCTGCCACACTGGGCGGTGTGGGTCCCCGTTCGGGGTCGCTGCGCTGGGCATGTTCGGGACGGTCGGGATGAGGGGAGTGGGCGGTGGGTGAGAGCAGTGCGAGCTGGCTGCGCAGCCGCCAGTCCAACGTTGTGGGCGGCCGGGTGCACCGGCATGTGGTGAAGCTGACGGACGAGCAGGAACTCGCGGTGCAGGCGGCTGCTCGGGTGCAGGGTGTGACGGTGGCGCGGTTGCTGGCGGACTCGGCGCTGAAGGCTCCGCGGGCGTCGGTGTCGCGGGAGGATCTGACGGAGTTGTTTGCTGTCACCAAGCTGATCGCGGCGCTCGGTCGTAATGTCAACCAGCTCGCGAAGGTCGCCAATGCGACGGGGGAGTTGGCGCCGGAGACGGAGGCGACGTTGGCGTCGGTGCGTCGGGTGTTCGACCGGGTGCGCACTTTGCCGCGGGAGCTGACCGGGACGTGATCCCGAACATCACGCGCGGGGCGAAGATGACGGGACTGGTGTCGTACCTGGCCGGCCCCGGCCGGTCGAATGAGCACGAGAACCCGCACATCGTCGCCGGCCACGAGAGTGTCGTACTGGGTGCGCCGTCGGGGGAGTTGTCGCACTCCGATGCGATCGAGTTGGCGCACGAAATCGACACGGCACGGGTCGTGTTCGGCACGGAGGTCTCGTACACGAACCGCCAAAAGATGAACGCAGCGATCGACGATGGCACCCCACGGTCGGTGGCGCTCGCCGATGCCACCAGTGACCGCAACGTCTGGCACTGCTCGCTCTCGCTCAACCCCGACGAGGGGGAGTTGTCGGACGAGAAATGGGGCGCCATCGCTGCCGACTTCATGCGTGAAATGAGCTTCGACGACCCGGAGTCTCCTCGTCCGTCTGCGCGCTGGGTGGCGATTCGGCACGGCAAGACCACTGCGGGTGGTGACCACATCCACATCGCCGCGTCTGCGGTTCGCGAGGATGGCACGAAGGTCGACACCTTCAACGACTTCAAGCGCGCCCAGGCCGCGTGCACCACCCTCGAACGCACCCACGGTCTGGTCGTGCTGACGTCGAGGGAGAACGAGCGCGGCACCCGCGGGATCAAGCCGGCGGAAGCAGCTCGCGCCACCCGCGCCGGTGCACCGGAGACGTCGCGGGCACTGTTGGAGCGCACGGTGCGGGCGTGCGCAACCGCGTCGAAGACCGAGGCGGAGTTCGTGCGCCGATTGCGTGCGCAGAAGGTGCTAGTCCGGCCTCGCAACGACACCGGGACCACGGGCACGGTGGTCGGGTACTCCGTCGCCACCACGCCCACGGCCGCCGAGCGAGCCGCCGGCACCAACCCCGTCTGGTACGGCGGCGGGCGCCTGGCGAAGGACCTGACGTTGCCGCGACTGCGCGACGAGTGGGACACCGCTGGTACCGCACCGGAGGACGCGGCAGCGGAGTGGTCGACCGCCCGCCGGGGCGCCGCGGTGACTATCACCACCGGGCGCGAACGCACACCACTCGATCCGGAGCTGCTGACGCGGGCAGCCGAAGACATCGGTAAGTGGAATACCTACCTGACGTCGATCCCGATCGCGGACACCGCGCAGTGGGCGCGCGCCGCCGGCCGAACCGCAGGCGTGTTCGCCGCATGGTCAGCACGTACCGAGCCCACACCGGGCCCGTTGGCGAGAGCCGCGGCGGCGTTGTCGCAGTCCGCGCAGATACCCGCGCATCAGCGCATCACGCCGGACCTTGAGCGGCGGCACGCGGGCGGGGCGGCGTTGATCGTGATGCAGGCGGCGCTCGCTACCCGCGGCGGCGCCGCAGCGAACGCACTACTGCTGCGGCAGATGATGCGGACTATGGAAGCGTTCGCCGACGTCGAGCGCGCCGCCGGTCATGCCCACCAGGCGCACACGCTGACACTCGTACGGGAACGAGAGCTGACGACGTTGCATGATCAACTACTTGCGCGAGTCGAGATCGATAACGCCCGTCCCTCTGCTGCAGCTACTCAGGTGGGGCCTGGTGTCGCACCGACAGAGGTCGGTGAGACCGATAAAGCGGCTCGACGCGCCGCAGGTGAGGTCGTCACTGAGGCACCGACTCCAGGTGCGGTTCGAACGTCTTTCGAGGAGCTTCCGGCGAGAGAACGAGACGAGCTGATGGCGGCGCTCGAACGGGACGTAGCTCGTGCGGTCGGGGAGCGGCGCACACGCCGGGGTATAGCAGGCGACGGTGCGCAGGGCGCGACTCCGACGCTGCCCGAGCGAGACATCGAGCGGGGCGGTCCGGAGCGCTAGTCCGAGGGAGTATCAGTCACCCATCAGTGTCGGGACATCCACGTCTGCGCGTTACCAGGACACGATTCGGAAGTTGTCCGGCAAAAACCCGAGCTGCACGAGGTCCTCAGCCAGCCATGACATTGCCAGACGAGTCGCAGGTCGAGCCTGCAGCGCGTTGATGCGTCCAGACGTAGTCGAGAACGTGCGGGCAAAGGGCTCGTAACTCGGGTCCGAGTCGACGTACGAGCGAAACGCCTCGTAAAGGACGTCGCGCTCATCATGAATCTCGTCCGAACAGTGCTGGTCGTTGAGCGTTAGATCCACAGTGTTGTGTCGCTCCGAGTTGCCGTGAGTGGAGTGGACGTTGGCTGGCTTCAGGAGCCAGTCGAGCCCAGGTTCCCCATGGCTCCAATCGAACGCCCCGCGGTCCCTGTCGGGATCGTGGAAGACCACGCCGTAGAACGTCACGGGCATCATCCCTCTCAATGCAAGGGTTCGTCCGAAACGGATGGCCAAGAGGTCTGCCAGTTCCCGGTAGCACTTCATAGCCGCCTCGAGAATTTTCTCGATACGTGCCTTCATCTGCGGGGCTGTGTACCTGCCGAAGGGCTCGCGTGGTGTGGCGGACATGTCCGGGCCCGGGTACAGGTTGGGAACCGCCGCCGACACTTTGAGCCCTGGTGCTCCATGGTGCGTCGACCTACCCTGCATGTACTCCGACAGTTCTTGCTGGGCAACGCCGGGGTTGGCCATAGCGGCAAGTTCCACCAGCGTTTTAAAGCGGTCCTCAAGGTCGCTCGCCAGGTACTCCTGAGCCTGCTGCCAGACCCAGTTCACCCCAATAGGTAGCGGACCGGTGCGCGAAACGAACGAACGGTTGATCTCCCCGTCGGGGCCCATCGGTATCTCGTTGACGACCGGGGGGTAAAGGATCTCCGGGAAGCTGGGAGGGGCCTACCCACGCGACGCGTAGACGTCCGCGGTCCACATTTACTTCAATGGTGGTGTCGTCGAACGTCTGGGCCGCGCCCATCGCGGTCATACAGAACGCCGCCGCGAACGGTCCGAGCCCTTCGAGCCAGGCAGCCGTCGCATACCGCAGTCGTTCCCCGATTCGCTTCCAGTCTGCGGGATCAAGGACTGGGCGTGGCCTCGCGAGCCCGCTCTCGCGGGTTTCTCGGACGACCCATGCCGCAGCGCCGGGATTCCAGGCCGCAAGAGTTGCCATGATCGGATCGACACGTTCTGGATCGCCGGCCGCCAACACGTTCGCGAACACGTATTTCCAGCGGTCAAAAGTTGAGAGGGAGTCGAGGAGATCCGTTACGTCGACCTCACCCTCGAGTAGTGCCTTGGAGGCGAACCACTGCTCGAACGTCGCTAAGGAGAATGCACATGCCCGCCCGAAGACTGTCACCATCGGCGACTTTCGCATCTGAGCCGCTGCTGCCTCGGTCGTGAAACTCACCGGATCAACCGGTCCGCCCCTTCGGATAGTTTCCACGGCGAGGCGCTTGAGCTCCGCATACAGGTTAAAGGAGTCCGACTCGACGACTTTGCTGACCACCATGTCGATCAGCTCGGCTGCTCCTGCCTCTCCGCCGTCGGCATCGATGTATTTGCCGATCAGTAACGCGAAGAAGGGCCTCCCCAACAGTGTCCGGTCCATGCCGATGGCACGTAACGGTCGGTCGGCAACGACGCTGGCCAGTTCAGCACCACGGGCGACAGCGAGCGGCTCCAACGTGACGACTTCGGTGTCGCGTGCTGCGAGGGTCGCCCGCGAGGTCAGCACGAGACGAGACAACGGCCAACGTACGAGGAACTCGGATGCTCGGCGCATGACGTCCGCAGCTCGATCCGTCCGCTCGTCGAGCCCGTCGATCACGAGGTCGACACCGAGGCGAGAGAGTGCAGTACGCCCCACCTCGTCGACGATCGCGCGCTCGACGGAGTCAGCGATATCGTCGACCGAAAACCAGACCGGGATCGGCTTCAGTGGGTCGCTCGAAGCTCGCTCGATATTTGCCCGGTGCCACTCCTCGGCAACATCCGACTTCCCGGATCCGAGCGGAGCCGTCAGCATTCTCAATTCACCAGCCGCTAGCTCGGTCAGTGCGACAGGGACGCCGGCGCGAAAGGCCAGTGTCCTCTCGACTTCGTCTTCGTCCAGTCCGACACCGCGACGTCTGAGTCTCAACCGGGAGTGCGACACGTCCTGGGACCGCTTCAGGTACATCTCGCGGCCGAGTGATTCGTAAACCGACTGCGCTGCGGGGGTCGCGGGGCCAGCCACGTCGGCCGCTAGGGGAGTGGATGGCGTGGCCTGGCCGGTGGGCTGGTCGAGGTCTTCTGGAGGTAGCAGGAGCGCTGGGCCGCGGGTGGGTCTGAGGTACAGCGGCTGACCGGTCATGTAGCGCACCAGAGGCTCAAGGGCAGTTTTATCTATGCTGTTCAGAGGGAAACGAGCTATGCCGTGTAGTTGTCCTGGGATGGTGTCCGCCCCAACACCTGGCAACTGAACCAGGAGAACCCTCCGCCTGAACTCGGACTGGTCGCGTGCGAAGATGCCGAGTAGCTCATTGCACTCAGCCACGGCGCCGGCTCCGACGGTAGGGGTGTTCTCGCCTTCGAATCGCTCCCGCCACGCCACACTTGTCAGCGCCACCACGTAGTCGTGATCGCGGATCTGCTGCGGTCCCCATCTGGTCCAATCGGCGGCCGGGTTCCACAAATCAATCTCGGTCTCGATGCCACAGTCCTGCATCAGGACCGTTGCGAATCGCCGTACCTGTTGCCGCCACACACGGACTTGATCGGGGTCCCAGTCGGTGTCTGCGTGTGCCCAGGTGATGAAGACTGTGGGTGACTGCGATGTGGACACACCGAGAACTTTAAAACAGTCGGCCCGCAGCCAACCCACTCCGATGCCTCGGATGGATGTACGTACGGCTGTAGCGTGGCTGCGTGGTCCTTGCGGAGGAGTGGAACGCACTCGTAACCGCGGTCCGCCGACTGGCGCCCGTGACCGCGGCGAGTCTCCGTCCGCCAGCTCCGGCTACTCAAGTTCGAAGCGCTGAAGAACGTACGGCCCCGTGGACATCAGAATTGCGCGATTTCTACGCGCTGCACGACGGGCAGGACGCCATCGGCGGCGCAGGAACACTGTTTCCAGCCGGTTCACTGCTTCCTGTGTCGGACATCCCGGCACGGCACGCCCTCATGATCGACGTGATGCAGGACATCGTCGCCGGCGACGAGGAGTTCTACGGTCCTTACTCCGAAATTATGGCGTCAAACGATGTTGCGGGCATCGACACTGACGATCATCTTTTCCTGCCGAGCTATATCCCAATTACGCAGTGGGATTCAAATCACTTGTATTACGACACCCGGCCCGGTGAACAGCGCGGATGCATTTCTTTCCGAAGCTCGGACGGGGGCCACCTCGGAATTCCGCAGTGGTCGTCGTTGACCTTGATGCTCCACGACGTACGCAGTGCTGTTGTCTCTGGCGAGCCGATCGGTGACTGGCACCCTGCTCTGGCCGATGGAGTCCTCGACTGGAACGTTCTCGGATCACACGCGACGTCCGGCAGGAGTGTCGAAGGCCCATTCAGCGAGCAGCCCGACTCCACCGGTCAGCGCGTCCCGAGCGCCTTCCGAGCGCAACCCGATGTAAGCAACGTCTGGCGCGCATCCATCATCGACCCAGGGCCGTTGCCTTACGGCACCGGCCGCAAGTAGCTTTGATGACCGAACCGTGACCAGCGGTTATGTCATAATCTAAATTATCGGCAATAATTGGCATTATCGACATCGATGGCCGTTCGCTATAGGGCGCCCATACGTAAGGCTCGCGTCGAGGCGATGTCGGCCACCTGGTTCGAAGTCAGCACGTCGTCGTCGGCGTTAACGTCGACAACGAACCCGTCGGGGGTGTGCAAGGTCGCTCGTCGTGAGTAGCCGCGTTCGAGAACGTCGATGACGGTGCCGTCCGGGTGCGTTACGCGCTCGTCGACCTGACCGGCGAAGCACGGGCCGGCGAGTGCGCCAGTGCGTGCGATGTCGACGACCAGCCATCCTGATCGCCCGTCCACGGCGATCTTGCCCAGTGCGCTGGTGTTCTGGACGAACCCGAACCTTTCCGCGGCAGGAGCCTGCGGAGTGAAGCGCAGGTCCGACCCGACGTTGTCCGTCGTTATCACCGTTTCTGGTGGCAGCGCCGACACCAGTGCAGCCGTCATTGTCTCGGCTCCGGCCGGAGTCGCCCATGGCACGGTCGCGTCCGGACCGCTGAGGTCGGAACCGGAATCGAAACCACCACCGAAATCACCACCGAAGCCGTCGCCGGTGAAGGCGAAGTTGATGCGGTCCTGTTCGTCCTCTGGGATGACTGCGCTGCATCCGGGAATCGCGACTGTTTCGGATTGGGAGCGATGTGTCACACCCGCAACCAAGATTCCGACGGCGACGATCACCGTGACAACCGCGGCATTGACCCATGCGCCGGCCTCACGCAGGATGCGAATCACCGGACGAGCCTAATCCACCAGCGGCGGTACTTCGCCGGTCGCGACGACATTCCACGAGTTCGGATCGGTGCCGGTGGCTAGTGCGATCTTGATGGCGCCGGCGTCCTCCAAGAGGCAAAGCACTCTTTCGGTAATGGACGATGTCTGGTTGTCGAGCCAGTCGGCCCCTAGATAGTGCGGCAGGGACCCGTTGTGCGTCCAACGCATGATCTGTCGGGCCCTCGTGATTACCGCTGTCACGTTCATCCACGAAGCGCGGAAGCATGCGCCGGCCGGACCTTCCTGGCGGCACCGTCTCGATGGCTCGGCGCAAGCGCGCCAAAGACCACCGGAAATTGCACACCCGGTTCTTCCGCGCTAGAAATGGACACATGAGTCTTGAACCATGCGCTGACCTGCGATCGACTTGCTGGCTGGTAGACCAATCAACACCCTGGGGCCAGGGGATCAGTCCAGCTCCAGGTGGATTCACGTCTTACGCACGTATTCGGTTCATTCCAGACCCCGAATTTTTCGGTCAGTCGTCGGTCGGTGCGAATCTCCCAGATCGCATCCTGAGTGATAAAGAAAAGATTGAGATAGCTCTTAAAATTCTGTATAAGTACACCCAGACTTCTGAAGAGTGTTATTATGCCATGTGGGATGGATGGGGCACGGATGGAATTAACAGAAATACTCCAAAAATGCACCTACCCGATAGAGACTATTGGATTTTGCGTGGCAACATAGAAGATTTCTCGTCTTGGAACGCAATAGACCCTATTGTGTGGCCTTATGGTCTTGCCCCAAATCCTGCTTTCGTATGGCCAGCTGATCGAGCTTGGGCAATCACATACGATGTCGACGACCACTATGCGATAGTGAGTGCCGACGAAGGTGCGATTCAAGAAATAGTTGCAAACAAGAGGCTGGATGGTGTGCGCGTTGCACCCGAAGAACAATTACCCTATTGGGATTAGCAACATATCTGGAATTTGGGATCTAGCAGGTCCGATAGGTACTAGGCAGCATCTGACCAAAATGTGCCCACGCATTATAAAATATGCGCGTCGGTGGGCCCACCTTAAGGCCAACGGGGGCCCACCGACTACCTTTAACCGCAAGATTCTAGGCTGACGAAATTAGCCGCCACCCAAGCATCCGTGTTACAACAGCAACTAGGGTGGCGATAAGTACGCCACCCAAAGGCAGTAGATACACGGAGGGCGTGAGATAAACAGCGGTGTCCATGCCAACCGTCTCGGTTGGCGTGCTAAATCCGCCATTAATCGTGTCCGGTGATTCACCTAGCCGTCGGCTGCACCAAGCCAACACTGCGACGAAGTAGAGGTTGCACAGGACAACGGTCGTTGCTGCGTATATCAGTAGATTCCGCATCCGCTCTCCCCTGAGTCGCTACCACTCGTGAGACTCAACTGCACGCAATTTCCCAACCATAAGAAACCGGCGTATATAAACCATCTTCAGCGCCGATAAGATCGACGTCGCCGATGACTCGCCATGTCAAGGGGCCTGTGCCGTTGCATAATTCTTGAACGGGGAACCAGTTACCCCCGCCACTTCCAGGTTTATGATTGGGACTCACCTGCAGGGGTCCGCGGTTTTGCCAGACGCCCTGCGGGCTCAGCGTCTGAAGCTGTCCCGATACGACCGCTCGCATTTCAGATGCGGGAGGGCAATTAGATACTGGGTTGTACCAGACATGCGCCCCCGCTCGGAAGGGGGTAGGTGGTTTTTGTTTTCTGTGTACACGATCGACGGCCGAAGAGAAGATGCACGGTCCTTTGCCTACTTCAATTTCGACCGCGAATGTCTCGCTCACTACGTCAAGTGTCGCGCCCTGGAACTCCTGAGTGGTTCTGTTGCCGTTGACCACCTGCGATGCGATCGGATACCCAAATCCACCGCTCGCTTCATAGCCATCCTCAGCCCAAATCGCGAGGATGTCACCGACTACTGGGTGCGCACCCGTTGTGGGCGAGTAGTAGATGACGCCGTTCTGGAAGCGTGCCATCTGGCCTTGGCCGTCGGGCAGTGTTCGGATGTGGTCGCCGGTGAGGTAGCCGAGGAAGCTGCTGCCGGGGGTGAGTCCGCCGACGCTGTTGTACTTGTCGCGGAGTGGTCCGTTCTCTTCTACGGCCTCAAGGTCACTCGCCACGGCGTGATGACCTGCGGCAACTGCGGTAAGCCTGTGCGCGTCTGACGGGCCGTTTCATTGCCTGAAGCACGGTGGGCCCGATGGCCAGAAAGGCGAGGGCAGACCGTGCTTCAGGCAGCAGTCGTTCGCCCACACGCGCATCCCGAGCGGTTCGACGTGCCCGGTTGCTGCCAGTTCCCTCCGGCTGGGTCGTCACGTTGGCCACGTTGCATCCCAGCTGGCGTCACCACGCGCACCGCGGATCGGTTGCGGTTCCTAAGATGCGGGTAGTTGACGGCCTCAAGACCACGAGCGATTCCACTTCGCGACGATCGAGATCGGTTGCATGCTCGGGATGGTGACCGGTTACGCGCAAGCCAGCGACGCCGGCGCACTGGTCGCGGAATGGGTCACCAATGGCTCGATAACCTCTTACCCTTCCATGCATCGATTGGACTTGGGCATAGATGTAGCCCTAGTTTCAGCGTGGAACCCACCTACCGAGAACGCTATCGACAGCCTTGTAGTCGAGTTCGCAGGTTCGATGTACGACCTCGGCAACTGGGATCAACACGACCGGGTCGACGAGAACACATTGAGTAGATACTCACCCGGCCCCCTATTCCTGGCACCGAAAGGATGTTTCAGCATCGGGTAGCGAGCCTGGCCGTCGCTCGCTGCCACGCATATTTGCCGGAGTGGAACAGGCGAAAGCTTGTTTGCCGTAGCCCGCAGGTCAACAAATCATGCTCACTGATAGGCCTGATTCTATGCCGAGGGGTGTGCTGGAAATGGTAAACGTGAGTTCTCCGCCGATGCCTGGGTGGGGTGAAAGAAAGTAGCTTGCTCGCAAGTTGGTGGAGCTTTCTTCCAGTGCGCCAGCATGCAACCAAGGTGTAATAAAGTCGTCGTCGGCCGGCGCGTACCTGAGGGCTGTTTTCTGGTTCGAGACAATTGATCCACTCGGTAAAACTATGCCGAGATAAAAAAGTTTTTGTTTCTTAGCGGAATTGGACACGTGGTGTGTTGACACCGTCCCGTTGTCTACGTTGCCGGGTTTTTTAAGATCAATGTCGAAACTGATACCGGTCTTAGAGGCGCAAACTTTGGACAGCGCAATGTGTTGAAACTGCGCAGTGCCATCTTTCGTGAAAACCTGGTCTTCCCGGCGGCATAAGTTTTTACTTTTTTGTGGTTTGATGCGCCATGCTGGCAATCGCCTGCGACCTGCGAGTCTCCTATCGCGGTCTTGTTCGAATTGACGTCGCTTGGCGATGGCTTCCTCGAAAGCAGGTGGCCCGTATCCCGACCATGCGAAATTATATCGATGAACGCCCGGTCCGCTTGCATCGAAATCGTCTATAAATCTCATGTTCATCCTCGATGACGCGACGGTCAGCCAGCTGAGTTCACCTGGCCGAAAGCTCGGCTATGGATACGGTCACCGTTCGCCTGCCGACGCCAATTTCCGGATATTCGAGTATGAACGTGAGGTCCGCGTCGAGGCGCGGACTTAGGAAGTAATGTGCACCCACTTGAGTCGCGTTCCCGAAGGACCCTGCACAGTGCAGCCACGGTTCATCAGGATCGTCAGGAGTGTGTCGGAGCGAACGTGCATCATTGATTAACACTACACCTCTATCTTCGATGACAACGGAAAATGTAACTTTCGCGCCATCACCAGGCCGGACGCGCCCACTCATATTCAGGCCGTTCAGGGCCACATCCCCCGCTGAATCTACCGCCGCCGTCAAGGCAAACTCCAAACCATTCGCGAACATGCGGAACCGGTCGACGCGAAACGCGAGCGTTTCCCCCGGGGATCCTGGGAAGTGGGCTTGAACCTTGGACGCGAACAACGGAGTTGCATCCACTCCGGACGGCGCTTGGCGCAAGTGGTTCCAGGTTTTGCGCGGCGACGGGCGCCGACAGCATCCCAGGAGCCATCTCTGCTTCGCTGTCGGTGCGTCCGACGATGTATCCCGTATTCACTCGCCGAGAGGATTCCACTCAACATTCTCCGTTTTGTCCGGTTTGGCAGGCAAGGACGATTAATCGATGGTAGCGCCTTAATGTGTCTGCACCAAGTGTGCCCAGGTCACAGCCATTGTCAACGTGTTCGGTAATCGGTGCAGCAGTACGTAACATATGGTACGTTCCACAAATTACCTCAGCTAACCAACCGCGCGGTGGGCAACGCACCGGCCAATCGGGGCCGTTCTAACAATCGCTGATCGAGGAGAAACGTATGAAGATCTGCCGCCTGGTGTTGACCGCATGCGTCGTAACGGCGTCGCTCGCGCTCAGCCCGGCCACCGTAGGTGCGCAGCCTTCCACGCCTGCGCCAGCGCCGTTGTACACAGATCCTCCGCCCTTGGATGGTCCTACGGCAGCCAGGGATCTGCCTGGCGCCAACATTCCATCAGACATTTCCAACGATCCCGGCACATCTCCGGAGTTTTTCAATGTGAACGGCAACGCTGTCAGTAATACTTGGCGATACATGAGGCTAGTTATCGCGTCGTTTGTTGGTAACTCGGCAGTAGCTTACCCCGCGGACGTGCTCCGGTTCCGCGTGACAGTTACACCGACGTCGACGCGTCCCCTTGTTCAGTACAACTGTGTTTATGATCCCGTCTCTTCCGAATACCCGTATCTTGATGATGACACGCATATGACGATTTATATGATCGTCAATGGGGTACAGGTTGATTTCCAGAACACGGATTCTTTCCCTTGCGATGGATCGACCCGCAGTTGGCAAATTGACAACAATTTCAACTATGCCAACCAGACCCTAGAAGTAGGCGTCCGAGCCTGGACGCAGACCACAGATACCGGCGAGTATCTCACCGTTGGAGCAAAAACGGCACCGGCGGTTTGTGACCCCGTTGATCCAGCTGAGACCACGCCTGGGCAAGGAACGATCTGCAGGTTTTCGTGATGCGGCCACTGGGCTTGCGTAGTCGTGATCTATTCAAAGCGGGCAGGAGCGTCAGATGAAGGTTCTCAAGAAATCGATATTGATCGTCCTCGTATCTGTGGCTGTGTCAACTGGGTCTCACGCGGCTGTCGCGCAACCGCTGGGTGGCCCGGCGCAGCCAGGGGGCGACGCTGCTTGCGCCCCCGCTACGAGTGGTGGCTCTACGCCGGTACCCACTGCTACCACCACGTCTGTGACGCCGACGGCATGCGCCGAAGCACCGTCACTGGCCCCGGCCACCTCGCAGGCACCCAACTCAGCGTCCGAGGTACCGGGTGGCGCGGACGTACCGGCGCCCGCACCGTCGAGCACGACGACACCGATCGCCACAAGCTTGCCCCCGAGCGTCGACGCCACCGCGCCGACACCTGCGGGTGAGCGGATCCCGTACACCGGGCTGCCTACGGAGAACCCGAACAGCACCGTTGTTCCCGGCAAGATGCGCTCAGACCGGGAAGAGTGGCCCGAGCCGTTCACCAAGGAGGATGCGGACCGCGCGGAGGTTCGCGAGTACGAACTGCAGCAGCAGCAGCAGCCTTCCTCGGCTCGAGCAATTCCGGCGCCCGGTCCCGACTGCCAGCAGTACTGGCCCTCGGACAACTGGGTGTGCGGTGCCATCCGCGACAAGTACAACTCGCTGGGTGCTCAGTTCAGTTTCTTGCTTTTCCCAACTTCGGAGGAGCTGGTGAACCCGGACGGGTTCGGACGCCGCCAGACTTTCGCCAATGGGCCGATCTATTGGTCGGCGAGTACCGGCGCCCATCCCGTCGTGAACAGTTTTCTCAACCGGTGGGGCCAGCTCGGGTACGAACTCGGTTGGCTCGGGTACCCGTCCACTGACGAGATCGTATTGCCGGACGGGGGCCGGCATCAGGAGTTCCAAAACGGGGCCGTTTATGTCGCCTTTCAAAATGCCATTGGTTCGGCCATCCGGAACGGCCCCATACGTGACAAATGGAATTCTGTCGGCGGTAACACCCCTGGTGGAACACTGCTCGGTTATGTGACGGGCGACGAGATCGTTCTTCCTGATAATCAGGGGCGTATGGCGAGATTCCAAAATGGTGTGATCTATTGGTCACCCAATTCAGGAGCCCACTATGTACTTTCTGCCATACTGGACAAATGGGCTTCGCTGGGCTATGAATCTGGAGTTCTGGGATATCCGCTCTCCGACGAGTTGGTCAATCCGGACAACATCGGGCGGCGACAGCAATTCCAAAACGGTTTTATCTACTGGTCACCCACCTCAGGACCCCATCCTATTACGGGGCAATTCTTGACTCGATGGGCTGAGACGGGGTATGAGGGTGGATCACTGGGATATCCATGGTCAGACGAACGCGACAGTCCGCCGGAACTGCTAGCAGCTGGTCAGCGATTCATGCTTTTCCAGCGGGGAGCGTTGGTTCTTAACACCAACACCGGTGTCTTCACTGACCTGTCGCGAACTGGAACAGGGTATCTAGAGAATTAGATGGCCATCTGCCCGCCAAGGGTTGTGAAGCAGATCTGCAGGTAACGCGACGGTGCACTTTCATCGGTTTGTGCCTATTGAAAATGCGTGGGCGTCCGTCTCGTCCTGCCGAGTATGCGGTCAATAGGTCGACCGTATGCTCGGCAAGACGGGATGGGCAGAGGAGTTGGAGCCCGACTCAGGGTGTATTTCCGGTCGACGAAGAGAATATCTTCGGCAACCCCGGCGGTCGCTGCGGAGTACTACGCTTCCGAATCCGGTCGCTAGGCCTTGAACAGGTATTATGTCATAATATAAATTATCGGCACTGATTACCATCATCGGTAGTTAGGCCGGGTGCCGTTTTGAAGCGCGTGGCAGGTCCGTACGCCGGAGCAGCCACATTCACGAATCGGCCGTCCATCCGCCTTCGGTAGCGGACATGTCAGGGTCGACCGCGAACCCGTCGTCGAGGACGACGCCGACCTGTGAATCTCGCACGTAGTCCTGAGCTGTGCGCGGTTCGTCGCCCTCGATGGTCGGCTCTTCGAGGTCAGCGATGCCCTGCGGGTCGACCATCGTTGTCATGAGCGGTGGAGGCCGCGACGATACCTACGATCGTCGATCTCGTCGTGTCAGATACTTGCTCAGGCCGTATCCCAGAAGCATTCCCAGGAAGGGGTATGAAATGGCGAGGACCAGCAAGCGCTGAGCGAGCGTATCGCCGAGGTCAGTGGTCGGGGAGCTGTCCTGACCTACGAAGGCATACGATTCGCGAGCCGGCCAGCTGATGATGCTGATCAACAGCAGCGTCCACAACAAGCCGAGTGCGCCCCCGGTATTCCATTCCGAACGTTTGTGATGCATGACGGTACGACCAGATGGCCGTCTTGAGGGGGCTGAAATCTTCCAGCATGGTCACTTCGAGTGCGAATCGCTTTATGTTGCTCGACGGTTTCCGGTTCAACCGGAAGTCCGGTCACCAACCGCAGCGTTTGGCACGTTCGTCGTTCAGCCGTTGTTTGGCACCATGGAGATCGCTCTTGTGAGAGATCCTGCATGCGTCTTTTCGATCAACTCTCGAAGCCATGGAACATGGATGATGCCGGGCGCCCGTTGTCCACCGATCTCAGGGCGACGACCTACGATTTCAGGGCACCGCACCTCGGTGGCCCCCGGGTGCAGGTTCACGGCTGTGTGGCGGGATTGATCACGTCGCGATGGGTCACTGCTAATCTGTCAGCATGACATCGCAGAAAGGCGCATGAGCGCCGGATTGCCGCGCAGGTCGTTGCGACCGCGCCGAATATTCCACTCGGCCGAGCATGTATGGGTGATCGACAGTACTCAACCTGTTGCCGCTGTGTTCGATTCTTCCACAGCACAATTCGTGAAGCTGGTTTCCTGGGTGGACCTGCCGCTGGCTACGCCGGCACGAAGCACCGAGGCCCGATCAACGCCGCGGATTGACGCAGATGAGGGCGGGTTGTGGATACAGAATCATCCTGACGGACCACTGGCTCGCGTCACCGTCGACGGCATCTCGCACGCCGAGTACGTCCACGGTGATGGCTTGATCGCCGCAGGTCACGGGGGAGCATATTGCCACACGGTGCGGAAGCGTCCCAATGACATCGCGTCCTCGCCCGATGTGCCACCTCGACGTTTCAAGTGTCGGCAATCGTCGCTTGTGTTCGTGTTGCCTGGAGGCGGCACCGAGTGCGTCCGGTGGATGGTTTCGTCTACAGCATCGGCGCGATCGTGCGAGTGATCGTCGTCAAGGTGGAGCACGAACCGTGGGTCAGGGTGCCCGTCGACAGCGATTCGTCACCGGTCCGCTTCCGATTGACCGGGCAGACAACCTCGTTGCACGTACCTCTCGACGAGCCCCGCCCCGAACGCATCTCCCGCACCGAGCACGAGGCGACGGAGCACCTCGGCGACACGGGCAGCGAGTACGCCGACCTCACCTACAACGAGAAGCACTACCGCAAGCGGGCGTCCGGCGGCGAGTGGCGATGGCATTGGGGGCTGGACAAGCCGTTCGGAACCACCACCGTTATCCGCGGTTACCGCTCGAACGTAATCGAACGGACGATCGAGTGTCCCGGCGTCCGACTCCTCGCCGGAACCGTCGCCGATGACCGGCTCTGGTCTGTGACCACCGCATTCGACCCTGAGACCAGGGTCGCCGCCGACGGAATCCAGATCGTCGACACCGACGGCGTTGTCTCTGCGGTGCCGATCGGCGGGGTCGACATCACCGACCATTGTCGGCCCGTCGGTCCGCGGCCCCTCGACCACGACTCGTACGTGGCATTCTGCGTCCATCGGATAGACAGAATGATTCGCGCCGGCAAGGCATCTGCTTTCCGGGCATCGTATGTCGGGGATTGGCCGAGCGGGCAGTTACACATCGCCTTCGAGCACGACGATTACCCCGGGCTGACACTGGTGACGCGGAGAAACCTCTATGACGAGTTCGGAGTGAGATTGGACGACGTCACCGATTACATAGCGGTGGAGCTGCTCGAACAGGCCGACACGAGGGCGTACCCGGCTGCGGACAAGGCCGTCGACGGGATTCTCTGGGTGTGATGCGGCTGCCGTGTGCGTCACGTTCGCACTGTAGACGGCACTGCCGTCAACACAGTCGCGGGTCACGAGCTCGACAATTCTTCTCCCTGATGGCCTGGCTGTGAAAGATCGCAGACGCAACAATCCAGCGCTACAACGCTGTAACGGCACACTCGCCACGCCGTCGATTGTCAGAACATCGTGAGTTGTGCGGGGTCGCCGCGGCGGTTCCGCCGCGAGCCGGTACCTGTTCTGGGCGGGTGCGGGGCGAATCCGGCGGCGGTCAGGATCGCCGACCGGACATGCGCACGCTCCTGCGGTGTGGCCGACGGGTGCCGGAAGTCATGCAACCAGCGGTCCGATCCCGCTCTCGGCGTGCCGAGGACCCGATCGGTCAGTCGATCCAGGAGGACATCGACCCGGTCCTGCAGGACGAGTGCAGCTTCCGTCACCGCCGCAGCACGCACCGCTTGCCGCCCGAGGTGTTGCGTGGTCATGGTCGCGACCCCCGGTTCATCGCCCCGTCGAGCGCCACCCCTCGACCCGGGGACCAGGTCTCTTGATCCAGGGCTCTGGCGTCGGTGAGATCGGCCAGGACGATCACGCGGCTGAGGTCGGCGGCCAACTCGTGCAGGAGGGGCGGTCCGGCCAGCGTTCTGATGCGCACCCCGACAGCATGCACTCCCCCACCGACACCACGACCGCACTTACGGATCCCCGCTCAACCGCCGCGCCGCGACGCGACTAACGGCCTTTGCTATTCGTGTCGCCGACACATGCCGACCTGGGGTATCGGTGTTCGAGTTGATGCACTAATCGGCTTTTTGCGGTGCGTTCAAGCCTTGAGCTGTCTGACGGGGTCTCCGGTGCTTGGACTCCAGAACGAACTCGACTGACTCGACAAGTCTCCTTCGTGGCCATAAATGCGGCCGCTGCTCGATTGCGGAGGCTGGCATTCTGGGACATTTCCTGGCACTACGCGCTGTCGAACATGCCACCCAGACTCTGTCCGAGATCGACTCGGTGGTCGACATCTGGCGTTACGTCGGCGGTACTATCGCAAAGCACAGATTCGACTGGGCTCCTGGAAAACTCGTCACGCAGGCAAATCATTGCCTCGAATTGCCATTTCTCTTCGAAGCAGACTGGACCGACGCACCGATGTTGGCCGGTGAGCAGCCGCCGCAGCCCTTGATCGGCGCTAAGCTCCGCAACTGGAGCTCCTTCGCCAGGCACGACCTCGCCGGACTCGATTCCACGTCGATCGTGTTTGTGTGAATGACCGGGGCGTACGCCATCGCACGAGGCTTCAGCTGGTGCGGTTCTCGATCGGGGCGAGCGACGCGACGACGAGTTCGAACGCCGCGTCGATGCGGTCGGCGTCTCGGGTGGCGATGTAGTCCAGATGCAGCCCGCGCATGGTGGCGAGTACGACGGTGGCGACGACTCTGGCCTGATCGCGATCGGCACCGTCGTCGACCAGTCTCTCGGTGATAGGTGACAGCCAGTCCGCCACCACCGACTCTATGAACCACTTGTACGACGACGGGTCCTGCAGCGCAAGACTGTAAAGCTCGAACATCAACCGAAAATGCCGCGACGTCACCGGATCGAGCCACCGACGCCACAATGTTCGCAGCGTCTGCACTGGGGTCACGCCGACGAGTTCCGGGTCCGTGCGCAAGTCGTTCAGCAGTTCCGTGTTGACGTTGCGGGTGATCTCTTCTATCAGCTCACCTTTGGAGCCGAACTGGCGGATCAGCGTGCTGATGGTGACACCGATCGCCCCGGCGAGCGGCCGCAGAGTCAGCTGGGACACCCCGTTGTCCAGAACGTAATCCGTCGCCGCCGACAACAATTCAGGGCGACGATGCGCCCACCTGGACGCGCGACCGTCCTCCTCATGACGGACTTCCGGGCGGCCCGTACATGGATCGGCGATTGGCCGATCCGGGGTCCGATCACGGGATCTCACGCGTCACATTTTACGCACTTCGCCGGGGGTGCCGCGAACCCAGGTATCAAAATCGACTGATTGACAAATCGGTCGATTCTGTTACTTTTGCCACATGACGAAGCAACGGGTGGGGACCGGTCGCACACAAGCACCGCCGGCGCGACGCGCGACATGCTTGGCGGTCGCTACGCTGACGATCTGGTGTTCAGCGGGAGTGTTCGCGGCGCCCGCGGGCGCGCAGTCTGCAGTGGAGGACGATTTCTACTCTGTTCCGCAGCTCTCCGGGTCCACACCGCACGGCGCCGTGATGCGCACTCGAGACCTGCCGGCATCGAGTCTGATCACGACGGTGGCGCGCGGAGTGCAGATCATGTACACCTCCCGCGGCGCGGACCCGGGTCTCGACCCGCTCGTCGACGGCGCCGAAACCGCCGTCACTGGAACAATTCTCGTGCCGAACCAACCGTGGCCGGGTGCGGGCCCGAGACCGGTCGTCGGACTCGCACCGGGCACACACGGACAGGGCCAGAACTGTTCGGTCAGCAAGCAGATCGCTCGGAACGAAGAGATCCAACTCGGCGACGCATTACCCCTGCTGACGAAGGGGTACGCGGTAGCCGTCTCGGACTACGAGGGCTACACGAACGGCGGCACTCACCCGTACACCATCGGGCAGGTACTGGGCCGCAACGTACTCGACGCGGTCCGTGCCGCTCGAACCGTCCCCGGCAGCGGGGTGACCGAGGAGTCGCCGGTCGGCCTGTGGGGGTACTCCGAAGGCGGCGCGGGCGCGTCGTGGGCGGCGCAACTCGCCGCCACCTACGCACCCGAACTGAACGTCGCGGCGGTTGCGTCCGGCGGCACACCGACCTACCTCGCCGACAACGGCCGCTTCCTCGACGGCGGCTTGTACGTCGACTTCGCCCTCAACGCGGCCACCGGACTCGACGCCGCCTACCCGAGTCTCGACCTCGCCGACCGCCAACTCAACGATGCGGGCCACGCCGCCCAACGGATGAACCAACAGCCCGATCACTGCCTCACCCAGACAGTCCTCGGTCATCCCTTCGCGCAGTCCTCGACCTTCACCCGCAGCGGCCGACCGCTCGACCAGCTCTTGGCCGACCCAGACATCGCCCGAGTCGTCGATGCTCAGACATTGGGGCGCATCGCTTTCGACGCGCCGACCTTCCTCTACTGGGGCGACGCGGACGACATCGTTCCGGCGTCGACGCAGCGCAAGCAGTTCGACATGTACTGCGCGCTCGGCATGCACGTTCAGCGGCAGTCGGTGCCCGTCCTGAACCACATCCTTACTCAAGAAACGATGATTCCCAGTGTCACGGACTGGCTCGCCACCACCATTTCCACCGGGGTCAGTAGGAACGACTGCTGATCGATCGGTCTGCGGAAACCTTCACTGTCACCGACGGCCGTCACCGTGCACATCGAATGAATCCGCGTACCAGAAAGTTCCGTGATCAAACGTCGCCGAGGAGACGTTCATCTCCGCTCAGGTCCACGCCGTTCGGAGAGGCGAGGTATCCCCGACCGAAGCGGACCTCGCGGTGCGGCGGCGCATCGAGGCGTGCGAACCTTAACTCCACGCATGGGTGGCGCTCGCCGACGACCGCCGACGACCGCAGCGCCGATCGGTACTCAGTCCACGACCAGGCCGGTCATGGTTCAACGTGATTGAGCACTACCTCCGCAACGCCGACCATGGCCGCTTTCGCTATCGCAATAAATGCGTGGTGTGTTCGGATGTCCGAACATGCTCTATAGTGCTGCACGAGTATGCCATCAATGGCACCTACAACAATTCCAACATCAATTTTGTTGCACGGAACTCCGTATTGGCGCTCGAATGCGGACCCCAGCGCGCTAATGTGGTTTGCCGACAGCCGCAGAGACCCATACGCCAGCTCGGGATTGGCGAGAAACATGGCGTGACGATGATGCCACAGTTCGGGATCGACGTGTTCAGGTTCTGCGGTCAGCCAAGCGATGATGGCGGCAACTACGCAACCGCCCGATGCCAACTTCTCGATTGCTTTAGTGAGCCGCTCAGATGCCTCGTCACAGGTCGCGAGAGCAATATCATGTTTACTCGCAAAATAATACGAAACAGTGCGCGGTGCTAGGTTAGATGCGGACGCCACTTCTGCTACCGATGTCTGATGATAGCCGTTTTCGGCAAACAGCTTCATTCCAGCCAGATGTATTGCTCGTCTGCGGCGCGCCGCGTTGCGCTCTCGATTCGAAATCGGATCAGACATGTGGTTCGAGAACCTTCACGTGTAGGTTTCGAGAAAGGCAGTTGCTAGCCGAACTTTCGATTTTTGGCACGTGCACGAACATTGTGTGCCGTGTATTCCCACCGGCGCTTACTGCGTTCCTCCGGCTTGAGGCCGCCCCAAATACCGTATGGCTCGTTGCATATGATGGCATGCTGTCTGCAGGTCTGCAGGACGGGGCATCCACTACAGATCTGCTTTGCGAGAGCCTCGGACGACGGATCCTCCGCGAAGAATGGGTCGCAGGCATGATTTCGGCAGGATCCGTGTAGTTGCCAGTCCCAATGTGTTGTAACCGGGACCGGCAATCGGACTGTACGCTCTTGCACATCTGCCTTTCTGAGTGCTGGTGAAGCTGGACGGTCCTTTCGTGTGTCGACCTTACAGCCCTTCTCAGTCAGAGTTTGAGCCAAATGTTTTTCGGCTGCGTGAATTCGCGGACACCCCACTTTCCACCCAATCTGCCGAAGCCACTTCCTTTGACGCCGCCGAAGGGAACGGAGGCCGGAATCCCGGTGCAATCGTTGATCCATACATTGCCGGCCTGTAGTTTGTCGGCAACTCTATGTGCACGCTCCAATTTGTGCGTGTAGACATAACCGGCCAACCCGAATTCGGTGTCGTTGGCCATCGAAACTGCTTCTGTTTCGTTCGTGAACCGGAGGATGGAGAGGACCGGGCCGAACACTTCGTTCTGGGCGATGTAGGAACTGTTCGGCACGTCGGCGACGATGGTCGGCGCGAGGAAGAATCCATCCGCCAGATCGTCTCCCATTCGATGGCCGCCCGTGACGACTCGTGCTCCGCCTTCGGTGGCGCGGTCGATCATTCCCAAGATGCGGTCGCAGGCCTGTTCGTTGATGACCGGACCCATCACGGTGGTCTTGTCGTACGGGTCCCCCATGGGGATGTGTTCGATGGTTTTCTCGGCGGCGGCGACAACGTGGTCGTATATCCCGTCTTGCACCATCAGGCGTGTCGCGTTGATGCAGCCTTGTCCGGACATGTTGATCAGGCCCGACAGCAAGGCTGGGACGGTGGCGTCGACGTCGATGTCATCGAAGACCAGTGCTGCGGACTTGCCGCCGAGTTCCAGTCCGACCGGGGTCATATTGGCCACCGCGTCGGTGACGATGCGCTGAGCAGTCGGTCCGCTGCCGGTGAAGTGGATTTTGTCGATGCCAGGATGCTTGACCAGCTCGGTGCCGCCCTGAGCGCTGGCCACCAGGATATTGATCACGCCCGGCGGGATTCCGGCTTCCAGCGCCAGCTCACCGAGACGTGTCGGGGAGTACGGCGTGAGTTGCGAGGGCTTGATCACCACGGTGTTGCCGGCTGCCAAAGCGGGTGCGGCGGTCATGGCGCAGCCGATTAGAGGGCCGTTGAAGGAAATGATGACGGCGACGACACCGTAGGGTTTTTCTACGGCGTAGTCCAAGTTGGATCCCGGCCAGGTGGGTATGACACTGCCTTCGAGGCGGTCGGTCCAGCCGGCGTTGTAGCGAAACAGCTCCGCAGTGGCCGGAGCACCGTGCGCGGTGACCATCATGGGTGTGCCGTTGTCGATCGTCGTGAGGTGCGTAAGGCGTTCGGAGTCCGCTTCGATGAGGTCCGCGAGACGGTGCAGTAGCCTGCGCCGTTCGGGAGGTGCCATTCTTTCCCAGATTGGCTGCGCCGCTCGCGCTGCGCGAACGGCGGCGTCGACTTCGTGTGCCCCGGCGAGGGGAATCAAACCTGTGACGGATCCGTCGCCGGGGTATCGGTGTTCGACCGCGCCCCCCGAGGAATCCTCGACTCGGTCCGCGCCTATCACCAGTCCGGTGCCGGGCAGGCGAGTGATGTCGGGCTTGATTATCGTCATGGTGGTGCTCCTGTTCGCGGGCAAAGGATGTTCGAACGAAGGCTCGGGGGTGTGGGTTTCGCCGGTGCGGTCTCAGGCGCGCGGCTGGCGGGGTTCGGGTCAGGACATCGCGGCCGACTCTGATCCGGAGTCGGCCGAGGTGGTCGGCCGAGCTGGGTATTTGGGGATGAAGGTGGCCAGAGCGAGCGCGACGACAGCCACCATCAGGCCGGCCCCGAGGGTGACGCGGAAGGCGGCTTCGGTCGCCACGGCTGCGCCCCCGACGTTGGTGGTCGCATGGGCCAGGATGGCGCCTGTCACGGCCGCACCGATGGCGGTGCCGAGTGACCGCACCAGGGTGTTGAATCCGTTGGCCGCAGCGGACTGGGACCGATGCACCGATGACAGAATCAACGCCGGCATGGATCCGAAGCACAGTCCTACACCGGCGTTGATGATGATTGCCGCGGACATCACGCCCCAGGTGGTGCTCAGAAGGGCCTGGGCGATGCCGTATCCGACAATCAGCACCGTCGTTCCCCCGAGGAGGACGGCTTTAGGCCCCAACAGGTCGATCAGCTTTCCGCCCAGCGGTGCGACCGCGACGACGATAAGACCACCAGGGAGCATCCACAGCCCAGCGGCGAGCATTGATTGTCCGAGACCGTGTCCGGTGCTGAGAGGAGCTTGAAGAAGCTGGGGGACGACGAGCATCGACGCATACATCGAGAATCCGACGAACAACGACGCAGCGTTGGTCAGCAGTACTCGTGATGTTGTGGCCGCGCCTATGTCAATGAGCGGAGACGAAAAACGTCGTTCCCATCGCCACCATAAGAGGAGTGCGACGATGCAGACTGCCGCAGCACCGAGCACGGCCGGTGACACCCAACCCCATTCGGCACCTTTGGACACGACGAGCAGCAGTGAGACAAGTCCGACGCCGAGCAACACTGCCCCGAGGAGGTCGAAGCGGCCCGTCGGATCTCCCGCAGGCGCGGCCGGGATCAGGCGCCACACCAGAAGTGCCACCGCCGCGGTGGCTACGGCTGCGCCCCAGAACAACGCACGCCAGTCTGCGTACTCCGCTACGGCAGCCGAGATCGGCAAACCGAGGCCTCCTCCGATACCCATTGAGGCACTGACCAGGGCAATCGACCTGTTCAGACGGTGAGGGGGGACCACATCGCGCAGCAACGCGACACCCAAAGGGATGATGCCCATCCCCACCCCTTGGAGCCCTCGGCCGACGATGGCGGGAAAGAGAGACTCCGACAGGGCACACAAGATCGACCCCGCGATCAGTGGGACCGTACAGGCGAGTAGCACAAACTTCTTGCCGTAGAGATCCCCGAGTCGCCCGGTCACCGGAACCGAGACCGCACCGGCGAGCAGTGTCACCGTGACGATCCAAGCGGCTCCTGCTGCTGTGGTGTTGAAGATCGTCGGTAGCGCCGGCAGCAAGGGGGTGACCAAGGTCTGCATTGCTGCGGCCAACGAGCCCGCGGCGGCGAGGGTCAGAACCACGCCCCTCGCCGCCGCGGTGTGGTGAGAACTCACGCTGGGCCGACTCTCCAGAGCGTTGTGTCCTCGCCTTCAATGTCCTCGAACGCTATCCGGACCGGCATACCGATTCGCAGCTCTTCGTTGGGAATGTCGACTGTATTGGCGAGGAGCACACAGTGCTTGGGGTCCTCCGCGAGCGCCGCGGCCACCAGCGCATATGGGGCTTCTTCCTGGAACGGTCCAGCTCCGCGGTGGACCAGGGTGAAGCTGTAGACGGTCGCATTGCCGCTGGCTTCCACCCACTCGAGATCTTCGGAGAGACAATTTCTGCACGCGGGGTACGGAATCCAGGAGTGCCGACCGCAATCGCGACAACGCGGAAGCAAGAAGCGGTGCTCGCGTAGCGCATCCCAGAATTCTCTGTTGCGGGGTGTGCGGTCGGGGATGGGCTTGAGGTACGGCTGGGTTGACGACGACATAATCTGCTCCTGGTTAATCGACACCGAGAATGACCGAACTGGACAGGCCGTGCACTGCGTAACCCTGCTGATGTGCGAGCCCGATCTTGGCGTCTGCGACCTGTCGGTCACCGCATTCGCCGCGCAACTGGCGCACGGTTTCCACCACGAACAGTCCTGACGGGTCTCCGCAGTGACTTCCGGAGAGGAGTCCGCCGTCGGTGTTGGTCGGGAGCTTGCCGCCGAGACGGGTGTGGCCGGCTTTGACGAAGTCAGCGCCCTCCCCGAGGGCGCAGAAGCCCATCTCCTCGTAGTTGCGGACCGCAGTGATGGTGAAGCAGTCGTAGCTGCCGAAGTAGTCGATGTCGTCGCGGGTCACCCCTGCCTGCTCGAACGCACGGTCAGCGGCGCGTCGGACAGAGCGACCGCCTTCGGGGAACCAATCGCCGTCCTGAGTGAGGTAGAGGTCGGTGTGCACCGCTTCCGCACCGCCGAGTACGTAGACGGGCTTCTTGGCGCCGTCACGTGCGCGTTCGGCCGTGGTGACGACGACTGCGTAGCCTCCGTCGTTGTCCAATGAGCAGTCGAGCAAATGCATCGGTTCGGCGATCATGCGGGAATTCACCACATCGTCGACCGTAATTTCCCCCTTGCGGCCCATCACCGATTCGGGGTTCAGCGTTGCGTGGTACCGGTCGATGACTGCGACCTCGGCCAGATCCTCGCTGGTAACACCGAATTCGTGCATGTAGCGCTGGGCCCACAGGGCGTAGAACGGAACCATGTATGCGCCCTGAACGCTCCACGACCACTCCGGAACGCGCGGTGCTCGTCCGGTCGAGACGGTTCCTCGCGGGCCGAGGAACTGACCAGCACGACCGTAGAACAGGACGGCGACTTCGCACAGTCCCGAGCTGATCGCGCTGGCGGCCTTCGCGATCTGCCCGGCGGAACCGCCGACGCTGATGTAGTCGATCGGGTGCCCACCGAGCTGCTCGGCCCAGAACTGGTGTGTGTCGGTCGCTCCGGCTTGCGCATCATGGTGGTTGGAGAACGGCAGCGTCAGTAGCCCGTCGATGTCGCTGAGCTGCATGCCGGCCTCGGCAATGGCGCCCTTGATGGCTTCGAGTTGGAGGGAGAAGCCGGTGCGGTCCGGGAGCTTGCCCTGCTTGGTGCGATACACGCCGGCGATGGCCGCTTGGCGTCGTGGAAACGTCATCGATACTCCTCGGTCGATATGTCGAATGAGCTAGCTGGAGACGGCGGTGGAGGTGCGTTCGTCGTTCGACGTCGCGGGCCGCACGAAACACAGCGCGTCCACGGCGGCGAACCCGTCGTCGGTCACCAGCAGCGGGTTGATGTCGAGTGAGTCGAGCCACTCCGTCGATCCCGCTGCCAGGTCGCCGACGCGCACCAGAATGTCCGCGAGGGTCTCGAGGTCCCACGGCTTACGTCCGCGCAGACCGTGCATGATCTCGACGTCGTCGAACTCGGCAAGCAACTCGAGCGCGTCCCGTCGATCGAACGGTGCCAGCAGTCCGCCGACACGCTTGAGAACTTCGACGAAGATCCCACCGAGGCCGAACACCACGAGGGGGCCGAGTTCGGTGGACTGAACGCCGACGAACGCCTCGCCATGAGAGGGGACCATCGGTTGGACGGCCACGGTCGTGGGCAGGTTCTCGGCGTCCGCGAGGTGTCGCATCTTGCCGATTGCCTCGGTCAGACCGTCGGAGTTGATGTTGAGCAGAACTGCTCCGTGATCGCTTCGATGGGCTACGTCGGCCAGTTTGACCACGTACGGTCCCGCGAACGTCAAATCCGCGTCCCGTTGGGCCTCGCCGATCACACGGAACGGTGCGACGGGAATCGATTGACGGTCGAACAGTTCGCTGGCGTCGGCGAACGAGAGCATGTGTGATCCGCGCTCGATCACCGGGGTGCCGTCCGGGCGGGGAATCAGATGCACCGTGTGTTCCTGCTGTGTTGCTCGGCCGGCGCGCGCGGCGAACTGTCCCAGGGTGGCCATGCCTTGCAGCGTCTGGCGAGGGCCCCACCCCGCTGCCACTGCTGGGTTGGTAGCGACAAGGTCTTGGGCCCACTGCCCCAGGGGGCCCGCGCAGCTTGTCACGAAGGCGGGCTTGCCGTACTTCTGGGCGCCGGCGACGAACGTTTCCAAAGCGTGTCGCCCGCCCGCTTCGTCGGCGTCCGAGAGTGGGTGGACGAAGATGCAGGCGTCGATGTCAGCGGATGACATGTACATGTCGATGATTTGAGGCCAAACGGTGATACCGAACCCCGTTGCATCCAGCGGGTTGGGTACCGATGATCCTTGCAGGTTCTCGGCCAGCCACGGCCGGAAATCGTCCAGGGCGGGGAGAGTGAAGCCGAGATCGCCGGCCAGGTCGGCCGTGAGCGAGGCAAAGCCGCCGGTGAAGCTCAGGACCGCGAGACCCTGGATCTTTCGGCGGTACTCGGTGCCCAGTTGCTCGAGGACGGCAAGGCGGTCGATCAGCTCGTCACAGTCGTACGCCAGATCAACTCCGGCTTGACGGAGGGCCACCTCGTAAGTCCAGGCGTCACCGGTCAGTGCTCCGGTGTGCGAGGCCGCCAGTTCGCGTGTTCGCTCACTACGCGCAAGTTTGATTGCTACGACGGGCTTCCCTTGGCTCAGTGCACGGCGAATGGCGGAGAAGAACTGTTTCGGCCGCCGCACCTTCTCGATGACGAGTCCGATTGCGGTCGTGTCGGGGTCGTCGGCCAGGTAGTCGACGTAGTCCGCGAGATCGGTGAACGCTTCGTTACCTGCGGAGACCAGCAAGTTCAACCCGATCGAGCGGCGCTCCCATGCAGCCATCGATACGCCGTTGATGAGGGCCCCGCTCTGTGACACCACCGAGATGCCTCCGGGCCGCCGCTGGTGGTCGGCGGCGATGGCGAGACTGATCTGTCTGGGTACGTTGATCATGCCGAGACAGTTGGGCCCGATGACCGCAAAACCGCCGGCTTCAGCAGCGGTTACCAGGCGGCGTTGCAGTTCGCCGCCGGCCGGGCCCACCTCACCGAATCCGCCGGCCACGACGACCAGGCCTCCGATGTCAAGGCCCACGGCGGACTCTGCGTACTCGACCGAGCGAGCCGCGTTGGTGGCGAGATAGAGCGCGTCGATGGGAACGGGTATGTCGGCCAGCGATGCGTACGTCGGCCGTCCGTCCACCTCGGGGTGGCGCGGGTTGACGATGTAGATCTCGACGTCTGAATGGACCAAGGTCCGGCGCACGGCTTCGAGGTACGGCGAGCCGTCTCGAACGCCGACGATGGCAACAGTGTCCGGTTTGAGCACTCGATCGAGTGCACTGCGGGTGGCGAGGGATGGAGTGACCATCCTTACTCCTTTTCCTGGTGGGGTTGACGCGTTGTTCTCGGCGTGCGCGGGTGCGTCATCGAGATTGGCGGACCTCGCGGAACGGCAGATCCTTGTCGGGTGCAGGTTCACGGGGCATGCCGAGCAGTCGCTCGGCGATGATGTTCCGCGCCATCTCGGTGCTTCCGCCTCCGAGGCTCGCGCTCTGCCGTGAGAGGTAGTTGCGGGACCAGTGCCCGACTTCGTCCTGTGCGTCACGTGAGACGCCGATCGATCCGGCCAGGTTCAGCCCGGCGTCGAACTCGGCTTCGAATGCCTCGGCGTGATACAAGCGGCCCAGCGTCATGCCGACTTCGGGCAGACGGCCGGCAACGACCTCGCTGTGGAGGTACTTCACCAGAGCGCGATGTACCACGTGCGATGTCTCGACCGAGCCGATGATGTCGCGCACCCAATCCTGGTCCGCGATGCCGAGCGCACCGGCCAGTTCGGGCAGCGTCGCCTGCGGTTCGCCCGGCCCCGGTCCGTCGTCCGAGTAGTTCTTTCCGCTCATGAACGGTGAAGCACCGGACACCGCGAGTCGCTCCTGATGGAGGAGACGGTTGACAACACTCCAGCCGTCGTCGACCTCACCGACGACAGCAGAGTCCGGTACGAACACTTCGTCGATGAATTCCTGGCAGAATTCTTTGACGCCATTGACCATCTCGATGGGCTGAACGTCCACGCCTTCCTGGTGAATAGGGAAGACGAACATGGTCAAACCCCGGTGCTTGGGTACATCCCAGTTCGTGCGGGCCAGGCACATCGCATAGTCCGCCGCGTCCGCTCCGGAGGACCAGATCTTCGATCCGCTCAGAACCCAACCGTTTCCGCGGCGGTCCGCTCGGGTCAGTACGCCCGCGAGATTCGACCCACCGTTGGGTTCGGAGAGGAACTGGCAGAAGAGGAGTTCACCACTGATCATGCGAGGAAGCAGGTCCCGCTTGATGTCTTCGCTGGCGACCTCGAGCAGAGTAGGCCCGCAGATGGTCAGAGTAGGGAAATTGACGGGGACGGGCATCTCGTACGGCGAGGCTTCGTCATTGAATGCGGCTTGGTACTCGAAGCCGAGTCCCTGCCCGCCGTACTCGCGCGGGTAGCACAACCCGGCGAACCCGCCCTGGTGCAGTTTGGCCTGCAGTTCGCGAACGCGTTCCCATTTGCCGACCGAAACGGTCGCCGTGTCGCCCCGGTCGCTACGGAGGGGCATGTTCTCCGCGAGCCACGTACGTGCGCGGCCACGGAAGTCGTCCAGTGTTTCGCTCACTTCTTCTCCTCGAAGACGATGTCGGCGATCGCGGAACGGTGTTCGCGAGGTGATCCATACATTTCGCGAGCCACCATGGCCCGCCTGAGGAACAGGTGGAGGTCGTGTTCCATGGTTTGGCTGATGCCTCCGTGGAGCTGGCAGCAGTCCTGCATCATGCGAACCGAGGACTCCCCCACGAAGGCCTTGGCGGCGCTCACCACCTTGGCTGCGTCAGGGTGGGCGTGTTGCGTTGCCCGCACAGCAGCAGCCAGCACGGCGCGGGACGCATGCACGGCGAGCGCTGCATCCGCGTAGCGGTGTTTGAGAGCCTGGTAAGAGGCCAAGGGGCGACCGAAGGAGAATCGATCGAACGCCCATTGCAGCGTGAGATCGAAGACCTTGCCCATCGCGCCTACGGCTTCGGCGACCTGTAGTACGTTCATCACCTGCATCTGATGCGAGACGACGGCGACTCCGTTGTCGGGTGCAACGACCAGCGCTTCGGTGGGCAACTGCAGATCCACCAATGACACGTCCGCGTAGTTGCGGACGAAGTCGACCGAACCGCGGGCCCGAACCGCCACGTTCGCATGGTCGGTGGGAACCAGGAACTCGGCCACGCTGTCGCCGGTGCGGGCCACCACAAGCAGAACGTCGGCTTCGGCGCCGAACTCGACGGAGCGGATCTCTCCGTCGAGTCGCCACTGTCCGTCGGTGGTTCGTTCTGCACGAACGGCGGGTTCGAACGGGCGCCAGGCGGGACCGGGAGCGTGAACAGCCCACGCGGCCACGCGCTCGCCGGAGAGGATGCTCTCGATCGTGTCGTCGTGACCGGCTTCCGCGTCCGCGTGGGCGAACCCTGCGATCACCGCGCTGGTGGAATTGAGTGGACCGGGGGCGGCGTGGGCTCCCGTCAGCTCCGCCACGGCCGCGAGATCGACCAGGCCTTCACCGGATGGGCTGTCGCCGCCGAGGGATGCCGGGGCGAGCAACATCGTCCACCCGAGCTCGGCGGCCTGGCTCCACCACGCTCGGTCGAGCGTCGACCCCTCGGCGTGCATCGCCCTGACCGTGGGGATGGATCCCCGGCGTTCGAGGAATGTGCGGGTGGAGTCGAGAAAGAACTGAAGCTCCGTATTCACGTCTGCTGGCATCGATCATCCCTCTGGTGAGCCTGGTGGCCTTCGGTGTGACTCGTAGCGTCGCACTCAGGACACCTGTTGTCAAAAGGTTTACCGTAAGCTTTTCTATAGTGGATGTACGGAGCCCCGTTGGTGGGGCGGCCGACCGTGACAACGAAAGGGCGCTGCATGACCACACCATTGACCGACGCGATGAGAGCCGGCGTCGGCGCCGTTCTGGCGGTGCGTACCTCCCACCCGGTGGATGCCTCAGCCATTCGTCGGTGGGCCATCGCGGTGTACTGGCCGCAAGATCCGCCGGCTCGATTCCTGGGCGGTCGCGACAAGCTCGTGGCGCCGGAGGAGTTCAACCCCTTCGCCTGGAGTGTTGCCGAGCACCGCACCGAACATCCGGCACCCGATCCTGCGGATCCGGATCGAATCGAGAAACTGCTCGGCGTCGAGGGGCCGGGTTTGCGTACTCAACTCAACGGCGGAGTGGTGGTCACACACACGGCCCCCATGTGCGAAGGCGATGTCATCACCGGCACTGACCGTCTCGTGGACTACTCGGTGCGTGAGGGCAAACGCGGGCCGATGCTGATGACGACAACCGAAGACACTTGGGTGAACCAGACGGGAAGCGTCGTGCGGCGCACGTCGATGACACTCATCCGCTACTGACCGGCACCCAACGAAGGAGCATCATCGATGAACACCGATTCGTCTACTGCGCAGTCGATGTCGACATTCACATGCGACGTGGGGGCCGTGCTGCCCGGCTTTGTACGAGACACGGGACTAGCGGTGTGGGGGCGATACGCCGCCGTGAACGACGAGTTCGTCCCCATCCACATGGACAACGAAGCAGGACGCGCTGCGGGTATGCCCGGCGCTTTTGGAATGGGCAACTTGCAGATTTCCTACATGCATTGCTTGTTGCGTGACTGGCTGGGCCCGATGGGGCGGATTCAGAGCGTGTCCGCGCGGTTCCGCAAGCCCAACCTTGCCGGACGCGTGACCGCCGCGGGCGTGGTCACCGAGGTCAGGGGCGAGGCGGACGGTCAGGTCGTCACCGTGGAGCTGACCGTGACCGACGAGCTGCAGGACGTTCTCTCCGCCGGCACGGCTACCGTTCTCGTCACCGGCGGGGCGCACTGAGTTGACCGTGCCGACGCCGGCGCGCTCCGATCGGAGCGCGCCGGCGGTGCGGACAGGTCAGTTTGGAGTGTTCGTGGCCGCCAACCGCCGTTCTGCGTCGTCGAGGATCATCTCCAGCCCGAATTCGAAGCTCGTGTCGCCGGTGGTGTCGATGATGATCGACCCGCTTGCGGCCAATCGTGCGAGCAAGGGAGTGTCGTCGGGGTTCAACAGGCGCAATTGTTCGGGTCCGACAGGCGGCGTGCCACTGACGGTCCGAGCGCGCTCGGTGACAGTGAAACCGCGCGTGAGCATCGACAAGGCGGAGTGGATATGCCATGCGGTGTCGAGGTCGAATCCCGCGCGAACCAGAAACGCGAGCAGGTGCTCGACCTGCGCGTAGACGAAGTGAGTGGTTCGGCGACTGTAGTCGCTGTTGTGGCTGAGCATCAGGTCTGTCACAAGACTGTCTTCGCTGTACACCTCGCGCTGGCGACGGAACAGGGTGTGCAGATAGTCCCGCCAGTCCTCCGGCTCGTAGTCGCGAACGGACGGTAGTTTCTCGTGGATCGAACGCACGGCCGCAGCGTGCATCTGACGAAGGAGATCGTCCTTGTTCTTGTAGTACCAGTAGATGCTCGTCACCCCGACGCCCAGGTGGCGGGCAAGATTCGGCATCGACAGCGCATCGAGACCGTCGCGGCGTGCCAGCGCGAAAGCTCCGTCGATGATCATGTTGGCGTCGATGGAACCGCGTGATCGCCGGGTCCGAGTCGCAGGCTTGCTCATGATCGGACCCCTTGAATCGAATGTCGCTCGGTCTTCGTCTCGGCGCCTGTTGCGCGATGCGCTACGTCGTCGATCGGCAAACGATATCGCAGCAGGCGAAAGAGGCGATGCCATACCACCCACGCGGATCGACAGCCCCGACGAGCCTCCGCACGGACAACGGGCACGCCAACAGTAAGCATTACGGTAAGATGTTCTTTCGAGGTGACGGCCAGTTTGCCGGCGTCGCCTTTCCTTCCCGGTTCCACCTCGAGGGCGCTTCCAGGCGCCGCCTCTTGCCGCGCCGCGGCCACCATCGACAGGATTCGACATGACCGAACCCGACCCCAATCGAACCGCGACCAACAACGACGAGTCAACGCGCTCGGAGGTCACTTTGCGCGACCGCATCAACAGGGTGGCGTACATCGTCGTCAACGTGTCCGATCTGTCACGTTCTCGCGCATTCTACGAATCGGTGACTCCTCTTCGGCCCCTCTCCGAATTCACCGCTCCCCCACAGTCGTTCCGTGGTCTCGGACTCGAACGCGGGAGCTTTCGCGCGTGTGCAATGACGGATGGCAACGGTACATTCGCCACTGAGATCCACCTGGTCGAATGGACCTCTCCACGCACCGACGGGGAGGCGTACCCGATCTTCTGGCACATCGGCCTGGCCAAGATGGCGTTCGTCATACCGGGAGCGAAGGCGAAACTGGCCGAGCTCGCCGCACACGACATTCGACCGACCAACCGAGACATCTATCGCAACTACGTCTCGGTCCTCGACCCCGACGGTACCTGCGTGTCGTTCGCCGGCCTGTCGTACGAGGGCATCGAACCGGCATTCGCGCCCAGGTTGACCCATGTGAATCCGTCCGTCACGGACATCGGGAAAGCGATGCAGTTCTACGGTCACTTCCTCGGCCTGGACCTGGCCTACGAGAGTCGGCCCTGCGAACCCATTCCGTCGTCACAGGGTCCCGGCAGCGACATTGCCCAGTGGGACAGCCACCTCTACACCGCGCGGGGCGACGCGCGTGTGCATATCGACATCTCCGAGCTGAGCTTTCCGCCCCGCACACCGGATCAGTGCCGGCCGTACCAGTCGGCCACGAACAGGGGCATTGCCCGCATCGGTCTCGAAGTCGACGATCTCGATCGCGTCCACGACATCGTGACGGCCGCCCGCGACACCGGCGTCGAGCTCGAAATCATGGCACCCCCGGAGGAGTGGGACCTCGGCGAACGAGGAAGGAGCCGGGTTCTGTGCATCACCGACCCCGACGGGATTCGTCTGGAGTTCGTCGAGAAGCCGCGCGTGGCACCCATCGACGGCTGCCGTAACCCTGTCAATCCGGCACCGGTCAGGGCCTACTGAGACCCCGGGGTGCGCGAACGAACGAAGGGCGGTCACAGCACTTGCTGTGACCGCCCTTCGTTCGTTCGCGCGTAACAAGGCTCAGACGCGTGGGTCCTAAGATTCGGGTGCGAAGACCGCATCGTCGAGCGATGTCTCACGCCAGTGCGACAGGGCCTCGCGGAAGACGATGGGTCCTGGTCCGTACGTGATGCCCCCGTTCATCGGCTTTCCTTCGGCGTTGAAGTAGCCGGGTGTGCACGTCGCGTGATAATCGTGCAGGTTTCTCGCGGTCGCCTCGATCTCTGCGGCCCACTGATCCTCCATCTCCGGTGTCGGCTCGACTCCCCCGGCCCCCGCAGTCTCGATACGACCGATCACATCTGCGACGTGTTCGGCATGAATCTGGAGCATGTGCGAGAAATTGATGTTGTTGGCGGAGTGGATGACGCCGAGGTGGAAGAGGTTCGGGAACCCGGCCGTGAGATAGCCGTGGAGCGTGCGCGGCCCGTACTGCCAGGCTTCGAGGAACCGCTTCCCGCCGCGTCCAACGACGTCGAACTCCCCCGTCATCAGGGACGACGTTCCGACCTCGAAACCCGTCGCGAAAACGATGAGGTCCACCGGATACTCGTTGTCCCCCACGACGATCGAGTTTTCGGTGATGCGGCTGACCCCACCGAAGTTCGCGGTGTCGACGAGAGTGACGTTGTCTCGGTTGAACGCCGGAAGGTAGAGATCGCTGAACGTGGGACGCTTGCAAAAGTAGCGAAACCACGGTTTGAGCAGCTCCGCTGTGGCCGGGTCGGTCACGATGTCGTCCACCCGTGCCCGGATCGCGTCCATCGCGAGTGCGTCCTCGATTTCCTCGTGCAGTTCCTGCTCGGGGTCGTTGAGATCACCGCTCCAGGTTCCGGTGTTCTGTTTGTTGAGGAACTTGGCCTTCCGGGTCCATTCATCGTCGACCATGTCGGTCTCCGGTGTTCCGCCGCTGGTGATCTGGAGGAAGTTCTCCATACGGCGGTGTTGCCAACCGGGCCCGCGGTCCGCGATCCAGTCTTCGGTAGTGGGCCTGTTGTCCCGGGGAGCGACCAGTGCCGGCGTGCGCTGAAAGACGTACAGATGCTGGGCGTACTTGGCTATCTCCGGGATCACCTGAACCCCTGTCGCTCCGGTACCGACGACGGCGACTCGCTTGTCGGTCAGACCCGTCAAGCCGCCGAACTGGTCCCCTCCGGTGTAGGAGTAGTCCCATCGGCTGGTGTGGAACATCCGACCCTGAAACTTGTCGATTCCTTCGATTCCAGGAAATTTGGGGGTGTTGACTCCGCCTGCCGACACGACGATGTACTTCGCGGAAAACGCATCACCGCGGTCGGTTTCGATGTTCCATCGTCCATCGGTCCAGGTTGCCTTCACCGCCCGCGTGTGGAGGAGAGCATCTCGGTACAAGTCGTAACGCTCTGCGAGAGCTACGAGGTGGCGACGAATTTCCTCACCCGGTGCGTACCGCCACGACGGGACCGTTCCGGTTTCTTCCAGCAGCGGCATGTACACGTGTGACTCGATATCGCACTTTATTCCCGGATAACGGTTCCAGTACCAGGTGCCGCCGAAGTCCCCTGCCTGGTCCATCAGTCGCACGGACTGTAGGCCGGACGCACGTAACCGGGCGGCGGTGGTCAAACCGCCGATACCGGCGCCGATGATCAGGACATCGACAACGTCGGATACGGGTTCTCGCTCGATGAGCGGGGTATACGGATCCGCCGCGTACTCGGCCAACTCGCCGGTGAGCCTGTTGTACTGCGCATTCCCGTCGGGTCGAATGCGGCGGTCGCGTTCGGCGGCGTACTTCGCTCGAATCGACTCGATGTCGATCTCGGGAGTTCCAACGCGGAGTGCGGCGTCGTTGGCGCTCGTGGTGTCTGTCATCGTATTCTCACTCACGCGATCGCGATGGGGTTGATGGGGCTGCCGGAGCCGCCGACGATGCGCAGCGGTGCGGCGACGAAGAAGAATTCGTGTACGCGGTCCGCTGCGAGCGCTCGAAGATCGAGATGTTCGAGAAGGTGAATTCCACGGCGTACCAGCAGTTCGACGTGCACTGATTGGTAGCGTTCGTCGCAGGGAAGACATTCGACCGCGCTGTTGTCCGCCCCCACGACGGCGAGGTCATGGCTGTCGATGAAATCGACGGCTCCGAGTCCGAGGCCGGCCTGCCCGTATCCGCCGTAGTACGACTCGTCGGCTCGTTCTCCGGACAGGGCGAAGTCCATCCACCCGGTGCGTACGAGCAGGATGTCACCGGTCTCGACGGTGGTGCCCTGCGCCTGTCGAGTCGCTTCGAGCAAGTCGGAGTCGATCCTCGTTCGGGGTTCCAACCACGGCACCCCCACGTGCGCCGCAACGTCGAGCAGGACCGCGCGCCCGGCGATACCGTCGATCTTTTCGATTCCGTCGAAGTGCGATCCGGCCAGAGTCGACGCGGAATCGGCCGGGAATCCGTTGTACATCTTGCCCTCATGGAAGACGTGACAGAGCGCATCCATGTGGGTTCCGTTGTGGGTGGACGTGATGAACACGTCCTCGTTCGCTCCGGTGCCCGGCGAGGGCACGCCCATCTGCTCGCCGATAGCGTTCCACATCGGCATATCCGCTTGGTTGGTCAAGGTGACACGCTGGCTGGGGACGCGGTAGGGCACGGGGGGCAAAGTGTCGCTGCGGACCGGCAGGCCCAAGGAATAGAGCTTGCCGGTCCGCGGGGTGCCCAGTGCGCGGTGTCGTCGTTCCGCAGTGATGAGGTTCAAGGCGCCGATTTCGTCGCCGTCGCCCCATCGCCCCCAGTTCGTGTTCTCTTTCGCCCTCGTATCCGACATTGCCGGCCTTTCTCGATGCAGGAGTTCGTCGACTGTGCCCGGTCACCGAGTTGGCGAACCCGCGGCTACAGTGAGACGTACCGTAAGCCTTACTGGGGGCGGGCGAGGTGAAATCGACGTTCTCGTCGCCTCGGTCCTCGTGCGGTGGTCGACGCCGGGCTGAACATGGCCGGTTCGATCAACCTCTCGCGTGACGCGCAGGAAGAACGCCTCGGCCTCAGTCGCGCCGGTCGGCCCCCGCCGAGCCCAGCAACAGGCGGGCGATGCGCCTGCAGTCCGCATCCGTGGCGTCTCCGCCATGAGTGTGCCTCCACATGATCACGCTCATGAAAGCGGTGTGCGCGATCGTGTCAACATCTTCTTGCGCCAGCTGGCCGTACTCCGTCGTACGCCGTAGAACCGCGTGAAACGGTGCCAGGGCGCGGCGGACCACGGTCTCGAGCAAGTCCGACATCTCCTCTGCATCCGCTCGTATTGCCGCACCAAAGGCCAGGCCCTCGGTGGTTGCTGCGTTGTCGCGCACCGTTAGAAGCAGGGCATAGAGGTCGTCGCGGCCGGAACCGGAATCGGGCACGTGGTCGTAGCGCGACATGACCGGTTCGAGGACAGCGGCAATCAAGGCCGTCTTCGTGGGCCAACGCCTGTAGATGGTGGTGCGATTGACTCCCGCCGTGCGCGCCACCGAGTCGACGGCGAACGACGAGAAGCCTCGTTGTGCGAGCTCGTCCACTGCGGCGCCGAGCACCGCGTCGACAACGCGGGAACTGCGTGCCCCGGTCTGTTTGCCAGTGGTGCGCCGAGAAGTTTCCACGGTTTCGACCTTATCGCAGTAATGGCAACGTACTGTTGCCATTACTGCGGGCCGCATCGGGCGACCTGCTGTTCCGGTCAGGAGAGTTCGATGACATCGCAGGACGATTTCGCGCAGACCATGGGTTTCGACCGCCTCCCCGAGCACATCATCGACAAACGCGTCACCGACCTGATGGACTTGACCGGGCGCAAGGCCATCGTCACCGGAGCCGGCGGAGGTGGCCTCGGTCAGGCCATCGCCAACCGGCTGGCGGGCCTCGGCGCCGACGTCGCAGTCATCGATATCAACGGGGACGGGGCCACCCATCGGGCGCAGGAGATCGAGAGGCGCTGGGGCACGCGCGCCGTGCCGTTCCAGGCGGATTTGTCCGATTGGGACCAGGTACACGACGTGGTCAATCGTAGTGTCGACGCTCTCGGCGGCCTCGACATCATGATCAACAATCCCGTTCAGGTGGTGTCGGACGCGTTCGAGAACCACACCAAGGCCGACATCGACTACACCGTGCACGGTTCGTTGACCATGTTGATGTACGGGGCACACGCGGCGATCGAACACTTCCTCCCCCAGGGTCGGGGGCGCATCGTGAACATCGCGTCGGTCGGAGGCCGCATCCAGCACCGCGGATTGACCGTGTACAACGCCTCGAAGTCCGGAGTCATCGGCTTCACCCGGAACCTCGCTCACGAGTTCGCTCTGCGGGGGATCAATGTCCTCGGGGTGGCGCCCGGCGTCATGATCAACCCACTGTTGCGGGACATTCTCGCCAACGCGTCCGACGAGCAGTCTCTCGCAGCGAAAGGGTCGATGCTCGAAGCTGTCGACAAGTACATCCAGCTCGGACGAGTGTCCCTGCCCGAGGAGGTCGCCAATATGGTGGCGTATCTCAGCACCGAGGCTGCCGATTACATGTGCGGACAGACCATCGACGTCGCCGGTGGACAGTGCATGAACTGACCGACATCGAGGATGCCGAACCGTACCGGCCGAACGCCGGTACGGCTCGGGCCCGACACGTATAGTTACCGGATGGCTTACGGTAAGCCATTTTATACGGCCGTTGCAGTGGCTGTTCCGAGCTGACGAGAAGGGTTTTCGATGACCGACGTGGACATCTTGAAAGAGGTCGGGTTCGACCGTGCGCCGCACGGGATTGCGGTCAAGAAAGTGTCCGAGTTGATGGACATGACGGGAAAGCGCACCATTGTCACCGGCGCAGGAGGCCCCGGCCTGGGACGGGCGATCGCTCATCGCCTGGCCGGCCTCGGCGCCACGGTGGTACTGGCCGACCGCAACCTCGATGGCGCAAAGGGCGCAGCGAGCGAAATCACGGAGCGTTGGGGTACGAAGACCTTCGCCGTCGAATGCGATGTCACCGACTGGGACGACGCTCACCGGTTCATCGCGAACAGCAACGACCTGATGGGTGGGATCGATGTCTTGGTCAACAACGTCGGGGCTGGTGAGATGCGTGCGTTCAAGGACCAGGACCGGGCCGGGATCGACAACACGATTGCGCTCGGCTTCGTCGACACCGTGTATTGCTCACGAGCAGTGCTCGACTACATGATTCCGCAGAAATCAGGGCACATCATCAACATCGCTGCGGGAGCTGGCCGCAGTCTCAGCCCCCGCGGTGCGGTGTATGGAGCTGCCAAGGCCGGGGTCATTCAATTCACGCGAAACCTGGCTTACGAGGTGGGCAAGCTCGGCGTGCGGGTCAATGGTGTTTCGCCGGGCATCATGTTGCACGCGGAACTGCGAGAGGTACTGGCGAACCACAGCACGGAATGGGACTACAAGTGGCGTATGGATCGCATCGACCTTGACCGAGTTTCCATTCCTGAAGAGGTGGCCAATGTCGTGGCTTTCGTCGCCTCCGACGCCGGTTCCTACTTGTCCGGCGTGACGATCAACGCGGACGGTGGCGTCGCCGCGATGGGATAGTGGCCGCCACAAAGAAAGCCCCGTCGTTCTGACGGGGCTTTCTTGCGTACGGAGCGAATCAGCAGCCCGTGACTCGCCTCGTCGGACGTGGCCTTCGTCTCGATGTTAGAGACCGACGTGGGATCGGCACCGGATCAGCGGCCTGCGACCGCGTCGTCGGACGGGGCTTTCGTCTCGATGTCCGACACCGATACAGGATCAGCAGAGATGTCCTCCAACGAACGGTTTCGAGTGAGCGGCCCGAAGCGAACGGCAACAGCACCCAGCACGGTGACCGTGGTCAAGAGGACCAATACGGCACCGGACCCTGCCAGTGTCAACACCGGCAGAACGACGACCGGCGCGAGTGCTCCTCCGACGTGGCCGAATCCGTCGGCAATCGCCGAGGCAGACGCGCGGGCGCGGGTCGGGAAAATCTCCGAGGTGTAGGTCATGGCCGGCGGCCCGACGAACGAGAACGCGAACGACGTCATCAGGACGCCCACGGTGACTCCGAGGGTTCCGAAGTTCAGGCCGATCAGGACAAAAGCCAACGCAAGGATGCCCGACCCGATCATCGTCAGTGTCCTGCGTTCCCATCTCTCGATGACGAGTACCGCAACGAAACCGGAGATGATCGGCGCCAAGCGTGCGAGAACGATGACGAACAACGCATCCGAGGTGGTCATTCCCAGGCCTTCGAGTATCAGCGGTGAATAGCTGTTGAACCCGTAGACCGCGAGGAAAAATAACGTCCAGAACGTCAGAACGATAGCCATTCGCCCGCCGTACGGTTTCCTGAACATTGCACGCATCGTCACCGACGGCTCGCCAGCGAGCGCTGCTTTGACAGCTATCTCCTCGTCTTCCGTTGTTCGGACGAAACGTCCCGGCTCGAGGCCCACACGCCGCTCCATTACCGCCGTGATGTCATGGGCCTCGTTGTGACGACCCATCAGCGCGAGCCACCGGGGGGACTCAACGATCATTCGCTTGTTGACAAAGAAGGCGACTACGATCACCAGCCCGCCGAATGCATACAACCATCGCCATCCCGACGATGTCGCATTGAGAACCGGCAGCGAGGCAAATCCGACCGCAGCGTTGATCACCAGGCCTACGAGGATCAACCGGGCAAGGTACTTGCCACGTAGATGTTTCGGGGCCGTCTCGCCGATGTACGCGGTGGCGAGGGCGGGTACTGCGCCCATTCCCATCCCGCAAATGAACCTGAAGACCGTGAACGACCAGATGTCCCAAGACAGTGCCGACGTCACACCACCGAGGGCGAGGATCACAACCGTCAAGATCATGCCCTTTTGCCGCCCCTTGCGGTCGGCTACCCATCCGACCAGGAGGGCCCCGAACCCGAACGCGATCATGTTCGCCGCGACCGGGAAACCGACAGCTCCGACGGACAGTTCGAGTTCGGCCATCATCTGAGGCAGGGCGAGCGCAAACACGCTGATTTCGTAGTTAGAGAAGAAGAACAGGAGCATGAGACCGACCCAGGCCCCCGTCGACAGTCCGACGCGTGGAAACGCATCTAGCCGCAGGTCGAGCCCCCCAGGGGTAGTCGCGGACGAACCTGAATGTTGGGACATGTGCACCTCAGTCGATGTCGGACACGCAGCGGCCAACCCGGCGGGAATCATGCGTGCATAACGCGGGGAACGCACAGCCGGGTTGGTATAGAACGGCTTACGGTAAGCGTTCCCGGACGCAGGGTGCAAGGTTTTCGAGCAAATTCAGGGGCTCGTGCTGAGTGCGGCATAGGCCCGAGGTGATGATGGGGCCGGCGAGGCGACGCATAGTTGACGCGTCACGTGCATCGACCACGCGCAAGCTGGCCACCGGCCAGGGCCTATTCGGACACAGATTCCGCTGCAGATCAGCGCCGTCCACCGTGATCGACGGTGCTTCGAGGCTCAGACGGTCAAGCTGTCCACTGAATATGCAGGGGGCCGCGCCGTGCCCACGAAGCCACGAGCAACGCCGAGTAGGGGAACTGCCCGGCGCTGGAGACCATCTCCTTGCGGGCCTGGGAGGTGGTCCCGAGACGCTCTCCCGCTTCGGCGGAGCTTGATCTTGGCGCAGCGGGAGTTGATGGCGTGCAGGCACTCGATTTTGCTTCTCGACCTTCTTCGTGGCGTCCCCGGTCGGATACGGCCGGTAAATCAGGGTGAGGCGTTTGCGGGGGTATGTCGTCGTGCGGTGCGAGCAGCGGTCCGAGGACGGTGTCGGTGAACACCGACTCCGGCGGTGCGGCCATCTCCCACACCATCGATGTGCCCCATCGCGCCGGTAGTGCCCCCATTCGGCGCGGGCCGGCCCGGCGGCCTCCCACGCCACCCCGTGCGGCTTTCCGGCAAGGCGAGCGCGTCGAAGTCGTTCTCCGTCGACGAGTTGTAGGAGCGGCGCGGTGGCCACGATTTCACCGGCGAGGTGGCCGTAAAGGTCCGGCAGCGCGAGCTCGGCGGCCATTTCCTCGGGTTCTTCTCCCGCTCGCGGGTGGGGCGCGGAAGGTGACCGAGAGCCGCGCGAGGGTGCGGTGCCGACCCTGAGGGCATCCGCACGGACGACTGCCGGACGAACTCCGCCGACAGCGCCGGTTCGTCGTGCCCTGCGGCGCTCATCGCGCCCTGCGGCGCTCATCGCGGAATCCGGCCGTTGTAGCCGCGAGCCTACCTCGACGACCGCCGAACCATCGGGTACGTGATCGACATGCTCATGGCCGCCTACGAAACCGATATCGACGTGAGGGTGCCGACGGGTAGGGATGTGCCCTCGATCCAATCGCGAACCTCCGCGCCGTCGTAGAAGATGTCGACCACCAGTGCAGTGTCGGTTCCGAAGCCCATCGGTTCATCAACGGCTGTAACGGGTAGTCGGACAGCCATTCCTCGCTGGTCTTGACTTGGCGTTGGTGGATTGTGTTTCGCAGCTAACGATAGTGGTTGCCAACATGTCGATTCCGTACTCGCGGATCTTGCGGTAGATCGTCGCTCGTGAGGTACCCAGGGCACGAGCCGCGGCTTGTTTGTTGCCGCCGTTGTCCTCGAGAGCACGCACAATCGCATCACGGGTGAGTGCTTCCAGCTGCGTCAGCGTGCGTCGGCTCGACGCGCGACACACGGGCGGAAGCTTGTCCACCTCGATGACACCTGAGCGTTGCTTCTGCACGACCTCCTGCAGGATCTGGTGGAGCTGAGCGACGTTGCCTGGCCAGCTGTACTTCGCGAGCTGACGTTGCGCCGTCGGCGCGAGGACCAGGTCCTGACCGCGGCTCATCTGTCGGAGAATGTACGGGACGAGCTGATGCAAGTCGTCGATTCGGTGGCGCAGAGCCGGCACGTGCACCGTGTGCCGGAAGAAGGGCAGCACGAGCGCTCCGCTACGGCCATCGTCTTCGCCGAACCCGATGGTCACTCCCACCCACCCTGCGTGTTCGCGACCCTGGAGTAGTTCGGCGATCACCCGTTGGACCGGATCGGACAGGAGATCGATGTCGGTGACGATCAGACTGAAACCGTCTTGTTCCACCTCGAACTGCAGAGATTGCAACGACTCCGCGGTGCTCTCGATCTCCGCAGCGGAGAAGACCCGCGTGCGGGCGTCGACATGGGCGGTCGCGGCGGCCCGGAGAACGGAGAACCGGCCGCTACCGGCCTCCCCCGCGACGGCCACCCAGTCACCGTGCCGCACCGACCGCGCGATCTGCTGGCAGCTGTGTCGCCAGGACGGGCTGTTCCCGACGATTCCCGGAAGCGAGATCGCCTCCTCAAGGGGCGGTGTGGTCGATTCGGCGGCGACGGACAGGTGCACGAGAAAGACGCCCGACCGCGAATCCGCCGGGGCCCCGTCCAAGTACGGCGACAGCCGCACCGTCAGGCCGCTGGGGAGTGTGACGACATGCTGCCCCGGACTGTTCCGTGCGGTCAGGTCGAGCCCGTGGTCGATCACCGCGGCCTGTTCGCTCGGATCCAGGGCCTCCCGCAGACGCTTGTTAAGCAGGACGATGTCATGACCCAACGCGAGAATTCCGGCCTGGCGGAAGCGTCGGCAGGCTTTTAGATACGTGTTGAGAAGTGCCGTCTGCTTCTCACTGGACTGGGCGAGCAAGCGGCCTTGGATCTGAGAGGTCGCCGTTTTCGCCAGCGTCACCAGCAGCGGCGCGCCGTCCTCCACCCATCCCGTGAGATCGAGTACCCCCACGACCTGACCGGAGAGGGGGTGCACGATTGGGACGCCCGCGCACACGAGTCCCCCCAGGCTCTCCGCGTAGTGCTCGTGACCCATGACCAACGTGGGTGTCCGTGTCTCGAGCGTCGTCCCGATTCCGTTGGTGCCGGCGTGTCGCTCGGAGTAGCTGAACCCCGGCGCGAGATCCACTGAATCGAGCGCGCGCACGAGGTGATCGTCGCTGGCGAGTCTGCTCAGGACCACACCGTCGGCGGAGGTGAGAATCACGGAGACGGGTTCGTCGACCAGGCCCTCCGCCAGCTGCCGGAGGACGGGGTCTGCGGCGACGACGAGCGGGCTCTCGAGGTCGGGCTCCCTCACGAAAGGCAGTTCGAGTCGGTCCGGTCGGACGTTCGAGGACAGAGAGCGCTCCCAGGAGATCGAGATCTGTTCCCGGACAGTGGTATCAAACTGCTGGTCGGTCAGAAACCGTTCGCGTGCACGTCGTGTGTCAACCACCGGTTTTCGATCGTTCGTCATCTCCGCCTACCGTCCGAGAGAGAACTACGCGTGCTGCGTCGCGGCGCCGTAGCGGGTGTGACCCTACTGTCGTGCACGGCGTGTGTCCCCGTTTCGCGACCGTCGCCGGCGCTGACCCGTTGGCAGCGCGACGACCGGCGGGAGCCTTTGGTTGCGCAGAAGGCTCCCGCATCGACGGGCTCGCCCTCAGTAAATGTTCGACGGCCGCACCATGCCCTCGGCGAGGTCGCCGAACCCAGGGGCCATGATGGCACCCGGATGGCCGTAGACCTCTTCCACGACGGCGGTCTCGGTAGTGATGAGCAGCGCCGCAATGGAGGCCGCACTCTCAAGTGCGGCGCGGGTCACCTTGAACGGGTCGATGACGCCGTCGTCGAACATGTCGCCGTATTCCCCGGTGAGGGCGTTGAAACCGTGACCGAGGGGCAGCCCGGTCACCATTTCCACCACCTCTTCGCCCTCGAAACCGGCGTTGATGGCGATCCACCGGAGCGGTTCGGTGAGCGCTCTGCGAACGACCTCGACACCCACGGCCTGATCTCCGCTGACCTTGAGAGACTCCAGCGCTCGGTGCGACTGGGCGAGCGCCGTGCCGCCACCGGAGACGATCCCGGCTTCGAGCGCGGCGCGCGCGGCGGCGAGTGCGTCCTCTACCCGCAGCATCCGCTCCTTCAGCTCGACACTGGTTGCACCGCCGACGCGCACCACCGCAACCCGGCCGGTCAGACGCGCGATGCGCTGTTCGAGGCTGTCCCTATCCCCGTCGATCCTGGAACGCTCGAACTGCGCCTCGAGCTGGGCGACCCTGGCGTCGAGCAACGCTTGGTCACCGCGGCCACCGACAATCGTGGTGGAGTGTTCCGTGACGGTGATCCGATCACAGGATCCGAGCTGCTCGAGCGAGACCTCGAACAGTTCGAGTCCGGTGTCCTTGGCGATGACTTGTCCGCCGAGCGCGACCGCGAGATCCTGGAGCTCGGCGACGCGGCGATGACCGAAACCGGGGGCGCGCACCACCACCGACTGCATGGTCTTGTGCATGTTGCCGCCGACGAGCAGCTGCAGCGCCGGCCCGTCGACGTCCTCCGCGATCACCACCAACGGTCGGTCCGCGCGCTTCGCCGCCTCGATACTGGGCATGATGTCCTGCACCTGATTGATCTTCTTGTTCGTCAACAGAATGACGGGGTTGTCGTGTACCGCCTCGGCGCGCTCCGGATCGGTGATCATGTACCCGGAGATGTACCCGTGGTCGAACTCGATGCCGTCGACGACGGAGACCGACATGCCGAGGGTGTCGCTCTCCTCCGTGGTCACCACCCCCGACCTGCCGACGTACTCGACGGCTTTCGCCAGACACTGCCCGATCGCCTCGTCGTCACTGGCGGCGAGGGTCGCGATGCGCTCGAGGTCGGCGGTCCCCACGACATCGACTGCCTGCGAACGTAGGCCTGCGACGACACAGGATACGGCCGTCTCGATACCCCGGCGCAGCCGCATCGGGTTCGCGCCGGCGTCGACCGCCCGGAGTCCCTCGCGCACCATGGCCTGCGCGAGGACGGTGGCGGTGGTTGTTCCGTCGCCGACGACACCGTTGGTCTTCATGGCTACTTCCTTGACCAGCTGAGCGCCCATGTTCGCGAACGGGTTGCTCAGTTGGATCTCCCTCGCGATCGTGACGCCGTCGTTCGTGATCGTCGGTGGGCCGGTCAGTTTCTCCAGTACCGCATTGCGTCCTTTGGGCCCGAGGGTGACTTTCACTGCGTCGGCGAGGGCGTTGACGCCCTGTTCGAGGAGTGCCCGTGCCTCGGTGTTGAACCGCAGTTCCTTGGCCATGGTGGTGATTCCTTTCCGATGGGAGACGTGGTGTCATGAGCGCGGCCGAGGTGCGGCCGTTCACTGTCCGGGCGGTGCGGTGATCGTCAGTGCGATCCGGATGTTCTGTTGCGCAATGACTCTGCCGTTCTCGTCGACACACAGACGACTGTTGGGGCAGATGCTCAACCCGAGCGCGCTGCGCCGACGTAACAACGCCGTCGTGTACCTCTCGCCTCGGATGTCCCGGAGCGTGAGCGAGCCGATGCGGTCGGTCCTCTCCCCCGTCATCATCAGATGGAGTGCGATCGACCTCTCGGCTGCCGCCAGGTAGGCCCTGCGTGCGAAGTCGACGGAATAGGGCGCCCGTCGCGGCCAGGACTCGGCCAGTACGTAGCCGTTGATCGCGGCACTGCCTGGATGGTCCTCGATCACGACGGCGGCCCGATCTATTCCCTCGACGCCACGCAGTGCGTCGAGGGAATCGGAGACCAGCAGATGAGCAGCCGCCGACGAGCGAGAGGAAGCGGGCAGACGCAGGCGCACCGAGACGCCGTCGTCGTCGACCACCACGGATGTGACGAATCCGCCTGGCGCGGAGGTCCCGTACGGTCCGGAGCCGACGACGTCGGCCGAGCGCTTCGAGGACGTCGTCGGTGGTGCACTGTCGCAGTGCAGTGGTCATGATGGCTGTGCCTCCCGGGTCGAGCGAGTAGGGGTGTCGGTCGATGGGTCAGGAACGCTCGGCGAGGTCGAAGCCGATGTACTCCGCCGCGTCCTCGGGGCTGGCGAACAACATTGTCCTGTCGTCGAGGTGCACCATGCGTCCGTAGTGTGTCGAGCTGATCTCCTCAAAGATGGACCCGTCGAAATCCTGTCCGAGAGCGTCCGTGAGCTCGTCGTAGTCGAAGGACAGGAGCCCGGTTCCGTCGACCCGGATCATCGACGGGTACTCGGTCAGTTCGACGCCGTCCTTGTCCCCCATCACCTCGGCCACCACGCGGCCGACGGGTGTGTTCATCAGCGTGACGCCGCACTTGTTGGAGAACTCGGTGTTCGATCCGAATTGCATGCTCACAGCGCCAGCTCCTTGGGGACGTCGAGATTGAGGGATTCGAGAAGAACGGTGAACTTGGCGATCGCGGCGTCGAGACTCGTCGCGAACGTCACGGCCTTGTCCGCCGGCTGCGACCAGATCGGTTGCAGCGCACGGGCGGCCTCAAGGCATCGGGGAACCCACAGCGCCATCCAGGTGCCGAACAGCGCTTTGTTCGCATCGCCGTGTTTGGCATCCCGCGTCAGCATCTGGAAGAGCGTGCGGGTGTAGTTGAGGTCACGGTCGTAGTCGTGCTCACCGGTTCCGACGATCGTCGGGGTGATGTAGTCCCCGTTCCGTGCCGCGATCTGCATGATCAGTTCGGTGCGGAACAGCGAGCCGACGAGTTGCTCGAAGACGATGTTGGTGGCGAACAACAGCTCGCACCAGTCCGGGACGGCCGTCAGTTGCTCGACGGTGCGACGGACCGGCTGCCACTCGGGAGCGTCCTTCCAGACGTCCACGTGCACCGACCCGTCGAACGTCACGTCCGCCTCGGACAGGTCGAGGTTGAACAGCGCGAGATCCTGGGCGAAGCGCATCTTGTGCGCGGCGTTCACCGCCACGGCGGTGTTGATCATGTTCGTCGGTCCGGACCGCTGGATCGAGGTGAACACGTGCAGTGCGAGACCGTTCTCGGCATGCATCCAGGCGCCGAGATTGCGCGCGACGAAGGTGAGCCACGGAGTGTTCCATCCGTCGTACGCGCGTGCCCGTCGGGCGTTGGTCAGACACAGCTCCACCTGGTGCACGACCGCGGAATTGTTGCGGAAGATGGTCTGGTCCCACTCTTCGTTCGGATCGAGGAACTGGTGCCAGTTCGATGATGCCGCGACGGTCCACTGCTGCGGGTAACCGCCGGGACCGTCACCGAATCCGTAGAGCCATCCCTGGGTGAGGTGCCGGTCGGGGTCGGGCTGTACGTCGACGGTCACGTCCTCGTACATCGTCGAGCGCCGCTTGGCCGGCGTGTAGTAGCTGTAGGTGCGGCTCTTCGAGCTGGGGAACTCTTTCGCGCCCGCTTCGGAGTCCGTGAACTCGATGGTGGGGAAGCTGCGTTGTTTCGGCTCGATGGATGCGGTCATGTCTGGCCTCTCTGTTCTGCGTGGACCGTGATCGGGACGATCACTGGTCGAATGCGGGACTGGTGAACTTGTCGTAGAAGATCTGGTCGCTCGGGGTCCCGCACGCGTCGAGCAGTTCCAGCGCGGCGTCGACCATTGGCGGCGGACCGCACAGGTAGACCTCGGCCTTGGCGATGCCGGGTTCGAGTCGCCGCACGACGTCGGTCACGTTGCCTTCCTCCACCGAGACCGCATCGGACGACGGCTCGTCCGCCGCATCCGATACGCAGGCGACGAACGTGAAGTCGGTGAGGGTGCGGCCGAGCGCGGTGATCTCGTCGACGTAGAAGAGGTCACGCGCAGTGCGTGCGCCGTAGTAGAAGTGGACCGGTCGGGTGTTCCCCGACTCGCTCATCTGTCGAACGAGCGAGAGGATGGGAGCCATTCCTGCGCCGCCGCCGATACAGACCACCCGGGAGCACGTGGCCGTCCTTCAGAGTCGAGGTGCCGTATGGTCCGGTCAGCGCGATGTGATCCCCGACCGAGATTCCGTCGTCGAGCAGCGCGGCGAACCTGCCGCCGGCGTACTTCTTGATCAGGAACTCGACCGTGTTCGGCGTCGCCGGTGTCGACGCCATGGAGAAGGATCGATGCTCTTCGGTGCCGGGGATGGTCAGATCCGCGTACTGGCCGGGCTTGAACTCGAACACCGCCGGTTCGACCGGTTCCAGGCGCAGCGCGACGATGTCGCCCGTTATTGATTCCAGCGAGGTGACGCGGGTGGTCACGTTCTGGATCGGGATGCCGCCGAGGAGCTCGTCCTCGTCGAAGTTGAGTAGCTCGATGGTGCAGTCGCTGTACGCCTTGGTGCGGCAGAGGAGTACGAGTCCCTCGGCCTCCTCGGCTTCGTTGCACGCGAACGTCGAGTGGTTCTCCATCTGGACGTCACCGTCGAGCACGAAGGACTTGCACGCGGAACAGCGACCTTCACGGCAGCCGTGCATGAGATGGATTCCTTGCCGGAAGGCGGCGTCGAGGATGTGTTCGTCCTCGCAGACCTCCATCTCGATGTCGACCGGCTCGAACGTGATCCGGTGTATGTCGGCCACAGGTGCCTCCTGGTCTGCTACAGGGCTCTCTCGGGGAGAATCGATGGTGCTGACTGGATTCGGTGGGTAGCGCCTGCTGACAGGCGCTACCCACCGAGGTCTCGAGTCAGGCAGGAACGGTGCAGCCCGCGCGGTACGCCGCAATGTGCGCATTCCGTTCGGACTCGGTCATCTGGTTCAGCAGCACGTTGGGACTCTGGAAGGTGTTGCCCCGCACGTCGGAGAGCTTCCACATCTTCTTCGGGTCCAGATCGAGGTGCGGCTGACCGACCAGTGTCTCGCCGTCGTCCCGAACGTAGCCGAGATCGGACACGATGTCGGCTAGGTCCTTGCCGTGGTGCAGGGTCTCCCACTCACGGAATCCGGTGAGGCGCCCCATGTTCGGAGTTTCCTTACCCTCGTACTCGCTGCGGAAGGCCACTGCGTCGGTCCAGTAGCACGTCTCGGAACAATAGGTGCGCCACTGGTTGTCAACCTTCTCCACGACTATGTCCTCACGGATGAGGGCCGGCACCATGCAGGTCCAGCATCGGTGCGGGTACTGGTAACCGACGTCCTCGAACGCGATGGGCTTGTTGATTCCGGGGTAGGCGAGGCGGTTGTACTCCTCCCACCACTTTCCGTACTTCGAGTACCACCCGGGGTACTTGTGCTCGAACCACTCGAAGTCGGCGTCGGTCATGGTGTCGATGCGCCAGTAGTTGACCGGCCAGCCGGTTGCAAAGAAACGAGCCGTCTCGTGGACGTAACCCTTGTTCGTGATGCGATTCCAGGCCTCCTCCACGAGATCGTGCGGAATGGTCAGGCCGTACTTCTCCAACGGGATGAGGTAACTGCGGTAATAGTCGTCGTAGATCCACCGACGCCACATCTCGGCGTAGCTCTCACGGTCCTTGCGGCGGTCCTTCGTGCCGTACTCGATGAAGGTGCCGATCGCGGCGTCCACGACGCAATGGTTGTTCCACCATGCGTACCGCAGATCACGTTCCAGCAGAGGACGATTGCGCTCGTCGGCCAATGCCATGAGAAGGATCGAGTACCCGTTGGAAATGTGGCGGGACTCGTCGGACTGCACCGAGTGGAACACCGTCGGAAGCAAGTAGTCGCCGTTGGCGGCCGCCTCGTCGGGCATCGCCACGAACAGTGTGTTGGTGAACGCGGTCTCCGCGACCACGGTCAGATAGATATTGGCCGCAGTGATCGCGTCACCGGTGATGAAACCTTCACCGAACTGACGACCGATGGTGCCGGCGTAATTGTTGGCGAACGCCTTCTCGGTCATGTCGAACCCGGCGGGGTCGATGTAGTTGTTCATGTAAAGCTTTTTGAGATTCATCTGAATCGTCGAGTGACGCACCTCGTCGATCATCTGCACCGCGAGACCGTTGTGGATCTCCGGATTGGGCACCGCGTCGATTGCCATCGGCATCGCGCGCGCCGCGGAGATCTCCGGGAACGGGATGATTGACAGGAAGAGCTTCTGCCACTCCAGCCAGCGTTGCTGAACCTGCCTGAACATGTTGCCGCGGATGGCACCGTCCATCGCGCCGTACACGCGGTTGTCCTTCTCCTCCTCCATGGGGAAGTAGGACCGCATAATCTGTTTCAGGGGATCCTTCTTCGGTGCCCTCTCGAACGTGTAGTCCGTACCGAATCGGGTGGCGGGTGTGGCGAACGTGGGTTCCCACGTCAGTTCCGAGATCTTCGCGTGTGCCTTGGTAAGGCTCTGCCTACTCAATGTGCGCCTCCTGGATGCGAGGTCAGCGGGGTTGCCGGCCTTGTCGGGAAGATGTGCACCCGATTACACACCGTGATCCACGTCTCATCTGTCTCACTTTGAGACTGGTACGTCATGTGCGGCACCTCCATGACGACGCGAAGGAAGTCCACCCGAACACCGTTGCCGCTCAACCGAACCAACGGTTCATTACCGGCGTCGTCTCAAACTGAGACGGGCGAAACTCCTCGGTCACGGCCGCGATCGGCCTAGCGTCTGAGGACTTCAGACTGTGGCACCAGTCACCCAACGGAGAGGACCAAACACCATGTACACCAAAGGCGACGACAGTTTTTTCATCGTCGATGCGCATGTCGCGTTGTGGGATGCGCGGGCGCAGAACCAGCGCAACATCCACGGCAAGCAGTTCATCGACTGCTTCTACGACTACCACCGCAATCTGTCACCGGAGTCGGAGCTGTGGACGTACGACGAGTACCTCTACCAGGGCGGCGAGCGATTGATGAAGGACCTGTTCGCGGATGGCTACGTCGATCATGCGATCTTCCAGCCGGCGCACCTGGGGGAGTTCTACAACAACGGCTTCGGCCAGACGGAAGAGGCGTGGGCACTGACCCAGCAGCACTCCGACAAGCTGACCTACAACCATCACTTCGATCCTCGCAACGGCGAGCGGGGCCTCGACCAGCTGCGCGCCGACGCGGAGCGGTTCGGATTGAAGGGCGTCAAGCTCTACACCGCCGAGTGGCACGGTGATTCGCGCGGATACAAGCTCGACGATCCCTGGGCGCTGAGGTACTTCGACGCCTGCCGTGAGTTGGGGATCACGAACATCCACGTCCACAAGGGTCCGACCATCCGCCCGCTGGATCGCGATGCGTTCGACGTCGCCGACGTCGACCACGTGGCCAGCGAGTACACGGACCTGAACTTCGTCGTGGAGCACTGCGGACTCCCTCGACTCGAGGACTTCTGCTGGATCGCCACCCAGGAACCCAACGTGCACGCCGGCCTCGCCGTCGCCATGCCGTTCATCCATTCCCGGCCGAAGTACTTCGCGCAGATCATGGGCGAGCTCCTGTACTGGATCGGTGAGGACCGGATCCAGTTCTCCTCCGACTATGCGCTGTGGACGCCGAGGTGGTTGGTCGAGTCGTTCGTCGACTTCCAGGTTCCCGAGGAGTTGAACGAGTACCCGCCGATCACGCTCGATCAAAAGAAGAAGGTGCTGGGCCTCAACGCGGCGAAGATGTACGACATCCCGGTGCCGCCGGACCTGCAGATCGCCGATGCGAACGAGACGGCCACGGGTCCACGCGGCGCCGACGTCGCTGCGGACGACGCTCTCGTGGGGGCGTGAGGTGAGTTCTCGCGTCGCGGCGGCGATGCGGGCGTTGGACGCGGTGATCGATCCCGAGCTCGACGAGCCGATCACCGATCTCGACTTCGTGCAGTCGCTCAACGTCTCCGAGGTCGACGACGTCGTGGTGCACCTGCGGTTGCCGACGTCGTTCTGCGCCCCGAATTTCGCATATCTCATGGCCTCCGACGCCAAGGACGTGCTCACCGCGTTGGCGTGGACGCGGCTAGTGACGGTTGAACTCGACGACCACCACGATTCGCCGATCATCAACGCCGGGCTCGCCGCGCACGCCGGATACCGGGGCACGTTCGCGCACGAGGCGGAGAACAACCTGGACGAACTTCGGACGACGTTCCAGCGCAAGGCGCACGTCGCGGCGATGGAGCGGAGCCTGACCGCCCTGCTCAAGCGAGACCCGTCTCGGCGCATGGAGGACGTGGGCACCGTGGTTCTGGGGGAGCTCCCGGACGACGAGACCACCGGGGCGTTGTTGCGCCGCCGTGAGGTCATTGGGTTGCCCACCACCTCGCAGAGCCTGGTGATGGTCGATCACACCGGTGGCTCCTACGACCGACTCGACGTGCCGCTCGCGCTGCGTCGGGCTCGATCAACCCGCATCTCGATCGACGGCAACGCGCACTTCTGTCGGGGACTGCTCCGTACCCGCTACGACGATCCGGACCGCACGACGGTCGACGCCTGACCTTCCCGACAAGCCGAGGAGACACTTCATGAGCACCATGCGCGCAGTCCAGGTCGTGGGATACCACGAGAAACTCCGAATGACCGAGGTGCCGATTCCCACCCCCACGGGGCCGTTCGACGTGGTCGTCCGGATTGGCGGAGCGGGGGTGTGCCGCACCGATCTGCACATCCTCGAGGGGCAGTGGGCCGAGAAGTCGAACGTGACCCTGCCGTACACGATCGGTCACGAGAATGCCGGCTGGGTCCACGCCGTCGGTTCCGCCGTGACGAACGTGCAGGAGGGTGACAAGGTCATCGTTCACCCGCTCATCACGTGCGGGCTCTGCCGCGCCTGCCGATCCGGCGACGACGTGCACTGCGAGATCAATCAATTCCCCGGCATCGACACGAACGGTGGCTACGCGGAGTACCTGAAGACGTCGGCACGCAGTGTGGTCAAGCTCGACGACTCGCTGGAGCCGGCGGACGTGGCCGCCCTCGCCGATGCCGGATTGACGGCCTATCACGCCGCGGCGAAGGCTTCCCGGCATCTGACTCCCCGCGACCACGTCGTGGTAATCGGCGCAGGTGGGCTGGGGCATATAGGAATTCAGGTGCTGAAGGCGCTGACCGCGGCCGAGATCGTGGTCGTCGACCGCAATGCCGACGCGGTGAAGCTGGCCCTGTCCATCGGAGTGGATCATGGCGTCGTCGCCGACGGCACCCACATCGAGCAGGTGCTCGAGCTGACCGGCGGGCGGGGCGGCGAAGCGGTCATCGACTTCGTCGGTGAAGGCGGCGCGACGGCGGAGGGCATCGCGATGCTGCGGCAGGCGGGCAATTATCACGTCGTGGGATACGGCGAGAACATCGACGTGCCGACCATCGACATCGTGTCGTCGGAGATCAACGTCATCGGCAACCTGGTCGGGTCCTACAACGACTTGTGCGACCTCATGGCTCTCGCGGCACGCGGATCCGTGGTTCTGCACACCGCGAAGTACGCACTCGACGACTTTCAGAGCGCCCTCGACGATCTGGACGCCGGCACCGTGCGAGGGCGAGCTATCCTCACACCGTGACCGGTTCGGTGCTACAGGCCCCCGATTTGTGATGGGGACGGGGCTTGCATATGAACGTCATTCGGATACCGACATCGTCTACATGTCGGACGGCATTGGCGGACGTACCGGCCTGATCGTCGGCCCCTCTAGGGCGTGGTGTTCTTGGGTTGTTCATCTACGGCTTCGTGTCGACCTATTACCCCACGCGCTCACGAGCCGCGGGAGTGGCGTGGTGCGCCGGTACGGTCGCCTCGGCGGTATCGGCAGCCCCTTGGTGGGCGGCTTCCTGCTGGGCGCCGGGGTCTCGTCCGCGACTGCGTTCTACCTGTTCGCCGGAGTCGCGATGATCGGCGCGCTGGTCACGATGACGGTGCCGCACCGTACGGTCGCACAGTCCACCGATCCGGTCGCGGCCGCGGGCATCCCGCAGCCCTGATTCCGAGGATCGAATCAGGTGCGGGATCCGATGTGGTCGCGCAGAAGTGCAGTCACCTCGTCCGCTCGCTCGACTGCCGCGAGGTGCGCAGCGGGCGATAGGACGATGAGCCGCGCGTTCGGCACCGCATCGGCGATGACGGCCATGGTCTCCGGAGGCGTGGCGGGATCGCGATCGCCGGCGATCACCAGGGTGGGGACATCGATCCCACCCAGGATCGAGCGAGAGTCGAAGCGCGACAGCGCCTCACAGCAGAGGGCGTAGCCCTCGTCCGTCACAGCGGACACCATCGCGACGGCCCCGGCGACGATGTCGGGGTGATCGGCCGCCCATTCCTCGGTGAACCACCGTCCCACCACGGCTTCCGCTATGGAGGCCAGCCCGTCCCGTCGGACCGTCTCGGCGCGATCGGTCCACGGCTCCGGATCGCCGAACACGGCGGCGGAACACAGAACCGTGAGCGTGAGGACGCGGTGCGTGTGCAGAGCGGCAACGGTCTGCGACACGGCGCCACCCAGAGAGAGCCCCACCAGATGCACCCGGCTCAGCTTGAGGGTGTCGAGAAGACCGATGACGTCTGCCGCGAGATCCTCCACTGCGACAGGGCCGTCGCCGACCGGCGTGCCGCCGTGTCCCCGCACGTCGACGGTGACGGTGGTGGCGATGTCCGCCAACCCCGCCACCTGAGCAGACCACATGGAGCGATCGGAGCCGAGCGAGCCGAGGAATACCACCGAGTCCGAGCCCGGAGGTCCGAGGACGAGGTCGTGCGCGAGTGAGACCGTCATGTGTGTACTCCTCCGAGGGGCGTGGACATCGTCGATGTCGTTCTGTCGGTGTGGTATTCGACGGGTCTCAACTGGAAGACGTCCGCGCGGCCAGCTCGGCCCTGGACCGTATCCCCAGCTTCGCGTAGACCCGCGTCAGGTGGAACTGCACCGTCTTCACCGACAGGAACAGTTCCGCGGCGACCTCACGGTTGCTCAGACCGGTGGCGACCAGAGCCGCCACCGCATCCTCCTGGGGCGTCAGCATGTCATGGGGCCGATCCTTGTTCAGGACGGCCCGCATGCCACCGGCCTTGAGCTCCCGATCGCAACGAGCGACGTAGGCACTCGCTCCGATGGCGAGGTAGCTCTCGCGCGCCGCGGAAATGACCGCGTCCGCCTCTCGCCGCTTCCCCGCTCGCCGAAGCGTCTGGCCGTACGCGAAGTTGACCCGCGCCCGGTCGTAGATCAGAGGCAGATCGGCGAGGGCTGCCAGGGCGCCGTCGAACGACGCGCGCGCAGCGGCCAGGTCCCCCAGGGCACCGTGCAACCGTCCGCGTGCGTATCCGAGGCGCGCCTGTGTGGACTTGTGACCGGCAACGACAGCACGTTGCTCGTGCACTGCCAGAAAGGCTTCGGCATCGTCCAGGCGCCCCTCGACCACCAACGCGTTCGCATAGATGTCCGCCCAGGGCCAGAAGCCCGGCTCCGAGACGTCGTCGGCAGCCCAGGACTCGGTCAGCGGGGCCAGACACCGTAGGACCCCGGGATAGTCGGCACGTGCCTCGGCGATTGCCGCTCTCCCGAGACACGCGGGCACACGCATGATCTCGTAGTCACGAGCGCCGGCGTCACCGGCGCGTGCGCTGTCCTCGGCTCGTGTCCAGTCTCCGCGGAGCGCATGTATCTGGGTGGCTGTCCATCGCAGGAGGGGCGCGATCAACACCGATCCCGAGCGCCCGACGAGATCGACACCGGCCTCGACGACGCGAAGGGCCGCCTCCCAGTCGCCGGTGAGGAAGTACGTGCGTCCGAGCCAGGCGTGCGCCCACAGCGAGATTCGGGTGGACCCGCCGAGAAAGTCCGTCGGGACGGCCGATTCGAGTTCGGCGCGAGCGGTGTCGACGAGATCTGTTGCGAGGTGCAGCCATCCCGCGCCCATCTGTACCCGCTGGCCGACAGCGCCGGTGGATGCATGGCTCCAGAGGTCCTCGTAGCTGCTGAGGGCTTCTTGAGTGCGGCCGGTGCCACCGAGACCGAGACCTCGGATGGATTGTGCTTCGACCGCGGTCGCGTGGTCCGGCCCGACGAGTTCGACTGCTCGGTCGGCCCACAGGACCAGATCGGCTCCGCGGCACCGGGCGAGGTTGTGCAGTACCTGTCGGTGACAGATCACCGCCGCGGTATGTGGATCGTGTCGCCTCCGTACGGATTCCCAGGCGCGCCGGAGTCGGTCGTCCGCTTCGTGTGCTCGCCCTCGGAGGATGGCGAGGTATCCGAGCACGACGTCGCGCATGGGACTGTCGGGCAGGCTTTCCACCTCGGCGATGTGGGCGGCGGCGCCCGGCACGTCACCGGCGCCGATCATCGCGTCCACGGCCAGGATCAATCGTTCGTCGCGAGCGGTGGGGTCTCGACTCGATCGGCTCGACAGTTCGTACAGCCGCGCGGCGGATGCCCACTCGCCTTTGGCTGCTCGTTCCTCCGCGAGGCTGACGAGCCGTTCGGACAGGGTGTCGTCGGGCAGCGCCGAGGCATGAACGAGATGTGTGAGGGCATCGGCCTGGTCCTCGACTGCGCCCGCTGCTCGTCGATGCAAGCGAGCACGGTCGGTGAAACCGATCGTGGCGAGGACCGCCGCGCGCACCATCGGGTCGGGCGGCTCGAGCAGAATCGCCGTGGGGCCCCGGTGCACGACGACCAGTCCTGCAGTCGTCGCGGTGTCGAGCGCCGACCACGGATCCTCGATGGCCGCGACGGCACAGACCACCGTCAGGGACGTGGGAGCGGGTAGAACCGCGACTGCCTCGACGAATGCGCGGGTGGTGGGGTCGCACCGGGTCAAGGCTGCCCGTACCCGAGAGTTCACGAAGGACGGTGCAGGCAGTTCCGTCCGTCCTCTGTTCCAGGTGGATGCGGGAGTTTCGGCGAGCAGGGCGACGATGTGTCGAGGCAGGCCTCCCGTGTGGCGCACCAGATGGGAGGCAGCGGACATGGGCAGCACCGCTCCACCGAGAGCCGCGAGGTCTGCGGCGTCGGATACTCCGAGCGGGGCGACGACATACGTCTCGTCCGCGGCACGGTCGAGGATGTCGTGCGCGGCTCCCGTCCCGCACGGCCGGGGGTGTCGTGACAGGAGCACGGCGATGCCGCCGACCCGGCCGTGGCGCACCGTGGTGGCCAGCAGGCGCAGCGACTCGCGGTCCGCGTGGTGCGCGTCGTCGACGACGACCAGCACGTGTGAATCGATATCGGACTGCATCGCCGTACCGATCGACTCGGCCTGCGCGAGAACATCGAGCCCAGCGTCGACGACACCCGGAGCCGGGACGAGTTGCCGCACGATCCCGTAGGGGACGGTCGATTCCCACGGCACCGCAGCGGCGCGCAGAACGACGGCACGCGGACACCGCTCGTGGACAAGATGGATGGTCTCGTCGATCACCGTGGTGGTTCCGGCACCGGGTACGCCGTCGACGACGATGACGACGGACCGCGTCGCGGCAGCGACCAGATCGTCGAGCAGTCGCTGACGGCCGACCACGGACGGGCGGATGGACACGGGCTCAGCGTAGTGGGGCCTCGACCTCGAGATCGGCGAACGAGCGGTGCCGGCAGGGTCGAGACTTGGCGTCACCCGAGGTCACCGCCGGCGACCGGCAGCACCGTCCCCGTGATGTACGACGCCTCGTCCGATGCGAGGAAGCAGATCGCAGCAGCTTGTTCGTCCAGGGATCCGTATCTGCCCAGCAGCGACGAGTCGACCGTCTGTTCGACGAGAGCCTGGTACCACTCACGTTCCTGGTCATCGGCAGGACCGGGCCCGCGGGCGATGCGTCTGGGCGGCGCATCGGTTCCGCCGGGCGCCGTGGCGACGACCCGCACCCCGTGCGGCGCGGCCTCGAGAGCGAGCGCAGACGTGATGGCGTTGACGCCGCCCTTGGCTGCTGCGTACGGGACCCGGTGGATTCCGCGCGTGGCCACCGACGACACGTTGACGATGGTCCCGCCGCCCTGCGCGACCATGTGCGGAATCACTGCTCGGCAGGACCACAGCGTGGGCCACAGGGACCGATCGATCTCCTTCTGCACCTGCTCGGGCGGGTACTCCCAGAAGGGCTTCGCCCAGATGGTGCCTCCCACCACGTGGATGGAGACGTCGATGCGGCCGTGCCGCTCGATCGCCGCCTCGACGGTGGCCGACGCACCCTCCCAGGTCTCGAGATCCGCCAGCACCGGGTGCGCGGGCGCTGTGTCGCTCGACAATTCGGACGCGACCGCGTCGACCAGCTCGGACCGGTCCGCCAGGATCAGCGTGCCGCCCTCGGCGGAGATGCGCCGCGCCACCCACTCGCCGATCCCCTGCGCGGCACCCGTCACGAGCACGACCTTGCCGGCGAACCGGCCGGGGCTGACGAACTTCGGACGCTTGCTGTCGACAGTCTCCTGCATCGCTCGCTTCATCGTGACCTTCGACCGCTCGGCATGATCGGCTATCAGGGTCCGGGCGCCGTCTCGGTCGCCGGCCTCGAAGGCGTCGACGATGTCGAGGTGGTCCTGCGCGCACAGCGGATCGCACCATGTCGCGTTCCGCAGCACCTCGGCCATCGCGGCTTTCACGCCGAGTGCTTGATACGCCTGCAACAGGTGTTCGTTGCGGGTCTGCATGAACAGGTAGTCGTGGAACGCCGCGTTGGTGTCCGTGTACGCCGCGGCGTCGACGAAACGGTCCCCGTCGACGTACCGCGTGGTCGCCTCCGCCAGAAGTCGGTATCCGGCGAGCTGCTGCGAGCTGAGCCGTCCGATGACCAGTTCCAGTGCGCCGAGCTCAAGGGCACGCCGAGCTTCGAACACGGCATCGGATTCGTGCACCGACGGATGTTCCTCCCCGATCTCGTACCCGGCGGGCTGCTGGTCGATCTCCTCGGACACGGGCGTCGGCCGCGCCACGAGCGGCTCGGTCGGCGCAGTGGACCACACGCGCTGCCCCGCAATCGACCCGGCATCGGCCGTCACGAGCACGCCGTGCTCCGCATCGGGGGCGAAAGCGCGGCCGCCACCCGAGCCCACGACGAGCGACTGACCCGCGATCGAGCGCATCGCCGTGAGCTCGTCCTCGGGAGCCACGCGCTCACCGGTGGCGGCGTCGAGCGCCGCGACACGTCGATCGAAGACGATCTGGCCACACACCGTCCGTGGGGACCTGTCCTCGGTCTCGTGCTCGAGTGTGTCCGGAACGACGAAACCGTCGTAGTCCTCCGCGTCGGCCGACACCGGTTCGGCCCGGGGATCGGGGGGCTCGACCGTCGGCTGTTCGTCGGCCGGCGCCGCAGTCACCTCGTCCTCCGATTGCGCATCGGAGGTCGCCGACTTCGCAGACGGCGCGAACTTCTCGTAGTAGAAGCCTGTCGGCTCGACCGACTTGTCGATGAAGTGTCCGCGTACCGCCTCGACCATCGGAGGCGGTCCGCAGAGATACACCGCGACGTCTCCGTCGTTGAGGTGCCGGGGCTCGATGAACCCGGTGACGTATCCGGTGTTGGCGGCCGCGGTGTCGGGATCGGACACGCAGTAGTCCCAGGTGAATCCCTCGAGGCTGTTCGCCAGGGTTTCCAGCGTGTCGAGCTCGACCACGTCGTCGTCCGTACTGACGCCGTAGACCAGGTGGACGTCTCGAGAACTGCCCGTGGCGTCCAGCGTCCGCAGGATCGACAGCACCGGGGCGAGCCCCGTACCTCCCGCGAGAAGGAGCGCCGGCCGCTCCGCTTCACGAAGGAAGAAGCTGCCGTGTGGCCCGGTGAAGGAAATGGCGTCTCCCACCGCTGCGCGATCCGACAGATAGGTCGACATCGCTCCGCCGTCGATCAGCTTGACGAGGAACTCCAGCTCCTCCGCCCCCGGGATACAACTGAAGGAGTACGACCGGGTCTCCTGTGTGCCGGGGACGGTGATGTTGACGTACTGACCCGGCAGGAACGCGAGATCGGCTCCCGCCGGGGACGTGACGGCCAATCGGACGGTGGTCGGAGACAAACGCTCGACGGCACTGACCGTCGTGGCGTAGGTGGACGCCTGCGTCTTGGCCACCGCCGACGTGCTGGCGATCTGCAGGACCAGGTCGGATTCCGGCGTCATGCTGCAGGGGAGGCAGTACCCGTTGCCCGCTTCCTCCTCCGTCAGCGCGTCCTCCAGGTAGGTGCCACCGTCGTACTCCCCCGACTCGCACACAGCCTTGCACGTCCCGCAGACGCCATCGCGGCAGTCGAGTGGGATGTTGATGCGCGACCGGTAGGCCGCGTCCGCCACCGTCTGCCCGTCGGTCACGGTAATGAAACGGGTGACGCCGTCCTCGAAGGACAACGCGACACGGTGACTCATGGAAGATCCTCTCGCACTGCTGTCGTCGGAGTCCGACGGCGGTCAGAAGTGATAGATGTCGACGACGTGGTGGATGTAGTCGTTCTTCAGGACGACCGTCTTGCGACGAATCAGCGGTGACTCGCCGGAGAAGTCGATCGTGTAGAAGGACGTTCCGTAGTACGGATCGATCGTCTTGTATCGGAAGTACATCGTGTGCCAGTTGAAGCGGACGTCGACCATGTCGCCCGAGCGCTCGATCACCTCGACGTTGCTGATGTTGTGACTGGTCCGAGGTTCGGGAATCGAGGTGGCGCTGGATCGTTCGGTACGGATACGGAACACGCGATCCTCGAGACCACCTTTGTTCTCGTAGTAGATGAGAGAGATGTCGGTCTGCGGGTCCTCGGTGAGCAGATCGTCGTCACCCCAGGACGGCATCCAGTACTCGACGTCGTCGGCGTAGCACGTGAGCCACTTCTCGAACTCACGGTCGTCGAGGTAGCGGGCCTCGCGATACAGGAACTGTTCGATCGCCGTCTGCGTGATCCGAGTCTCGGTGAAGGTCATCGTCACTTCTCCTCGGTCGTCGATGCGCGGTCGATGGCGGCGAGCATCGTGGTGCGCCAGTAGCCGTGCTGGACGTTGAAGAGACCCTCGTCCTCGTTCTTCACACCGGCCGAGACCACGCCGTGCATGTCCAACGCCTCGGCCACCGGGTCCGGACCGGTGAGCCAGTGCTCGGCGCCTCGGCTCATGTCGTTCCACGGCGCATTCGTGGCCTGGAACGTGAGTTGGCAGGACCGGAACTCCTCGAGATCGTCCGGGGTGGCCATTCCGGAGGCATTGAAGAAGTCCTCGTACTGCCGGATGCGGTGCGATCGGGCCTGCTTGCTCTCACCCTTCGGAGCGATGCAGTAGATGGTGACCTCGGTCTTGTTCGGCGCGATCGGGCGGAAGTGCCGGATCTGCGTGCTGAACTGATCCATCAGATACACGTTGGGGTAGAGGCACAGGTTGCGGGAGCCCTTGACCATGAACTCGCCCTTGGCATCTCCGTACTTCTCCTTGAGCGCATCCATCTGATCCCACAGCGGACGGTCCTGCGGATTGGCCGCCCAGGTCCACAGGCAGAGATGGCCGTTGGGGTACGACCAGTAGCCGCCGCCGGACTTGCCCCAGCCGCCGGCGTCGAGTGCCTTGGTGGTGTTCTTCGACTCCCCGTTGTTGCGCCGCGACGTCGTCGCGGCGTAGTTCCAGTGCACGGCGCTGACGTGGTAGCCGTCGGCACCGTTCTCCGCCTGCACCTTCCAGTTGCCGTCGTAGGTGTAGGTGGACGATCCTCTCAGCACCTCCAGACCGTCGGGTGACTGATCGACGAGCATGTCGATCACCTTCGTCGTGTCACCCAGGTGCTCCTCGAGTGTCGAGACGTCCGGATTCAGACTGCCGAACAGGAAGCCGCGGTAGTTGCCGAACCGAGGAACTTTCGTCAGGTTGTGCGAGCCGTCGACATCGAAGGTGTCCGGGTAGCCGGCGCCCTCGGGGTCCTTGACCTTGAGCAGCGTTCCGTCGTTACGGAAGGTCCACCCGTGGAACGGACACGTGAGGGTGGGTCGATTGTCGGTCTTGCGACGACAGAGCATAGCGCCGCGATGAGCGCACGCGTTGATGAGCAAGTGCAGCTCACCGTCCTTGTCACGCGTTATCACCACCGGTTGACGGCCCATGTGGACGGTGAAGTAGTCGCCGTTGTTCGGGATCTGCGACTCGTGCGCGAGGTAGATCCAGTTGCCCTCGAAGATGTTCTTCATCTCGAGTTCGAAGATCTCCTCGTCGGTGAAGATGGTGCGGTTGGCGCGGTAGATGCCGGCGTCGGCGTCGTCCACCACAGCCGCGGCCACCTGGTCCCGCACATGGTCGAGCATTTCGGTCATCGAGTCCTCCGGACGTTGGGGTTCCCTCGACTGTGACAGTGCGTGTCGCTCGTCACACCAGGTCAAGACCCAGTATCGGTTAGGACGTCCATTGATCGCTGCTGCTTATCAATAGGGCGGAATCGAGTCTTTGTAGGAAATGTTTTCACGACCTACCGTGGTGTGGATCACTCAATCACCCAGATCGGAGTCGACCCATGGAGCTGCGCCACCTCCGGCAGTTCGTCGCCGTCGCCGAGACCCGCCACTTCGGGCAGGCAGCGAGAAGACTGTTCCTCGCGCAACCCGCCCTCTCCCAATCCGTGCGGCAGCTCGAGACCGAACTGGGCGTCACCTTGTTGGCCCGGACCACACGGCAGGTCAGCCTGACCCCCGCGGGTGAGTACTTCTACCGCGAGACCGTCCGACTGCTGGCCGGACTGGACGACAGCGTGACGAGCGTTCGGCGCATCGAGGAGGGACGGACCGGCCTGGTGCGCATCGGATTCACCGGGACGGCCGCATTCGACCGCCTGCCCGCCATCGCTCGCGCTCTGCGTCAACGACTTCCCGAGGTGGTCCTGGAGATACACGGGGACCTGTTGACACCTGCACAAGTGGAGGGTCTCCGGTCAGAGGAACTGGACCTGGCGGTTCTTCGGCCACCGGTGGCCGGAGACGACCTCGAGGTGCGCACCATCGCCCGCGAGTCCATGGTGCTCGCGTTACCGGTGGATCACCGACTCGCCCAGGAGCCCGCACTCGAAATCCTGGACATTGCCTTCGAGAGCTTCGTGATGTATTCCGACGCGCACTCGGCAGTCAACGAGGTCGTCTTGAGGAGCTGCCGGCTCGCGGGCTTCGCCCCGAAGAGAGAACACGAGGCGCCCGATACCTCGGTTCTCCTCGCCCTCGTTGCGGCGGGGCTGGGCGTGGCACTGGTTCCGGAGTCGGTCCGCTCGATGAAACTCGACGGAGTCGCCTTTCGAGACGTCAGCGGGGCCGACACGATCGATCTGGCACTCGCGTGGAGCCGCGGCAAGCCCCTCCCGCTGGTGACCTCTCTGATCTCGGCGCTCGAGGATGCGGGCATCCTGCCGTCCGACGTATCCACCGATCTCACTGTTCTGGAGGACATCTCATGAAAATCGTCGCCGTCGACGCGATTCCGTACTCCATCCCGTACCTCAAGCCGCTGCGCTTCGCCAGTGGCGAAGTCACTGCGGCAGAGCATGTTCTGATCCGTGTACACACCGACGACGGCGTCGTCGGCATCGCCGACGCTCCCCCGCGCCCCTTCACCTACGGCGAGACCCAACGCGGAATCGTCGCCGTCGTCGAGACTCTCTTCGCACCCGCCGTCGTCGGCCTGACACTGACCCAGCACGAAGTAGTGCACTCACGTCTCGCCCGCACCGTCGCCAACCCCGTCGCCAAAGCCGCGATCGACATGGCGATCTGGGATGCGCTCGGACGCACCCTCGACCTCCCGGTCACCGACCTCCTCGGCGGCTACACCGACCGCTTGCGCGTGAGCCACATGCTCGGCTTCGACACCCCCGCCGCCATGGTCGACGAAGCCACCCGCATGCGTGCCGAGTACGGCATCGAGGTGTTCAAGATCAAGGTCGGCCGTCGGCCCGTCTCCCTCGACACCGCCGTCGTCCGCGCGCTGCGCGAGAACCTCGGCCCCGACGTCGAACTGTATGTCGACGGCAACCGCGGATGGACTGCGTCCGAGTCCGCCCGCGCCATGGCCGAGATGCGCGACCTCGACCTCTCACTCGCCGAAGAGCTCTGTCCTGCAGACGATGTCCTCGGTCGGCGATGGCTGGTCTCCCAGCTCGACGTACCGTTCGTCGCGGACGAATCCGCGGTCACCCCCGCCGAGATCACCCGCGAAGTACTCGGTGGCTCCGCGACCGCCGTCAGCATCAAGACCGCCCGCTCCGGCTTCACCGGCGCACGCCGAACCCACCACCTCTGCGAGGGTCTCGGCCTCGAGGTCGTCATGGGCAACCAGATCGACGGCCAACTCGGCTCCGCGTGCACCGTCGCGTTCGGCGCCGCCTTCGACCTCACGTCCCGACGCGCCGGCGAACTGTCCAACTTCCTCGACATGAGCGACGACCTCCTCACCGAACCGCTCGCCATACGCGACGGAGAACTCTCCGTCCGCGCCGGCGCCGGTATCGGAGTCGACATCGACCCCGACCAACTCGACCGCTACCGGCAGGACACCTGAACTGCCCCTCACACCACTCGACTCAGCCCGCACCACCCGCACGAGAATGGAGAATCACCCGTGACCATCGATCACGCATCCGAGACCGCCACCGCCACCGCCGCGGCATCCGGCGCCAACGCGACCCAGCGCTTCACCTCCGACAAGCAGTTCGCAGCATCGACGCCCCCCGAGCGTGTCAGCACACTCGCTCGCCAGGTTCTCGGCGCCGTGCACGACACCATCCGCGAACACGGCGTGACCTACGACGAGTACAACGCCCTCAAGGCGTGGCTCATCGACGTCGGCCGGGACGGTGAATGGCCGCTCTTCCTCGACGTGTGGGTCGAGCACGTCGTGGAGGAGGTCGCCAGCGAGACCCGCGAGGGCAGCAAGGGCACCATCGAGGGCCCGTACTACGTCCCCGCTGCCCCCGAACTCGGCCACGACGCGGTCCTGCCCACCCGTGAGGGTGAGCAGGGCACTCCGCTGCTGTTCCAGGGACAGGTCACCGACACCGCGGGGCAGGGGCTCGGCGGCGCGGTCATCGAGATCTGGCACGCCGACTCCGATGGCTTCTACTCCCAGTTCGCTCCCGGCATCCCCGAGTGGAACCTACGCGGCACCGTCACCTCGGATACGGACGGACACTTCCGCATCCGCACGATGAAGCCTGCCCCGTACCAGATCCCCACCGACGGTGCCTGCGGCAAACTCATCTCTGCGGCCGGCTGGCACCCGTGGCGCCCCGCACACCTGCACCTCAAAGTCGCCGCGTCCGGACACCAACAGATCACCACCCAGCTCTACTTCCCCGGCGATGCGCACAACGACGACGACGTCGCCGACGCCGTCAAGCCCGAACTGATCCTCGACCCCCGAGACGTCGACGGCGGCCAGGAAGTGACCTACGACTTTGTTCTCGACTCGACGCCCTCGGTGCAGAAGGCCTGAGGCCATGCTGTTCGCAGTAACCATGCAGGTGGACATCCCCCTCGACCTCGACCCCGATGTCCGAACGGACACTCTCGCGCGGGAGAAGGCGTACTCGCAGGAGCTGCAACGCGGCGGCGAATGGGTGCACATCTGGCGGCTGGTGGGGCAGTACTCCAACCTCAGCGTCTTCGACGTCCGCGACAACGAGAGGCTCCACGAGATCCTCTGGAATCTACCCCTGTTCCCGTACATGACCATCGAGGTGACTCCACTCGCCCACCACCCGTCAGCCGTGGCGAACGGCTGGCGGAGATGACTAGCGGCGACACCTGGCGAAGCGAACTGGGGTCGAACTCCGTGGGTCTGATACCGAAACCGTCCAGCGACGGTTCGACCGGAATCGGCGGCCGCAACGAATGAGTAGTTTTGGGTGATCTGCGGACGTACCGGGTTTCCGGTACGCCCGCAGATCGTCCGACGCGCCCGCAGCACCGTCCGTCACGAGCCCACGGACGCCCTGAAGGTATGTCTGCAGATTCCCATGCCCGCCAGAGTGCGTCCACGTGGGCGCGGGCTTCGAGGTGCAGGAACAAGCTGGGGCGCCACCGCATCGCCGGGTGGTCGATGGTCTGCGGCGGTACGCGGGGGCGAGGAAGTCGGCAAAGAAGCGGTACGCGTTCGGGTAGTACGGGCCACGAGCCGTGGTGTCGGCGTACTCGCCTGCGTCGCCGTCCTTGCGCTGTCTCGCTACGCTTCTGGGCCATTTTGTTGACATAATCCCATTACGGCAACGAGTGTCCTCTATCGAAATGGCACTAAAGATCATGTCGCTGTCCTGGTGTGCGAACGGGTCCAGATCAATGCCATCTGCTCGGGCTTTCACCGGACCTGCTTGGTCGGCGGCACCTACGATAATCCAGAATTCGTTCGGTAGCACCGCCATCGCGCCATTGGACGGGTCGCTTATGCGGAGGGTATTCGGAGTCCTGCGGTTATTGTCTTCGGCCTCGTCGGACCACGTGAACGGCCAGATGCTGGTCCTCGACGGCGGTGCGACTGCTCAACGAGTGAGGCCGCGCCCATCGATGTGCAGGTCAAACTGCAACGGGTCGAGAGACCGATCGACTCCCCGGCAACGTAAGGTGACGGGGAGTCGATCGCTTCCGGGCGTGAACCCGGACACGGAATGTCAGCTTACGGAAATGCGGCTCGGCTTACCGAGATGAGCGCCCAGGAACGAGCCGGCCGCCTCACGCTGATCGCCGCACCTGAATACCGCCGCCGACATCCAGAACGCACCGTGCGCGAGTCCGTCAAAGCGGATGTGGTTTGCCTCGACACCGGCCTCCCGCACTTTTGCGGCGAGGAGTTCGGCTTCGTCGCGCAGCGGGTCGCACTCGTTGGTAATCACCAACGTCGGAGGCAGCCCGCTGAGGTCAGCCGCATCGAGCGCGAGGCGCACGTCGTCAAGATCCGACGGCGAGGAGGCGTACTGCTCGCCGAACCAGGTGAGGTCGTCGAGCTCGATCACGTATCCCGATGCAAACTCGGCGCGGGACGCGGTTTCGATCGTCGCGTTCACCAGTGGGTAGACGAGTAGCAGGGCCGCGAGGGCGATGCCGTCCTCACGGGCCCGCAGAGCTGCGCCCGCTGCAAGGTTGGCACCCGCGGAATCACCGGCCAGGGCAACCCGTGTCGGATCCCCCCCGAACTCGCCGGCGTGGTTCACCGCCCAGCGGAACGCCGCATAACCGTCGTCGTGGGCCGCTGGGAAGTGGGCGTCAGGTGCCCGTCGGTAGGTGGCCGAGATTACGACCGCCTTGGCGCGGTCCGCGAGGTCGCGGACGGGCTCGTCCGCCACGTCGAGTCCGCCGCCGACGAAACCACCACCGTGCAGGTGGACGATGACCGGCAATGGCTGCGTATCGGCACCCACCGGTGTGTAGACGCGGAGCCGCTGTGACGGGTCGTCGCCGTAGGCGTGCTCGGTTACGGATGCGACCTTCCTGGCCGGCGCCTGCATCTCGACGAACGAGTCGACGACCGCGCGGGACGCCTCTACTCCCGCGGCCCGGAACCCGGCGAAATCCTGCGCTTTCAGGGCCTGGACGATAAACATGAAGCAGGGATCGAGCTCCTGCGACGCGCGGGCGGTGGCCACCGAGGCGGAGTCGGGAGCGAACGCAAAGCCGCGGTAGTCGTTCTCTTGAACGTTGTCACAGATGGCGCGGTATCGAGGTGCTCCGCCGAGGTAGACGAGCACCCGACGCGGCTTGCCGGGGATGTTGGCGCCCATGTACCAGGAGCTGGCGGAGAGCGGGAGCAGGGTCATCTCGCTGATGCGGTTCGTCTCGTCGACCCACTGCGCCTGGGCCTTCGACGTGGGCTCGATCACGGCGTGACCGTGCTCGAACATGTACTCAATCGTGTCGCCGATGAGGTCGATGTGGTCCTCGATAGCCAGCGGCATGTTGTACAAAACCGACGGGCTCTGCGGCCCGGTAACCATAAACAGGTTGGGAAAGTGGTGCACCGTTAGGCCGAGGTAGGTCTGCGGACCGTCGGCCCACTCGTCGGCCAGCCGAACGCCGTCGCGGCCCGTGATGTTCATGGCGAGCAACGGCCCGGTGCACGCGTCGAACCCGGTCGCGAGCACGAGGACGTCGATTTCGTGGACGGAGCCGTCCTTGAGACGCACGCCCTCGGGAACGACTGCGTCGATGGGGTTCAAGGCGACGTCCACCAGCGTGACCGTTTCTCGGTTGAACGCCTCGTAGTAGTCGGTCTCCAGTGGGGGACGCTTTGTGCCGTAGGGGTATGAGGTCGGACAGAGCATTTCCGCGGTCATCGGGTCCTGAACACGCTCACGGATGCGACCACGGATGTACTCGGCCACGGTGTCGTTCGCGGCCTTGTCGCTGAGGATGTCGCTGTAGCTGTCAATGAACAGACGGAAACCACCGCGGTTCCATCTGTCATCAAACAACGCGCGTCGCTCTTCGGGTGTGGCCTTGACAGCCGAGGGTTGCACCTCGTTGTAGGGGACACCGAGGAAGTGATTGCGAGACGCCGCCCGGAGCTCGTCATATCGCGCCTTCTCGGCGCGTTCCTCCTGGGGGTCGGTCGGGTAGTTACCGATGGGCGTGGCGTAGTTGGCCGTCCGCTGGAAGACGGTGAGACTGGCGGCTTCCTTCGCGATCTCGCTGATGGCCTGGATGCCGCTGGAGCCCGTGCCGATCAGACCGACTCGCCTGCCACCGAGATCCACCGGTTCGCGCCAGTTGCCGGTCAGCAGGGTCTGGCCGGCGAATGTCTCCACACCGGGGAAGTCGGGGATCTTGGGAACCGACAGCGTTCCACCACCGGAGACGAAGTAGCGTGCCGTGGTGGTCTTCCCATCATCGGTGGCGACCCGCCACACGCTTGCAGAGTCGTCCCAGGTAACAGCGTCGACACGGACGCCGAACGTAAAGTCCTTGCGGACGTCGTGTCGGTCGGCGACATGGTTCAGGTACTGAAGGATTTCCGGTTGCGCCGGGAATCGCTCGGACCAATGCCACTCCTGCTGGAGTTCCTCGTCGAACGAGTACGAGTAATGAACGCTCTCGATGTCGACTCGAGCGCCGGGGTATCGGTTCCAGTACCAGGTGCCGCCGACGTCTGCAGCCGCGTCGAAACCGTGAACGCGTAACCCCATGAGGTCGCGGAACTTGTGCATCGCATAGATGCCGGCGAAACCGGCACCGACAACAATGACGTCGACGTCGGCAGTCGATTTGAGCGTATCGAACATGGAGTCTCCCTCGTGGTTGCAGCTTCAGACACCCACTACGGTGATCCGTATCACACGCGCGGACAGGCGTAGGAATGCCCCCGTCCTCACCCGTTCGGAAGGATGGGGTGATCGGGGGTCGACTGCAGAACGATCAACCTGAGGCGGTGTAGGGGTGCTCGCTCGATCGGGAGATGAGCGCTCGAAACCCCAGAGTTGTCGAACCGGCAAACGAACCCGTCGATGAGCTTGCGGACAACGGAGGAGCCGACAGTCCTTCGAATTGCCGGTGTCCGCGAGGCGTACCTTGACCCGCGTTCTGGCCGAACGGCATTGGACCACTATCGATGTCGCCGACATCGTGGGCGGACCGCATACTCAGTAATCAGTTGTTCTCGGACTTCACCGCTGGCGCATACGGATGTGTCGCGCCGGCGTGGCGCATGATCGTGACATGGCTTAGAGCGAATGCAAGTAGCGACAGAGCGCTTCAACGGCGTTGCTGGTAAACGGTTGACGTCTGAATGGCGCTTGGTGGACTCAGCCGAAATACCGGCGCGCAGACGATGCCTCGCCAGGGGTAGCTCCGGGAGCGCCTGTACATCCCGGATCGCCCAACGCCCCGCGTCGCCGGGGTCGCGGGCTCAGTCCGGGTCGTACGATCTAGCGATCGAGGTCGCACCACCGTCGACCGACAGCGTCGAAAACGAAGGAACTTCGTCTCGACGAAGCCATAGGAGGACCTCGGCCACCTCCTAATTGCGGCAATTTCTCGCGCTGAGCCAGGCCACCACCTGAGTGCGCGAATTGACGCCGAGCTTATTGAGGATCCGCTCGACGTGGCCGTCAACGGTGCGTCGTGACACCACGAGCTTTTCGGCGATCACCCGGTTGCTCAGCCCTTGGGCAACGAGTTCGGCCACCTCCAGTTCGCGAGACGTGAGGAGGTGAGTGCCGCGTTCGGCATCCGCGGGCACGGTCGGAGCCGCAATCTCGAGCGCTAGGTCCACCGCATCGCCGATGGTCATACGAGACGACGGGCCCTCCGAGTCGTGCCCCGTTGCCGCCGGAGCCGTCCGTCGGAGGCGCCTAAAGGCTTCGTCGGAGTCGGCCTGGATGTGCGGTCCGAATGCGGAGACCGACGTCCCGAGGAGCGACCACACAGTGCCGGCGGCAGTGAACAGTTCGGTGGCTCTTGCCTTTTTGTTCTCTGCACTGGCCACCCACGCAAGAAGCTCGATAGACAAGGCAGTGCAAATCTTGTCTTGGAAGTCCCGCTGGATGCGGAGGGCTCGCTGGGCTGCTGTCTTAGCGGCGTCGAGGTCGCCGCGGTGGTAGTGGGCGATACTCGACACCCACAGGGCGTACGCCTTGTTCCACTGCTCGCCGTACGTATCGGCGACGTCCACGACGTCGGACGAGGTCGCTAGTGCGGACTCGAAATCTCCGGCATACACATGCGCCATTCCGAGCTGGAACTGGGCGGTCAAGGTGGCCGCCGAGTCACCGAACTCGCCATGGACCTCAACCGCGCGGTTGAACAAGGGGATTGCGTCGCCGAGACGGCCGCTGAACAGGGCATGGAGCGCCGCCCAATGGTCGTGGTGGGCCTGGAGGCGACGGTCATCCTCGCGCCGTGCGGTGGTGTTGCAGGCGTCCAGGTGTTGAGCGGCACCCGCACGATCCCCTTGGATCAGAGCCGTCCATGCGGCGACCCACAGGACGTTCCCACGCGCAACATCGGTGACCGGGAGCCGGTCGAGCAGACGTTCAAGGCGGATGCGCCCGTCGGCGAGATTGCCACCGGCGATCCAGTGATACCGCAGAGCGACTGCGAACCGAGCCGCCTCGTCTAGATGCCTTTCCCGTAGGGACCAGTCGAGTGCAGCGATGAAATTGGCGTGGTCGGTCCGCCATCGAGCGAGAAGCAGCGATTGACGGGGGCTGAACCAGTCCGCGGCATAGTCCTCGGCGCGCGAGAGGTAGTGGTCGCGATGGCCCCGTAGGACGGCCTCTTTCTCGCCGCTGGTGTCGAGGAGCTCATGGCCGTACTCGCGGACGGTCATCAGTTGTGAGAATCGTAGAGAGGAACCGCTGCGGTCGACCCGGACGAGCGACTTGGCCACGAGTTGGTCGAGGACGTCGACGACCTGGCGAGCGTCGTCCTGATCGCTGCAGATGGCTTCGGCCGCATCGAGATCGAATCCACCGGGGAACACCGAGAGCCGGGACCAGAGTTTGCGCTCCTCGGTCGAGCACAGGTCGTAGCTCCAGTCGATGAGCGCGCGCAGCGTCTGCTGCCTGGGAAGATCTGTGCGGCTGCCAGTTGACAGAAGGGCGAAACGGTCATCAAGACGTTGGACCAACTGTTCGGGTGACAACGATCGAAGCCGGACGGCGGCCAGCTCGATCGCGAGCGGAATCCCGTCCAACTGAATGCACAGCTGTGCCACTGCGGGTGCGTTCTCGTCGGTCATCACGAAGTTGGGGACCACCGCGTGGGCACGTTCGACCAGCAGCGTGACCGACTCGTAGGTCGCGAGGTCCCCAGCGCGGCGACCGATGGCCGTCTCCGGGGTGGTCAGAGGTGGTACTTCGAAGATGACCTCCCCGCCGACGCCCAGGCGTTCGCGGCTCGTCGCGAGAACACGGACCCCGGGGTCATTGTCGAGCACTGTCGAGACGAAGTCGGAAGCCGCTTCGAGCAGATGTTCGCAGTTGTCCAGCACTATCATCATGCTGCGGTCTCGTAGGTGGTCGGCGATCCGGGCGATGACGGCGCGGTTGGACTGGTCGGTCACCCCCAGCGCCGCGGCGGCCGCCGCGGGTAGGGCCTCTGGATCGCGGACTGCCGCGAGATCGACCCATAAGGCGGAATCGCGGAACGCGCGTGCGGAACGGGACGCAATCTCTTCGGCCATGCGCGTTTTGCCGACCCCACCAGGTCCCACCAAGGTCACCAGGCGGGACTCTTGCATGCGCGCACGGGCGTGGTTGATCTCTCGTCGGCGTCCGATAAAAGTCGTCAGCGACTGTCTGTGGGTCATCAGGCTCCGGACCACCCTCCTTCGTCGGCCCTCGCAACCTATGCGAAATCACATACCCCGTAGGCCTATGAAAGCGAACACAGGTACCGATGGGGGTGATCCGCCCCGCGACGGCCCGGTGTGACCCAGGCCATTGTCGGTGATCTCGGGTGGGCACGCTGCGCGGTCCTGGCGTCCACCGTTCGATCGAAGGAGCAGATCATGGGAGCGACCATCGAAATGTCAGAGTGCGACCGGCACTCGTCGGCGGCAGTAGCGTTGTGACCGCCGCGATGACACTGCACGACGTCTTCAGTCGCTACGCCAGCGGCGTCACGGTGGTCAGCTGCTTGAACGCCGAGGGACAGCCTCACGGGTGCACGGTCACCGCATTCACCGCTGTCTCGCACGATCCTTACTTGTGCCAGGTGACGCTGACCAAGAAATCGCGCGCCTGCTCCTTCCTCGATGGCCGTCCGTTCGCGGTCAACTTTCTGGCCGACTGCCAGATTGACACGGCGATGCACTTTGCCGGCCGACCGCAGGTCCCGGAGCCGGTGTTGGTGGAGGGTGAGACGGCCCCATACCTCGCCACGTCGCTCGCGACGGTTATCTGTCGACCGTGGCAGACCTACGACGGCGGCGATCACCGCATCTTCATCGGGGAGATCGTGGAGACCCGGGTGGGTAAGGGTGAACCGTTGCTGTACCACAGCAGCAGCTTTCACGGACTGTCGTCCGTTGCGGCGCGCAACGCTTGGGACGGGTGTTCCGACGACCCCATCACCGGATGGTTCGACGCGAAGACTTCTTTCGTCCCCGTCCACACAACGATCCCGGACGCTATCCGAGCGTGACCGAGGCTTGAACAGAGAGGCAACCATGACCACAGTCGAAACCCGCGAGACCGACCCGACCAAGACGCCGTTGCTGACGGAGAACCCCGTCGTTGATGCGGAAAGCCTGGCTGCGAAGACCTTCGCCACTCGGCCGATGACCGGTTCGGAGTACATCGAATCCTTGCGAGACGACCGCGAAATCTGGCTCCGGGGTGAACGTGTGAAGGATGTGACGACTCATCCAGCGTTCCGTAATCCGGTTCGCATGACCGCCCGTCTTTACGACGCAATGCACGACCCGGAAACACGCGACAAGGTCACCGCTCCGACCGACACAGGTAACGGCGGTGTCACCATGCCGTTCTTCAAGGCGCCGACGAGCTCGGCGGACCTGGTCAAAGAACGCGACGCCATCGCCGAGTGGGCGCGGATGACCTACGGCTGGATGGGCCGCAGCCCTGACTACAAGGCAAGTTTCCTGGGGACGCTGCACGCGAACAAGGACCTGTACGCACCCTTCGAGGCCAACGCCGAGCGCTGGTACCGCGAGTCGCAGGAGAAGGTCTTGTACTGGAACCACGCAATCATCAACCCGCCGGTCGACCGCGACCTCCCGCCGGACGAGGTCGGCGACGTTTACATGAAGGTGGAGAAAGAGACCGACGCCGGCCTCGTCGTCTCGGGTGCCAAAGTAGTCGCCACGGGATCAGCGATCACCAACTACAACTTCATCGCGCACTACGGGCTGCCGATCAAGAAGAAGCAGTTCGCGCTCATCTGCACGGTGCCAATGGACGCGCCCGGCGTGAAGCTCATCTGTCGGACGTCCTATACCGAACAGGCCGCAGTGATGGGCACTCCGTTCGACTATCCGCTGTCGAGTCGGATGGACGAGAACGACACCATCTTTGTCTTCGACAAGGTGTTGGTACCCTGGGAAAACGTCTTCATGTACGGCGATGTAGACCGAATCAACGCATTCTTCCCGCAATCGGGCTTCCTGCCGCGGTTCACCTTCCAGGGCTGCACCCGACTCGCGGTAAAGCTCGACTTCCTCGCCGGCTTGCTGATGAAGGCCCTCGAGACCACGGGTGCGTCCAGCTTCCGTGGCGTGCAGACCCGCGTCGGCGAGGTGATCGGCTGGCGGAACCTGTTCTGGACTATCACCGATGCGATGGCACATAACCCCGAGCCATGGATCGGCGACACCGTGATCCCGAAGCTCGAGTACGGGCTCACCTACCGCATGTTCATGATGCAGGGGTACCCGCGGATAAAAGAAATCATCGAACAGGATGTCGCGTCGGGTCTGATCTACCTGCCCTCCAGCGCCGCGGACTTCCAGAGTCCGGTCGTCCGGCCGTACCTGGACAGGTACGTCCGCGGGTCGAACGGGATCTCAGCGGTCGACCGCGTGAAGGTCATGAAGGCGCTGTGGGACTCGATCGGCTCGGAGTTCGGTGGCCGCCACGAGTTGTACGAACGCAATTACTCGGGCAACCACGAGAACGTGAAAGCCGAGCTGCTCTTTGCCGCACAGAACCGCGGTGGAGTCGAGCAGATGACCGGGCTCGCCGAGAAGTGTCTCGCCGAGTACGACCTCGATGGGTGGACGGTTCCAGACCTGATCGGCAACGACGACGTCAGCTACTTCGGTCCTTCATGAGCCGAATACCGCGACCGCCCGCGGCCCATCTTTGAGCTGCGGAGCGGTGCGGTGCGTCGCTCAGCGCCTGCCGTAGTGCAAGACAGCGCCCCGATCGCGGCAGTGTCGCGATGAAGTTAGGAGACCACATGACGACGGTTGACACCTCAGGACATGCTGCGCATTGCCCGGCATCATCTCTGGCCGAAGATTTCGCCGCGATCGACTACGCATCGTTGCTGGATGGCGAGCCCTCGTTCGTCCCGACACCACCGTGCACCCAACGGTCGGCCCGCTGGCCGGGTAGACCACCGCGGGTAGCCACGCCGGCCACACTCGGCTTTACAGACCGATAGGCATCCGCGTATCGAACGCGCATAGCTGTGAAACCGTTCGTTGATGCCGATCTGCACCAACCGCAAATCGAACGGTGCGGATGTGACTGACGCATTCTTTCACGAGACGCTGCCGCAGCGCGTCGTGTTCGCAGCCGGTCACGCATTGTCGGCGTTGAATGCGAAGGTGGCCACGCTCGGCGCCCGGCGGGTGCTGGTCATCGCGTTCGACCGCGTCGCCGCCCAGGGTCGACGCAATTATCGCCGACCTACCCGACGTTGCGCGCCACACCGAGGTCGTCTTGCATATCCCGGTCAAGGTGGCGCGGCGTGCGCGGAGGCGGTCGCCCTGATCAGCGGTGTACCCGTCGTCGCGGACCCAACCACCTTCTCGGGCAGCGCGGCGATCGACGTGGGGGGGCTGACCGAGGACGGCGCGAAAATGACGAGATTGGACCGTCGGGTGCTGCGTGTTCGACCTACCGCACGCCGTCGTTCTGCCGCACGTCCTGGCGTTCAACGCGACGATCGCACCGGACGCCTCGGCTCGCGTCGCGCGGGCGCTCGGAACCGAGGACGCCGTCGCGGGCCTGACGGACCTGCACACGGGTGTCCGCTAACCGCGCTGGAAGACCTCAGGATGCCTGAGTCCTGCGCGTACTCGCGGCGATCCCCGCCGACTACCCGACGCCGGTCACCGAGATCTCATTGACAACTTTGCTGCGAGCGGCCTACGAAGGAGACAAGCTGTGAGCACCGATGACGACCCGCCGATTTCCGACGAGCAGCGCGACGTAGAGGAAGACGTCACCGAGCGTGTGCTGCGGTCCTTCGACGGCTGTGCGAACCCGCGACTGCGCCACGTCATGACGTCGCTGGCGCGCCACCTGCACGCATTCCTGCGCGACGTGCGACTCACCGAGGAGGAGTGGGAGCAGGCGATAGCGTTCCTCACTGAGGTCGGGCACATCACCAATGACGAACGACAGGAGTTCGTGCTGCTCTCAGACACCCTCGGTGCGTCGATGCAGACCGTTGCCATCAACAACGAGGTGCGCGGCGACGCCACCGAGGCGACGGTGTTCGGTCCCTTCTTCGTTCAGCGCGCGCCGCGCATCGAGCACGGCGACGACATGGCGTTCGGTGCCCCGGGGCAGCCGTGCTGGGTCGAGGGAACCGTCACGAACACCGACGGCGTACCGGTCTCGGGCGCCCGGTTGGAAGTGTGGGAGGCCGACGGCGACGGCTTGTACGACGTTCAGCACGACGACGGCCGTGTCGCGGGGCGGGCACACCTCTTCTCCGGCGACGACGGCTCCTACCGGTTTTGGGCAATTACCCCGACGCCCTACCCGATCCCCGACGACGGGCCGGTCGGCCGGATGCTACAGGCTGTGGGCCGGTCGCCGTATCGCGCCTCTCACCTGCATTTCATGGTCACCGCCGACGGCCACCGTCGCTTGGTCACCCACATCTTCGTCCGCGGTGACGACCTCCTCGACCACGACAGCGTCTTCGGCGTAAAGGAGTCTTTAGTGAAGGACTTCGCCGAACATGCGGCCGATGAACTCACACCGGACGGACGGCAGGTCGACGGAGCATGGTCGAGCGTGCGGTTCGACATCGTGCTCGCCAAGATCGACGAAGGTCCAGCATGATCCCAAGCAAGCGATCTGTGAGGACGCTGATCCGCACCGCGGACGCACCGTCGAGCCAGCTGGTCGACCGCTTAGCATGAGTTGAAAGCACCTGCCTTACAGCGGGTCGGGGTGCGGGGCACACCGTGAACTCCGCGTCGGACGCGCTCACGCCTTCTAGGGGCCCGGGTTTCATTCAGCGCAGTGGGATCACTTGATCGACCTCACCGATCTACGGGTCGCGGGGTGGGCACGGGGGCCTCCGCGATCCAGTTCGTTCCACGGATCCAGCCGTGCCCTGCTCCACGTAAGCTGTAGATCCGGAGGCGCCCACACCTGCGCGCGCACGGTCAATCTGGACAGTCAGTGTCATCGGATTACCGCGGAATGCACCAGGTCTGCGTAGCGCTGATGCCTCTCCCAGCTGTAAGAGTCCTCCATAAGGCCCGCCGACAGGAAGACGTAGGTGAGGTCGGTGTCCGGGTCGATCCAGAAGCAGTTCGAACCGGCGCCGATGCCCCCGAAAGTGCTCGGGGACGCGAGCGTGCCGAACGCAGCAGGAAAGATTCCCTCGCCGCGCAAGTAAAAACCAGGGCCGAGGTACGCCGGGAACTCGTGCCACCCGCGCATCTCGCGGGAGTAGTCCCACAGGCTGTTCGGTAGATCACCCGTCGCAATCGTCCTGGCAAGACGAAGTACTGCGGGGCTCAAGACTCGCACTCCGTCGAGCTCACCGCCCCGCCGGCACGCCTCGGCGAACCGGAACCAGTCCGATGCCGTCGTCCACGCCCCACCGGCGGGCAGCTCAAAGGTTTCGCTCATCATTGCGCCGAGTCCTTCGAGCATCTCCGCGTCGAAGAGTCCCGGTCGGCGATCACGCGACACGACGGGCACGGCGCGGTCCACCAGATCGGCGCGGCTTCCGAAGCTGGTGTCGTGCATACCCAAGGGAACGAATAAATCCTCGGTCATGATCTGGCCGAATGATCGATGTCCTCCGTCGATGCGTCGGACGATCTCGGCGAGGACGCTGTGTCCAAGCATTGCCGAGTAGCTGATCGACGTGCCGGGTACGGCCTGCGGTGCGAGTCGGCACGCCGCTGCGGTGACCGCCTGGATGTCCCCGATCTGTTCGACAGGCAGCGGGGGGAAGTGCGGCAGCCCGGCTTTATGCAGGAGCAGATCTGCGACGGTGGTGGCTCCTTTGCCTTTCTGTGCGTACTCCGGGATTACTTCGCGCACCTGGGTTGTGAATGCGATATCACCGCGGTCGATCTTCTGGAGCAGTGTCGCATTCGTGGGCTGCTTCAGAATCGAGAATGTCGTGAACACGGAGTTAGTTTCGAGCGCCCGGTTCGTCGCGCGGTCCGCGTAACCGATCGCCTCGTGCAGCACTATGTCGCCGTGCCTGGCCACGAGCACGACGGCGCCGTCGAATTTAGCGGCGGCGACGTCGGCGTGGATCGCAGCTGGCAATCGAGCGAGTCTGTCTGCGTCGATGCCACGGTCCGCAGGGCTCAACGGTGTTGCTGTTGCTGTCGTCATCGGGACGTCCTCCTAGTTCGGTCGGTGGCGCCGCTCGCGGTGACCCTAAGCGGGACCGCGCCGGCTCCTCCCAATACGATCCCCGCGGCAAGTCGAGACCACAGGGGGGAGAACACCCCCATAGCACCTGTGTTCCAGGTCACTAGCCGTCACGTACAGTCGGGTGGCCGGCCTTTCGGCGGAAGGAGTTGTCGGTCGATGACGGAAATACTGCGGCTTCATGCCGCGACCTCTTTCATCGGCCGGCGCGACGAGATGTCCGGGGTACGTCGCCTCCTCGAGCAGGCGCGACTCGTAACTCTCCTCGGGCCTGGTGGGGTCGGAAAGACACGGTTGGCGGCGGAGATAGCCGACCGGCTCTCACGGTCGTTCCAGGACCGGGTGTATTGGGTCGACCTGTCGTCCGTTCGCCGTTGTGAGTCCGTCGTCGCGACGGCGGCTGCGGCGATGTCTCTCCGCGTATCGCCCGGCGGGGATCCTCGAGCTCAACTCCTCGGCCACCTTCGCGAGCGTCACGCGCTTGTAGTTCTGGACAATTGTGAGCATCTGCTCGATATTCTTGCGGATCTCGTCACAGCAATGATGGACGTTGCCCCCGACGTCCGCGTGCTAGCGACAAGTCGCGAGCCGCTGGGCGTCAGCGGCGAACACTGTTATTTCGTCCCGCCGCTCGACACCCCGGGAGTGGTAGCCGGCGGAACGGTCATTGATATCGCCACACATGACGCAGTGGCGCTGCTTGTGGATCGTGCTCGGGCCGTCGCCCCCCATTTCGAACTCACCGACAGCAATGCCGACGACGTCGCGAAGCTATGCACCGACCTAGATGGCATTCCGTTGGCGATAGAGCTCGCCGCTGCGCGATTGCGTTCTCTTTCTGCTGCTCAGGTGGTCGAACGGTTGAATCGACGTTTTGGGTTGCTGACCATGGGCGGTCGAAATGTGGTTCCACGCCAGAAAACCCTGCGTACCGTCATTCAGTGGAGCTTCGATCTGTGTTCGGAGCCAGAGCGACGTTTGTGGGCTCGGCTAGCGGTGTTCCCTGGCCGGTTCGACATCGATGCAGTCGAGGCAATCTGCGGGTTCGGCGACCTGCCCCGTGATCAAATTCTGGATTTGATGGATTGTCTTGTCGCCAAGTCGGTCGTCGATGTCGTCGAGTCCGGTCGGACCGTACGTTATCGACAATTGACGACTCTGCGTGAGTACGGGTCGCTCCGGCTCGTCGAATCCGGTGAGGCGGAACAAGTGCGGCGACGGCACCGAGACTATTTCCTGGGGATGGCCGCGCAAGCAGCGGAACCGGCGTCGTGGTTCGGGGCGGGCCAGTCCGAGCTCGCAGCCCGCTGGCGCACTGAGCACGACAATTTGATTGCTGCCGTCGACTGGTCTATCCAAATTCGCGACTTGACTCCCGCTGCCGAACTGGTGGTTGCGCTGCGATACCACTGGATCGCAGACGGCGATCTCGACGGAGCGCGCGGTTGGTTGGATCGCGTCAGCGCAGCTCTAGGTGACGAGTCTTCCGCGCGCGGCGACGTGTTGTGGGTGACGGCTTGGGTCGCTCTCCTTCAGGGGGACCGAGAGGGCGCGGCGGCATGTCTGCGGGAGTGCCGCGACATCGGTGAACGTACCAGCAACGCCGTCCTGCTTGCGCACTGTGACCACTTCACCGGCCTACGAGCACTGTTCTCCGGTCACACGTCAGAGGCTATCGACCACTTCGCGCAGGCCATCGAAGGTCACCGTCGGACAGGGGACCCCGCGGCGACACTGATCGCAATGATGCAACTCGCGATCGCCCAAATCTATGACGGCCGTCCTGACGACGGGCTGAAGACGTGCGCCGATTTGACAGCACAGGCTGGGCAATACGGCGAACGGTGGGTGAATGCCTACACTTCGTGGGTTAGCAGTGTCGCCTACTTTCACCTGGACGATCTCGACGCAGCGACTGAGCGCGCCCGCGCTGCACTGCGCGCCCAACGGGACCTCATGGATCGCATCTGCACAGCGCTGTCGCTCGAGGTGTTGGCCTGGTGCGCCGAGCGGCGGCGGGAGAACCGCCGTGCTGCGGACTTGTTCAACTCGGCCCAGTCTGCGTGGGACGGGCTGGGCACCTCAATCGCGGCGTTCGGACCGCATATCCGTCGCGACAGTGTTCGGGCGCGAGAACGGGTGGAGTCGGCGCTGCGCCGCCCCCTGCCGGTCAATTCCCGAGGAAAGGACTGGACCGTAGAGACCGTCGAGCACGCGATTGATGTCGCGCTCGACGAAGTTCCCGTTCCGGCTACTGCCAGCCCAGAGAAGCCGTCGGTGCTCACGAGGCGGGAGCTGGAAGTGGCCGCACTGGTCGCCCAGGGACTGACAAACCGTCAGATTGCTGCGTCCTTGATCATCTCCCACCGCACCGTGGAGGGCCACCTCGAGAGAATAATGGCCAAGCTCGAATTTCGCTCTCGGGCACAGGTGGGGGCATGGGTGGAGCGAGAACGAGCGAGACGAACCCAGACTGCCCTCGCCTGACTCAAACACCGCTGCGAACCAACGGGTCCTCGATCGGCGGGAGCCAGTCCCTGACGACGGACTCGGTGAACCATCGGTACTGCTCCGGATAATGGAACGACAGCGGTGAGAGCTCGAACATGGCCCGGAACCGACGCCACTTCCCGGGGTCGAGCCATCGGCGCCACACCACTCGCAACGTTTCGACGGGAGGTTCGTCCGTGAGGGCAGGGGCCTGTGTAGTTCGATGAGCAGCTCGTTATTGATCTCCTGGCTCATCTCATCGAGCAGCTGTTCGTTGGAGCCGGACTGGCGCACGACGGCGATGGTGATCCCAAAGCCGCAGCCAGCGGATGCAGAGACAGGTTCGTGACACCGTGTTCGAGTACGTAGTCGGCTGCCTCCCTCAGCAACTCCGGGCGGCGCCCAGCATGCCGCGCGATCATCGACCGTATTGCTCAACCCAGCACCTGCACGTTGCATCAGCCAACGTAAGGACCGACGCGAATAGACAAATCGAACGATTGACAAATCGTGTGATCTGGGTAGATTCGGCTCATGTCGTCTTGCCATGTGGTGCTTATCCACGGGACCGGGTGTCGTGGCAATTGGTGGGAGCCGGCTCGACAAGCCTTCGCTGACCGAGGTTTCACGGTGCACACCCCCACGCTGCGTCATCACGAACTCCCCCGCTACGTGGGTGCGTCGCGCATCGCGGGTGTGAGCCTGCTGGACTACACGGACGATTTGGTCGCGCTATGTCGCTCCCTGGACTCGAAGCCGTTGGTAGTGGGGTTGTCGTTAGGCGGGTTGCTGGCGCAATTGGTCGCCGCGCGTACCGCGGTCGCCGGTGTGGTCGCGGCAGCTCCGGCCCCGGCAGCAGGCATCTTCGCTATGTATCCCAACATGATTCGGTTGTGGGGATCGCACTTCACGCGTTTCGGCGCACCATGGCGGCGCCCGTTGATGCCGACTCTGCCCCATTTCCGCCTTGCGGCGCAGCATCAGAACGCCGGTCGAGTCCTTGAGCTCTACAAAGAATCGGTCGCCGAGTCGGGCCGCGCGTATTCCGAGATGACCTTCCCGTTCTTTGACCCCCGCCGTGCCGCCAGTGTGAACACCGACGCCATCACGTGCCCGGTGTTGGTCATCGGCGCTGGGGACGACAAAGCTGTACACCCTCGAATCGCGAGCGCGACCGCTCGTCGCTATCGCGACGCAGACCACGTCGAGATAGCCGGTGCGGACCACCTTCTGTTCGACGGTCCGTTTCTTCGGCAAACAATGGCGGTCATAGATGCATGGATGCGCCGCCGAGAGGTCCTCAAGTGAACACGGTGCGAACAGACATGAGGGCTTCATCGAGACAAGTTCGGGCAGCCTTATTTCGGGGCGTCGGAACAAGGGTGGCGGTGGAATACATCGAGCTCGACCCACCGTCGGCGACCGAGGTCATGGTGGAGGTCAGAGCAGTAGGCGTATGCCACACCGAGCAGCACGCCATACTCGGTGAACTGCCGGTGGGAATGACACCGATGGTCCTTGGGCACGAGGGCGCGGGTGTCGTCACAGAAGTCGGCTCGGCGATCTCCGACGTCGCTGTGGGTGATCACGTCGCCTTCCTGTGGCAGCCCGCGTGCGGTGCTTGCGAGTTCTGCGTCCGCGGCGAACACCACCGGTGCCAGGAAGGCAGACGCATCTTCGACGGGCCGCAGTTCGACGGCACCTACCGGCGACGCGACGCGGCTGGCGCGACTGTCGGGTCGCTCTGCATGGTCGGAGCTTTTGCCGAGCAGACTGTGGTCGATCGGGCGAGCATAGTTGTCGTCGACCGCGATCTCCCGTTCGATGTTGTGGCACTCGCTTCGTGCAGTGTGGTAGGCGGTCATGGAGCGGTTGCGAATGCCGCCGAGGTGCAACCAGGGGACGACGTCCTGGTCGTAGGCGCCGGTGGCCAGGGAAGTGCGGCCGTCCAGGCGGCAAATGCTGCCGGCGCTCGACGAGTAATTGTGGCCGATCACCACGGGAACAAGCTCGACGCTGCATTGGGATTCGGGGCGACCATTCTCATCCCGATCGAGTCGGACGACGAGCTTGCGGCCCATGTGTTAGCTATCACCGCGGGCCGCGGGGTCGACCACGCAATCGTGTGTACAGGGTCTGTGGATGGGCTGGTGCAAGCCTATCGCGCCACCCGTGTCGGCGGCGCAGTAGTGCAGTCGGGAATCACACCCCCGACCGCCTCTCAACACATTCCGTTGATGCCGATCGAGATACTCAACGGTAACGGCAAGAATTTGGTAGGGTCGAAATACGGTGGCGCCAGCCCGATTACCGGCATTCCCCACGTGTTGAACTTGTATCGGCGCGGTGTGCTGAATATCGAAGGGCTCGTCACGCGCACCTACACCCTCGACCAGGTTGCAGACGCCTACGACGACCTGGCCGCGGGAAAGCTCGTGCGAGGCCTCGTCAAGATTGATTGACCAATGTCCGTCCTGGCGGACGTGGAGGGCTGTCGTCACGCCACCAAGGGCGAGGATGGCAACGTCAAGGATCATGCCTTGCTGGCAAAGAAGAACATAAGCATGAGACCGACCCAAGATCCCCTCGACAGACCGACGCGCGAAAAAGCGCCATCTGCAGGTCGAGGCCCACAGAAGAGGCGGCGGACGAACCTGAATGTTGGGACATGTGTGCCTCAGTCGAGTCGGACATGCAACGGCCAGCCCGGTAGGAATCATGCGCATGCGTGAAAATGTTGCGCAACCGGGGGTGTTGTCGAAACAGACCGTAAGACACGGGGTTGCTGAGGCGAGCCGACCTCGACAAGCGATACACGACGACACCGCACGATTGGCTCATCTGCCACCGCGGTCCATGCTGCGATCGGCGTCTTGTCCCCGGTTCCCCGGTGTCGCCGTAGGCGTCTTCGTTGGTAAGCGCATGGATGTTTTGTCGAGTACGGCGGCGTTGGAGGTATCGGTGAGCAGGTGCGCGTCGATTGCTTCCGGGTCCACGCCTGCACCAGTGAAAGCTGCCCTGTCGTGTTCGCGGCGTTGCGCAGTGTCCCAGTCGATACCGGTCACCGGGATGCGCTGCGTCGTACCAGTGTTCTGCGATTTCGGTTCGTCGAGAGCAGATCGGTCACGGTCGCGACTCTCGCGTTCTGCTCGGTCGGCGAGTTCACGTTCGACGGCGGCCGCGACGGCAGCGGTGTTCACGGTGTCACGCAGCGCGGCGAGGTCAATGCCAATGTCGGTGCGCAGCCGGTCCTCGATAGTGTGCGCTGCGCGGTCAGCGACCGGAGATGTGTCCTTCCAGGTGTGCGCGACCCGGACGGCGTCGACGATTTGCGTATCGGCGGCGGTGACCCACCACTGCCGGTCATCGGTTCTCCGCAGCAACGCTTCTGCCGAGCGTTGTTCGGCGGTGAGCCGGGCGGTCAATGGTCGTGCGTGTGCCTCGGATGCGGCGGCCGCGGTGCGGAGGTTGTGTTCACGTCGGCGAGCGAGGGCCTCGGCTACTTGCATCGCGACTTGGATGGAGGTGCGCAGGACCATGCCGGTCTGGCGGGAAAGCTGTTCGTGTTCGTCGTCGGCCATGAGGGCTCCTCTGTTCAAAAGTTGAGGGTGTGTCGGGTACGTGCTCGGACGTCAGGTTGGTGAGACGGGTGAGTCGGCGGTGTGGAGCGCCAGCAGTTCGGTGGGGATGGTGATGCTCGGTAGCGGGTGCACCTGCCGGTGGTCGGGGGTGCAGTCCTTGAAGGTGCCGTCCGGGGACAGCAGTCTCGACATGTGGTGGTCGGCGTGGTCCTTCCACCACACGCTCATCCCGGTAGCCGGGTCGAGGCGCAGGTACTCCCATGCCCGCCAGAGTGCGTCGACGCGGGCTCTCGCTTCGGGGTGCAGGAACCAGCTCGGGCACCACCGCATCGCCGGGTGGTCGATGGTCTTGCGCCGGTACGCGGGGGCGAGGAAGTCGGCGAAGAACCTGTACGCGTTCGGGTAGTACGGGCCCCGCGCCTCGGTGTCGGCATGCTCCCCCGCTGCACGTGCCTCGTGGGCGCCGCTGTCCTGCATAGGGTCCCGACCGTCGTCGGCGTCCAGGTCGAACTCGTCGCTCACGAGAAGGCCACCGTCGGCGAAGAAACCACGGCTGGATGCTTCGTGGGCTGCGGGAGGAGCGACGTGGCGTCCGCCGGATCCGGGTCCTCGGCGTTGATCTGCACGGCGGGGTCCTGGCCGGCGCGGGTCTTCGCGTCGGCAACGGCGCCCGCGAACGGGCCGGTGTACCAGGGCATCGTCTCGACGAGTGCTGGTGGGCATTTCGCGGCCCGCAGGATCGCCCGCCCCGCGGGGATCGCTTCGAGAGCATCAGCCGGGAGGGTGCGGACCTTCTGCCGCTGCTGCGAGGACGACCGGCCGGAGGAGTTAATGGAAACGGTCCGGTTCATCTCCCAGTGATCACCGAGGGCGGCGGAGGTGTTCTCCAGGAACCGGCCGTCGTCGGTGGACCCACCGCCGCCGTAGACGCGGATCGTCGACGCGCCCCACAGTTTCTTCATCCCGCCCTGCCCGAAGCATTCCTCGCCTTGGGACCAGGACTGCAGGATGGTGGTGACGGTGATGCCGCGGGAGCCGAAGTGGCTGTACAGGTTCGGCAGCTGCCGCCACCGCACCACATTCGCCGCCTCGTCGAGCGCATAGGTCGCCGGTACCCGCAGCCGGCCCGCCGGCAGGTGCCCCTGCGCGGGGGTGGCGGTGGCCTGGTCCACCAAGGCGTCGGTGACGGCGACGGTCAGCGCGGTGACCAGGGCGCCGCACTCGTTGGCGGCGTCCTCCATCGACAGGCAGTACAACGTCGGTGCGTCCTCGGCGGCGAAGACGGCCGGGTCGAACTCCGGGCGCGTGTCGCGCTCCCCCACTCGGCTGATCCAGGGGTGGATCTCGGCGTACGCGAGGGCGCCGAGCATGTTCGCCGCGGTGGCGAACACTCCCCCGCGTTGCTTGTCGGGGGCGTTGTACTGGGCGATCATCGACTCCGCCCACCGGGAGAACCCGTGCGCCCGCAGCAGCCGCACCGGTTCCTGGTTCTCCGGGGTCGTCGCCCACGTGTAGACGATCGGCAACGGCAACCTCTCTACCGCTGCGGCGAGGAGGAACCCGGTGACCAGGCGTTGCCCCATCGGGTCGAAGAACGGTTCCCGCTTGGTGTTCTCCCCCGTCAACGACGTGGCGAAGATCCCGGCGAGGGTCGCCGCTTTCGTCTCCTGCGCCGACCGGTTCATCGTCGAGACGACGCTCTCGCCCAACAGTTTCGTCAACTCCGCACGGCGACTCTCGGACTCGGCCGTGTCGTTGATGCCCTGCGTCGTCGACGGTCGAGCCGAGCGCACCCAGGTCAGCGGGTCGTAGAACCACCGAGGCAACTCCTGCGCCACACCCTGCGGGTCGAACACCCACACCGGGCCCTTCTCGGCCCGGTACGCGCGGGTGGTGTCCACGACGTCGCGCTTGTTCGACGTGGTGAGCACCGCGCCGCGGGCGGCGAGGAGCTGCGGGATGATCACGCAGCTCGTCTTACCCATCCGTGGCCCCCAGATGTGAGTGGCGACGTCCTCCGGCCCGGCGCACAGGGTGATGCCGAACGTGTTCGGTCCCAGCACCAACCGGCCCAACGGCGCCGCCACCGGCCGGTCGGCGGCGACCGGATCCCCCAACCGGGCGATCTCCGCCCGCAGGACCTTCTCCCCCAGCCGTGCCATCTCACGCGGGCGGCCGAGAAACCTGCCGGCGTCGTCGACGCGGGTGACCCGTCGGCGCCGTTTCAGCGCCCACACGGTGCCGGCAACGATGACGGCCAGGGCGACGATCCCGAACGCGCCGGCGATGATCGTCGCACCTGTCGGCCACACCAACGACCCATTCGCCAGGGATCTCACCAGCGCGAACGGTGATCCCGGCACGTCCTGGTCGATTTCGGACAGCGCGCCACCCAGGCGCAGCGCCGCTTCCGCACCGCCGTACGCGAGGGCAGCGACGACGATCGCGCCGCCCATCATGGCCACCGCGGGGTCGACCCCGGAGCCCGGGTTCTTCGCGCCTCTTCCTGTGCTCATGCGATGACTCCTTCTGCCGAGTGCGTGTGGGTCGAGCCGACGAGGTCGGCGATCAGGCGTTGGGCTTCGACGAGTTCTGCCCGCAGCCGGGCGATCTCGCCGTTCTGCTCGCTCGGCATCAGGGGCCGCTCGTCCGTGACGCCCTGGGCCTGTCGGTACCACCACCGGACGGTGTTCGGGTGCAGGGACAGGTGCGCGGCGACCGCTTCGATGGCCGCCCACGTCGAACGAGCCGTGGGTAGTCGGTCGATCACCATCTGCACCGCCCGGTTGCGGATCTCCGCCGGATACGGCTTGCCCCTCACCGCCCGCCGCCGCCGACGTGGGCGAAGCGAGCGTTCGTCTCGTGATAGCCGGCGGCGGCTTCGGTGGCCGTGATGACTGTTTGCAGCACCACCCCCGGTCGGCGGGCGGTGCCGATGCGCAGCAGGAACTTCCCCCGCCCCGGCGGCGGCAGTTCGCGGCCGGTGTCGTCGATACCGGCCGGAGTGGACCACGACGACACCAGATCGCGGTCCTGTCGGGTGAACGGAATGATGCCGTCGAGCTTGTCCATCTCCTGCGTCGGCAACCCGCCCACGATGACGGCCCCGGCGCGTTCGATGAAGCCTTTGGCGCGGCTGATGTCGACGGCGGTGGCGAGCGTTTCCAGGTCCGCGACGGTGTGGGTGATCATGAGCAACGCGGTTCCCATCGTGCGTGTCAGGCGGGTGAGCTGATCGACGCGCAGCACCATCTGAGAGCCCCCGGCCAGGACCCGCCACAGCTCGTCGAGGACCACCAGGAACGTGCGATTCTCCCGTAGGCCCACGTCGGCGAGAACATGGGCCGCTTCGACGGCCCCGAACGCGTCCGACCAGCAAGCGAGCATCATCGCCGCTTCCAGCGTCGGATCCTCTGTGCCGATGGACGAGACGTCGACGCACACCGCGACCGGCGGGCGCTCCCCCGCCAGATCGAGAGCCGTGGTGGTCTGGCGGGAGAACACCTCGCCGAGCTCGCCGTCGAGGAGACCGATCAACGTCTCGAGCAGCCCTTCGACCTTGTCGGCGTACTTGCCCGGGTCGTCGACGCTGATCGTCTTGCGGGCCAGTTCGGGTGACCCCTTCTCGATGAGGGTGAACAGATCGGACAGCAGCGGCGGGTTCTGCGGGGTGAACCGGGGATCGGCGTCGAGGACGCGCAGCGCCACGGCGAGGACGTTCGACTCGGACTGGGTGAGCGGGCCACCGCGTTCGAGCTCGCACAGCCCCGACACCAGCCGGCGTCGGCGCTGGAGCACCTGGGCGGCGACCTTGCGCCGCACGTCGGGGAACTCATCGAGCAGCGGGAGGATCGAGCCGAGGGCGCCGACGGCGAGCGGGTTGAGGTACCCCTCGCCGTGGCCGAGACGGATCACCACACCGCCGTAGAACTCGACCAGCGCGGCTTCGTCGGGTTTGAGGTCCGCCGGAATGATCGGAATCTGCCCCTGCGCGATCGCCCCGGCCACCAAGATTCTGGCGACGGTGGACTTACCCAGGGACGGCAGTCCGAGGATGAACAGAGACGGTGTGTTCTGTTGGCGCGGTGAGCGATACACCGCGGACACGGGGTCGTAGCAGACGGCCTGACCGCTGTCGGGGTCCACACCGAGAGGTGTCCCGGACTGGGGGTGGCCGGTGCCGACGTAGAACGGCCACGGCCCGCACGCCTGATCGGTGGTGGCCCGGAAGCTGGCGGGCCGGTCCACCACGGACATCCGGCCGCCGCCGCGGCCGTCGAACCCGCGGGTGCGCAGAGGGAGCGCCTTACGCCACCCGCTGGTCGTGCGGTCGGTGCGGGACGGGTCCCGTTCGCGTACAGCGCGTTTGACCTCCTCTGCTTCGGCCTTGGCGGCCGCTTTCGCTTCGATGCGGCGGCGGGTGGCGGCGGCTTTCATCGGGTCGGTGACCGAGCGGGACTGTTTCGCCGGTCGAAGCTGACCGGACCCGGTCAGGTCGGAGATGCGGCGGCGTAGGGACACCGGGCCGAGAAGGGAACGAAGCATGAGACCTCCTACTGGTGGACGGGGAGATGCGGCGGCGTCAGCCGCGCAGCGGCAGCAACGATTCAGCCGCGCAGTGACTTGGGGATGGTGCTGTGGTCGGGGAGCAGGACACCGATGCCGAGGCCGGCGAGGAACGCGGCCGCCTGGTACATGTAGGCCGGCCGGGCGGTGATCCGGGCGCCGGAGATCAGCCCCCGCATCTCCGGATCGAGCGCGGTCAACTCGTCCGCGGTTTCGGCGGTCGCGGTGACGACCATCGACATCGACACCAACCCGTGCCCGCGTGCTTCGGCGACGCGGGCGGTGTTCGTGGACTCCAATGCGATGTCCGCGGTGGCGGAACCGATTCCGCGGGCGGTGTTGACCGCTGCGACAGCGGATTTGAAGTCACCTTCGACCGTTTTGGCGGCATCGGCCGGGGAGTACGGCCGGAAGATCGCCGTCACCCGCTTACGCGGAACCTGCGAGTTCGGGGACAGCAACCCGGACAGCACTCGCTCGGTGGGGAACCCCGACGGAGGGGAGGTCATCGTCCACACCCGCGAGACGCCGGAGTCGTGCCGGTAGGTGACCTTGCCGGCGTCCTCCTCGGCGGTGATCGGTCCGGCGTCGGCCCAGTCGCAGACGTACTCCCCCAGGGTCAGGGCGCGTTCGATGTCCGGCTCGGCAGCCGGGTCGAACGCCCGGCGCACCACGGCGGCGTATTCGCTGTCGCTCATGGGCAGGGCGGTGACGTCGGTGTGCGCGAGCTGGGAGTACAGCACCGGGAGCTGCGCCCCGATCATCTCCGCGGCGGCCATCGGGTCCTTGCGTTGCGCGGGGGTGGCAGCGTCGAAAGTGATCGCCACCCGCCCGTGCACCCGGAATCCCGTCGCGGACGCGGCGATCCGTTCGGTGAGGATCTCCCGGGCCGACGCAGGGGCGCCGGGGTGGGTGATGGCGTCGACGTTCGCTCGCGCGCGTTCGCCGGTGTCGGGGAGCGTTTCGATGGTCACCGCGGCCGCGGCGATGTTGGGGACCTGGCCGAGCATGGCGAGGAAGTTCGCCCACGACCCGACCAGCCCGTCGACGATGTGCTGATCGTTCCCGGCAGCGCCGCCGATGCGGCAACGCAGCAGCACCGAGTACTGGTGGGTGCTGGGCATACGCATCATCCCGAAGCGGTGACCGTTGGTGTCGAGCGCCCACCACATCTCGGTCTCCGCGGCGATACCGGGCAACCGGGAGCGGCCGCCGGCCTGATTCGACAAGGATCCGGCGCGGTAGATGTGGCGGCCCGCCTTGCGGTGCCCCCGCCACTGTCCGTGGACGAGCAGCATCTCGTAGCCGGTCTTGCCCTGAGGCCCCTTGAGCACCAACGGCACCCACAACATGACCAGCACGCCGCCGAGCCCCAGTGATCCCAGCGCGGAGCCGGTGAGGAACATCAGCGTCAAGGTCACCAGCACGATGGCGGCGATGACGGCGAAGGAGAACGGGGTCAGCCCGAACGCGTAGGTGCGTCGTTCGTCGACGAAACCGGCGTATGTGCGCACCGGGCGATCGGTGTCCTGCGCGGTCATCGGGTACCTCCGGCGGTCTGTGCGGAATCGGTGGGTGTGGAGTCGCTGGTCATGGGAGCCCTCTGGTCGCTGCGGGTGGTGGTTGGCCTCATGGCGGTGGTCACGGTGTGCGGCCGCCTCGTTGTCCGTTCCGGTCGTCGTCCCCAGCGGCGGCGCCGGAGGCTTTCTCTGTGCTCTGCATGGCGGCGGCGACCGCTGTCGCTCCGGCTCTCGTGGCCGAGGCTGCGCCGGCTGCGGTCGCACCCGACGAGGCCTTCGACCCGCCGACGCCGGAGTTCGGCTGCGCCCCGGACGCCGCGCCCGCTGCTCCGGCGGCACCGGCAGATCCCGACCTGCCGCCGCCGCCCTGCCCGGCGGAGGTCGACGGAGGGTTCGTCATCGCGCCGGTCGCACGATCCGGGGATTGACCACCGATGACTCCTCCACCGGATCGACCTCCCGCCGCGGCCGAGGCTCCGGCGCTGCCCGCTTTCATCGCCATACCGGCGACGGCACCGGTGGCGACGGCGGCACCGGCGAGTGCCCCCGCTCCGGATGCGCCTCCTGAGGCGGCGACGGCGGGCACGATCAGACGAAGAAGAACCGGCAGGGACAGGCACGACAGCGCGAGCAGCGCCATGCCGCAGAGCTTGCTCATCGCGTCGTCGCCGCCGGCCGACCACAGTGCCAACGCGTAGACCCCGGCCGAGAGGATCGGGAACAGGACTGTGGCGAGGGCGAACCCGATCATCTTCTTGAACGCCTGCTCCCCGGCGGGGGTCCCCGATCCGGCGGCAGCGGTGGGCAGGAATCCCACGACAAGAATCAACATGGCATACTGCACGACGACGAACACCGCCTGCACCAGCGCGCCGACGATGCCGAGGAGCGCGAACACCATCACCAGGCCGGCGGAGAGCAGCGACGACACCTGCGACAGGTCGAACATCGTCCCCAGGACGTCGGCGACGTTCCCGCCGGCGGCGTCCTCGACGATCCACTTCCCGAACTTCACCGCCCCGGCGTGCGTGACGATCAGCAGCGGAGCGAACGTCGCCGTCGCGAACACCGTCCGCACCAGGATCTTCGCGGTGTCGGTGGCCCGCTCGGCGCGGGCGGCGGCGTTCGCGGCCGCCAGGCGCACCGCGGCGACAGCGATGGACACCGCGACCAGCGATGCGTTGATCCAGTAGAAGTAGGAGTGGAAAACACCCACCGAGGCCGGGTCTGCCAGATCCGGTAACGGGATGTCCAGCCACCAGGTGAACATCAGGTTCACCGCCTGCCCGAATCCCTCGAGGAACGCTTCCGCAGCCTCACCCACAGCGCCGGACGCAGCCCAGTCCACTGCGGCCTCCGTGGCGCCGGAGGGATCGGCGACAGCGGTCACTGCGGTGCAGGTGTTCCCGACGCTTATTCCAGGGACCACATCAATTCCCGAGACGGCGTCAGGGAGCGAGTCGCACATCCCCAACAACCCACCGTCGGGCTCGTCAGCACCGATCCCGGGCTGCGCGTTCGCTACCCCGTGCGACAGGAGCAGAACTGACAGCGCCAGCATCAGCCCGATCAGTGCGCGGCGAACTGCGGTCACCACCGCGTCCACCCGTTCAGAGTCGAGATGCGGCCGAGTTCGACGTCGACTGCGCTCAGTCGCACTTTCCACCCGTCGTCGGTCCATGTCAGCGACGATTGCTGGGCATCCCACTGACCGGTTCCGGGGATCGGTGTCGCGTACTGCACCACGGCGAATGAATCGCTGAAGGCCGTGACCTTGAATGCTTGCGGGAAGACCCACGCGCGGCCGAGCTGGAAGTCGGACTGACCTGCGGCCGCCAACTGAGCAAGCTTCGACTCTGCTACGCCGGGGTCGGCCACGATCTGGTGGTTGTACACCTCGCGCACGTCGGCGCCGCTCCGAAGCGTGCGGGCGGCGATCTGCCACCCCGCTAGCGCCGCACCCTGCGGTGTACGAGTAAAGCCGTAGGCGAGGCGGCCGTCGATGCGGGTCGGCCCATCCGAGGTGGAGAACGGGGCGACAGTGGCGCCGATCCGCTGCCACATAATCCCGGCCGGCGCGGGAACCGGGACGTCCCTCTCGAAGCCCGGCCGGTCACCGGGGTCCGTCTGCGACAGAAGCTGTCCCTGCTCGTTGATCGGGACGGCGATCTCACGGCCGAACGGGTCGGCGATCGACGGCCCGAACCCGCCCTTCGCGCCGTTGGCGGTGGAGGGTGCAGAGGTCGGCCCGGCGGAGGTGGACGGCGCCGCGGCAGGAGTCGTGTCGCTGGAACCGCCGCTCCGGACCAGAACGACGCCGACGAGCACGACCACCAGGACGATGAACCCGACAGCAGCGACGCCGGTGGTGCGGGAGGTCGCCAGCCAACGGGCTTTGGGGTGCTCGTCGACCCAGTTCGGTTCTGGTGGTGGTGTGGGTGATTCCTGCACTTGAAGCTCCTGTCGGATCGGGCGGTGGCCGGGCGGTTCGCCCTAGTCAGGGGGCGGAAAAAGCGGTGAACCCATCCATGGAGGTCAGCGGGATAGGGTCCGTCGGCGCCGGTGCGGTGGGATCGTCCTCGCCGCCGGTCGGGGCGGGGAGGGCTATCTTCCAGTCGCCGGTGGCGCGCAGGACGGTCACCGGCACCGCGGTCAGTTGGCCGCCGGGCATGGTCGTCGCCACCTCGACGACGGCGCGGGTGTCGTCGTAGGACGAGACCCGGAACCCGGTGAACGCCGCGGTGGTGGCGGGGTCGGCAGCGTCGGTGATCGAGGCGGCAGATCGGGCGATCGCGTACGCGTCGCGTCCGTCACCGGGTGCGACGAGGGTGCGGGTCACGGTGGCCCAGGCGGTGTCGGGGGCCAACGCCAGCCGGGCCTGTCCCTGGATCGCGGCGAGCACCGCGCCCTGCGGGGTGGCGGTATACCCGGTCGGTGCGGCCGACGCCGTGTCCGCGGTCGGCCCGTCCACCGTGCTGTACGGAACCTCGACGCCCTGGTACGGGCGCCACGTCACCTCGGTGGGAGACGCGGCGACATCGACAGCGCTGGGTGTGGTGTCGTCGCCGGTTGCGGTGTCGTTCGAGCACCCGGCCACGAAGGCCGCGACGATCAGTGCAACGGCCACCGCGGCGGAACGGTGGCCGAAGCGCCCGATCACAGGACGAGTCCTGCCCAGCCGCCGGACCCGGCGACCATCACCGCAGCGATCGCCACGATTGCCGCCCGCTTCTCGCCCTCGCCGAGCTGCCCACCCCGGTAGTACGCCGTCGCCAGATAGACCCCGGCAACGACGCCGAGCATCGCGAGGGTGCCGACGACGCCCCAGTAGAACCAGGCCCCGACCTGTTCCAGGCCGGCCGTCACCTCCGCAGGTGGCGTCTTCGGTGAGTAGTCGGTGGGGATCTCCGCGCGTATCAAGGTTGCCGCGGTCATGTCTCGGGCGCTCACGTCATCAGGGTGTTGACGAGGGTGGTCGCGGTGCCGGCGAACACCGCACCGATACCGACGGCGGCGATGCCCATCTGCTGGCCGCGGGTGTTGGTGCCGTCGGCGTGGCCCATGGCGAACTTCACCCCGGCGAACACCCCGACCATGGCAAGGACACCCGTGGCGACCCAGAGGCCGATGTTGAACAGTTGCTGGTATTTCGGGGCGCCGGGAGGAGCTTCGACGCCGGACGGGCCGACCTGGGCGAGATAGTCGGTGGTCGCGGTCAGAGTGTGCAGCAACATGATTGGTTCCTTTCAGTGGTGTGCGAAGAGATCGGATGGTGGTTCGGGTCGTCGGTGCATGCGGCGCCCGGTGGTGCGCGGCCTCGCCAGGTGTCGGTCATCGCGGACTCCCGTCGGATGTCGTGCGCAGGGCAGCGGCGGCGGCGGCGAGGAGGCTGTCGTGCAGCTCCCGCACCGGCTCCACGGGGACGGTGCGGGTGTCGGCGGCGGCGCGCTTGTCCGTGGGCATCTGCGAGCGAGGTCCCCATTCGGGGAGCTCGTCGGGGAGCAGGTGTCGCCACGGCTCGACCCACCCGATATGCCAGACGTGCTCGAACACCGAGGACACACGGGTGATCTCGCGGCGCAGTTGCTGACTGGGGCGGCGGTCGGTGTCGGCGACGAGGATCACGCCGAGGATCTGCACCGGGTCGGGTGTGAGAGCGGCGCGGTGGGCCATCGCCCGGTCGTGCGCGGCGCGCAGACCTGCGGCGTGGGTGCGGGCGACGACGGCGACGAGGGGCGAGTCGCTGTGCCCGCCGGAGGGCCAGGCGCGGCCACTGTCCCCGGCCCAGGCGAGGGAGGCGGTGAGGGTGGACACCGCGGCACCGCCGTGGGCGCCGAGCAGCCACACCAGCGGCTCCGCAGCGCAGAGGTCGGTGCGCTCGATGCGGTCCAGCCACACCGGCGCCTGACGGTGGCGGGGCGGTGCGGCGACACCGGGTTCGGGGACGCGGCGGGTATCGGCTCGGTCGGAGCTGTCCGTGCGGATCTCGGGGATGCTCATCGCACGACCACCGACGAGAGCGACCATCCGGCAACAGCGTTGGCGCGGGTGACGCTGGTGTAGAGCGCGATCGGCGCCAGTTCCTCGACGTCCAGACCGTCCGGGTCCTGCACGGTCTGGGAGACGGCGACGACGCGGCGGGCGACGGTCTCGGTGTCGGCGGGGCGATCGTCCGGGGTGACGGCGGCGGTGGCGGTCACCGTCTGGTTGCCCAGGCGCCAGCGGTCCCATTGGGCGCCGGTGACGGGGGCGAGGGCGGAGTACGAGGTGCCGAGTTGCTGCACCCAGGACGGGTTGAGAAGGGTTGCGGCGGCGTCGATGTCGACGCCTTTCTGGGTCTGGGTGCTCGGGTGGTAGGAGTACAGCGCGGTCGCGGCGGCGGCCATGACCTTCTCCGGGTCGCAGAGGTTCGTGCCGGTGGCGGGGTCGACCTTGTCCACGCAGTAGGACGGTGCCGGCGCACGCGTGGACGTCGGCGGTTGACCGCCGTCGGGTGCGTCGGTGGTGGTTGTTCCACAACCGGCGAGCACGGCAACGGCAGCGACGGCAGCGAACGCGCCCCGCCCGGTGCGGGACGGGCGGGTGTGGGTGATGGTGTGGTTCATCCGAATCTCCTGACGTACATGTCTTCGCCCGCCCAGCCGGAGAGCGGCATGACCTGGACCACGTCTCCGGATTGCGGTGCGTTGAGCAACATTTCGGTGCCGTCGACGGCGCCGTAGTAGATGCCGACGTGGTGGGTGTCTCCTGCGGACCCGAAGTAGATGAGGTCGCCGGGTTGCTTCTGATCGAGTGGGATGTCGCGCCCGCGTGGGTCGTAGAGCTGGCCGGGGTTGGAGGTGTCGCCGGTGAAGTGCGGGAGGCTGATCGCGCCGCCTGATGCTTGGAACACCGCATAGAGGGTCAGGCCGGAGCAGTCGAACCCGACCTTGCCGGTGTCGCCGTGCGCGTCGGCGGCGCCTCCGCCGTCGCTGATGCCGTTGGTCGGGCCGTCGGTGTTTCCGCCGCCCCAGGCGTAGGGGGTGCCGAGCCATGCCATCGCGGCGGCGACGACGTTGGCGCCGAACGGTCCACCGGGAGTGAAGGTCGGGCCGTTCGGATTCGACGGAGACCCCGCACAGTCACCGGCGGCGGCGCTTCCCACGGTGGCTGCTGCTGCGGCCCCGGCGAGGGCGGCGCGGTCGGCGGCGGGAAGGTCTTTCCCTGCTCCCGCGAACTGCGCGTAGAGGGTACGGGCGAGGGATTCGTGTTCGGCATAGGCGTCGGGCAGGTCCGAGCCCTGCACCGTCTGAGCGGCGACGGCGGTGGGCATCGACTCCCACCCGGGTACGGCGAGAAGGTGCTCGTAGAACAGGCGGTTCGCTGTGGCGGGATCCATCAGCGTTGCGGTGTCGCCCCAGATCGTCACCTGCTGCTGGAACTGGTTGACCGACAGGTGATCCGACCCGACGGCGTCGTGCGGGTAGTCCAGCGAGTCGGGGACGTTGGAGTTGGCGTAGAGCTGGAACGTCGACTCCCGCGACTGGGTCGCGAGCGCGACGACGATGCCCTGTTGCGGCACTGCCATCGCTTCGCCGATCGCGACGGTCTGCTTCGCCAATGCGAGCTGCTCGGTGCCCAGTCCACTCGTTCCGCCGGACTCCGGAGAGGCGCCGGAGTCGGGAGCGGTGGCCGGTGCGGGTGGCGGTGCGGACCCCGGGGGCACGGCGGCGTCGACCGCCGGTGCCGGATCGACGGCGGTCCCCGCGCCGTCGGGGAGACGGCCGCCGTCCCAGATCTCGAAGTGCAGGTGCGGGCCGGTGGATTGACCGGCGTTGCCGATCAATCCGATCTCCTGACCGGCGGTGACCTGCTCACCGGTGGTGACGAGGACCCCGTCGCTGCTCATGTGCCCGTAGACGGTGGAAACAACGGCGCCGTCGATCCGGTGGTCGAGGACGATCCAGTTGCCGAACCCGTCCGCTGGACCTGCTTCGCGCACGGTGCCGTCGGTGTAGGCGTAGATCGGGGTGCCGACGGGTCCGGCGTAGTCGGTGCCCTGGTGCGCGGTCCCGTCCCGCGGCCCGAAACCCGAGGTGAGGGTCGTCTGTGCCGGATCGGTCGGCTTGACGAGAGCGCCGGCCCCGAACTGCCCGGACCCGCTTCCCCCTGCGGTCGGCGGCGCGCAGGGATCGTCGGTGCGGGCCAGGACCACCACCACCGCGACCACCAGGACCAGGAGCGCGGAGATACCCGCGGCGATCGCTTTACCGGCGGTGGCGGTGGACGGTGCCGACATCGGGTTCTCCTTCCTGTGGGTACGGGTACGGGTGCATCTCGGGCGGGGGTCAGGGCCTGCGGCGGGTCGCCCTCACTGCTGACCTGCGGGCGTTGCTGCGGCAGTGGATGTGGCGACCCCGGGTGTCGCGCTCGGCGTCGATGACGGCGCGGTCGTTGCGGTTTCGGTGGCCGGTGTCGTCGTGGTCGCTCGTGTGATCACGTCGCCGCTCGTACCGGCGCCGCCGCCGGTGTCGGCGAGGGCATCGGCGAGGCGGGTGAACCACTCGACGGTGAACTTCGCCGGGGTCTGCCCGTCTGCGGTGACCGGGACCTGGTCGTACGTGCCGTGTAGGCGCACGGTGTCCCAGTAGCGGACGTCGGTGGCGAGGGTCAGCAGGCCCTTGTTGTCCTCGATGCCGCGGGTGATCTCGGAGTAGATCCGCCGCTGCACCGACGAGATGGTGGCCGGCGGGAAGAGCTGCGTCACCGCGGCGGTGATCTTGGTGCCCAGCACCGCCAGGGCGGCAGGAGGGTTGGCCAGGCCCACGGTGGCGAGTTCGGTGATCGTGGCCGGGGTCAGCACTTTCCTGGCCACGGTGACCGCGGCGCCGAGTCCCATGACACCGGCCTTGACCACGGCGCGGACGATCTTCGCGTCGGCCTCCGGAGTGTCGGAGGCCTGTGCGGAGTTCTCGGCGAGCCGCCCGAGGACGGTGTCGCCACCGGTGGAGACCTGGAACGTGCCGCCCGTGAAGTCGACGTCGTCGTTGACGACGTCGGCGGCGGTACGCAGAGTCGCGCCGCCCACGGCCCCGGCCAGGTCGGTGAGGGTGCGCTGCGGGTCCTGCTCCTGCAGGTGCAGTTGCCCGGAGATGTTGGTGGCGATCTTCGCCAGCGAGGAGTTCGCAGGTAGCGAGCATGCGAGGTCGCCGGGGGTGCAGAACTGCGCCACCCGGCCGCTGAGCTGACCGAACGCCCGAGATTCCGAGGCCGACGAGCTGGACGATCCTGTCGTGGGGGCGGCGAGTGTGGGGGCGATGCCGCCGCCGTCGGCCGGTGCGGCGATGACGGCCAGGCCGTCGAGGTCGGAGGCGGGCACACCGGGCGGTGCCGCCGGTGCCTCGGGTGTCGAGGAGCCGGGGAACGTCGCCGCACCCACGGGGCGGGTCGGGTCGGAGAACAGGGCGACCGCGGCGACGTCGGCCGCCGGAACGGGGCCGGTGCCGCTGCCGATGGCGCGGGCGACCTCGGAGGCGACCTGCGCACCCTGCGAGTAGCCGGTCAGCGCGATCTTGGCGCCGGGGCACCGGTCGGCGTAGTCGGAGAGGAACTTCCCGGCCGCGGCGACACCGTCCTCGATCGACTGCGCGTAGGGCAGGTCGGTGCTGTCGCCGGGCTTGCCGCCGAAACTCGCCGCGTACGGGATCAGTGTGCGGCCGACCTCGGCGGCGGCGAGGGAGAGCGGGATGGTGATGGCGGAGCCCAGGAAGCCGGAGTCGACGTCGGTGGCCGCGGCGTCCCCGGACTCCCCGGTGCCTTGCAGCCCGAACACGTGCAGCACGTCGCATGCGGCGGGCGCCGACTGCGCGGGGCGGCGGTCGCGGTGCCGGCGGCGCCGACGCTCAGCAGCACCGCCGCGGCGACAGGCACAGCGACGAGGCGCCCCCACTGGTTCGACGGTCGGGCGCAGTCCGGAACGGACGGGGCGTGTGGGGTCATGGTCGGTGGGCCTCTCGGTGCAGGGGAGCTCGGAATGCGGACAACACGGCGCTCGCGGTGGCGTAGGCGGCGGCGGATAGTTCGGCCGGGTCGATACCGATTCCGGCGGCGAGTTCGGCGTCGTAGGGCAGGTGGTGCACGGCGGCGACCCGCCCGGTCAGGGCGTCGGCGAGCGGCCCGGTGACGTGGTCGACGCCGAGGCGCTGGGAGGCGACGACGAGCTGTACGCTGCGGCCCATCCCGGCGGTTCCGAGACGCCCCCGCAGCTCGGTCAGGACGGGGCGGGCGGCGTTCGCCGCGCCCGGTCGGTCGTCGATGGTGACGACGATGTAATCGGCGAGGTCGGCGACGGCGTCGAACCACGTCGATCCGATGCACGCCCCGGTATCGACGATCACGACCCCGGCCTCTCCCACGGCGCTACGGGCGGCCGTCACGGCGTCCGCGAGGTGCGCCGGTGTCGCTGCCGCGCGGCGGTCGCGGCCCAGGACGGACCACCCGGCGGGGACCGGCCGTTCGCCCGTGAGCCAGGTCGCCCAGGTGACGGTGGCGTGGGCTGCGGGTGCGCGGTGCACGATGTCTCCACCGACCGGGGTGCCGTCGAGGACGAGTGTCGTGGTGTCGGTGACCAGTGCCAGCAGGACGGCGACGACGCTGGCGCCGGAGCCGCCGTGAGCGCCGGCGACCACGATGACCGGGCCTACTCCGTTGTCCGCTGCGGCGGGACCGCCGGCGACTCGGGACTTACCGGGACCTGCGGGGACGTCGGACAGCGCCGGTGCCGCGGTGTCGACGTGATCGGTTGTCGGTAGCCAGTCGAGGTACGACGAGCTCTCGCCGAACGTGCCGGTCATGACGCCGGCCCGATGGCGGCGATGACGGCCGCGTCCCCGGCTGCGGTCGGGGCGGTGGTCATGGAGCTGACGAACCGCTTCTGCTCGCCGCCGGGGCGACGTTCGATCACGGTCACCCGGAACTGCGAGGCGGCTGTTTCGTCGGCGAGGACGCAGTGTTCGGTGCCGGCGGGAATGGCGTCGACGGCAGCCGCGAACGCGGCCGGGTCGAGGTCGATGCCGTCGGCGAGCTGCGCGCTCGCCGTATCGACGTCGCGGGTCAGGTAGTAGGCATCCTCGATGCGGGCGATGACCGCAAGGTCCGGATCGGCGGAGTCGGCGGCGGCGACCTGGCCACCGGGCTGCTGGGCGCACCACTGCTCGAACGGCACCACCGGCGACTCGGTGGGAGACGGCGGCGCGGCGTGGGTGGTCACGGCCTCGACGGCGTCGAGGTCCTGCGTCAGCGACGGCGTCGGTGCCTCCTCGGGTGCGGAAGGCAGCACGGCGTAGGCGGCGCCGCCGACCACGGCGACGAGGGCCACGGCAGACGCAGCGACCGCCAGCGAGGATCGGTGACGGTGAACCCACCCGTGCCCGGGTTCGCGCACGGTGATCTCCATCGGCGCCCCGGCGGGCAGGTAGTCGGCGACGTCAGCGAGGACCGCCTGCCACGGAGCTGTGGGGCGTTGCTCGGTCAGTGTCGTCACGCGGACGGTGGGCGCTTCCAAGTAGTGCTCGTCGACCGGGTCGGTCTGTGACGCAACCGGTCCTGCCGTGCCGGTGTGGGTGGACAAAGGTGGGAACCACTCGTCGTCCGTTCGATTCGAGGTGGGCATCGCGCGTCCTCCTTCGACTGGGTGATTGGCGAGCTGCTGCGCCGAACTTTCGGATATGGCCGGACCGGACAGGCCCGGCCGCACCCGGAGGTCAGGCGGGTAGGAAGGCAGCGAGTGCGTCGTTCAGAGCTGCGGCACCCTGATCGAGCAACGGGACGTTGTCGGCGACGGCGGTGTCGACCGCGGCGAGGGCGTCGGTGCCACCGGGGAGGTCGGCGATCGTTCGGCGGGCCTGCTCGACGTAGGCCGGGGTCGTGTCGAGGACCTGCTGCACCTGCTCGGGGGGTGTCCACACCGGAGCGGCCGGGGCGGGAGCCGGTGCCTCGGGTGCGGGAGCGGGTTCGGTGATGGTCGTCTGCTGACCGCCGAGTGCAGTTGCACCGATCGCGCCACCGATCGCGCCGCCGATACCGGCACCGATGACGGTGGCAGGGATGCCGAGTGCCGCAGCTCCGGCACCCGCGCCGATGGCCGCACCGACGCCGGGTCCGAAGACCCACCCGACACCGGGTGCCCACCAGGTGTACGGCACGGTGGCGGCTCCGACTCCGAGACCGATGAGTCCTCCGCCGACAGCGCCGAGTGCGGTTGCGGGGACACCGAGCGCTGCTGCGCCGACAGCGCCGCCGACGACGATGCCCGTCGCCGCACCTGCGGCGGTGCGGTCGGCCTGCGGTGCGTCGACGAGGCCGGCGTTCACCAGGGCGTTGGCGCCGTCCGCCTGCAAGGCGGAGGCAGAGTTGTTGAACTGCTCCGCGAAGCGGGCGTCCACCCAGTCAGGGCGGGCGACGGCCTGGCTGCCAATCAGGATGGTGCCCTCGGGTGCGTCGACCGGGGCGATGATCTTGCGGTCGACGGTGGGAACGGGAGGCGACTGCGGCGGCGCGATCGGGGCCGGGGGTCCGACCTGTGGGACAGGCTGCACCGAAGGTGTTGTGTAGTCGGAAGTCTGGACGGTCGAGGACTGCTGGCGGCCGGACTGATAGTCGTCGTAACTGCGCCACTGCGACTGCTGCACCTGCGGGGACGGGGTGAACCCGGGCAGGAACTCACGCTGCTGGGTGGGTGCGGGGACTGTGGTGGACAGACCCGGCTGTTGCGGGGTCGTGGTCGTCAGACCTGGCTGGACCTCGTCGGCTGCAGCGGGGCCGGCGAAAGCGACCGCCACCGCGACTGCGGATGCAGCGACCACGGCGGAACGCGCTGCTGTTCTACGACGACGGTGACGCCCGAAACTGTTGTCACTGTTCAACATTCTGGACCTTTCACAAAACTCGTGAGTGAATTGGCCCCCGCCGAGCTGGGTCAATAGCCGATCGTTCAGCCCTCAGTAGGTGCGGCCACTGAGGGCTGAACGACGTGGCGTCATTCGCTAATGACGCGCAGATCGAAACAGGTGGGCGGCGCGCGAATGGAAAGCAGGCGATGCTCAGCAATCGGTGCCAATGCTCGATCTCGACAACAGCTGCATATTGACCGTGAAATTGTGCTCGACAGGACCTGGGGACGGGCACTGCTCGTTTGGTGGAGAGCGCTCGTTGACACGCTCCCAAGTCGTCTCGGGAACGGTCGCCGCCGGTAGCCTGGAGCTACCACGCCCTTTTCTGGTGTGTGGATTGGTCCCTGGACGCGCTATGCGGACGGCAATCAGCTCGCGCGTTCAGGGACTGTTCTAAGCCTTTAGTGCCCCCCCTCCTGCATCTTTACGAATCGACGATCTAAACAACCAGTTTCACCGTAGCATCTAAACATCCTTTATGTGCTACAGCTTCAACGCAAGTGGCATCGTGTTCCCTCGTGGGGTTTCTTCGTTGAGGCGGCGATTGCGAGGCTTCGCGCCAGAACAGCTTCGGGCACGCCGCCTTGCCGTAGGCCTCAGCGGGGCTGAAGTGGCCCGTCTGGTGGGTGTCGCGTCGTCGACGTACTCGCAATGGGAGCGGGGACAGTCGCACCCTCGAATCGACTCACTGGCTCGCTGTGCGGAGGAACTGGGTCGGCCGATCAGCGACTTCGTCTTTGTAGTCGAAGACGAGGAGTACTTGGGTGACTTGCGCACGTCTCGTGGGCTGACCCAAGGCGCGCTGGCCAATGAGGTGGGTGTCAGCCCCCAGTACATCGGAGCGTTGGAGCGGGGCCAGAGCCGACTGAGCGACTCGACCGCAGCAAAGATTGCGGAGGTGTTGCGATATCCCGTTCCACGCGTTGTCGCGGCGTACGAACGGGTCCGTAGCCGTCCGCGAGGCGAGCCGGCCTGACGCTGCTGTGGCAGTACGAAAAACATAGACAAACTCCAGACGCAGTATTGACGTCACGGACACGAACAAGCACCCGTGATGGATGGGCTGCGTCTGAAGGCCGTTCGGCCAACAGGAATCTCGACCTAGAAGGTGGAGTGCCTCGGCGAAACTATCACGACTGCCGCCGGACCGGAATCCTTGCCGCACCATCATGCGACGTCGGCGCGGACGCGGGTAAGACAGCCAGGATCAGACGCCCGCTCAACTGTCCTGGGTAGGGCCTGAGTTCTACTTCCGTACGTTGCCACCGCCAATCAGTGCCGTTCTTGGCCCTGATGCGAACGAGCGCGACGACGGGTCGATGGGTCGATCGCGACCACTGGTCGAGGGCATCGGTCAAGACCGATCGATCTTCCTCGTGGACAACATCGCGTCCGCTGGCGACGTCTCTCCATCGGACCCATTCCGGTGCATCCGTCAACCACATCGTCAGGATTCCCGTGTGCGCATCGAACACCGCCATCCGGGTGCCCGCGCTCTCCAGTGCGCTGGGTAGGCCCAGTTCGAGCAGCGTCGGCTTGTCAGGTGGAGTCGTGTCGGTGACGTCGTGCCACAGCAGTCGCAGGCCGATGTTGCCGGGGTCTGTGCGCCCCTTGCCCCAACAGTGCCAACGCATGATGTGCCCGTCGGCGTGTAGGACGGACATCGGGCCTTCCCAGCTCTTGCCGTGCTCCGGGTTCAACGCCGCGGCGAACAACGACTCCGAATCATCGAACTTGACGGCCTTGGCGTAGTACTCGGCGGGCGTGCGTTCTGGGACGTGATCGGCGGGGTCCACACCGGACATCAAGGCCGCCTCGAGCGACTGGGCGATCACCGTGCGTTGTAGCAACCACGAGATTCCCGAAACGATACGAGGTGGGTCAGGAACGATGTCGGACTCGCCCAGCCACAGTTGAGCGCCGTGTGCCTCGCCGGAGGGCCCCAATACCGGCACCACGCGGATCAGAATCATGCCGCGGCGGCTCGCGACACGGTGCTCTTGGATCTGCCGAGAGTGGCATGCGTGTGTGACAAAAGAGGGCAAATCAATGTCCGGGGCGGGAGAGAGACGGTCGACCTTCGTCCAGTTCCGGGTCCTCCCACCCGAACTGACGACCGTCATTACTCCCGGTGTAAGAGTCTCGATCAAGTGCCAACTGTTCAGAACATCCATGCGCGTACTCCCCCGACTAGGCGAGACCAGACGTTACATCTAATCGCATCGTGAGAGCCGCAATCGAACCCCGTGGGGTCGCAAAGTGATGGCCTCCCGCACGTCGAGCTCGTACGTGCCGTCAGGTGTCACGTTGTACCGCCGGACAATGGACGCGAGGGCCAACACCGCCTCGTGAAGGGCGAACTGACGACCGATGCACGCTCGCAAACCTGTCCCCCACGGCTTGTAGACACGATCGGGGGCATGGTCCATCTTGCCGGCCATGAACCGATCGGGGTCGAAGCTCCTGGCGTCTGCTCCCCAGGATGCGGATCGATGTACCTGTGGAAGGAGAACGAAGACCCATCCTTCGGGAATCTCGTAGCCGCCTAGTTCAGCCGGGCCGCGTTCACGCGCCTTGCGGAAGTAACCGGGTGCAGCGGGCCAGAGACGCAGCGTCTCGTCGACCACTCGGCGAACGCGACGGAGTTTCGGTACGTCGTCGAACTCGACCGCGCCGCCACCGGGAGCGACGTATTCCACCTCTTCCCGCAGAGACTGCAGCAGACCCGAGTTACGACTCAAGAAATGCAGTGCGAACGCCATGGTCGACGCAGTCGTCTCGTTCCCTGCAACGAGGAAGGTGATGATTTGGTTCTTGATGTTGTCGATGCTGAGACCACTCCCGGTCGTGGGGTCGACCGTCTCGAACATGTGCTGTAGCAGGTCCGAGTTGGCGTTGACGCCGGAACGCCGAGCGAGCATTCGGCTGTCGACGAGTGAGGCGACAGTATCCCGGATCAGTGCCAGATCCTGCCCGTGTTGCCGTGCGGCGGATCGACCTGTGACGGCTCGGACCACGGGGACGTCGTTCGATGATCGATTGACGTAGCCAAGCGCCCGGGCAATTGCTTCTGCGAACGGCACGTTGCCGTCGAACGTTCCGAAATCGTGTGACAGGGCGCACCGCCCGATCACATCGAATGCCAGTTTCGAGCACTCGTCGTACGCATCGACCGATTTGGAAGCGGACGAGTTGTCCCAGGTTGTCAGCAATCCGTCGATGGAATCCTGCATCGACTGGTGGTAGCGGCGCATCGCGGCCTTGTTGAAGGCTGGGCCTAGTATCGAATGCCCCAGTTGCCAGTTGGGTTCGGAGTTGAACGCTGTGAACAGCCCGTCGCCCGCGATGCCGCGTAGCTTGCGGTGCGGGAGGCCGAGAAACTTGGTCCACACCTGTTCGTTGTTGACCTCGTTGACCAGAATCGGATCAGACACCACCACGAGTCGATGTCCGAATATTTTGCGTTCGTAGATGCCCCCCAGCTCATCGGCCATCTTCATCTCGCGCTGCACAGGCTTGGATGAGTCGACGCTGAGTAGATCCCCCGCGATGGGAAGCCGGAACTTCGGATGCGGGAGGCGAGCGAGCGGTGGTCCAGCTTGATCCATGGAGACAGTGTCCCTCAGGACGGTGCCGGTCATTTTGGGTCGCGATTACGGCGTGTCCTCCCCGCGCGGGGCCTGTCGCAGGGCAGTATCGGGCTTGCCGTCCGTGGTTGTTTGCACCGAACCCGACAAGGAGGTACACCTCATGGGACGTCCCCATCTCGGTCCGACTACTCGTCTCGGATCAGTCCCGACGGAGGTCTACGCGGCGCTGACCGCGGCGGCAGCACAGCACGGCTACAGGGAGACGACGGCTTACGTCTCGGACATCCTCAGTCTTCATGTCGGCCGGCCTGACAAACTACGCGGCGCACTCAGCCAGGAGGTACTGCCACTGACGGGCTAGTTCGGCTACGGAAATCTGCGCAGCATCTACATGTGCAGAACATACGAGCGAGCAACAAACACCGAACCCCCCGACCCGCGGGCCGAGGGGTTCGGTGTCAAGCACGAAGGGCCAACTTCGTCCTCGGGTGCTGCTCACCAACTGAAGGGACAGACTGTGTCGGTCTGGTCTCAGGGTACAACACACCCTGGTGCAGGTTCAGGAAGTAATTGGCGTGTCTCCGCGCCCATTGCACGGGCGGTTCTCCGTGTGTCCGTCCAGACCACTGGGTCTCATGACAAGACGTGGGTCGACTCGACACGGCTATCTGAAAATCTCTCGAGGTGTCGGCGTGTCGCGGCACACCCGACGGGGTCTCGAGGCAACATTCCTGCCGTGCCCAGGCCACCGAGAACACGTCCAATAGGGCGCCCGCAGCTGCCCTATCGACCGGTACAGATGAACACCAAAGTGCACCCCCAGGTCAAGCAACAGCTCACCGCACTGGCTGCGGAGCGTGGAATCACGTTGGGAGCTCTGCTCGCCGAGCTGACCGCGCGCGCCGCTGGGAGCACTGTCGAAGAGTTGACTGCAGGTGGGTTCGACCACAACCCGCAGGAGCTGCCGATGACGGGTTGAACGTATTGACACAACGCTTGTTCGGACGAGAACGCCGACGAGCCTCATAGAACAGCACCGACATGACGAAGCCCCCGGCGGGGCGGCCGAGGGCTTCAAGGTCATTAGGAACGAGCGGGAACTCGAACCTCGGTGCTGCTGATCCCCGAAGGGACTGTCTTGCTGGACAGGTCTCAGGGTACATGCTGCCCTGATCAAGCTTCAAGTATCGATGCACGTGTCGTGTCGCCGATTTCGGCACCGGACGCTGTATGGCGGCGCCTGGCGCCCATGTTGGCGGCGCGCCGGTCCATGCGCTTGTACGACGCGGCGGCGCGGTCTTTCACCTCGTCGCGGGCGTTGACGAGCAAACGGCCGCTCGCGCCGGCGGCGGTACCGCTGTTCGCCCATGGGCGTGCGCGGGTGCTTGCGTTGGACTTCGACGCCAAGATTCACGGCGCCGCCGCTGTCGAGGCAGACGTGGCGCGGGTTCTCGGGTGGTTGACGGAGACCGGTGGCCGCGCGGTCGTCGACGTCTCCACCAGCGGCGGCCGCCATATCCTGGTTCCCTTCGCCCCAGGCGTCACCGCCGGCGTCGCCGAGCTACGTCCTCTGCTGAATCTGCTGGCCGCTCGCCTGCCGACGTTGGACATCGTCCCGATGACCAACGCCGCGACCGGATGCATCACCGTCCCCGGGTCCGCATGCAGGGAAGGCGGGCACCGGCACCTAATCGGTGATCTTGCCACCGCGACCGACACCATGACCGTCGGATCCGAACCGGCAGTCCTGACCCGCCTCGCAGCGCTCCTCGGCGGACTCCCCCACGCCCGCGCACGCACACGCACAACGGCCACGGTGCGCACCGTCGATGACGAGATCCGGGACACCACGGTCGCCGAGCGCGTCACCGGAACGGGCCGCACAGCTCGGCTGCACAGCCGATTGTGCCGTTCCGCTCCCCCACCAGCGGCGGTCCGTGCGTTCGCCGCCACCGGCCAACTCGACCGCTCTCGGTGGGCGTCCCGCTCGGAGGCCCGCCAGTCTGTCATTGCGCACGCAGTACTTTCTGGCGCCACCGCCGACGACATCGCCGCCCGACTCTGCACACCCGAGTGGGCCGGCGTCCGGAACGCTTACGCCCACTACAGCGACTCTCTCGGCGCCGTCCGCCGCGACACCGCGCGCGCGCTCGACTGGGCCGTATCGTCATTGCCTGAACCAATCCGAGATACGGGGCACAAGTTAAAGCACACAGGGGGTACTACCGACCCGGTCGTTTCGGTGTGGCTGGCTTCGGCGCACCACTGGGCGAGCCGGGAGTACGCCTCGCGGCGGGATCGGTGGTCCACCCATGCGGTGCTGCAGGCATTGGCTTGGGGTGCGGCAACAGCAGGAGACGTCGTCGAGGGTGTTCCCGTGGTGGCGTTGGGTGGGCGATCGTTGTCCACAGCAGCAGGGTTACTGCCGGAAACCACCGTGTGGTCCGTCCTGGCGCGATTGCGGGACACCCCCGGATCTCCCGTCCTGCTCATCGCCCGTGGCGTCGGCCAGAACGCCGACCGCTACGCCCTGGTATCCCCACGGGGAGAAACACCGCCACAAGGCCACTCAGCCCCGGACGTACGGTCGACCGCCATCGACACGGTCCACCCGGCGTGGAGCGTCATCGGGTACCGCCACCGCATCCTTTACGACACAGTCGCGGCCGCCGACCGCCCCCTGACCGTCGACACCTTGCTCCAGCAGGTGCGGATCGGGCGATCCAGCGGCTACGACACCGTCTTGGATCTGCGTACTGCCGGCCTGCTCACCGTCACAGACGGACACGTCCAGCTCGGCGACGCCGATCTAGACGACATCGCCCACCGCAACGGCCTCGCCGCCGCATTACGCTCGCGCACTGTTCGGCACCGGGCCGAACGCGTCATCTGGCGTCAGTGGCTAGCCGAACGCGAAGCCCAACATATTCCCACTCCCCCACCGGTGTCCACGGCCGCCATCATCATCGTCGACGACGGCATCGCACCCCCCGACGAAGGGCTCTGGGACTCGATCATGGCCGACGAACCCCGATACCGACCCGACAACGACCCCTACGCGTCACTGAGCACCCTGCTCGACGCAATCGACCCCGCCACCACCGCAGCGCAACGACGCGGCACCGCGCCCGCAAGCAGCACGACGCTCGGCGCATGACCGGCTTTGATGACCTTCGAGACGTGTCCCCGGATGGACGAAGAACGCGTCACCCATCTGCGGGAAGTCGCAGACAGATCGAAGCGCTTGCGTTCCCTACACAAGCAATCCGCTCGACAACTAGTCCGCCGAGGAAACGTCCAGGTACCTGCGCAGAGCTTCTTCGACTAGAGCGCTCCTACTCCCGGCGCCCCAATCGATAGCCAGCTGATCGAGAAGCGATGCGTCGGCATTGATTACCCCTGCGAGAGGTACGCGTGCCCGCGGTTTTTGGTGTCGCCTACGTGTCGGTCTGCCGGCCTCAGCCCGTTTGAATAGCCCTGATGAGGCACTGCTCGTAGCGCCTACCCAATGGTCCTTCAATTCGTCCGCGTGTTTTTCTACAGCATCGAGAACTACTTGTCCGTACGAGCGGGCGGTCGCTGGGTTCGAGTTGCGCTCGTCCAGCGTGAGCGACCTTAGGGCGACGTATACAGCCTGTGGCAAGGCAACTTCAGGGGGCGCGATGCGGCTTGGAGTTGTCGACGAGTCGCGCCGGGTGTTACGCCGACGCGCGTCACGGCGGCGCGTGCTCGTGTCTTCTACGACAGCGGCTGTCGTAGATCCTTCCGACTGGCCCTTCCAAGACGTCGAGTCTTTTTGTCGTGCACCTGATGACGATGGAGTCGTCTCATGCTGCGGCGCAGATCTGACTAGGTGGTCCTCATCAGAATCGTCCTCCGTCGCACCCGAACCCACGATCGATAGAGTGGTCAATGGCTCTGCCGCAGCGTCGCTGTTCACAGGGTCGTAGTCGTTGCCTTCATCGTGGCCGCCCGAAATTCGTACGTGCTCCACAGGTGGTAGAACATCGGCGAGATCACCCAGCAGCTCGGGATTGAAAGCCGCACGTCGTTTGCGGTTGCTCATGCGACGCCACCTTCGACACGCTGACGTTCAGCACGGGTTACGCGGGTCAGTATCTCGCGGGTGAGTGCTTGGTAGTCGCTAGCGAGGCCGGAGGGGTCTCGTGACCACAGTCGCTCGCCCGGCTTGCTTTTCTGGCGAAGTCGCTGCAACCGATTCTTCTGGTCCGACTCAGCGGCTTCCACAAGTTCCAACGGTGTGAGGTGTCGAGTTCGCAGATCGACCGCAGCGGCTCTGTCGGACCGGATGAACGCTTCGAACGGATCGGCGCCGCTGCCTTCGAGTAGGTCGTTGACCTGCTCGAAGACGTCACGATTTCGGGCCGTAGCGCGGGGGTTGGTGTCGAAGAGCACCACGCCGAGTAGCTCGATCACGGACCCTGCTTGTCGTGCGCGGAGGTACCGAAGAGCAAGTAGTTCAACCCCAGACAAGCTTGCGTCGTCGTCCCTGGTGGGCACGATGAGATACCTGGCTGTGCCGAGTAGTGCATCAAGTAGAGGCGCGTCACCGGGCCCCGAGTCGATGAGGATCAGCTCATACCCCTCACTCGCGCACAACGAGTTTAGGGTGTGATCAAAGTTTGCGCGAAGATCGATCCCGGTCTGGCCAGCGGTGGCCGCTACCGATGCGACGACCGCAAGAGCAGGTCCCCCGGGGATAACATCCATGTTTGGGCGCACGTTGCGGATGGGCGCCAACTCCTGCGCGAACTGCAGAGCCATGCTCAAACCTCTACCGCCGTCGCCTTCAACACCTAGATCCGAGGAACTGACGTTCGCTTGTTGGTCGGCGTCGACGACAAGCACTCTGCGACCCGCTGCAGCAACCATGCCGGCCACCGCGGACACGATGGAGCTCTTTCCAACGCCCCCCTTCTGGTTGGCGACCAGCAGAGTTCGTGGAGTTCCTGATGTCGTCACCCTGCAGAAAGTACTGCATCCGGGCCGGAGTGAAGTGCAGCGACACGGCCCTGCCCTCGACTTGTCCAAGAGGTTCACGACGCGCTGTATCAACAACCGGGCGCAGGGCTATGCACATGGGTAGGCGTACGGCTACATAAACTGACTTTAGTCGTGGCTGACAACAAGCTTTGGCAACAGCGTTATCTAAGGTCGCGCTGGTGACCGGGGCAACGGACACCGTAACGAGTGTGTTTGAAGCCTTGAGCATAGTCGCGTGTAACGCGCAACAAATAGTCGAATAGCGGGACGTATGCACGGTCTGTACGGAGCTCGTATGTAGCGCCGTGTCGGTAGCGTGTTGTTGGGTCAGGCCACGGTGCTGTATAACGTTCGTCGGTATGGCCATGTGTATGGTCTTAGGTGCGGTCATAATCCAATAGTGTGTAAACGGCCAGCTCAGGTCATACAACCGCGAACGACTGAGGGCTCCCTCTTGCGGGCGGTAAGCAGAGGCTGCCGAGGCGCCAGACGTATGGCTGTACGGACGGCTTCACGGTCGCGGCGCTGCGGTGATGGCCAACCTTGTGGGCTGTCGTCTGGGTCTATCGGTATCAGCTCAACTCGGCCCCTGGCTCATGAACGAGATGCCAACGGCGCCGTGATCGCAAACCAAGGAGCCCAGCGCGAAGTGTCACCCATTCCTATCGCTAATCAACGGGTGCCGCTCCGGCCGTGGGGGAGCGGGGTTGTCTGCTTATGACGCAGTAATTCGACACCCGCTGGCGGTCTGACCGTCAGCAGACGAGCTTGGTATCGCCCGACGCGACCGTGTCCGTGGTTGATTGACACCCCACATCTTGGCCCAGTGCGCGTCCGCGTACGCGATCTGACGTATGGCCGTACGTATGGCCTTATTCAACGCAGTTGTTGCGATCAGTGAGGTCCTCGGACGGGGCACTACGAACGCATCACCGACGCTGCAGGTATTGCTGAGTGGTGTCACAGTGACAAAACTGCACATACAAGAGGGCGGACGTCGTGGTGATCCCGCGGTCCGTGCTGGCAAATAGCCGCCGGACGCCGTCTCTCGGGGTTTGGCGGTGTTTCTCCGACGAGTCCGCGAAGCGAAGTCGTTCAGTAGCTTCTGCACGCGCCGTCCGTCTGGGCCGGATGCGGCAAAGCGCTGCCTCACGATGGCGTTGACCACCGACATCCCGTCTGGGTGGCGCATGTCGCGATAAACGCGAGGGAGGCAGCGAGACCGAAACCCCGAGTTATTCCGTGTCACCCTTTACTGCTCTGATGTTGACACGGATAATTTCACTTAACGCACTATAACTACTGAAACGCCAGTTCAGAACAGAGTTCGCTTGCGGCTGTGTCAGACGAGGGGTCTAGGCTGCGGATATGAACTCCCGACCAGCCGAAACGGCCCTCGCACGCCCTCTGATGGCCGTCTCGGGTCCCTCGGAGGGCACGTCAGCGCCAGCGATCCCCGCTGCGGTTACCGCACGCATCGCCGCTGCAGTGGAGTCGTCCCGGTCGGCCGGCACCCGCCGCGCCTACGGATCCGGGTGGAGACGGTTCACCGACTGGTGCACCCGCAACGGGCACGTCGCGTTGCCGGCGCACCCCGTCACGGTCGCCGCGTACCTCGTCGACGCCGCCGACACCGTCACCGCGGTGGGGGAGAGGGCCTACGCCGCCAGCACCCTGTCGGCGTGGGCATCAGCAATCAACCATTTCCACCAGACCACCGGGCACACCTCGCCCACCAAGCACCACCTCGTGACGTCCGCGCTGGCGGGTATCCGTCGGCAGTACGCCAGCGCCGGCGATCGACCCCGCACCCAACGAGCGCCGTTGCTGGTGTCCGACATCCGGTACCTCGTCGACACCGCCCGCACCCAGTGCGACGGATGGGCCGACGATGTATTCGAACGCCGCGACACCGCCTTAATGCTACTCGGATTCGCCGGCGCATTCCGACGCTCCGAACTCGCCGACCTCGAATGCCGCGACGTCCGTCTGCACCGCGAGGACGGTTTGCACGTCCGATTGCGCAAGACCAAGACCGACCAGGAAGGCCGCGGCGTTGTCCGGGCTTTGCCGACGACCGAATCGCACGTCACTTGCCCGCCCTGCGCGTACACGCGGTGGGTACAAGTTGTGTCAGCATTCGACGCGGGCGGACGCCCATCAGTCATCCGACTGCTCCGCGGCCGGGACCCGTTCGACGAGCATGTGTGCCGCGGGGGAGTGCCTCGAACTGCCGCAAGCGCGCCGTTGTTCCGAGCCATCGCGAAGAACGGCAACCTCGGCACCACACCCTTGTCCGGTGCCGCGATTCACAAGACCATCCGCCGCCGCGCCGAACGCGCCGGCTACGACCCCACCCTCACCGCCCAGCTCGGCGGACACTCGCTCCGATCCGGGTTCGTCACCCAAGCCTTTCGCAACGGTGCCGACGCACACGCCATCATGCGGCAGACCGGACACGCTACCCCGGCCATGCTCGAACGCTACGCACGTGAGAACGCCCCACTGATGGGCAACGCCGTCAACAATATTGGTCTCTGACGGTGTCGTGCGGCGGGTGTCGTCCAGTCTGCGGCCTTAGGCCGTGAAGGTACGGGCCAGATCCACACACAGCCGGTTGCCGAACTGATACTTGAGCAGTCGTCGCCGGTGCATTTGGTGGACGGCAACGCCGGGCGCAATGCCGACCCTTCTCGCAGTGCACGGGAGGACCGCGAAAGGTAGGTTGCGTCACCTTTCAGCCGTGAAGAGACGAGCAACCGGGTGGTCGCGGTGCGGTGTTTCAGATGTCCCCGGCGAGGAGCCGTACGTCCGGCGGCGCTGCCCCGAAATGGACAACTGTCAGAGCATGCTCGGCCGCGCATTGGTCATCGATGTCGAGACAGACAATGCATTCCCTAGGTTCGAGGAACACTGCGTCGATGCTGGTGACAACAGTCAACGGCAGAACACCGTTCGGGTACTGCCACTTGTCGCTTTCGAGCATCGGAACGTCGGGAAACGTCTCCGAGTTCTGCCCCCCGATTAACACCTTTGGTTCCGTCGAGCGCGGCGACGGTAGTGGTCAGAGTGTGTGTCTGGCCGACATCGGCGCGGCGCCAATGAACGCGGCCGATCGTGAAGAACTCGGAGGGATGCGGGAAACCGTCTGATGCCGACAAGATGTCGAATCCGGAGTTGTCGATCGCGTAAACAGTCCGGCCTTGATCGACGGAGTGCTCGTAGCAGACTTGTACGAACTCAAGGCGGGGGTCGATGGCCGGGGCCCGTGCTATCACCGGTGCAGCGCGTCGTGCACGACCGGATGTGGACAGGGAACGCTGAACGTGGCGGAACGGCGGCGTTCTCTGGCGGCGTGGCGCAGGAATTTCGCCGCGGGACCGCGACCAACGCGACACGTAGGCGCATGGTGTCCAGCGGGTACTCACAGCGCTGAGAAGCCTGAGATGCGAATGGTCTAGCTGTATGTGGCACTGAGACCAAGCAGCGCGACTCCGATGGGAGCAAGCGTCAACGACACCTGAACGAGTCGATGCTTGGTCCAACTGATCTTACTCATCTCCACCAACTGCTTCGACAACACCGGGAGTATGTCGTCACTGCGCAAGTTGATTTCCACCTCTCCCGGTGTCAACTGCCGAAGGTGACCGAAGTAGACGAAGTTCGTCGGCACCTCACTAGTTACCTGCTGGGATCGAAGACGGGGACGTACTACCCACACGGCACATAAAAGGCCGGCAATCAGAGTGACGACCCCGAGGGTGTACCAGAACACACCCCACCCATGAAGGCCAGCGAGGGCGCGCTCCTTCCCGGACAGTGTGACGACCCCGACGAGAACGGCAGACTCGATCGTGAGCGCGAAAGACGCCTTGGTGTCCACTTTGCCGGTCCAGTCGACGAGGGCCGAGTGAATCTTCCAAGCGGTGTCGGTGGGGTCAGGATTACTCACGTGAACGGCCATCGGTACGACGATCTGTAGTAGCTGTATTTAGTCCCGCCGACTGTGATGGGACTGCCCCCGGTTCGGTTGACATCTGATCTGTGAGGATCGCTCCTCACGGTGGAAGGATGTTCCCCATGCCGAAAGCATTCCCCGAGGAGTTCCGCCGCGACGTCATCGCCGTCGCACGCAAGGGCGAGGCTCCGCTGCGTCAGATCGCGAAGGACTTCGGAATCTCCGAAGGCTGCCTGCACCGCTGGCTCAAGATCGCCGACCGCGACGACGGGATCACCTCCGCTGACGGGTCGCCCACGAGCAGCGAGTCCGTCGAGCTGCGGGAAGCCCGCAAGCGCATCAAGATGCTCGAGCAGGAAGCGGAGGTGATGCGCCGCGCCGTCGGCTACCTCTCTCGGGACGTCAACCCAAAATGATCTACCCGCTGGTCCTCGACCTCGCCGCCGACGGAGTGCCCGTCACGGTGACCTGCCGGGTGCTCGGGTTCTCCACCCAAGCGTTCTACAAATGGAAGAAAGCACCGGTGACGCAACGTGACTGGGACGATGCGCACCTGATCCACGCTGCCCGTTCCATTCACGCGGACGATCCCGCGTTCGGGTACCGGTTCATCGCCGACGAGCTGCCCGATCGCGGCATCACCGCCGGCGAGAACCGGGTCGCCCGGTTGTGCTCGCAAGAACGCATCTGGTCTGTGTTCTCGAAGAAGCGCGGGCTGACCAGGAAAGCTGGTCCTCCAGTTCACGACGACCTCGTCGACCGCCGGTTCTCCGCAGCGGCTGCAGACGAGTTGTGGCTGACCGACATCACCGAGCACCGCACCGACGAGGGCAAGCTCTATCTCTGCGCGATCAAGGACGTGTGGTCCAACAGGATCGTCGGCTACTCGATCGACTCTCGAATGAAGGCCTCGTTGGCGGTGTCCGCGCTCGACAACGCGGTCGCGCAACGCGGTCCGACCGGGACCATCGTCCACTCCGACCGGGGTAGTCAATTCCGATCGCGGAAGTTCGTACATGCGCTGTCGCACAATGCTTTACGAGGATCCATGGGCCGTGTCGGGGCATGCGGTGACAACGCTGCGATGGAATCGTTCTTCGCGCTACTACAGAAGAACGTCCTCGACCGGCAACGGTGGTCCACCCGCGAGCAACTACGCCTGGCGATCGTGACCTGGATCGAGAGGTCCTACCACCGCAAGCGCCGCCAGCGACGCCTCGGCAAGCTCACTCCGATCGAGTTTGAGACAATCAATAGGGCCGCACAAGCGGCCTGATCCGATCAACCCCACGCGTCAACCGAAGTGGGGGCAGTCCCGATCGAGTACGGCCCTTCCCACATGTCCTTGCCACCCGTCAGCTTCTTGGCGTTGGACAATTTGGAGAAGGTGCCTTTGCCAATTCGGGTGACGTACTTCGCCGCGTCGCCTGTGTAGCGGATATCGCTCAGCTTGGCCGCGAGGTTGGGGGCGACGCCGATCGAGATCATGTCGTCGTTGTCACGAAACCCTGCACGTGCAAGAAGTGTTTTGTCTGTCGCGATACCGCTCGATTGTTTGAGGTTCCACCCGCTGGATTTGAGTGACGGGATTTTTGCGTGGATCGCTGGAGTCACGTGAACTTCGACAGCCCACTTGATCTGCATGGCGGCTTGGACGGCTCGGTCTTCCTTGTTGGGACCCGTTGAAAACGCCCATGACCCTGTCGCCGTCGAAGCTTCGGATGTGGCCGTCGAGCGAGCGGATGATTTTGGTGCTGACGTTCAGATAGCCACGGAACACACGGGCAGCTTCTGCCTTGGATGCTGTGGCCGCGAGGGTGGATGAGTCGTGCATGTCGGTGTAGAGGTACGTGCACGAGATGAGCTTGCCGTTGTTGTAGCCGATGTCTGCTGGTTCGGGTACCGATGTTCTGGTCGAACTATCCGGCCGCTCGGTGACCGTCATCGCGGTCTTGATCGTCTTGTCGATTTGGTCATTAACGTCATCGAGCAGCGACAAAGTCCTGACCTCCCGAGCGTTAACGAGTAGAGGTTCGATCATAACGGAGATACAAACCGTTTCTCCGTTTCTCCGGGACACAACTAGCAACCACTCCCCACGAGGCTGCCAGGAGGACGTAGCAAAGGTGGTCCCATCGCGGTGGTCCCGAACGGTCTTGATACGAACGACGGTGCACGTTCGCAGGGCCGCGGGCGGTAGCGACAGCGGCCACGAACACAAGTAAGCCCGGTGGGGGCCACCCACCGGGCTCACTTACACCGATCCGAATGGAGGCGACCCATCAGATAAGCGCTTTGTTGGTACCGGGTAAAACTTGACGCAGCTCGAGGAACTGCGCCACATCGAGCAACAAACTTGACACAGTGCCGAGGTACTGTGTCACACATAGCGATACTTCAGTCACATGCATTGCGCGCAACACCTGGTCAGCGGCTATGTAGTCCGGTTACCCGTGCTACTTAAGTCCACTCACCAACGAATAAAGGTCCACAAGCAACTGAGCGGACGCCACAACGAGTGTTGCGACTCCGACCCAGTACGGATCCTCATCCATCTGGTGCTCCTCTCTGCATCACCAAGAGCGAAACCGTGCTCACCGGTGAGGAACCGACAGATCCCCACGTGGAGGATCTGGCGTTCAGAGAGAAGCTCAAATATAGACGCCGGCGGCTGACCCCGGCAAGATCTGCGAACGGACTCTCTCATCAGTCGCGTTCTGTTCCACGGCCCATGCGGTGGTGATCGTTTGCTCCGCGTCGGCCTGGCGGGCGCCCTTCACGTAGACGGCGCGTTCGGCGTCGCGAGGCAGCGCCGCAAACACAGCATCGATGTCCGCGATCGACTGATCTTGCACCCACAGCATCAGCCCCGCGCCGCTTACACAATTTCCCGTTGAGTATCCAGGCTGATGTCTAACGGTTGCTCAAGGTTGAACTCCTGCCGCTTCACGATGTTCGGTTGAAGAGTCGCCGGGCTGTTCATCCTCGGAGGTTTCCCTGCTGGCTTCGCCCTCACGCTCGCCGAAGAGAAACGTGTGAACATCAAAATCGGGATCGTGGTTGCCTGCGACGAGGCGCGCTTCCCACGCGAGAAGCGCATCGTTGCCGGGCAACTCTCCGACGGCCTTCGCGGCGAATACGACAGCTTCGTCGTGTCTACCTGCTGCTTCAAGTTCGTCGGCGGCGATTAGTTGGATCAGCACGTCAATGGCGGCAGGGAGTGGTGCCTGGCTCTTGGTGTGCCTAGCCCCGTTTCGGGCCTGAGCCATGGCGGCCCAATCGTTCGCACTCCATGTCGGCATCGAGTGGTCCGACAACAGCGAGACTGTGACTGCGCTGGCTGAGGGCGCGTCCAGCACAGCTTTGTATTCGTCGATGAAGGTCGCTGCCTCGGAGCGATGATCGGCCGGGGAAATCCACGCATGCCACAGCACGTGCGTGGCGATCAGAGATGTCTTGGACTCGCCGTCAGGCAGCGTGGGCACCAAGTCTTCGATCTCTCGACACACTTGGTCGAGCGGGATTCCGTCGGTGTGTTGTCCGGCGATCCATCCGATGAGTGCTTCGGCGAAACCGTCGAGCAGGCGGGTGGCCGTCGTTGCCGTGAGCCCGCCGGGCTGCCAAATCCAGTACTGGGGCGCAAGCTGCACCTCGACGATGCCGGGTAGGGCGTTGCGGTAGTCCCAGGGTTCGGGCGCGACCTTCTCCGCGTTACTGACGTACTGACGGACGACATGTCTGATGAGGCGCCATAGGCCAGCAAGGGTAAGAACGCGTTCGAAGCTGGGCTCGTAGGCAGTCTCTGCGCCGTCGGTGTAGACCCATACGCCTTCACCGAGATCTTCGAGTACGTGACTACGTCGTGACCGAATGTCGTAGGCGATACCGAGCATCCGTTCGAGGTCGGGTGCTCGGGGCGGCCGGATGCTCCCCGCCGCGTTGTCGCGGTAGTAGTCCGGCGACAGTCGAGCAAGGGTAGAGGAGATGAAACGTCGTTTCAGGCCTGCCCGGTCAGCTTCGAGTACAGCTGCACGCACCCGGTCGGCTACTTCCTGACCCGCATCAATCAGGGCAGCATCGATGATCTTGCGCTTCGAACCGTCGTAGCGGTCCCAAGTGGCCGGCGTAGACAGCTTGTCGTCCGAGATTGATTCAAGGGCAGCGACCAGATCTGTGTAGGCGCCCGTGGGGTCGTCGAGGGCTCGTCGTGTCGCGTCGACCGAGTTGCGGATGACTCGCATGACGCGCGCGAAGTCGTCTTGGCTCAGATCAAGTAAGCCGTTCATGAACTGCCGGAGATCCTCCCATTGGTGGGGCTGGACCGTTTGCCTGGGTTCGAACAGTTCCGGGAAGAGGTCGTTGGCTGAGCGTCCGCGCGGTGCGCCGTCGCCGGTGACCAGACGTCGGGTCTGGTCGTGGTTCCGGCTGACTGTCCGGTTCAGCACAAACGTCATCAGGTAGGCAAGGTCGTCGACGAGGTCTGTTCCACCGGTGGCGATCATGAAGTCGTCGGTGCCGTCGGGGCGTTGTTGTTCGAGTCGGTCGACGACCGCGATCATCGCCGATGAGGTGTGTCCCATCTCGGTCGAAGCAATCACTTCGCCGACCGGCAGCGCGATTGGCGGGTCACCGATGAACCTGGCATTGCTGTAGACCGTGTAGCGGTGCTCGGTCTCATTGAGCGGGACACCGGGACGAAAGAACCGTCCTGCGGCGATCTGGAGCATCAACTGCCCACGCAGCTGTCGCGCGGACTTTCTCTTGGCCATCGTTCTAGTGTCGCTTGTCGGCAACCGTCCCGGCTATCGAAGTCTCACACGACAACGTGGGTAAGACTGATGACCGCGCATTGCGCTGACGGCCAGTACCTGGCACCGGGACGTGCCGCAACGATGCGAGGATTTTGGGTACTCGGTCGTAACGGCCATCCCCGCTAGCGTCAGCCGCCTCGACCACACTCGTGGTGAGTTCGGACTCGAACCTCGCTGCAGACAGGGTGGTGATCGGTTTGGCCTGTTGGACGTCGGCGATCATGCGGGCGTTGACGATGGCGGCGTCGAGCATCGCCTCGGCATCGGCGGCTCGGCGTTCACGGGAGTCGTACAGGGGACCGCGGGCAGCTCGGGGGCGGTGTCACCGCGTCGGCGGCGGCCGCGACCGGATCCGGCGCAACTGTCGATGTTCTGATTTCACCGCGATCCGGTTGCCGCGTCCGGGGCGAACAGGCGCACGAGCTCTGTCGATGTCGTCCTGCCGCGGTGAGCCCCCGGCGCGGCGGAAGAGGGTGTCGGGCAGTGGCGATAACGTCGTCGGTCATGGCGGAGGGTGCGGGCGTGCCGGGCAGGTCCCGGTACGAGTGGTCGCTGTTCGCGGACTGGTGCGCCGCCGCCGAGGTGAGCGCACTTCCGGCGTCACCACTCACGGTGGCGGTATTCCTGGCCGAGAATCCCGCCGGGAACGCTGCCCAGCGCTGGAGGGTGGCGGTCGTCAACCGCGTTCACACCGCTGCCGGGCACCCCGCGCCGGGAACGGTGACGGCGATCCGTCTGCAGCTCAACCGGGCCCGCACCGACCGGGCAGCGGTGCTACGAGAACGGGCGGCACCGATCATCGCCGCACTCCCGGTGGCGGGGTGGCCGACCGGGATGTTCGGGCGCCGCGACACGGTGATCCTGGCTCTGCACGCGGCGGGGTTGCGTGCGGTCGACATCAGCCGCCTCGATCGGCGGGACATCACCATCGTCGGGGACGGTGTGCGCATCGGTGGTCGCCACCAGCTGCACCTGCACGCCGGCGTCGACGGCGGCGAGGCATTGATCGACTATGCGGCGGTGTGGCGGCGGTGGGAGCAGGTGCTGCGGGTGGTGCAGGAGCACCCGTCGACGCGGGTGCTCGAACAGCACCTGCGGGCCGGCGAGCTTCCCGACCCGGACGACGACGGGCGGGGTGGGTCGGGGCCGGTGGTGGTGCCGATTGACCGATGGGGCGCGGTCCCGATCCCGCCGGTGGCGATGACACCGGCGGCGATCACGTCCGTGATGACCAGCCACCTGGTGGGGACACCCGCACGACACCGACCTCTTCCTGTACGCCCCGGTCCGAGAAGGTCGTCGGCGGAGCCGTCGGTGGTGTCCGGTGCTGACGACACGGGACTGTCTGACACCTATGCCGCCGGTGTCGCGGCCCGATCGGCGGCGCACACCGCCCTCGCCGACGTGGGGGACGTCCTCGACAAGGTGGAGGACCGTGCGGAGGAACTACTGCGACGCACCCTCGCCCTGCTCGACGACTTCTGACCGGCGTTGTCACCGGGACGTCGACCAGGCGTCGCCCCGCGCAGCGCCCGCACGCGCAGGCGCAGGCGGAGCTCGCCGACGACACGCCGGTGATAGCTCAGCTAGCAGAGCTACATGGGCACCCGGTGGGTAAGGCGCCGGTTCAGTGGGCGTTGTCGAATGCCTCAATGACGTGCTCGGGGATGCGGCCGCGGCCGCTGAGCTCGTACCCGTTGTTGTTCGCCCACTCCCGGATAGCTCGGGTCTGTTCCCGATCCCGCTTCGCCGGCTCGGCAGCGGATCCGGTGGTGGGCGCGCCACCCGCCTTCGTCGTGCGACGCTTGCGTCCGCCGATTCGTTCGGCACGGCTGATGTAGTAATCGAGTTTGCGGTGAAACTCGATCGCATTCTTCGATTTCAGGTCGATGGCGTAGGCGATGCCGTTGACGGAGAACTCGATCGATTCACCGGAACCGTCGTCGATGGCAGTGCCGTCGATGTCATCGGTCAACTGGGTGATCAACTGCTTCGCCACGGTGCATTCCTCGCTTTCGGTACTGATCGGTGCGGTTTCGATCCTGCCACAACGCTTCCCCATCCAAATCGCACTACACGTTCGGTTTCACCGATAGTCATCCGCGACATCGTTAACTTCGTCGCGGACTCCCGAACGCCTGCAGGCCCGAAGGCGGAGCGTGAACTACATTCGCAGGTTGTTGTAGGGCACCACTCGACCTCGTGCGTCTATGAAAGCTGCCAGAAACGAAGGTTTGTGGCACCCGCCGCCGGGCATCAGCCCCTAAGGCGGAGGTACTTCATCAGTTCGCCGCGCCTACGTTCTTCCTGTTCGCCCAGAATCGAACAGCGCCCCCGGCAGCACTCGTGATCGCAGCGAGGGCCAGCCCAATTAGTACCGCGGAGCCTGGAACGAGGCCGATGAGGCCCGCTACCAACGCCGCCCACGCAGGACGACCGCAGCCGTTTCGAACCACGCCGCAAGTACCGGACCGTATCTGCGGCGGTGCACTGAAACGAGCTCGAGGTACAACCCACGCAGGGAGTAGGCGGTGGCATAGGTCCCAGCGACGAACACGAGCGCACCGAGCGCTATCCACCCAGGGCTGTTGTTCAGCGTCTCGCCCCTCGCCACCGAGAGGGCGGCACCGACGATCGGGACTACCAACGCTGTCCCAATGCATAGAAGCACGGCCAAGCCCAGTACCGAATCTTTGGGCGACGAGGTCCACGACATAGCCGCCACGGTAATCGACTTCACGGTTTGTTATACGCCTTCGGCTCAAGGCTTCGGCCTGTGACGAAAACGATCGTTTCTGGCGCAGGTCCGTAGCCGCGATCGGCCGATCGGTCGACCAGGACCGGCCGCGTGCCAAAAACGTAAGCGGAACCTGCCGTGTCAAAACAGTCCGTGTCGGTGAGTTGTGGCAGCCTTCGGCCCTGTGGGACACAAATACGGCTACGCCAGGGTCTCGACCACCGAACAGACCCCCGCACTACAGAGCGACGCTCTGACAGCGTTCGGATGCGAACGACTCTTCATCGACACCGTCAGCGGATCCACCACGACGCGGCCGGCACTCACCGAGCTCCTCGCCACGCTCCTGCCCGGCGACACTCTCTGCGTCTGGCGACTCGACAGACTCGGCCGCAACCTCCCGCACCTGATCGAGCTCGTCGACGGACTCAAAGCCAGGGGAGTGGCATTCGCGTCCGTCACCGAACAGATCGACACCAGCACCGCCAACGGCGAGCTCATCTTCCACATCTTCGGCGCCCTCGCCGCCTTCGAACGCCAACTGCTCCGCGAGCGCACCAACGCCGGCCTCGCCGCAGCCCGCGAGCGCGGCAAGATCGGCGGCCGCCCACCCGCACTCACACCGGCCAGAAAGCGCGAAGCCACCCGCATGCGCAACCAGGGCAGCACAGTCGGCGACATCGCCGACGTCCTCGGCGTCAGCAAGCGCACTCTTTATCGTCACTTCGAGCAAGCAGCCATGGGAAGGGGCCGTGCGTGAGCACTTACGAACACACCCCACCAACGCGCGAACGGTTGCTGGAGATTGTCGACGAACTCTGCTCCGGATGGAATCAGTTCCTGGCGGTGCCGGACCAACAGTTCGCCCGTCCGCGGGATGCGGACGAACCCGCGGCCGCCGCACTCGTTATGGCTCTATCGTCGCATGTCACCGAGCTGGGTTCCGGCGTATTGACGCTCGCCCGATCCGGCAGCAGCGGAATGACTCTCATGCCGCTGGTGCGAGCAGCCTACGAATCAGCAATCACCGCCCACTGGCTGGCGCAACTACCCGACGCCGCGCCCGCATTCATCAATGAAGACGCACGTAACCGCAAAGCCATCGTGCGCGAACTGCCCAATGCCCGTGGCCAGGGGTTCCGCGACTCCGTCGACGCAATCAGTCGACAGATAGTGCCAAGGCTGTCGACCAGTTCGGATGCACAGGCACGCAACTTCGAAGGGCGTTGCCACGACCTCGACCTTGCCGGAGTCGACGCATACCTCTACTACCGGGCAGCCAGTAGCCTCACCCACCCCTCGATACTCGTTGCGGATCAATATCTCCGATCCATCGACAGCGAGCTCTACGTCAGCGCCCACGCACAGAACATGGGCGACGCCTGGATCTTCGTCACCGCCGCAGCGTTGGTTTGGGCGCAAATGGCAGCCAACTACTGTGACCCGCAACGAACCAGACGCACGACGCTTCGACGTATCGGCCGCGAACTCGGCATCGAACCAGAACTCGCGCTGTCCCCGGCAGCGCGCGCGAGAACCACCGGTGTGAAGCGGCCACGGACGGCGGCGAGACCTAACGATTGACAGGCGACTGGGCCGCATCCGTCGGTACGGCCCAGCAATCTCATCCAAAGGCTATGCAGCCAAAGGGGCGTCCGAGCAGGCGTCTACTCGACCGAGTCCAACAGCGAAACGCCTCGCCGCCGGACGACCACACACTGCCAACTCGACTACACCAGCGCAACAGCCACGAACCGATCGCCAGCGCCACGTACGCCGAGTGCTACCGCGACCCGCGCAACGTGGCCAGGCTCCGTCGCTCCCGCACAATCGCCACCCAGCCGAACAGCGGGAAGGGGGCAGCCGCGGGGGAGTGGCCGGCGGAACCTGATCGCAGGCCGACCGTGAGCGGCCGGGCGTAGGCCACCCTGGCGGGCGTCCACTGGTCGGAACTCCGCTGCGCTCCGTTCTGTCGAAAAGCGTTGTTCTTTCGACCATCTGGCTTCTCCGATCGTGCGTCACCCGTGCCCGTCTTACCAACACCCGACCTCCGCTGCGCTCCGTCCCCTCGGGGTCCGAAAACTTCTCAGAACGCCTCCGGCTGAGAACTTTTCGACTCGGGTGCTGGACGCCGTTCCCGTGCACCGCCCTTCTCTCCCCACGCCAGATGACGGCGAAAGAACACTGGGAGAGAGGGACCGATCACCATGACCACACGCCGCGCCGCCCGCACCAGCACCACGTCCGCCGAGGACAAAGCCCACGCCCGCCGCGAGCTGGCCGAACGACTGCACAACTCGATCACCGACCAGGTCGCCGCCCTCGTCGACTCCGACGCGTGGCGGGCCTACCTCGACCACATGGCCGCGTTCCACTCCTACTCGTTCAACAACGTCATGCTGATCCTGGCTCAGCGCCCGACGGCGACGCAGGTCGCCGGATTCCGGGCGTGGCAGGCCCAGGGACGGCAGGTCCGCAAGGGTGAGAAGGCGATCCGCATCTGCGGCTACAGCAGCCGCACCGTCACCGAGACCGACCAGGCCACCGGCGGCGAGACCACCCGCAAGGTCCCCACCTTCCCGATCCTGTCCGTCTTCGCCCACGACCAGACCGACCCCATCGACGGCCACCCCCAGGCCGAACAGATCGCCCACCGGCTCACCGGCGACGACCCCGCCGCCATCTACGACCGTGTCCACGCCCTCATGACCGCGCGCGGCTGGACCGTCACCCGCGACCTCATCGACGGGGAAACGAACGGCTACACCACCGTCGACGGAACCCGCCGTATCGTCGTCGACGCCCGCCTCGCACCCGCACAGGCAGCGAAAACCATGATCCACGAAGCCGCCCACGCCCTCATGCACGCCGCCGACACCGTCACCGCCGAGGACCGCAGCGACATGCACCGAGGCCGGATGGAGGTCGAAGCCGAGTCCGTCGCGTACGTCCTGGCCGGGATCCTCGGACTCGATACCGCCGCGTACAGCGTCGGCTACGTCGCCGGATGGTCGAACGGCGACGTCGAGACCGTCACCGACACCGCCCGCGCCGTCCTCGCTACCGTGCACGAGCTCGCCGACGCACTCGACCCCCACCCCGCCACCGACAGCGGTGACACCGCCGCCGCCTGACCTGTTCGCACCATCGGAAGGAATCTCAGTGCCCGCTCAATCATGGGTGACCCTGATCGTCGGCGCGCTCGCCGTCGTCGGGGTCGCCTTCACCGTCCTGCAACGCACCCGCGCCGACAACCGCGCCCAGTCCTGGCAACGCATCACCTGGTGCCTGGAACGCACCGTCAGCAAGGACGACGACGAAGCCGCCCTCGGGTGGAAAGTGTTCGGCACCGTCGCGACGACACCGTTCATCGCCGCCACCGACCGCGACACCCTGCAGGCGATCTCGCAGTACACCGCCGGTGACGACCTGGCGGAACCGGACGACACAGGGGACAATGAACACGACACCGAAACGGAGGATCCGCGATGACCACCACCGAACGCCGCACCGTGAGCCGGGGCCGCTCGATGAAAGTCCGATCCGCCGCCGCCGAAGCGTCGATCAAACTCCTCGAGTACGACAACAAGCCCGTCCCGCAGTGGCTCCGCGACGTCGCCGCAGGCAAAGACGCAGCACCACCGACCACGACCCGATAGACCCCACACCACCGAACAGGCCCGCACCCACCACAGGGTGCGGGTCTTTTCATGTCAGTGGTCGCCGGCGCGGTAGCCGGGCATCGCCTCCGGACAGCGCCGGCGGCCGGCGGCGAGATGCAGTGGCCGGCCGCGGGCCGGGCGTAGGCCACCCTGGCGGGCGTCCACTGATCGGAACTCCGCTGCGCTCCGTCCTTTCGAAGAGCATTGTTCTTTCGGCACATCTGGCTACTCCGATACTGCGTCACCCGGGCCCGTCTTACCCACACCCGACCTCCGCTGCGCTCCGGCCCCTGCGGGGTCCGAAAACTTCTCAGAACGCCTCCGGCTGAGAACTTTTCGGCTCCGGTGCAGGACGCCGTTCCCGTGCACCGCCTCCTCTTCGCCACGCCAGATGACGGCGAAAGAACGCGGGGAGGGCCAGCGCAGGTCCGAGCCGCCCGAGTCACGAGGGGCCACCCACCATGAGCAGCACCGACACCTACTGGACCACCTACGACGCCGCACTCGACGACGCCGCAGCAGCGACCACCACCGGCGACCTGATCGCCGCACTCAACCGGCACTTCCCGCGCTCGTCCGGTGCGGCGTTCTTCCCCAACGGAGCCGACCGCGACCTCCTCGGAACACTCACCGACGCCGGACATTTCACGCTCGTCTGGATGCGCGCCGACTACTGGTTCGCCATGCGCGACAGCGCAGGTGACGGATTCACCTTCATCGAAGGCGACCTCGTCCACGGCGTCGAACGCCCCCTCTGACCACCCCACACCGATCGCAAGGAGCACCACCGATGAGCACCACCACCAGTTTCCAGACAGCCACCCGGGGCGCAGTGGGGGAGGCGGTCCTGACCATCCGCACCCACGCGCTGACGCAGATCACCGCCTACACCGCACGCGCACAGCGAGCAGCGGTCGACCCCGAATCGTCCACCGAGGCCGCGCACCGCGAACGCGCCGCCTACTGGGCCTGCACCGCACGCGAAGCCGGAGCCACCGAGGCCCAGATCGACGCCGCCGAAACCGCCGCAGCACAGGTCAACCGATGAGCTCCGACCCACGGAGCCGGGGACCACCGACCGGGACCGACCACCCGACCAGCACCACCCACAGACAGAAAAACACCGGACAGCTGTTACCTGCCCGGTGTCTCACCACAGACGATACCAGGAGAGACACCCATCATGACCATCACCGACCAGAACCACACCACCGCAACCGAACCCGGCGCACTCGGCACCGAACTCGCAATGGTGGACCCCAGCGTCCTCGACGTCGCCGACAACGTCCGCGACACCGTGAACCTCGACGCCACCCCCGAGTTCGTCGCCTCGATCCGCGAGCACGGAGTCCTGCACCCCATCCTCGCCGTGCGACGGGGTGACGGCACCCTCGCCGTCATCGACGGCCAACGCCGCACCCTCGCCGCGATCGCCACCGACACCCCCGTCGTCCCGGTGCTCATCCGCACCCGGGACGGCGACCAGGTCGCTGCCGACACGACCCGCATCGTGGAGCAGATCGTCTCCAACGATCAGCGCACGGGCCTCACCGACGGCCAGCGCGCCGCAGGGGTCGCCCAACTGCTCGACCTCGGCGTCTCCGTCAGAGAGGTCGCGCAAGCCCTGTCGGTCACCCAGAAGGCCGCGAAGGTCGCTGGACGCGTCGGCGGCTCCGACGCCGCCCGGGCGGCGCTCGACGCAGGGCAACTCGATCTCGAGCAGGCGTCGATCATCGCCTCGTTCGAGAAGATGGGCGACGACGACGCCGTGACGCAGCTCCTCGACGCCGCCGAGAACCGCCCCTACAACTTCGGTCACCTCGCACGACGGTTGACCGAGGACCGCAAGAACGCACGCGACCGGGCAAAAGCACTGGTGCCGTTCGGGGAGGCCGGTCACCCCGTGCTCACCGTCGACCCCGAAACGGGAGACGGCCGGTGGTACTACGCCGGAGAGATCCGCACCGCCGAGGGGGGAGCCGGTCGACCCGGCCGAGCACCCCGCCCGGTGGTCGGTGTGGGCCGACCGCGTCGAGGCATGGATCGACGCCGAGACCGGCGAGCAGGTCGAAGAGGACAGCGTCGACTGGGACGCAGAAGGCCCCGACGACGCACCCGCAGAGGGCAAGCGCCACCCGAAGACGGTGTCGGAGGGGTGGGTGTGGGAGCCGTCCTACTGGATCAGCGCCGACGACGCGCAGCAGCACGGCTACCAGGTGCCGCAGGCAACCCCCGTGGCCTACGGAAGCGCCGTCGCCGCCGGTGCGGCCGGGGTCGACCCCGACGACGCGGCACGCCGCGCCGTCGAAGCCGCCGAGGCCGATCGGGCCGAACGGCGTCGGGTCAAGGCACTCAACGCCGCAGGTCTCGCCGAGACCACACTGCGCCGCGAGCACATCAAGGCGCTCCTGACGCGCAAGACCGCGCCGAAAGGCAGCGCCGGATGGGTCGCCGCGACCCTCGCCGCGTCGCCCGACCTGCTCACCGAAGGCAAAGCCGGAGAGGTGCTGCGCGAGGTGGTGCCCGGTGCCGACCCCATCACCGGAATCGCGGACCTGATTGACAAGGCCACCGACGCCCGCGCCCAGGTGCTCACCCTCGCGCTGGTGCTGGCCGCGCTCGAGGCTCGCATGGCCGGGTCTGACAAGTCGTGGTGGAGGGCCAGCCCGCAGACCCGGTGGACCCGCGACGGACTCCCCAGAGGAGCCGCCCGATACCTGGCGTTCCTGACCGAGCACGGCTACACCACCGGTCCGGTCGAGAAGGTCGTCACCGGCGAACACACCGCCGAGGACGCCTACACCGACGTCACCCGCACCACCGACTGACCCCGACCGGTGCGGGGTGCCCACCAGCGGGCACCCCGCACCGCTCACGGCATGTGCGGGCGCGTCGACCGTGACCGCCGGTGCCGACCGTCCCCGGCTCGGACGAGGGGGCAAGCCCCCTCGTGCTCCCCCAACCCCGACCGACCAGGCGGGCGGAACCACGCACGGTCGGCTGCGTCCAACCCCTCATGGACCACGAAGAACGGGCCGCACTCATCGCCGACGACCCCGCCCTCATCGCCGACCACAAGCACGTCATTGCCCTGATGCGCGCCCACCGGCACCTCGTTACCAACCCCGGCCGGCTCCGCGACTGGTACCTCACCAGGCTCGCCGACGGCCCGACCCGGGAAGCACTCGGCCCCGCACACACGCGCATCAGGGCCGCACGGCTGATCCGGGAGGCTGAGCGTCCCCAGCATCAGCTGTGCGAGCACCCCAAGGAGTGATCCAGATGACCGGACGCAGGAAGCGCCGACAGACGATCGTCATCGTCGTCTGTGTCGTCGCAGTCGGCCTCATCGCCGCAGCATGGTGGTCCACCACCCTGACCTACTCGCGCACCGCAACCATCACCATCACATCCACCGACCCCACGCAAGACGCGGACCGTCCAGGCGCGGACATTCCGACCCTCAGGTTCACCGCGCTGAGCCTCGACGGATACGACCCCCTTCCGCAGGTCAGTGATCGCCTCGCGGAACAACGTGGGGGATCCGCATCGGACTACCTCGACACGGTGTCCATCACTCCCACGGACCCCGAGACCAACACCGCCGGCTTGATCGTCACCGCAGAGGCCGGTAGCGCGGACGAGGCCGTTGATCTGGCCAATCAGGCCGCCGACATCGCCGCCGAGCAGTTCAATGCCGTTCCCGCGCAGCCCGCCGGAGTCATCTTTCGCGCCGACGTCACCGAGCCCGCTCGCTGACCACGACGAAGACGGCCCGAACATGACCCGCGTCGACTGGGCAGGCCACGCCCGCCGCCTGCGTGAGCACGCCGAGGCCGACGCCGCCGCACGGACCGCCGAGACCGGCCAACCCCACCGCCCCGACCAGAACGTCCTCCGCGTCGCCAGCTCCTGCGACACCGCCGCCTACAGCCCCGACCGGCCCAACCCCCGCCTGGAACGGCTCGTCGCCGACACCCTCGCCGCCACGCCGGCGCCCCGGCCACACACCGGCAACTTCGACCTCAGCGCCAGCGCCGGCCACAGACCGGACGTGCCCCGCCGCTGACACGGACCGACCGGAATAGGTTCCGGCCGCAGTCGGTTACAACAGTCAGACGGCGCTCGCATCAATGCCCCGGGTACCACCCAATCAGCCGCTACGAGCGGCCCACTGCCGAGAGGCGCACTGGCGAGCACCGTCGCTTCACCTCACACAACGACGGCCGCGACACCCCAACGGGTGTCGCGGCCGTCGCCGTCTGCACGACAGAGGCAGTCACTCGTCCAGCGCCGCGATCACCGTCGACAACGCGGACCCGGCGACCATCAGGTGGCCGAGGGTCACCGCATCCGGACCCACCTCCCACGGCACCGGCGGACCGGACCGCACAGCAACGAACTCCATCAGAGCGCCGGCAGCATCGGATACAGCGGCGCGGAGCACGCGCCGGTCGAGCGCCGCGTCGGCGCACGTGCAGTCCGACAGCGACAACACATCGCACAGTTCATCGAACGCGCCCCGAGCTTCCATCGCCGCCGCATCCGGATGACGGTCCAGCTGGGTATACCAACTACCCGCAGCACGTTCGAGCGCATCGTGAGCAACATCCAGACCATCCGTCAACGGTGAAGCGACGGTGACGGTGTTCCGCACCAACCGAAGCGCGAACGCGAACGAATGAAGATCCACCGGCACCAGACTCGACCAGGGCACCGTCATCATCACCGCGGCCGCCGCCGCCAACGGAGCACTGCCGCAGTCGTCGTCGGTGACGTGTTCAACCCGGTGGGTCGCCATCAGTGGCTGCTCCTACCTGCCTCGACGCGTGCTCGTACCGGATCCCAGGCTACCGCCGACGGGCGCCCTACCTGCCGATACCATCACGGGTTGTGCAACCAGGCGACCACGTAAAACTCCACACCAACGGCGTCACCACCTTCGACATCGTCGAACTCGACGACACCCACGCCACCATCACCCCCAGCGCAACCCACGCCGACGCACCCGGCGCGTACCTCTTCCGGATCCTCCGCGCCGGCCTCGCGCCGGCCAACCCTGAAGGGCATTGAGCTCGCTCCGCTCGCACTGCTTCGCCAAAGCGCTCCGCGCGGATGCGCCTGCCGGCGCTTCCTCGGGAGGGCCAGGCAGGTCCGTGCACATGCCGACCGACACGGCCGAGCAGCGCGGGGCTCGTTTCAAACAAGTGAAAATCATGACTCCACAGCTCCCGCTGACGATTGTGGAACCGGTGCGGTGAATCCGCGCTTTTGGTTAATGGCTCGCGCATGTCTCAGGGCCTCATCCTGGTCGCTCACCGAATAAAGGCTGTTCAGCGCGATCTCCAAAAGTTTCACAATGGACAAAACTTCGTTAGGACTTCGCACAACATCGTGCACGCTCTCGTTGCCTACCCACTTCACCGCCAACAAAAGATCGATGACGTCATCCAGGTGGGGTTTTTCGGCCTTGAACATGGATAAACGTTCGTCTAAGGATATGAACTTGCCCGCCGAAGTGTGCCTGGGAATTTGTTGATCGTCGAGGACAAGTTCCTCTGCGAGCCGCAAGGCGCTCATGGCGGCATCAGGATTCATGAACAGCAACGCCCCAACCTGCCGAAGCTGCTTCGCCACCGCGTCCGGCACACCCTCCGGGTGATCTACCACCCTCAACGGCGGAAAAGCGGTCCGTAACCGAAATCGAGTGACGAACATTTCGTCGCCTTGATAGTGGTACTGCACGTAATCTACTTCGACCTCGCCCAGCAGATAGACGGCGTCACCGCACCCTGATTCGTTAGTGCACCGAAAACGGATCCCGAAAGTTCCGCGAATGTCGGAAGGATCACCCCAATCGCTCCAACTGGCCGTCTCATGATCTATGTGCCATTCACTTTCGCCATCGGGAACCGGTTGTTTTGCAAGTCGCCCCTCCTGGCACACCGGGCACTCGATACTCGGCCATTTGTCCTCGTCGAATGCCTCGATGAGTGCAACCGCGTGTTTTTTCACGACAACAGACTCCCTCCTTCTCGATCCCGACCACGGCTATTGCACCTCATATCGAACGGCTACACACCCAAATCGGGCTACCGCGACCCGCGCATCGTGGTCACCGTCCGCAGCTCCCGCACAGTGGGCCACCAGCGTGTCCGGGTGGAACGTGGTAGCTCGGGGGAGTGGGCGGCGGTTCCTGGTCACGGGCCGGCCGTGGTCGGCCGGGCTGTGGGCCACCCTGCGGGCGTCCGCCTGAATGGAGCTCCGCTGCGCTCCGCACCGTCGAAGGGCGTCGTTCTTTCGGCACATCTGGCTACTCCGATGCTGCGGCACTCCCTCCCTTACCGCCAACACCCGACCTCCGCTGCGCTCCGGCCCCTGCGGGGTCCGAAAACTTCTCCGAAAGCGCCTCCGGCTGAGAACTTTCCGACTCGAATGCTGGCGCCGGTCACTCGCACCGCCTCCTCTACGCACGCCAGATGACGGCGAAAGAACGTGGGGAGGGCAAGGACCCGAGCCACACGAGTTCCGGAAGGAAGCACCAGTCATGCGCGCACAGCACCCGTCCACTGCAGACGAGATCGACCACCTGGTCCACCGACGCGGCGCACCGAAGATCCGCCGCACCGTCAAACGCGCCAGCGCCCGCTACGACCGCCGCAGCGCACGCCGCGCACTCCGATCCTGACCGCCCCCCAGCCACACACCACTCGAAAGGTTCCGATTCTCATGACGCAACCCCGCATCACCCTCACCAGCGCAGCCCAGGTCATCGCCGCAATCCCCGCTGCTCTGCGGCACGTCCCCACCGAGTCCGTCGTCGTGCTCGCGTTCGTCGGCAAGGTCCTCACCTTCGCCGCCAGGTTCGACCGCGTCGAGGTCGTCACCCAGGCGCACAAGATGACCGACGTATTGCGTCGCCACGGCGTCGAGTCGGTCGTCGTCGTCACCATCGCAGAGCGCCCCGGCAAGAAGGCCGCCGCTGTCGAGAACCTGGTCGTCGCCGGAATCCTCGCCACCGCCGTCGACGTGATCGGCACCTACTGGGTCCCCACCCTCGCCGGACCGGCCGCCGCCCAGGACCTCGACACCCTCGCCACGTTCGACGTCGACCCCATCGCCTCCGAGGTGGCCGCCACCACCGCCCTCGCCGGAACGGTCATCGAGGGCAGCCGCACCGCGATAGGGAACCGCTACGCCCACGCCGAACAGGTTCACCCGGCCGAGCACGCCGACGCCGCGCAGGTGCTCGAGGAGTTGGCCGCAGTCGTCTCCGCCGACGAGCTGCCCGACAGTGGCCTCATCGCCCGCACCGCCGCCGTCATCACCGCACTTCCCGTGCGGGACGCGATGTTCCGGCTCCCGCTCTACGGCAGCGCATCCGCGCACACCGTCATGGCCACCATCGCACGCAGCACCCGCGCCGAAGCCCGCGTGCAGGCCCTCAGCATCGCCGGGTGGCTCTGCCACCGCGCCGGGGATGGAGCGGCCGCCAACATCGCCTACGACGCGGCAGAAGCCGAAGCGACCACCGCAGGCATCGCCACCCCGCACATGCTCCGACTGCTCCGCCAGGCACTCGACGCCGCCATGAGCCCCGCCGAGATCCGGTCACTGGACATCGATGCCGAGACCGTCCGCGCCACCACCGGGGCGCACCTCCCCGGGGCACCCGACCGGGAATGAGACACGGGGCCGGGCGGCTCCCGCAGCGAGCGGGGGACGCCCGCCACCGGCCGGGGGTAGCCGGCGATCGGGCATCGAGCCCTCACGCCGACCTCGACGCACCCACCACACAGCGGACCTGTCGCCACCACACGGGCCGGGCCGCTTCGATCACAGGTCGGGCATGCCCTCCGGCACCCACACCACATCCACAGCGCCGGGGTCTGCGGAACGGGGCAGGGTCTCCTCGACCGGCACCCCCGACACCATCGCCTCGACCGCGAGATCCGACGGTGCACTCCGATCCAACGCCCTCGCCACCAGTTCCGACTCCACACGCGAATACGCCATCCCGTAATCGTAGACTCCTGCCGCGAAAAACTCCGACAGCGCGAGGAAAGCGCAATACAAAATCCGCCGAGACCAGACCGAATGCCATTCGCAAAGTCGGTCATAACGGTTGCAGCGCAACGAGATAAGCACCGCATCGTTACCGAACAAATACCGTCCAGCGGTGGATGAAAACCCACCAGTGAAATAGAATAAAACCACTCCACCGAATAGTCGAAAGGCGCGAGCCATGTCCGGAATCACCGTCTACACCAAGCCCAACTGCCAGCAGTGCCGGGCGACGTTCCGGGCGCTCGACAAGGCCGGCCTCGACTACACCGCCGTCGACATCAGCGCCGACACCGAGGCCCGCGACTACGTCCTCGCCCTCGGCTACCTGGCCGCACCCGTCGTGGTCGCCGGCCCCGACACCCACTGGTCAGGACACCGCGTGAGTCGCATCGAGCAGCTCGCCGCCGCCTCCGCAGCCTGACCGAACCCGCAAGCACACCCGCCTACCCGAAGGAGACACCGTCATGGCGCACCTCGCGTTCGACTACCAGCCCGACCACGACTTCATCGCCGCCCAGATCGAAGCGGACCTCGCCGCCGACACCACCAGCGCCGTCATCATCCCCGGCCCCGGGACCACCCACCCGGTCGCCGACTCCACCGACACCCGGTAAGGCCAGGACGTCATGAGCGCACTACGGGCAGTCCCCGAACCCGAGCAGAACCCGAGCGACCCGGTCCTCGACCTCGCACCCGACACCTCGGCCGTCGACAATGCCGGCACCGACACCGCTGCCGGCCTGGACCCGCGGACCGACCCGGAATCGTTGACCCTTTGCGCGCTCATGTGGAGCACGGACCCCGCCGCCGCTGTCCGCGTCACCGACGCCCTGATGCCGGCCGACTTCGCCGAGCCCGCCTACGCGGAGCTGTTCACCGTTATCGCCGACCTCGTCACCAGCGGACAAACCCCACGACCCCGCCTCCGTCGCCGCTGTCCTGCACCGGGCCGGGGGAGGGCAGAAGGACGCACCGCTACGCCGAGCATTGGCGGACGTCGTTACCGCCGACACCACAGGATCATCCGCCGCCGTGCACTACGCCGACATCGTGCTCTCCCAGTCCTATCGGCGGTCCTTCCACATCACCGGGCAGCGGATCGTCCAGGCCGCCGAACAAGGACCCGAGGACGAGCTGTTCGACTACATGGTCGAACTCGGCCGCCAGCAGCGTTCGGCGTGGAAGCGGCTCAACACCTTCCGAGCAGGAGGAACCCGAGCATGACCCACGACGACGCGGTAGACGGCACGGGCCCGGACCGGTACGTCACCGCCGACGGGACGCTCACCGCGGACGGTGGCGACGCCGGCCGGTGGCTCGATGCCGAACGCGTACGCGGTGCGGACTGGGACACCCTCGCCGCCGCTCTCGAGGTGCACCCACGCGTCGCCCGGCACCTGCACACCCTCTGGTGCGGCGCCCGCGACCGGGCCGCCGACGCGGCCCAATACGCACTGTTCTGATCACCACCACGGCGTTCCGGCGGCGTCGACGCGCCGCATTCGCGCCGACGGAGATCCGGAACGGTGCACTGCCTGGCTGATCGAGCGGAACCTCAGCCGTTGGTGGGCCGCTCCAACATGCAGAACACCCAACGCCCGCCGTCCCTGACCAGCGGGATCGTGACCGTCCTCGGCTCCGACGGTGTGGCCCCACCGTCGATCGACATGCTCACCGGCACGGATGCCGAGTCCGCGGTGATGGTCGGTACGCCGGTGTCGTGCACGATCGTCGGAAACGTGGGCGGTGAAGCGTCGGTCCGCTGCGCGGCCTGACACGAATTCTCGTTGAGCGCCTGCACATCACCGGCGTTGTAGGCGTCGAAGTAGCGGCGCACTGTCTCGGCGGCCGCGACCCGATCCGCTGCCGCCTGTTCGGGGTCGATCTCAGCCGGGGCCTCTGTTGTGCACCCGATCATGCCGACCGACAGTGCAGCGAGGACAGCGACGACTCGCCCCCGCCCGGAGCGGACACGGACTCGACCGGATGGGGGCCGTGCGGCGGTGTTCCCGTATGACCAGCCGGCCCTCCTGCTCCCTGCGAGGCGTGTCATCGTCGCACGCGGCTGACACGTACACCTGCGACCGCGAACGGCGCCGCCATCACCGCGGCGGATCCGGCACCGATCAGCGGGTAGGCCCACTACGGGAGAATCAGCTGGTTCCACCACTTCAGGCCGTCCCAGAAGGCCTCGTTCAGCTCATCCAGGGTCTGCTGATCGTCGGCTCCTCGCAGCGGTTCGTACGAGCCTTCGTACACGACGTCGGTCCCGTCGCCGGCAGTCCTGGCGATGCCCTCGGCGCCCAGGAACACCAGACCGATCACCGCACCCGCGAGGGCCGCCCACACCATCAGCTTCGTCATGCGCGTCACCCAACCACAATGAGCCCGTTCAGCCGCCGACACCGAAGTACACCCGAGTCCCCACGGTACGGGCCCTGCAGTAGCAACCCTGACCGTTCGACAGGCGGCTCATTCCTCCGGATTCCATGCGACCGGTCCGCGTAGCCGCGCTGTTGCGTCAGTCGCGAACCTTTCACGACCTCGGTCACCGGCGAGTCGCCCATTCGCTGTCCTCGAGTCGTCGATCGCCCCGGCGGGAGCATCGGCCGGCCACACTTCGAGCAGATACTGTTCGGACGACGCATCGACGATCGC
>NZ_JAUTAC010000002.1:0-792500 GCF_030818285.1 Rhodococcus sp. SORGH_AS_0301
GGAAGCGCAGCCGAGTCGCACCTCGCACCCTCGTCGTGGCGCCTCTCGCCGCAGTAGCCCTCTTCGGCATGGTGGCCTGCAGCAACGGCGAGGAAGCCAGCTACGTCGCCGGCACGACCCCGCCCGTCTTCACCAGCTCCGCCGCGCCCGCGGGTTCCGAGCACGGCGAGGAGTCCCACAGCGCGGGCGGCGAGGGTTCCGAGGGCGGGGGCTCGGCGACCGAGGCCGCGATGACCGGCGACCTGCGCAGCCCCGAGGGCGAGACCATGGGCACGGTCTCCTTCGCCGAGGTCGACGGACACCTCGAGGTCACTGTCGAGGCAGAGGGTCTGACCCCCGGCTTCCACGGCCTGCACATGCATCAGAACCCCGTGTGCGAGCCCGATTCGGTCGCTCCCACCGGCGGCGAGCCCGGCGCATTCCTGTCCGCCGGTGGTCACCTGCAGGTGAACGGCAACACCGGCCACCCGGCCAGCGGCGACCTGACCTCGCTGCAGGTGCGTGAGGACGGCACCGCCGACCTCACGACGACGACCGACTCGGTCACGCTCGACGACCTGCGCGGCGGCGTGGCCGTCATCGTCCACTCGGGCGCCGACAACTTCGCCAACATCCCGACGCGCTACACGCTGCCCGACGGCCAGCCCGTTCCCGACGCGACGACCCTCAGCACGGGCGACGCCGGCAGCCGCGTCGCCTGCGCGGTCGTCGAGTCCGAGTAGACGGGCACGTCCCCCTGAAGAACGAGTCGAGATCGACCACGGTGCCGTTCGCCGGGTCGGAGCGTCCGACCATCGGCGTCGAGTGGGAGATCGCGCTCGTCGACCGCGTGTCGCGGGATCTGTCGAACACCGCGTCCGAGGTGATGGACGGCGTCGTGGAACTCGCGGGAGCGCACACGCCGCGCGTGACGAAGGAACTTCTGCGCAACACGGTCGAGTTGGTGACCGACATCTGCGACACCGTCGGTGAAGCGATCGACGATCTGAGCGAGTCGCTGGATCTGGTGCGCCGTGCCGCGGATCCGTTGGGAGTCGACCTGTTCTGCGCCGGGACACACCCGTTCGCCGAGTGGTCGTCGCAACAGCTCACCGCGGCCCCGCACTACGACGAGCTGATCGAGCGCACACAGTGGTGGGGTCGGCAGATGCTGATCTGGGGCGTCCACGTCCACGTCGGACTCCGCTCGGCCGACCGGGTCTTCCCGATTCTCAACTCGATCCTGCTGCAGTACCCGCACCTGCTCGCGCTGTCCGCGTCGTCCCCGATGTGGGCCGGGTCGGACACCGGCTACGCCAGCAACCGCGCGCTCATGTTCCAGCAGCTCCCCACCGCGGGACTGCCGTTCCAGTTCGAGACCTGGTCGCAGTTCGAGGGTTTCGTGCACGACCAGATGAAGACCGGCGTCATCTCGCAGCTCGGCGGCATGCACTGGGACATCCGTCCCGTGCCGCGGCTCGGCACCATCGAGATCAGGGTGTGCGACGGGGTGTCCACCAAGCGTGAGCTCGGTGCCCTGGTCGCCCTGATCCACTGTCTCGTGGTGTATCTCGACGAACGGCTCGATGCCGGCGAGCCGTTGCTCACGATCCCGCCGTGGCACGTGCAGGAGAACAAGTGGCGCGCCGCGCGGTACGGGCTGGACGCCGAGATCGTGCTCGACGCCGACAGCAACGAGCGGCTCATGACCGACGACCTGTTCGACCTGCTGGAGAAGCTCACCCCGATCGCCGTACGGCTGGGGTGCGCGGACGAGCTGGGCCGCGTCGCGGACATCCCGCGCCAGGGTGCGTCGTATCAGCGTCAGCGTGCCGTGGCGGAGAGGTCGGGGGGCGACCTCATCGCCGTCGTCGACTCGCTCATCTCCGAACTTCGCTGACCAGAACGTCGCTGATCAGGCTCGGTCGTTGCGCTCGTCCGCGCGCAGCTCGTCGACCATGAAGAGGTCGTCACGGCTGCTCTGCTCGCGATAGGCGACCTGGCCCACGGTGTGCGCGATGATCGGCGCCGTGAGCACCGTGAAGACGCCGACGAGAAAGATCATCCAGATGTCGACGTTGCCGCGCAGGCTGATGAACGCGCCGATGAGAATCAGGATCAACCCCACCACCTGAGGCTTGGTGGCGGCGTGCATGCGGGACAACGTGTCCGGGAAGCGGACGACTCCGATGGCCGCCGTGAGCGCGAGGATCGATCCCAGGATGATCATCGTGCCGCTGATGATGTCGAGGACGAGTGTCATGACTTCCCCTGCCGTCGGTCGCGGGACTCGTCTCCGCGGGGTGGGTGCGGGGTCCGCGCCGTGGCGGCGGCCGCGGCGCGCCGGGTCTCGGGTGTGTCGGCGACGCGGAACCGCGCCACGCTCACCGACCCGACGAAGCCCACCACCGACAGCGCGACGATGGACGGCACCAGCGTGGTGTCGCGGGAGTACACCGCCCACACCATCACCCCGCAGACCGTGAGCGCGATGAGCGTGTCGACGGCGACGAGGCGGTCGAGCGAGTTGGGGCCGGCGAGAAGGCGATACGCGGTGATGACGGCGGCGGACAGCAGCATCACGCCGGAGACGATCAGTACGACGGTCACGACCGGTCCTCCTTCCGGTCCGACCTGCGGGCGGACGAACTCTCGTCGCCGGACTTGTCGGAGTAGTCGGTGCTGATGTCGTCGACGGTGTCGGCCACGCTGTCCACGTCGGTGTCCGCCATCGATTCGATCTCGGTGGCCGGGTGCCATTCCGGGTCGCGCTCGAACGCGGAGATGAAGGCCGTCTCGTAGGCACGCACGATGGTGCGGAACTGGTCCACCGCATCGGGTTTCGCGACGTCCAGGACGTGGATGTACAGCACCCGATCCTCGCGGTCGATGTCGAGCACCATGGTGCCGGGCACCATGTTCAGCGCGTCCACCATGAACGTCAGCACCAGGTCGGACTTGATCTGCACCGGGTAGCGCAGCACCGCGTTGACGGGTGACGGTCCGGGACGGATCGCGGCCCAGGCGACCTGGACGCTGGACACCGCCGCGTACCAGACGAGCACGCCGATCAGTCGCACCACCGACAGGGGGTGCACCCGGCCCTCGACCGGAACGCGCGGGAGCGCGAGCACGGTCATCACGAACGTGCCGACCGCGAGACCGCCCAGGATGTTGGCCGCGGAGACGTTGCCCCACAACAGCACCCACACGCCGGTGAGCCATGCGAGCAACGCGGCCTTGAGGGCGACGTCGCGACTCATGAGGGTCATCGTCCTCCCTCCTCCGGTGCGTCGCGTCCGTCCGCGTAGGTGACGGGATCGTCGACGGTGCCCAGCACGGCCGAGATGTAGACGTTGCGGTCACGCAGGTCGTCGGCGGCGCGGTCGCTGATCCCGATGAACGGTCCGGCGAACACGGTGAGCGACAGTCCGACGAGCACCAGTCCCACCGTGGGGACGAGCATCCCGACCGGCATCCGGCCCGGATCGACGCGGCTGTCGAAGTCGACGTCGTTGGCGTTGTCGAGCAGCGCGGTGGGGGAGTCGTCCGACATCTCGCCGTCCGGGGCGTCGGCGCGGGCGCGCCAGAACGCCTTGGTCCACACACGGGCGACGACGTAGAGCGTGAGCAGGCTGGTGATCGTGCCGCCCGCGACGAGGACCCAGGCCAGCACGCTCGCCTTGTCCGCACCGGCCTGCAGCAGCGCCACCTTGCCGATGAAGCCGGAGAACGGGGGGATGCCGCCGAGGTTGAGCGCGGGAACGAGGAACAGGATGGCCAGGAGCGGGCTGGCCGCGGCGAGACCACCGAGCCGGCGCAGCGATGACGACCCGGCCTGGCGCTCGATGAGACCGACCACGAGGAACAGCGTGGTCTGCACCAGGATGTGGTGGGCCACGTAGTACACGGACCCGGAGAGACCGGCCTTCGTCGACAGCGCGACACCGAAGATCATGTAGCCGATGTGCGAGACCAGCGTGAACGAGAGCAGACGCTTGATCTCGCTCTGGGCGATGGCACCGAAGATGCCGATGACCATCGTGAGCAGACCGGCGACCAGCAGCACGTTGTCCATGGCGCCGTCCGGGAAGAGCAGCGTGTGGGTCCGGATGATCGCGTACACACCCACTTTGGTGAGCAGGCCCGCGAACACGGCGGTGACCGGCGCGGGCGCCGTCGGGTAGGAGTCGGGCAGCCAGGCCGACAGCGGGAAGACCGCGGCCTTGATGCCGAACGCGACGAGCAGGATCGAGAAGATCGCGAGCCGCGTGCCCTGCGGGATGTCGTCGAAACGCAGCGCGAGCTGGGCGAAGTTCAGAGTGCCCGTGGCCGCGTACGTGGCGGCGATGCCCGCCAGGAAGATCATCGACGAGACGACGGAGACCATGACGTACGAGACGCCGGCACGCACCCGTTCGGCGCTGGCACCGAGCGTCAGCAACACGAACGACGCGACGAGCAGGACCTCGAACCCCACGTACAGGTTGAACAGGTCACCGGCGAGGAACGCGTTGCACACACCCGCCGTGAGCGCCAGGTACGTCGGTAGAAAGATCGACACCGGCTGATTGGCGTCACCGTCGCGGATGCCCTGCCCGACGGCGTAGACGATGACGGCCAGCAGCACGATCGACGAGACCACCAGCATCAGAGCGGACAGGCGGTCGACCACCAGGGTGATGCCCATCGGCGCCTCCCACCCGCCGACCTGCAGCGCGGTGGTGCCGTCCCGGTCCGCCAGGTAGAGCAGGACGCACGAGACGGCGGTCACGGCGACGAGCGCGACGATGGTGACCGCCCGCTGCGCGCGTGGCTTCCGACCGAGCACGAGGCACAGGGCGGCCGCGAGCAGCGGGATGAGGACCGGGAGCGGGGTGAGGGTTCCGATGATGGTCGGCGACAGCGTCATCGGGAGTCACCCGCCGGCGTGGAGACGTCGTCCCGGTCACGGAACTTGCCCTCGTGGAGATCCTCGTAGCACTCGAGGTCCTCGCGGTTGGCGATCTGGTCGAGAGGAATCGGGTTTCCGTCCTTGTCGAAGGCGTCTCCGGCCTCGCCGGGCTCGCCGGTGATCGGATCGTCGGACTTGTCGCGGTCCGGAGCGTCCGCGAGGCTGCGACGCGTGAGCACCTTGGTGTCCTCGGGGTCGTTCTCGACGACGTCCGCGATGTTGATCGTGTACGACCGGTACGCCAGGGCCAGCACGAAGGCGGCGATGCCCATCGTGATGACGATGGCCGTGAGGATCAGGGCCTGCGCCAACGGATCCGCGTCACCGTCGGCGACCTCGGACACGCGTCCGACCACGGGTGGATTGCCCGACCCACCGCCGGAGGTGAGGATCAGCAGGTTCAGCCCGTTGCCCATGAGCAGCACGCCGAGCAGCATCCGGATGATGCTGCGTTCGATCAGCAGGTAGACCCCGGCCGCGATCAGCGCGGCGACGACCACGAGCATTCCGATGTTCGCGGTCACTGGCGGCTCATTTCGATCTGCGCGTCGAGGCGCGCTCCGAGGCTTCGAAGGACGTCGAGAACCAGTCCGACGACGATGAGATAGACACCCAGGTCGAAGAACAGGGCGGTCACCATCTTGATGTCGCCGAGGATCGGGAGCGTCACCTCGAAGGTGGCGGACGACAGCACCGGTGCTCCGAGGAACAACGAGGCGAGGGCCGTACCGCCGGCGAACAGGAGGCCGATGCCGAGAATCTTCCCGGCGTCGAACGGCACCGTCTCGCCGAGCTCGTAGCGGCCACCGGCGAGGTAGCGCAGCACGAGGGCGAGGCCTGCGGTGAGTCCACCCGCGAAGCCACCGCCGGGCGCGTTGTGGCCGGCGAAGAAGAAGTAGATGGACAGCATCATGACCGTCGGGAACACCAGGCGAGTGGTGATCTCGAGGACCAGGACGCGGTGCTTGGGGTCGATGAGATCGCTGCCGCTGAGCCACGTGATCTCGGACGCGACCTGCTGGCCGTCCATCGCCGACGGGGCGTCGGACACGCGCGGCGCACTGCCGAAGCGACGATTGCGGAACACCAGGCTGGCGACGCCGGTGGCCGCGACGAGCAGCACCGAGATCTCGCCGAGGGTGTCCCAGGCGCGGATGTCGACCAGGATCACGTTGACCACGTTGCTGCCGTCACCGAAGTTGTACGCGGCGTCCGGGAGCAACTCCGCGATGGGGCGGGTGCTACGTGCGTTCATCGCGAACGCTCCCACCAGCGTGACCGTGATGCCGACGAGCACGGCCAGGGCAGCGCGCGCCGGCTTGCGGCCGAACGCGCGCCCCTCGTCGATCTCCGCCGGCAGCTTGCGCAGCACGAGAACGAACACGACCAGCGTGAGCGTCTCGACGAGGAACTGGGTCAGCGCGAGGTCCGGCGCACCGTGCACCGCGAACAGCACACCGCAGCCGTAGCCGGTGACACCGACGAGCAGCACGGCTGCCAGACGGTTCCTCATCACCACGGCGCCGATCGCGGCCGCGACCATGATGGCGCCCACGACGAGCTGGATCGGGGAGTCGGCGAGACGACTCTCGACGCCGGTACGGGTGTAGACGATCAGCGACACGAGCGGGAACAGAGCGAGGGTGGCGAGGATGGTCGCCTGCGTGCCGGGAAGCGAACCGCGCTGGGTGGTTCCGGTGAGGCGCAGCGACAGCAGGTCCATCAGGTAGAGGACGCGGTCGTACACCCGGTCGGCGTTCAGCGGCACGGCCGGGACCGTTCGCGCGATCGCCTTGTGCACTCGGTAGAGCAAGACTCCGACGAGGATGACGACGACGGTCAGACCCAGCGGGAGGTTGACGCCGTGCCACAGCGCGAGGTGGTAGTCCTCCGCGCCGTAGGACGGCAGGGTCTTGCTGTACGGCGCGATCAGGGTGTCGACGACCGGCGCGGCGAGGCCGGCCACCAGTCCGAGGACGGCGAGCAGCACGGGCGGGAAGAGGAAGAACCATCCCGGTGCGTGCATCGAGGCGACGGCGGCGCTGGGCTGCCGCAGCTTCTTGCGACCGAAGGCGCCCCACACGAAGCGCAGGCTGTAGGCGACGGTCAGGATCGAGCCGACGACCATCGCGGCCAGCACCAGCGCAGACGAGAGCGGACCCATCGCGTCCGAGTCGAGCGTCGACTCGAACGCGGTCTCCTTGCCGATGAAACCGAGGAACGGCGGAAGGCCCGCCATGCTCGCCGCTGCGATCACGGCCGTCGCGGCGAGAACGGGCGACCGGTCCCCGAGATGCGCGAGCTTGCGCACGTCTCGGGTGCCGGTCGAGTGGTCGATGATGCCCACCACCATGAACAGCGCGGCCTTGAAGAAGCCGTGGGCGAGGACCATCGCGAGGCCCGCGAGCATCGCCGTGCGCGAACCGATGCCGACGATGGCGACGAGGAAGCCGAGCTGGCTCACCGTGCCGAAGGCGAGCACGAGCTTGAGGTCGTACGCACGCAGTGCGCGGTAGCCGCCGACGAGCATCGACGCCAGACCGAGCGTGAGGATGGTGAAGCGCCAGGGCCCGGCGTCGGCGAAGCCCGGTGCGAGACGCGCCACCAGGTAGATGCCGGCCTTGACCATCGCCGCGGCGTGCAGGTACCCGCTGACGGGTGTCGGCGCGGCCATGGCGCCGGGCAACCAGAAGTGCAGAGGAACGATGGCCGACTTGCTCAGCGCGCCGACCAGGACCAGGACCAGGGCGGTGCCCGCCAACCAGCCGCGGGGCGCCGCTTCGATGACGTCGGAAAGGTTGTAACTGCCCACCGTCTGGCCCAGCACGATGATGCCGACCAGCATGGCGAGACCGCCGGCCGTGGTGACCAGCAGAGCCTGCGTCGCGGCGCGTCGACTCGAGGCGCGCTCGGCGTAGTGCCCGACCAACAGGAACGACAGCACCGTCGTCAGTTCCCAGAAGATGTAGAGCATCAGCATGTTGTCGCTGGTGACCAGCGCGAACATGACACCGGCGAATGCGACGAGCTCCGCGGCGAAGATGCCCAGACGGGGCTCGTCGTCCTCGAAGTAGCGAGCGCAGTAGAGCAGGATCAGTGCGCCGATGCCGAGCACCAGCGTGGACATGACCGCGGCCAGGGAATCGAAGCGCAGATCGATGTTCATGGAGAGTCCGGGGACCCACTCGATGGACAGTCGCTGCTCGGTGTTCCAGTTCGCGGCCACCCACACGAGCGAGGCGGCCGGCACCGCGGCGAGCGGAAGAAAAGCCTGTCGTCCCCACAGACGCACGAGAAGCGGCGCGATCAGCGCGGCCACCGTGTGGGCAACGAGAATGGAAAGCAAGAGGCACTCCGTCGTGGACGTCGGGGCGGCGGGGTGTCGGACGCACGAGACGTCGTCCACTCCATACTACCGGTGCGGGTCCACGCCCTCTCGGTCAGCGATACCCACCCCCGGTACGGGTATGGTCACCGGGCGATGACCGAACCACTGCGCACCGCCGCCCTCGCCCTCGTCCGTGACGGCCGGATGCTGCAGGCCCGGTCGGTCGGCAAGCGTGCGTTCTACATGGTCGGCGGCAAGATCGATCCCGGTGAGACACCACTCCAGGCGCTGCACCGCGAGGTGCGGGAGGAACTGGGCGTCGACGTCGTCGAGTCGTCGGTACACCTGCTGTGTGTCGTCGAGTGCCCGGCGTTCGGCGACCCCCTCGGCCGTGATCTGCACATGACGTGCTTCTCCGCCGACCTCGCCGGCGAACCTCGGGCCACCAGCGAGATCGCTGATCTGCGGTGGTTCACCGTCGCCGAGTACGCCGCCATGCCGGACGTCGCGCCGGGATCGATGCGGGTCTTCCGGCACCTCCGGGCGCAGGGCCTGGTGATCTGAGGAACCCGTGCTCACGCATGGGGTTCGGCGTCCTGCTCGGGGGCATCTGTGCGCCGGGACAGCCACACGATGCGGAGCGTGCAGAGCGCGGCGACCCCGAGCAGGAGGTAAGCGGAGGTGTGGTCGGTGGACGTGTACTCCGACAGCAGTCTGTCGAGGTTGTCGTAACCGAGCACGGACACGCTGCCGGTGGTCCCGGTGGGCTGGTCGGACCCGATCGACAGCTGATTCAGCCACTCGGGGTCGAGTGTCTGCGCCGGTACCGGCGCCGCCGCAGCGACGAGGATCGCGAGCCCGGGCAGCGCCGCCGCCAATGGCCGCACCGTCGCGTGCGGATCCGCGGTGACGGCGGTCAGGGCGATCGGAACGAGCGCGGCCACCACCCCGAGTGCTGCCGCGGACACCTCGTCGACGCTCACGAGGGCAGCGCCCATCGGCAGCGCGGTGAGTGCCAGGGCCGCGAGCCAGGACGTGATGCGTCCGACCGGGAGCCGCCAGGCCAGGACGGCGCCGAGGACCAGTCCGCCCACGCCCACCACGGTGAGCAGCCGGGAGTCGAGCAGGGTGCGGGCGCCCACGTTCCACATCGCGACGGCAGCGGCGGTGACGAGGATCGCGACCAGCACCGTTCGTGCATCGGCCGACTCCCACCGTGCGGCGACGCGGTCCACGACGACGAGTGCCACGATCAGCACGACGATCGCCTTCCACAGTGCGTACTCGCCGGTGCCGACGATTTCGACACCCACGCGGCAGACGACGGCGACGATCATCGCGTAGACGGTGAGCCGCACCAGTTCGCGGGCGGTCGGGTCCTCGTCGGGATCAGCGGCCGGTCGATGCAGAACGGCGGCGACGATGCACGCCGCGAACGCGGAGCCGATCAACCACCAGGCAGGTTCGCCGAACACGCTGGTGCTGTCGAGACGCGTCGCCACGAAGGCAGCGGACGCGGCGGTCGTTCCGACGGAGGCGAGCAGCGTTCCGCCGAGCACGCCGGTCGCGAGGGCCACCCATCCGGCGGCGGATCGTCGGGTGGCGTGCAGGACGAGGCCGACCAGGACGCCGGCCGCGCACGACTTGACAATGTGCAGTGCGGTGAAGACGGCCAGGCTCGCCGCTTCGGGAATCGCCACCTTGGTGAAGGCGAGCACCACGACCAGCAGGGCCGCGCACACCCACGGTGCGATGCGCGTCGGCATCCGCAGTCCGACGGCCAGCGCGACGGTGACCACCACCAGCACCTGCCCGACCACGGTGGCGGTGGACTGGGTGGACGACCACCCGATCAGATCGTCGACGGTGGCCGCGAACGGCCACGTGTCGCTGCGGGGGCCGGACCACGCGAGAGCGCCGAGAGCTCCGACGAGCGCGGCTGCGAGGAGTGAGGCGGCGAGGGCGATGTGGTGTCTCACCCGCGGCGCCGTCGGATCAGTTCGGCGCCGACGGCGCACAGAGCGAGGCAGGTCACCGTCACCAGTGTCCCTGCCGTGGGCTCGGTGAGGGTGACGGACCCCGACTGCAGGGTGAGGGGCGTGTACGCCGTCCAGCCGAAGTCCGCCGAGATCGGGGACGAGGGCATGGTCGTCAGAGCGAGGGGGACGAGCAGGCCGGCGCCGACGACAGCGGCGGGTGACGGCACGTCGACGGACGCGGCGCCGGCCCCGACGACGGCGCCGGTCGCGAGCGCCGCCGCGATGACGGCCACCCCGGTGAAGGACGTTCCGAGGTGGATCGCCGCCACCACGGCCGCGCAGCACAGGATGGCCAGCGGTGTGCCCACCGCGGGTCGTGCACGGGCGCCTGCCGCGGCGCCCACGGCGCAGGCGAGTGCGACCCCGACGACGAGGAGAAGGGGGAGGGCCGTGGTGCCCGCCGTCGTGAGGACGACGACGGAGGCCGGCCGCGTCGACAACCACAGCACGGTGCCCGCGACCACGAGGACGCCGCCGCTCGGCAGTGCCAGAGCGACACCGACGAGCACCAGCGTGACGACGATCGTCGACACCGACCACGCGGCCGTCGTGGTCACCGCGCCCAGCCCGGCTGCTCCGGCGGCAGCCGTCAGGTTCGTGACCAGCACCGGGACGAGTCCGACGAGGGCGACGATCACCGCCGTCAGGGCGGTGCGAGTCGAGGATCTCCGGGACGAGCGCTGCGTCCTCGACTGCAGACCGATCGCGAGCACTGTCACCACCATCGCGGCGACGAGTGCGACCGTGCGGGACGTCGTCGTGTCGGTGTCGACGTAGGAGGCGTAGCGCCGCGGTATCGCGACGACGGTGATGCTCAGGACCAGAGAGACGGTCGACGCGACTCCGAACGCGGCGACCCACAGGCGTCGGACCGAGGCGAGGACGGCGAGCACGCCGAGGACGACGCCACTGCCGAGCGCCCCCAGCAGGGACAGGGCGGCCGAGGATCCGAGAGTGCCCAGAACCAGCGCTGCGCCGCCGACGGCAGCGAGGACCGCGGGTGCGGCTCTGCTCGATCGTCCCGTGAGCAGCGCGGCCACGGCCACGGCTGCCACCACCGCTGCGGGGCCGTTGCCGGTGTCGGCGACGAGATCGGGCGACGTCACGGCATGCACGGCGGTGCCCGCACCGACGACGAGGGCGATCGGCGTCGACACGGCGTCGAGACGTCCACCGGATGCGCTCACGCGGCGAACCTATCGGTCTTCATCCGGTTTCGGGAATCGACAGCGGCCCCCCTCGGTTGCCCCGAGCATGACACTCGCAACGAAGGCCACGACCCTCCTCGAACTGCACGTCCCCGGAAACCCGGTGATCCTTCCGACCGTCTGGGACGCCTGGTCGGCGAACCTCGCGGTGAGCGCGGGTTTTACTGCCCTGACCGTCGGCTCGCACCCGGTGTCCGACTCGATCGGCAAGCCGGACAACGAGGGCATCACCTTCGACGAGTTGCTCACTCGCATCCGCCAGATCACTGCCGCCGTCGACGTGCCGATCTCCGTCGACATCGAGTCGGGCTACGGCGAGGACCCGAAGCGTCTCATCGAGGGACTGATCGACGCGGGTGCGGTGGGCCTGAACATCGAGGACACCGTGCACAGCGAGGGCGGCCGTCTGCGTGAGGCGCAGGAGCACGCCGACTTCGTCGGTGCACTGCGCGCAGCCTCGGATGCCACCGACGTCCACGTGGTGATCAATGCCCGTACCGACCTCTTCGTCAAGCAGATCGGTGACGAGAACGATCGCGTGGATCGCGCCATCGCCCGCCTGAAGCTGGCGGCCGCTGCCGGTGCCGACGTGCTCTACCCGGTCGGCTTCCACAGCGACGACGATCAGAAGCGACTCACCGCGGAGCTCCCGTTGCCGGTCAACGCCATCGGCCACCCGGTGAAGAACTCGAAGTCCGCCCTCGCGCAGCTGGGTGTCGGTCGTGTCAGCTTCGGCCCCATCTTCCAGATGGTGCTCGCCGAGCGCGCGAACGAGGTGCTCGCCGACTGGGCGTGACCTAGTCCCTCGTGCTGTAGGCCTCGAGAGCGGCCACCTGCACCGGATCGAGTGACGGCCGGACGGCGTCGCGCGCGGTCGCGACGTCGTCCGCTGTCACGACGGCGGTGTCGACGTCGCGGCGCATCGCGGCGAGAGCCGCCTCGCGCAGCAGTGCCGCACAGTCCGCGGCGGAGTACCCGTCGAGATTCTCGGCCAGAGAGTCGAGATCGACGTCGTCCGCCAGCGGCACCGAGGCTCCGGCCGTCGCGAGGATCGCGCGACGCGCCTCGGCGTCGGGCGGCGGTACGAACACCAACTTCTCCAGTCGTCCGGGCCTCAGAAGTGCCGGGTCGATGAGCTCGGGCCTGTTGGTCGCGCCGAGGATCACGACGTCCTGCAGCGGCTCGACACCGTCCATCTCCGTGAGCAACGCGGCCACCACGCGATCGCCGACGCCGGAATCGCTGCTCTGCCCGCGGCGCGGTGCCAGGGCGTCGACCTCGTCGAGAAAGATGAGCGACGGTGCCGAGTCTCGTGCTCGCCGGAACAGTTCGCGGACGGCCTTCTCCGACGAGCCGACCCACTTGTCCATCAACTCCGCGCCTTTGACGGCGTGCACGCTGAGTTGCCCCGAGCTGGCGAGTGCCCGGACGACGAACGTCTTGCCGCACCCCGGCGGGCCGTAGAGCAACACGCCCCGCGGCGGCTCGACACCGAGCCGCGCGAAGGAGTCGGGATGGCGTAGCGGCCACAACACCGCTTCGGTCAGCGCCCGCTTCGTCTCCACCATGTCGCCGACGTCGTCGAGGGTCAGGCTGCCGACCGCGAGTTCCTCGGTGCCCGACCGGGAGAGTGGCCGGATGACCGACAAGGCCCCGACCAGATCGTCCTGTGTGAGAACGGGCTCGGCCGAGTCCCGGTGGGCACGCACCGCGGCCCGGACGGCTGCCTCCCGGCACAGGGCTGCGAGGTCCGCGACGACGAATCCGGGTGTGCGCAGGGCGATCTCGGCAGGGGTGATCTTCCGGGTCGGAACATCACGTAGCAGCGCCTCGAGCAACGCGGCGCGCTCGACCGACCCCGGAAGCGGGAGTGCGAGCTCGCGATCGCACAGATCAGGTCCGCGCAGACGCGGATCAGCGGCGTCCGGCCGTGACGTCGTGCAGATCAGGACGGTTCCCGGTGTCTGCACCACCTGTCGCAGGCGATCGAGGACGAGAGTCGACACCGGATCCGCCGCAGAGCCCCGTCCGTCGGCGGACAGGGGGAGCAGCGCATCCACGTTACCGACGAGAAGCACTGCACCGGTGGGACTGTCGGTCAGTCGATCGGCCGCGGCGACCACTGCGGCCAACCGGTCCTCGGGGGCGAGCGACCCGACCGACGGACCGTCGATCTCCACCAGCCTGCGACCGGCGGCGACGGCGCGGACGAAGGTGGACTTGCCCACGCCGCCCGGCCCGGTGACCAGGACGCCGAGCTGGGCCGACGCGCCGAGAGTGCGGAGCAGCTCGGGGCGATCGAGCGAGAGTTCGAGCCACTCCGTCAGTTTCGCCGCCTGGTCGCGTACACCGACCAGGTCGTCCACCGGAATCACGGGCTGGGGCGGAGCCTCGACGGGGCGGGGTGTCGCGCGGTCGTTCGACTGTCCGCGGGCAGCGGCGCCGCGCGTCACGGCCGTCGTGGGCTGGATGCTGACGATGCCGGCCGGGTCGGTCGACGTGACGGTGAGCAGTTCGGTGGTCCACGCGACACCGACCGTGCGCGAGAGCGTCTGCGAGACCGACGCGGTGGAGGTGCCCGGCCCCAGGTCGCGGGGCAGGAGCGACACGGCGTCGCCCGCGACGACCACCTTTCCCAGCAGTGCTCGGCGCAGCGTCGCGTCGTCGAGCGCGGTGGTCGTCGCGGATCCGTGCACCAGGACGGTGCGTGCCGCCTGCACCGAGACGGGAGCGACGACGACCGACGCGTTCTCCGTCAGTCCCGCGTTCGACATCGTCACGTCGTCGAGCAGCACGGTCCCCGTGGGCGTTCCGGCCGGTGCCTGTGCCACCACGGTGGCGGTACGCCTCGCGCCGATCAACTCGACGGCGTCCCACTCGCGCAGTCCGAGCGCGGTGAGCACCTCCGCGTGCACACGGACCACCCCGCGGCGGGCATCGGCGGCGGAGGTGGTGAGGCGAACGGTCAGGGCGAGATCGGGGGTGCTCACTCCCCGAGCCTATCGAGCCGACCGGCCCGGGCTCTCGCTCCAGCGTGTGCAGCCTGGCCCGTTTATGCTGCGCGCATGACCCGTGCCGCCCTCGTCTTCCACGAACGTGACCACGCCCTCGGCGTCCGGAACGTCGGCTCGATCGGCCCGGCTCTCCGCGATCGCGGATTCGAGACGACGACCTTCTCGTTCGAGGGTGACAGCCGCGACGCGGACCGGCCCACGGCCTCGTCGTTCGACCTGATCGTGCTGATGGGCTCACCCGACGCCGCCTACGACGATGCGCTCCCGTGGCTGGCGGAGGAGATCACCTGGCTCGGTGACGCTGTCGCGCAGCGCGTTCCGGTTCTCGGTGTGTGCTTCGGTGGTCAGCTGCTCGCGCGGGTGCTCGGCGGGACCGTCACGCGTGCGGCCGAGTCGGAGCACGGATTCGTGACCGTGCGGACGGAGTCCGACGAGCTGATCCCCCAGGGTCCGTGGATGCAGTTCCACGACGACACGTTCACGCTCCCGCCGGGCGCCGAGCCGCTCGCGACCACGGCGGCCGCACTGCAGGCCTTCGTCTCGGGACCGCACATCGGTCTGCAGTTCCACCCGGAGATCACGGTCGACGTGTTCGAGTCGTGGATCGAGGGGTGGGACGCACGGGGAGTGCGGGCGGAGGTGGAGGCGAGTGTGGACGTCCCCGCGATCCGCGCGGAGGTCGCGCGCCGGGAGCAGGCCTCCATCGAGGCCTGCTCCCGGTTGATCGACGCGGTCCTCGCTCGTGCGGGAGTGTCCCGCTAGATCTCGTCGCGGGGCGGGACGTCGGCTGCTCGGGCGCTCGGTGACCGGAGTCGGAGCCGAGCCGAACTCGCCGTGGCGCGGGCGGGACGCCGCCGCCGGGCGATACCGGTGCGTGCCGGGCGGTCCTTGCGCATCGCTCGTCGTACGGCCCGTCGCTCGGCGGGCTTGGCCTCCCACGTCTCGGGCCGCGCGGCCACCCATCGCTGCGACCGCACCGCGAACGGGATGTGGAGCAGATACAACACGATCAGGACCATGAGCAGCACGAACGGGAACGTGATCAGTGCCGCGCCCGCCAGGCCGACGAGGATCAGCAGCAACGTCGCCATTCTCGGCGGAACCGAGACGGTCTTGAACGCCATCGTCGGGATACGGCTGACGATGAGCAGGGCCGACAGCACCACCCAGGTGGCGACGACGTAGTACGAGGACCACCAGCCGTTGCCCCACTGCTCCTCCGCAGCGAGCGGGAGGAGTGTGACCAGGGCCCCCGCCGGAGCGGGGACACCCACGAAGTACTCGCCGGCGAACGCGGGCCGGGAGTCGTCGTCGAGAAGTGTGTTGAACCGGGCGAGGCGCAGCACGATGCTCACCGCGTAGATGAGGGCGATGACCCACCCGCCGCTGCTGCCCTCGAGGAGCGTCACGTACAGCACCAGGGCCGGCGCGACGCCGAAGGAGATGGCGTCGGCGAGCGAGTCGAGCTCGGCTCCCATCCGGCTGGTCGCGTCGAGCATGCGTGCGATGCGACCGTCGAGGGCGTCGAAGACGGCGGCTGCGCCGATCATGGCCAGCGACAACCCGAGTCGACCGTCGAGCGCGAACTTCACGGCGGACAGTCCTGCGCACATCGCCAGCACCGTGACGGCACTGGGCAACAGGCGGACCGCGCCCTGGCGGCCGGTGGACTCGTCGGCCTGCTCGCGTGCCGCGCTCACGGAAGCTCGGCCAGAACCGTCTCGGCTCCGATGGCGCGCTGCCCGACGATCACCGCCGTCCGCGACCCCTCCGGGAAGTAGGTGTCGACGCGCGAACCGAAGCGGATCAGTCCGTAGGTGTCGCCGATGGTGAGCGAATCGCCCACGGACGTTGTGTTGACGATGCGTCGCGCGAGCAGTCCGGCGATCTGTACGACCGCCAGGTCGTGACCCGACGGTGTGCGCAGATGCATGCTGGTGCGCTCGTTGACCTCGCTGGCGTCGGCGAGGTCGGCCGACAGGAACTGTCCGGCCTTGTGCACCACGGCCTCGACCGTGCCGGACACCGGGACGCGCTGGACGTGGACGTCGAGCACGGACAGGAAGATGCTGACCCGCGGCAGCGGAGCGGTGCCGAGGTTCAACTCGGCGGGCGGCACCGCGTGGTCGACGAGTGCGACCTCACCGTCGGCAGGGGCCACGACCACCCCGGCCCGATTCGGCGGGACGCGCGGAGGGTGGCGGAAGAAGCCCGCCATGGCTCCGGCGGCGAGCAGCGAGGCGGTGCGGACGATCCGGTGGCGGCGGCCGAGTCCGGCGAGCGCCAACGGCACCGCGACGAACGGGGCACCGGCGGGATGCAGCGGCGGAATGCTGCGCCGCACCAGGTCCACGATGTGTCCTGCTCCGGTCGGTTCAGGCGTACCAGGGGGGACAGGTCTGCGGGCCACGGGCTCCTCTTACGTCGATTCGGGCGGACTCTCACGGCCCGAGGGGAGTGCGGACACGACTCGGGGCCCCTCACAGATTACGTGAGGGGCCCCGAGAGGTGGGGTCTGCGTCAGACGCGCGAACCGCGTCCCGTGACTGCCTTGACGATGAACAGCAGGATGCACGCGCCGATGAGGCACGTGACGAAGCTGAAGATGATGCCGCCGCCCTGGACGTCGACGCCGAACGCGCGGAGCAGGAATCCACCCAGCAGGCCGCCGATGATGCCGACGACGATGTTGAGGATGATGCCCTGCTGCGCATCCGTCTTCATGATCTTGCTGCCGATCCATCCGGCGAGTCCGCCGATGATGATCCAACCGATGATGCCCAGACCCAACATGATGGAACCTCTTTCAGATCAGCTTTGCTGCCCGTGGACCGGGCATGACTACTGACCTTCTGTACCCGGCCCCGATACTCAGCAAACGTTAAGCCGACCGTCGGCACATCACGATCCGGCCTCGACTGTGTGACGGCGGAACTACTGCGGTGTGACCAGCAGGATCTGGTCGGTGTCGCCGTTGTCGGTCGTCACGAGCAGCGTCCCTTCCGGTTGTGCCGACACCGTGCGGATGCGGCCGTACTCGCTGAGAGCGGGAATCGTCGACTGCGCGTCCACCGTGGTGCCGTCGTCGGAGAGATCGAGGAGCAGGACCTCCTGGCCCTTCTGCACGCCGACGGCGAGCATGCCGTTCCACGCGCCCCAGGCGTCACCGTCGAGGAACGTGGCCGACGCGGTGGCGATGGTGCTCGGGCCCGAGCTCCACACCGCGTTCCGGGCGCCGGGTACACGGTCCGGATCGGTCATCGCGACGGACTCGTCGTAGCCGCCGCCGCGGTCCGGGCGGTACCCGTAGTTGCCGCCCGCCGCGAGGAGGTTCACCTCGTCGTCCCGCGACGTGCCCTGTTCGACGGAGAAGATCTGATCGGTGCCGGGCCGGGCGGCCAGTCCCTGGACGTTGCGGTGGCCGAGTGTGAAGACCGGGCTCGCGGGGTCGGGATTGCCTGCGGCCGGTGCGCCCGTGGCGGCGTCGACCCGGAGGACCTTGCCGCCGAGCGACGTCGGGTCCTGCGGAACGGTGCCCTGAGCCGAGTCGCCGGTGCCGATGAACAGGGTGCCGTCGGCGTTCGCCAGCACCCGGCATCCGCCGTGGCGACCGGAGGTGACCGGGAACCCGGAGACGACGGTGCGCTCACGCGTGAGGCTCGCGTAGTCGTCGGCCACGGTCCATGCGACCACGCCGATGGTGGGGTCGTCGCCTCGAATGCCCTGGCAGGAGTACAGGGTCCGATCGGTCTCGAAGGTCGGTGACAGTGCGAGGCCCATCAGACCGGTCTCCGATCCGACGAACAGATCGCCGAGATCGGCGCTGATCGGTGTCGGCTCACCACCGGGCCGGATCGCGGTGAAGCGGCCGGGGCGCTCGTCGAAGATCACGGTGCCGTCCGGCGCCCGGACCACGTCCCACGGGTGATCGAGCCCGGTGGCCAGTGAGGAGACGACGACGTTCGGGACGGCGCTCGCGGCGTCCGCGGACATCGGTCCCGGTGTCGTTGCCTGCGATGTCGGCGATTCGGGGGTGCCGGCCGCGGGGGAGGCGTCGGACTCGGTCGTGGTCGAGCACGCCGTCGTCGCCAGAGCAGCGGACAGGGCGAGGCCGGCGAGGGCGCGGGTCGTGCGGGCGCGAGGGGTCATCACTTCACGGTACGAGCAGAACTCTCGGCCGCGTCCTTGATCTTCGCCAGGGTGGACGCCATGCCCCGCTCGAGTTCGGCCTCGAAGTTGCGTGTGCCGCCCAGCACCAGTCGCACCGCGGTGTCGGAGACCTTGGTGGTGCCGCCGGGTGCCTCGCGACGCTCGGTCACGCGTGTGCCCGTCTCGGTCGGTTCCAGGAAGTAGGACCACACCGTGTGGTTCTCGGTGATGCGGAACGCGAGCAGTCGCTCGGGCTCGAGGCGCACGACCCGCGACGTCGTGGGCCACACGAGGGGTCCGCGCCGATTGACGTTGAGCGTCCGGGTGCCCACGCGCAGCGGGCCGAACACCTTCATCACCGCGCACTGGGGGCTCCACTCACCCATGCGCTTCAGGTCGGACACCACGGACCAGACCGCGCTCGGCGGTGCATCGATGTCGACGCTGACGGACAGGGGTGTGGCCATGGAGTTCTCCCGGTGTGTTCAGGCAGGCTGGGTGGTGACGCCGTCAGGGTAGTAGGACGTCCACGACGTGCACCGCGACGTCCTCCGCCGTGAGAGCGGTGCCGAGCGTGGTGTTCACCGCGTCGGCCGTCCTCCCGGTCAGTGTCATCGCCAGCGCGGCCATGTCCTGGCCGTACGTCACGGCGATGTCCAGGGACACCCCGGTACACCGGCGTCCGTCGACGTCGAGTTCGATGCCCTTGACCCCGCAGGGCAGTTCCGACAGGGCGTGGGCGATGGACAGGAGCACCAGGTGGTCGCCCACCCGCAGCGAGTCGCCGTCGACGAAACCCGGGTGCGAGGCGTCCAGCGCGCGTGTCCGCCGAGCCGTCGCGCGGAGTGCGGCGAGGATCGCCGTGCTGGCCTCGACCCAGGACGGCACCTCCTCGTCTCGGAGTTCCTGTGCGGCGCGGCTGAGCACGGGATCGTCCGGCTCGTCCGCCGTGTCTAACGCCATGACGCCATCCTCTCGCTCAGAGTGGTTCGTGCGCGGGTGACCTGACCGCGCACCGCGGACGGCGACATGGACAGGATCTCCCCGATCTCGACATGAGTCATTCCCTCGACCTCGCGGAGCAACCAGCACGAGCGCTGCATCTGTGGCAGTGCCCCGAGGGCCACGCGCAGCTCGGCGAGGAACCGCGATTCCGTCGCCCGCACCTCCGGATCGTCCGACACGTCGCTGACGGCGTCGTCGAACAGCCACTCCTCGTGCGGACGGGGGATGCGGCGCCGCGTGGCGTCGATGGCCTTGTGTGCGGTGATACCGAACAGCCATGTGCGCAGCGCCGAGTCGGACCGGTAGTTGCCGAGGCTCTTCCAGGCCGCGACGAACGCGTCCTGGACCACCTCCTCCGCGACGCCGTCGTCACGCAACATGTTGCGGGCGTACCGGAACATCGCGGGACCGTGCGTGCGGACGATCTCCTCGAACGCGCCGCGGTCACCGATGACCGCAGCGTCGACGAGAGCCGCATCGCTGTCCACGGAGCAGATTCGAACCAGCGGGTGTGAAACGACAGTGGTGTGGCATACATCACATCCGCATACGTTTTCCTCGGTCCGCCTCGACCTACTCCCGACACAACGAACCCGAAAGGATGACGTAGATGACGACAGCACAGGGATCCACCACGTCCACCACCGCCACCGGCTCGAACGGTGCGCTGGACAAGAAGACCGACTCCACCGGTGCACTGGTCGCGTCCGACGGCCGCACCACCATCGCGGACGTCGTCGTGTCCAAGATCGCCGGCATCGCCACCCGTGAGGTCCAGGGCGTGCACGACGTGGGCGGCGGCGCGACCCGCGCCATCGGTGCACTGCGCGAGCGCATCCCCGGCGCCCGGGTCAACCACTCGCAGGGCGTGTCCGTGGAGGTCGGCGAGAGCCAGGCAGCCGTCGACATCGACATCGTGGCCGACTACGGCGTGTCCATCGCGGATCTCGCCGCGGGCATCCGTCGCAACGTGATCGACGCGGTCGAGCGGATGACCGGCCTGCAGGTCACCGAGGTCAACATCACCGTGCACGACGTCTTCCTGTTCGAGGAAGAAGACGAGCGCGACGACGCAGCACCCGCACGCGTTCGATGAGCCCCGCGGCACCGTCGGGCAGCGATCGCGCCGATCTCGTCGCGGACGCGGTCGTCGCGGTGGACGGAGTCGCCTCGTTGCACGGCGGGATGTTCGGCGAGATAGGCACCTACCTTCCCGGTAGGCGCGTCGCCGGGGTCGCGATTCGGGACGACGGTACCGAGATCCACATCGCCGTGACCCCGGACGCCGTCGTACGCGAGACGGCCGACGCGGTTCGCCGCGCGGTCCGTGCGGTGGTCGATGCCCCGGTGCACGTCGTGGTCGAGGACGTGGCGTCGCCGTCGGACGGCGGCGCCGACACAGGGTCCTCCGGACCGGAACCGACCGAGTCCTCCGAGCCGGGGTCGACCTCGGCTCCCGGGGGTACTCTCCGCCCGTGACCCAGCCTCGTCCGCCGCACGCCGACCCCGCCTATCGCGAGGCTCGGCGTGCGGCGGCGAGAGCGCACCATCCCGACGCCGGGGGCGACGCCGAGTCGCTCATCCGTGCGTTGCGCGACATCGACGCGAAGTTCTCCCGCGGGACCGTCGCGACGCAGGTGGTCGTCGGCGTCTCCCGACGACGGCTCGCCGTTCGCCGCCTGTCCCGGGTCCGTCGACTGCTGCCCGCGCGGCGCACCTACGTCGACCTGCCCACGAGCTCGGCCGACCGGCCACCCAGACCCACGGACCCACGTTCTCCCTCCCGGGAGAACTGACCGCTCTCCACGATCGGAGCACCATGACTTCCTCGACCATCGGCCTTCTCGCCGGCCTCCTTCTGGCAGTCGCTGCCGCAGCCGGCGGATTCACCGGATTCCTCGTCGCTCTCGTCCTGGGTGCGATCGGGTTCGCCGTCGGCGCGTACCGCGACGGAAACTTCGACCCCGAGGCACTCCTGCGAGGTCGCGGCCGTGGCTGACACCGCCCCGAGCGACACGGCGGACGCAGCGGACACCGTCTCGAAAGGCCTGTCCGACAGGCCCGACCCCGGGACGATCGACCCCGCGCAGCGTGGGTCGCTCACAGTCCTCGATCGCGCGGTCGAGTCCATCGCCGACGCCTCCCTCGGTCGCACCGACGGTGTCGTCACCTCCGGCGGGAGCTTCGGCCGCAAACCGTCCCGTGTGAAGGTGACGAAGCAGGACGACCGCGTACGCGCCGCCGTCGACGTGACCGTGGCGTGGCCGCGCTCGGCGGCGTCCGTGGCCGACGATCTCCGCCGCGACATCGCGCGCGGCATGACCGACTCGGGCCTGCGCACGGATTCCGTCGACGTACACGTCGGCGACTTCGGTTCCGTGTCCTCGTCCGCCGCGCCGGCGTCGGGCGCGACTCCGGCGCCGACCACCCGGCCGCTCGCGGCTCCGGCCGCGACCCCGATCGCGATCGTGGTGTCGCTGCTGCTCCTCGCCGGGGCCGGTGTGCTGATCCGCGACGCGCTGGTCGGGTTCTCAATCATCAGCGGTCGAGAGTGGACGGCGAGCGCACTCGACTGGATCGACGGACTCACACCCCTGTCCTGGATGTTCCCCGCGGGCATCGCCGTGGCGGTTGTCGGAGTTCTCGTCGTCCTGGCCTCGCTCAAGTGGCGCGCCCGTCGGTACCGGTCCAGCGGGATCGCGGACGACGTGTGGGTGCACAAGGCCGACCTGGCGAAGGTGACCGAGCCGGAACCCACGGTGGCGGCCGCACCCGAGACCACGGCCACCCCGACTGTCGCAGGAGGCGAGAAATGAAGCGGACCACGGTGTTCTTCGACCGCCTCGGTGTCCTGATCATCGGACTCGCGCTCGTGGCCGTCGGCGGTGGCGCCGCACTGTGGCAGCGCGATCGACTCCCGTTCGAACTCACCGAGGTCGACGCGTCGGTGGTGACCGACGCGCAGGACCAGCAGTGGTGGCCGTGGGCTCTCCTCGGCGCCGGAGTGCTGATCGCGCTGCTCGTGGTGTTCTCACTGGTACGAAGGCTGCCGTCCTCAGCGGGGCGCACCCTGTCGCTGCCGGTCACCGGCGATCCCGACGGCCGCGTGACCGTCGATCTGCGATCGGTCGCTCACAGGGCGGCCGACACCGCCCGCGAGGTCGACGGGGTGAAGTCCGCGCGTGCGCGTCTGCGTCACGAGCGGTCCGACGGTCGCCGTGTCCCGGTGATCACCGTGGTGGTGCGGGCCGAGGAGTCCGCATCGCTGCGCACCGTAGCGGAGAAGTTGACGGACGTGCGCAGCGCGGTCGCGTCGGTCGTCGGCGACGGTGCCGTCGGCGTTCGGGTACTGCTCTCGGCCTGACCCTCGCGGCTCAGAGCGCGAGTGCGGTGGCCACGACGGCCAGTCCTGCCGGGACGATCTGCACGAGCGCGCCCTTCATCATCCGACGGTCGGTGCCGAGCAGAACACTGCCGGCGCCGACCATCGATCCCGCGGACACGAAGACCAGGACGGCGCCGACGGTGTGATTCCCCGCCGCCAGGTTCACCGCGCCGACCGCGGCACCCACCGCGAGGAACAGGTTGTAGAAGCCCTGGTTGAAGGCCCACCGCTCGACGACGTCGACGTGGGACTCCTCCCGCACGCCGAAGACGTGACGGCCCTTGGTGCGGAAGACCAAGGACTCCAGAACGAAGATGTACACGTGGAGCGCGGCGGCGAGAGCGGCCAGAACAGCAGCGACGGCGGTCATGCCGGTCAGTATGCGCCGCACCTGCCACACGGCACGGGGCCAGCACCAGTTGTGTTTTCTCACGAAGTTGTCACAGGAGCCCCGGGACCCTCGTCCGGCGCGTACGCTTCGGCCCACGGACGAGATGGTGTATCGCTCCACGATCCCGCTTCGTTACACACAGATTCGGCGTCGTGTCGACGCCCCTCGTGTCGGGGAGAACCACATGCACGACCTTCTGGCGCACCGCTCACACGCGGTCAACACCGGCCACACCGAGATGATCCGCGCGGTCTTCTGCGATGAGTTCGAGATCGGCGTGGACCAGGACGTCCTGACCACCATCTCGTGCGGCGACATCGGGCAGTGGGTGTCCGATCTGCGGTTCACCGGCCTGTTCCTGCCGGGTGAGATCGAGGCCATCGAGCGCCAGTGGAACACCGACCCCGCAGGTCTGGTCGCCGCGCTCATGGGCGGCATCGACGAGGTCGGGCGGCGCCGCTCGGCGCATCAGGCTCCGCAGGTCGACGTGGTCGCCCAGCGCTTCGTCGGCTGACCCGGCTCGCCGGGCCGCGCGTCCGTCAGCGGTTCTTCGGGGGCCTGTTGGTCTGCGCCCGGCGCGCCTCTTCCTTCTCCTTCACGCGGACGGCCTCGCGCTGCACCTCCGCGTAGTTCTCGCGTTCGGCCTTCAGCCAGTCCGGTTCCTCGGCGGACAGCGCGTCGATCTCGGCCTGCGTCATCGAGTCGGACACGTCGTTGCGCGCCAGTGCGGTGTTGGTGACGCCGAGTTTGCGCGCCACGACGTCGCGGGGGAACGGCCCCGCCGTCCACAGATCGCTCAACCACTGCGGCGGATTCTGGCGCAGAGCCTCGAGGTCGCCTCGCGTGATGGGCTGGGAGCGAAACTCCTCCGGCGCCGCCGGCAGGAAGATCCCGAGCTTGGCAGCAGCCGTCAGAGGCTTCATCGTCTGGGCGTTCAGGTCCTGGCTCACCGCGCCAGCGTAGCGCCCGCACGGCCGACCACGGCCGAGCGCAGCGGGAAGTCGGCCGAGCGCAGCGGGAAGTCGGCCGAGCGCAGCGGGAAGTCGGCCGAGCGCAGCGGGAAGTCGGCCGAGCGCAGCGGGAAGTCGGCCGAGCGCAGCGGGGACTACGCTGGCCCGGTGAACGATGCGACCGTCCTGCGCTGGTACATCGAGGTCGCCGAGACGCTCGCGTTCGGGCGCGCGGCGAAGGCGCTGAACATCTCCCGGCTCCGACTGAGTGCCGCGGTCAAGGAACTCCAGGACGAGGTCGGCGAACCCCTGTTCGTTCCGGGCGACGGGCCCACCGAACTCACCGAGGCCGGACGGGCTCTGCTCGACCGGGCCCGCGACATCGTGGCGGAGGACGATCGCCGCCGCGCCGAGGAGGCTGCGGCAGCGCCGGCGCGGCCGACGCTGCGGGTCGGTTTCGTTCCGGGAGTGACGGTCACGAAATGGACCCGGATCTGGGCGGATCGCCACCCCGGCACCGACCTGCAGACGGTCGTCGTCGAGGAGTCGGACCAGCTCGACGCGCTGCGGACGGGTGTGGTCGACATGTGCTTCGTGCGGGAGCCCGCCGAACGGGAGGGGCTGCACTGCGTCCCGCTGTACTCCGAGGTCGCCGTCGTGGTGGTGCCCAAGGACCATCCGGCCGCGGCCTACGACGCCGTCACGCTCGGTGATCTCGAGGGCGAGTCGCTGCAGGACGGCTCCGACCGATCCGAGGCGTCGCTGCCGACGACGCTCGAGATGGTGGCCGCCGGTGTCGGCCCGGTGCTCGTGCCGCACTCGTTGGCCCGACTGCACAGTCGCAAGGACCTGCTCTACCGGCCCGTCACCGACGCGGACCCCACCCGGATCTTCCTGGCCTGGCCCACATCGGTCGCCGCACCCGAAGAGGGAACACTCGACCTGCCGCAGGAGTTCCTGGGGGTGGTGCGCGGACGGGCCGCGCACAGCTCGCGTACCGAGTCCGAACGCGGGACACCGCCGAGGAAGAAGAAGAAGGCAGCTGCTCCGGGGCCGGCCGCCAAGCGAAGTCAGGTGCCCCGCCGACGACGCTGACATACTGTCGCCGTCGTGACGAGTGGAAAGGCGGGTTCGTGAGCGACCCAGCTCCCCGAAGTTCGGCCGGCGCGAGCAAGCCGGCCATCCTCACCGTGGACGACGATCCCGGGGTGTCCCGCGCCGTCGCCCGCGATCTGCGGCGCAAGTACGGCGAGAAGTACCGCATCATCCGGGCGGAGTCCGGCGAGTCCGCCCTGGAGGCGTTGCGAGAGATCGCGTTGCGCGGTGACCAGGTCGCGGTATTGCTCGCGGACTACCGCATGCCGTCGATGAGCGGTCTCGAGTTCCTCGAGCAGGCCATGGACATCTTCCCGTTCGCGCGCCGCGTGCTCCTCACGGCGTACGCGGACACCGACGCCGCCATCGAGGCGATCAATGTCGTCGACCTCGACTACTACCTGCTCAAGCCGTGGGATCCGCCGGAGGAGAAGCTGTACCCGGTGGTGGACACGCTGCTCGACGCGTGGCACGCCGCCGACATCCGGCCCATCCTGGAGACCAAGATCATCGCGGGTCGGTGGGCGTCTCGATCGTCGGAGATGCGCGAGTTCCTCGCCCGCAACAGGCTGCCGTACCGGTGGTTCCTCGCGGACGAGCCCGAGGGAGCGCGTCTGTTGGCGGCGGCGGGTCACGACGATCGCACGCTGCCGGTGGTGGTGTGCGCGGACGGGTCGTGTCTGCTCGACCCCACCGACACCGAGTTGGCCGAGTACTTCGGTCTGGGCACCACGCCGACGGAGGACTTCTACGACCTCGTCGTCGTGGGCGGCGGGCCCGCCGGCCTGGGCGCGGCCGTCTACGGCGCGTCCGAGGGTCTCCGGACGGTCCTCGTCGAGCGCACCGCGACGGGTGGGCAGGCGGGCCAGAGCTCGCGCATCGAGAACTACCTCGGTTTCCCGGACGGGGTGTCCGGCGCACAGCTGGCCGAGCGTGCACGTCGGCAGGCCGAGAAGTTCGGCGCCGAACTCGTCACCACCCGCGAGGTCGCGGGTGTCGAGGTCGACGGGCCGGCGCGCGTGGTGCGTCTGACCGACGGCAGTGCGATCGCCGCGCACTCGATCATCCTCGCCACGGGTGTCTCCTACCGCCGGCATCCGGCGCCGGGGGTCGACGAGTTCGCCGGTCGCGGCGTCTTCTACGGCTCCGCGGTCACCGAGGCGGTCGGCTGTACCGATCAGGACGTGTACATCGTGGGCGGCGCGAACTCCGCCGGTCAGGCAGCGATGTACCTGTCCAAGTGGGCGCGGTCGGTGACCATCGTGGTGCGCGCCGAGTCGCTGGAAGCCTCCATGTCGTACTACCTCGTGCAGCAGATCGAGAAGAACCCCGTCATCTCCGTCCGCCCCTGCACCGAGGTGACCGCCGCGCACGGCGACGGCCACCTCGAACAGATCACCCTGCGCGACAAGGTCTCCGGCGACGAGGAGACCGTCGACACGGGCTACCTGTTCCTCTTCATCGGGGCGGCGCCGCGGACCGAGTGGCTGGACGGCGTGGTGGTGCGCGACCGCCACGGCTTCGTCGTCTCGGGTCAGGACCTCACGGTCGACGGGGCCCGCCCTCCGGGCTGGTCGGTCGACCGCGCACCGCACCATCTCGAGACCAGCGTGCCCGGCATCTTCGCGGCGGGCGACGTGCGCGCGGACTCCGCCAAGCGCGTCGCGTCGGCCGTCGGTGAGGGTGCGATGGCCGTCATGCTCGTCCACCGCTATCTCGCCCAACCCTGACCACCGCACGCGTCCCGGAAGCTGGATCATCATGACCGAACTCGACTGCAGCACCGAGGAACTGAAGACGCTGTTCCTCTTCGAGTCGCTCGACGACGAGCAGCTCGAGCAACTGTGTGCCAACGGGCACGTGGAGATGATCGAGGCCGGTCCCGTGTTCGCGGAGGGCGACGACGCCACGTGCTTCTACGTGCTCCTCGACGGGGAACTGGTGCTGACCAGGATGTCCGGCGGCGAGAAGATCGAGGTGAACCGCACGTCGTCGCGGGGCGTCTACGCGGGTGCGTGGCAGGCGTACCTCGGGGACCGCGCCCCGCAGAAGTACATGTCGGGCATGGACGTGACGCGTCCGTCCCGGTTCTTCGTGCTCGACGCCGAGCGGTTCGGAGACCTGGTTCGAGAGTGGTTCCCCATGGCGGTCCACATGCTCGAGGGACTGTTCTTCGGTCAGCAGAGCAGCAAGCAGGTCATCGACCAGCGGGAGCGGTTGCTGGCGCTGGGGTCGCTGTCGGCCGGTCTGACACATGAGCTGAACAACCCGGCCGCCGCGGCGGTCCGTGCGACGGCGGCGCTGCGGGACCGGGTGTCGCACATGCGCCGCAAACTCGGCGTCATCGCGTCGGGCGTCTACGACACCGACTCCCTGACGGGTCTGATCCGCCTGCAGGACGAGGCCGCCGAACTGGTGGGCAAAGCGCCGGAGCTCACTCCCATGGAGGCCTCCGACCGGGAGGACGCGCTGGGGGAGTGGTTCGAGGACCACGGCATCTCCGACGGGTGGGACCTCGCCCCGACCTTCGTGCAGGCCGGCATCGAGGCCGACTGGCTCGAGCGCGTCGCCGCGGACACGGGGGCGGAGCTTCTCGAGAGCACGATCCGCTGGCTGAACTACACCATCGAGACCGAACTGCTCATGAACGAGATCTCCGATTCCACCACACGGGTGTCGACGCTGGTCAACGCCGCGAAGCAGTACTCGCAGATGGACCGTGCGCCGTTCCAGAAGGTGGATCTGCGGGTCCTCCTCAAGAGCACCCTGGTGATGCTCGGTCGCAAGATCGGCGACGACATCACGGTGGTCAAGGACTTCGACCCGGCGCTGCCTCCCGTCGCGGCGTACGCCGCGGAGCTCAACCAGGTGTGGACCAACCTCATCGACAACGCCGTACAGGCCATGGACGGCCACGGAACGCTCACTCTGCGCACGGCGCGGGAGAACGACACGGCCCTCATCGAGATCGGGGACACCGGCCCGGGGGTTCCGGAGGCGATCCGGTCCCGCATCTTCGAACCGTTCTTCACCACCAAGCCTGTGGGCGAGGGCACCGGTCTGGGCCTCGACATCTCGTGGCGGATCGTGGTGAAGAAGCACGGCGGCGACCTACGGTTGCTGTCGGAGCCGGGAGACACCCGGTTCCAGGTACGAATACCGATCGACGGCCCGGCCGGGGCGCCGATGCCGACCGCAGAGGAGGAAGTCGGATGAGCACGAACGGAATCGACACCGCGGTACCGCCCAGCGGCACGGGCTGCGTGGAGTGCGACGCCACCGACGGGTGGTGGGTGCACCTGCGTCGGTGCGCTCAGTGCGGCCACGTCGGATGCTGTGACTCCTCACCGTCGCAGCACGCGAGTGCCCATGCCGCGACCAGCGGTCATCCCGTCGTGCAGTCGTTCGAACCCGGGGAGACGTGGTTCTGGAACTACGTCACCGAGGAGGGCTTCGACGGTCCCGAACTCGCTGCGCCGCAGCATCATCCGATGGACCAGACGGTGCCCGGACCGTCGTCTCGGGTCCCCTGGGACTGGCAGCGCCACGTCCGCTGAACCCAACATCGAATCGTTATGGAGTTACCCGCCGGTAGGGACGAGCGGGCGGTAAGGTCTGCGGTGCATTGCACGATGCATTCTCTCGCACAGCCTCAGGAGCCGTCCGTGTCGTTCATTCCCACCTCGTCCTTCTTCTCCAACGCCACGCGCTCGGATCGAAGTTCCTCTCGTGCAACGCGATTCGGCGCAGCCGTCGCGGTCGGCGCCACCATCGCCGCAGGGGCGATCCTCGGTACCGGGGTGGCGTCCGCGGCTCCGGTCACCTGCGTGTCCCCGCCCGCGGCCAACGACATCCAGGTGAGCGACACGGCCAGCTGCGGAGCCAAGGCCACCGGCGCCGGCGTCGCCACGTCGTCGGCGTCCGAGAGCGGTACCGCGGTCAGCGTCGCCGACGGCGGGCGCTCGACGTCGAACGCCACCGGCTTCGGCACCGCGCTGAGTGCCGTTCTGGGAGCGGGTACCTCGTACTCGTACTCCCTCGGTGGCGGCATCTCGCAGTCCTTCGCCACGAACGGAGCCACCTCCGTCGCCATCGCCGGGTACGGCGGCGGCGCGACGGCCAGCACGGTCACGGGCGTGAACTGCGCCGGTCTCAACTCCTTCGCTCTCGACCTCTCCACCGGGCGGTCCTGCATCGCCGGTCTGTAACCGTCGTGAACGCCACCGTCCTGGCGGTGCTCTGCGCCGTCGGGGCGGCGGTGTGCATCGCTGTCGGTACCGTCGTCCGCCAGCGGTCGGCGGCGTCGATTCCCGACGAGTCCGTCGGTCGGCTGGGACCCATCACCACGCTGATCCGCGAGCCGCTGTGGTGGATCGGCACGGTCGTCGGCATCGGCGGCTACGGCCTGCAGGCGGCGGCGTTGGGGCTCGGATCCCTTCTCCTGGTGCAGCCGCTCCTCGTGTTGTCCCTGCTGTTCGCGCTGCCGCTGGGTGCTCGGTTCTCCGGCCGCACCGTGTCGGCGAAGGACTGGCTGTGGGCTGCCGCGCTGACGGCGGCCATCGCGGTCCTCGTCGTCGTGGGCGATCCGCGGCCCGGCGTGGAACGCGCCGAGACGCGGCACTGGGTCGTCGTTCTCTGCGTCGGAATCCCGTTCGTTCTCGCCTGTGTTCTCGGCGCGCGCAGCGGCTCCCGGTCCCGGCGCGCCCTGCTGCTGGGACTGGCCGGCGGTGCGCTGTTCGGCGTCGCGGCCGTGCTGACGAAGAGTGTCGTCCACCTCGCCGGACGCGGACCGCAGCCGCTGCTGACCTCGGTCGAGCCGTACGCGCTCGTGGCCGTGGCCGTGGTCGCGATCTCGCTGCAGCAGTCGGCCTTCCAGGTGGGTGCGTTGCAGGCCTCGCTGCCCGCGACGACCGTGATGGAACCGATGGTCGCGTCGCTGCTGGGATTCGTCGTGCTGGGCGAGTACCTCGACGCCGATCGTGAGGTCACGGTGGTGCTGGTCGTCGCCCTGATTCTCGTGGTGGTCTCGGCGGTGGCCCTGGCCCGGTCCGCGGGCGCGGCCGAGAACGTCGAACCCGCCCATCCTGCCCCGAACCCGTAGCGGCACTAGGCTCGTCGCATGAGTCCGATCGGTGGGGTGCTGTTCGACATCGACGGTGTGCTCATGACCAGTTGGCGTCCCGTGCCCGGGGCCGCGGAGACGGTGAGCACGCTACGCAGCAACGACGTGGCGTGCGCGTTCCTGACCAACACCACGTCGAAGACGCGGGAGCAGATCTCCGACGCGCTCACCGATGCGGGCATCGAGGTGCACGCCGACGAGATCGTCACCGCGGCCACTCTCACCGCCGACCACCTGCGGACGCGGTACCCCGGTGCACGGTGCGTCCTCCTCAACAGCGGCCGGATCGCCGACGATCTGCCCGGCGTGGAGTGGGTCGACAGCGATCCGGACGTGGTGGTGCTCGGCGGCGCCGGCGAGCAGTTCACTCACGAGGCGCTCAGCCGGGTCTACGACTGGATGTGTCAGGGCGTGCCCGTCGTCGCGATGCACCGCAGCCTCATGTGGACCACGGCCGAGGGGCTGCGCATCGACACGGGCATGTATCTGACGGGCATGGAATCGGCGTCCGGCCGCACGGCGACGGCCGTCGGCAAGCCGGCGCCGCTCGGTTTCCAGACGTCGGCGGAACGCATGGGCGTCGATCCGGACCTGGTGGTGATGGTCGGGGACGATCTCGACAACGACGTGCTCGCCGCCCAGGTCGTCGGCATGCGCGGCATGTTGGTCCGCACGGGCAAGTTCCGTCAGGAACGCCTCGACCGGCACGCACGCGACCAGTACGCGATGCAACCGGCGTTCGTCGTCGACTCCGTCGCGGACCTGCCGGCGGTGCTGGAGATCGGTCGGTAGTGGTCCTGCGGCCGGGATCCGAGTTCGCGGGGTTCCGCGTCGAGAGACTGCTCGGTCACGGCGGCACCGCCGAGGTGTATCTCGCCCGACGTGGATCGGCACCGCCGGAGACCCTGAAGATCCTGCGTGCGGACGCCCCGCGGGACGCGTTCGCGGCCGAGGTGCGGATCGGGGCCCTGCTGCAGCACCCGAACATCGTCGCGGCGCACGATCACGGCGAGTTCCGCGGGCGGCCGTGGATGTCGATGTCGCACGTCGACGGGTACAGCGCCGCCCGCCTCGTCGCGCGCGGACAGATCCCACTCGACGTCCACCGAGCCGCCCGCATCGTCGACGGCGTGGCGAGAGCCCTCGATCACGCGCACGGGCTCGGGATCGTCCACCGGGACGTCAAGCCGGCCAACATCCTGCTCGCGAGTGTCGCCGATGCGGACACCCGGGAGCAGGTTCTGCTGTCCGACTGGGGAATCGCGCGGTCGACGTCCTCGCCGACACCGCTGGTGTCGGACGACGGGACGGTGCTGACATCGATCGGCTACGCGGCACCCGAACTGCTGCGGGGCGGCACGCTCACCGCCCGCACCGACATCTACGCGCTCGGTGCCACCCTCGTCGAACTGCTCACGGGACGGCCGCCGTTCCCGCTGGCCACTCCGTTCGCCGTCATGGACGCCCAGCTGAGGCGGACCCCGCCGTCCGTCAGCTCGCGTCGGGCCGACCTGCCGACCCGCCTCGACGCCGTCGTGCAGCGCGCGCTGGCCAAGGAGCCGCCGGACCGGTTCGCGTCGTGCCACGACCTGAGCGTGGCGGTGGCGCGGGCCCTGAGGGACCACGCGCCACCTGAGCCCGGCCGGCCTCCGGCCTCCCCGCCACCTGAGCCCGACCGGCCTCCGGCCTCCCCGCCACCTGAGCCCGGCCGGCCCTGGTACCGACGTCGCTAGTCGCTCGGCGTCTCGGGATCCGTCGGCCGGTTCGCGACGACGGGGTACTTGCCCGTGTAGCCCATCCGCTCCTCGGCGACGCTGAGGACGCGGGCCCGGACGAGGAACCAGCCGCCGATGAGCATCGGCACGATGACGACGAGTGTGGCGACGGTCCACGTCCCGATCGGCGCGTCGAGCGCCATGAGAACCAGCACCGCGGCGAGGAACGCGAGCGTCGCGTAGCTCGTGTACGGCGCCCCGAAGAGCCGGAACGACGGCCGTTCGAGGATGCCCTTGCGGCTCCACCGGTAGAGCTGCAGCTGGCAGAGCACGATGGTCGCCCACGAGGCGATGATGCCGAGGGCCGACATGTTGAGCACGATCTCGAACGCCTCGCCGGGCTTGAACGCGTTGAGCGCCACGCCGAGGAGTGTCAGGGCACCGGTGAGCAGGATGCCGCCGTAGGGGACACCGTTCCGGCTCATCCGCGCCGTGAACGACGGCGCGCTGCCGTTCATCGCCATCGACCGCAGGATGCGGCCCGTGGAGTACAGCCCGGCGTTGAGGCTGGACAGCGCCGCGGTGACCACGACGATGTTCATGATCGTGCCGGCGCCCTCGACGTCGATGCGGGAGAAGAACGTGACGAAGGGGCTCTCCCCGGCCCGGTAGGTCGTGTACGGCAACAGCAGCGCCAGCAGGATCAGCGATCCCACGTAGAACACCGCGATGCGGAAGATGACGGAGTTGATGGCCCGCGGCATCACCTTCGCCGGGTTCTCGGTCTCTCCGGCCGCGGTCCCGACCAGCTCGACGGCCGCGTAGGCGAAGACGACACCTGACGTGACGATGACCAGCGGCCACGCCCCGGTGGGGAAGAGGCCGCCGTTGCCCGAGATGACGCCGAAGCCGGTCGACTGGCCGTCGACGTCGAAACGACCGGCGAGGAAGACGGTGCCGACGACCAGGAAGGTCACCAGCGCCGCGACCTTGATCATGGCCGCCCAGAACTCCATCTCGCCGAACCACTTCACCGACACCAGGTTCACGGCGAGCACGATGGCCAGTGCGATCAGGGCGATGGTCCATTGCGGGATGCCCTTGAAGGCGCCCCAGTAGTGCATGTATGTCGCGACGGCCGTGACGTCGACGATCGCCGTCATCGCCCAGTTGAGGAAGTACATCCACCCGGCCGCGTAGGCGGCCTTCTCGCCGTAGAACTCGCGGGCGTAGGAGACGAACGATCCGGAGGACGGGCGGTGGAGCACCAGCTCGCCGAGCGCTCGGAGGATGAAGAAGACGAAGACGCCGCAGACGGCGTAGGTGATGAACAGGCCCGGGCCCGCGGACTCGAGGCGGCCGCCCGCGCCGAGGAACAGGCCGGTGCCGATCGCGCCGCCGATGGCGATCATCTGCAGTTGCCGAGGCTTCAGGCCCTTGTCGTAGCCCTCCTCCTCGTGTGCCATCGCCGAGTTGTCGTAACCGGTGTCGACTGCATCGGACACGATGTGGTCCTTTCGTCCGCAGGGGTGGGCGGGTGCATATGTCCGATTCGCGTGGATTCTGTTGTGGCGCGCGACAACTGGTCGCGTCACACATTCTTCTCACGCGTGAGTCGGTCGTCGTTCCGGCACGTGAACACCGTGTGAATCGCGACCACTCGACGATGACCTTGCACTCGACCACCTCGACTGCTAGAAATCTGGTTGGCACTCGCGTACTGTGAGTGCCAGGTCGAAGAGGTGAGATCGGGAATCATCGACACCCCTGGTCGTCCGTCGCGGGCACCGACTCGGCCGGATGTGGAAAGGGAGCGACCCACCCGCGGTCGCTTCGTGTGTCACCCCCAATCCGGAGGATCACTTCGCAATGGCCAAGATCATCGCGTTCGACGAAGAGGCACGCCGTGGCCTCGAACGGGGCTTGAACAGCCTCGCCGACGCAGTCAAGGTGACGTTGGGCCCCAAGGGTCGCAACGTCGTACTCGAGAAGAAGTGGGGCGCCCCCACGATCACCAACGATGGTGTGTCCATCGCCAAGGAGATCGAGCTGGAGGACCCGTACGAGAAGATCGGCGCAGAGCTGGTCAAAGAGGTCGCCAAGAAGACCGACGACGTCGCAGGTGACGGCACCACCACCGCGACCGTTCTCGCTCAGGCACTCGTCCGCGAAGGCCTGCGCAACGTCGCAGCCGGCGCGAACCCGCTCGGCCTCAAGCGCGGCATCGAGGCAGCCGTCGCCGCTGTCACCGAGTCCCTGCTGAAGTCCGCCAAGGAGATCGACACCAAGGAGCAGATCGCTGCGACCGCTGGTATCTCCGCAGGCGACGCGTCCATCGGCGAGCTCATCGCCGAGGCCATGGACAAGGTCGGCAAGGAAGGCGTCATCACGGTCGAGGAGTCCAACACCTTCGGCCTGCAGCTCGAGCTCACCGAGGGCATGCGCTTCGACAAGGGCTACATCTCGGGATACTTCGTCACCGACGCCGAGCGTCAGGAAGCCGTCCTCGAAGACGCGTACATCCTGCTCGTCAGCTCGAAGGTCTCCACCGTCAAGGACCTGCTGCCCCTGCTGGAGAAGGTCATCCAGTCCGGCAAGCCGCTCCTGATCATCGCCGAGGACGTCGAGGGCGAAGCGCTCTCCACCCTCGTCGTGAACAAGATCCGTGGCACCTTCAAGTCCGTCGCCGTCAAGGCACCGGGCTTCGGTGACCGTCGCAAGGCGCAGCTCGCCGACATCGCCATCCTCACCGGTGGCGAGGTCATCAGCGAAGAGGTCGGCCTCTCCCTCGAGGGTGCCGGACTCGAGCTGCTCGGCCAGGCTCGCAAGGTCGTCGTGACCAAGGACGAGACCACCATCATCGAGGGCTCCGGCGACGCCGACGCCATCGCGGGTCGTGTCTCGCAGATCCGTTCCGAGATCGAGAACTCCGACTCGGACTACGACCGTGAGAAGCTGCAGGAGCGCCTGGCCAAGCTGGCCGGTGGCGTTGCAGTCATCAAGGCCGGTGCCGCCACCGAGGTCGAGCTCAAGGAGCGCAAGCACCGCATCGAAGATGCCGTGCGCAACGCCAAGGCAGCTGTCGAGGAGGGCATCGTCGCCGGTGGTGGCGTCGCGCTGCTGCAGTCGGCTCCCGCACTCGAGAACCTCAACCTCACGGGCGACGAGGCCACCGGCGCGAACATCGTTCGCGTCGCCCTCGAGGCACCGCTGAAGCAGATCGCGTTCAACGCCGGCCTCGAGCCCGGCGTCGTCGCGGAGAAGGTGCGCAACCTCCCCCTCGGCCACGGCCTCAACGCCGCGACCAACGAGTACGAGGACCTGCTCGCCGCCGGCATCAACGACCCGGTCAAGGTCACCCGCTCGGCACTGCAGAACGCAGCGTCGATCGCGGCTCTGTTCCTCACCACCGAGGCCGTCGTCGCCGACAAGCCGGAGAAGGCCGGAGCGCCCGCGGGCGATCCGACCGGCGGCATGGGCGGCATGGACTTCTGAGTCCCGCTCCCTGATCGCACGAGAGCCGGTCACCCTCACGGGTGGCCGGCTCTCGGCGTTCCGCGGTGAGTTCCGGCGCCCCGTCGAGTCGGTATCGGTATGACGAGACTGCTGTTCGTCCACGGCGCCGGCGGCGAGGACGACGACGAGCCGATGGCGGAGGAGTTCGGCGCGCTGCTCGGCGCGACGGTCGACATGCCCCGCATCCCGAGCGACGACATGAGCGTCGAGGCGTGGGCAGGACCGATACGCCGCGGCCTCGAGGCGAGTCCCGACGTCGTGATCGCGCACTCCTTCGGCGCCACCGTCCTGCTGCACGTGCTCGCTTCGGTCCCGGTTCCCGCCGCCACGTTGCTCGCGATGCCCGACTGGAGTGCCGCGGGCTGGGACGTCCACCAGTACGAGTGGCCGACCGTCTCGCCGGAGGTCTCCCTGACGTTGCACCACTGCCGCGACGACGACGTGGTGCCGTTCGCGCACCTCGCACTGGCCTCCGCGCGGCTCCCGGGCGCTCGGGTGGTCGAGCACCAGCGGGGTGGGCACCAGTTCGAGGGTGCTGTCGGGGAGGTTGTGGCCTCGCTGCACGTGTAGGCACCCGATCGTCGGTAATTCTGCGAAACGGCAGATTCGGGTGCGATCGGGTGCAGTCACGTGCGTCGTCGAGCCAAGGATCGTCGACGGCGCACGGTGGCGACTACCTCGTCCGCGACAGCGTCGACGTGGGCGGACACGGTCGCTGCGGAATATCGCAGCACCATCCAGTCGTCCAACACCAGTGCGTTCTGGCGGCGCCGATCACTGGTGAAGACGTCTGCAGCCGTGTGGAACTCACGCCCATCGATCTCCACCACCACGCGCCCGCGCCGGTCCACCAGATCTCCGTAGTACGGGCCGACCTTGCCATTGATTTCCAGGTGCATGTTGCGGGCGGTGAGAGCTCGCGCCACCATGCGCTCGGGTTCGGACAGTGTGTGGGGGCATGCTCGCCGCAACTGGTCACGCAGCAGACGCATGCCGGTCATCCCCTTCGCCTCGTCGCACAGCTGCGCCAGGGAACGCCAGCTCACCGCCCGTGACAGCGCCCTGTCGATCACCTTCTCGAACTGCGGCCGGGTCAACGTGCCGGCGACGTCGAGGATCGCGTGTTCGAGGGACACGACAGGTATGTCCCCCAACCATCTGACGTTCGTCAGGGTTCGACGATGCAACCTCACCCAGTCGGGACCCCTCGTGGTGCCGGTCCTCGGAACAGTGGCGTGCACCAGGGCCGGCTCCTCGGGGAGAAGGTCCCACATCCACGCCGCGGTGTCGTGGCTGAACACTGCGTCGGGCTTCCAGAGCCTCACTGCCTCGCATCGTGTGGTGTACGTAGGCACTTCCGACGAGTAGACACCGGGAAGCACACGGTGAAGAGCGCCGCGTGCCGCCCGCCGGCTCACCGTCGAGCCGTCGATTCCGCCGGCGATGAGCTGGTGCCAGGTGAATACGTCCATCGCAACAGTGTCGCGACGCCCGTAGTGGCGGTAGTCCAACTAGGAGGTGCCCCTGTGGACTACCGATCGCTCATCAAGAGCCCTCCAGCGGCTGTTGCATCTGGAGCCACATTATGGTGCCGGAATCTGCCATTCCGCTGATTCGTGCGCGATCGGGTGCACTGACGTGCGGTCAGCGGCCGGGTACGTAATGCCGGGGATTGTCCCGACGCCCGAGGGGTGGCAGGTTGCGGTCGGGGGTCTCCGCGAGCGGCGAGTTCGTGGGCTGCCGACCGGCAGCGATGTCGACGCCGGCTCGGGCTCGGGGATGCATACGCCGGCGCGCCGGGACCATGCGGAAGGCCAGGTTCACCAGTGTGCCGACGCGGCGGAGCCATCGCTCGTCCTTGTCGGTCCAGGTGTAGCCCAGGAGATCTCGGACCGCTGGGTCGTAAAGACCGACGGTCATCCGAACCGCGGACTTCTCGATGCCGGGGAGCAGAAGGGCCCACACTCGCCGGGGCAACCAGGGGAGGAAGGGTGGGCGGGGGAGGGCGGACATGTCGAGCACCGAGCGTGCGGCGGCGGTGTCCTCGAGTACCTCGCGGCACATGTGGTCCCAGTAGCGCTGGAAGTCGGGCCAGGTCTCGGGAACCGGGCGCATGCTCATGCCGTACAGGGAGTACCACTGCCGGTGTTCGACGAACAGCTGCTCGCGCTCGGCCTCGGTGATGCCGCCCATGAAGTAGTCGGCGGTGAGCATCGTGCCGACGAAGAACGTGGCGTGCGCCCAGTAGAAGACGTCGGGATCGAGGGCGTGGTACGGCTTCCCGTGGGCGTCGAGACCGCTGATGTCCTTGTGATAGTTCCGGATTCGAGCGCCGGTGTCCGCCGCACGGTCGCCGTCGAAGACCACGCCCCCGATGGGGTACAGCGACCGCATCACGCGCTGCCATCGCTCGGACTCGAAGGTCGAGTGCTCGGTCACGGCAGCGCCGAGTGCCGGGTGCATGTTCTGCATGGAGCCGGCCCAGGGCCCCTGCAGCATGCCGCGCCAGTCCCCGAAGTATCGCCAGGTGAGTGACTCCGGCCCCAACGGCTGACTACGCATGTTGTCACCGTAGGGTGCAGGGTGGACGGTCGTCAACAGTGAGGTGTCGCAACGTGACCACGCTCGAGGCGCGGCGAGAGCAGCGACGCGCAACCCTGCTGGCGGTCGGGGTGGAACTACTCGGCTCGGTCGGTCGGCCCGCCGTCACCGTGCGCTCGGTGTGTTCGCGCGCCTCGCTCACCGAACGCTACTTCTACGAGAACTTCACCGACCGGGACACGTTCGTGCGCACCGTCTATAGCGATGTCGCCGGGGGTGCGCGCGAGGCACTGGTCACGGCCGTGGGTCAGGCCCGTCGCCCGGACGAGCGCGCCCGCCGTGCCGTCACGGCGTTCGTGGAGTTGATGATCGACGAACCGGCTCGTGGCCGAGTGCTGCTGACAGCCCCGTTCGTGGACCCCGCGTTGAGCACGCTGGGCATGGCGACGATGCCCGTCTTCGTGTCGGTGGTGGGCGAGCAACTCGAGTCCGACGACGCGGATCGCCAGCTGACGGCGACCGGCGTCGTGGGGGCGCTCACGGCTCTGTTCACGATGTACCTCGACGGCGGAATCGAGGTGGATCGACAGCGGTTCGTCGATCACTGCATCGGTGTCGTCACCTCGGCCGGCCGCAGTGGTCGACGGGCATGATGGATCCATGGCACCAGTGATCAGCACCGTCAGGGCCGGGGTTCTCGACGTCGCCTACGAGCGCCACGGCGATCCGGCGGGGCGGACCGTCGTACTGCTGCACGGCTTCCCGTACGACACCCGCTGCTACGACGACGTCGCGCGCATCCTGGCGAAACAGGGATTCGATGTGATCGTTCCGTATCTGCGCGGCTTCGGCCCGACACGCTTTGCCGACGCCGGAACGATGCGGTCGGGTGAACAGGCGGCACTCGGTCACGACCTGCGTGAACTGATTGCGGCGCTGGACCTCGACCGGCCACTCGTCGCCGGGTACGACTGGGGCGGCCGGGCTGCGTGTGTCGTCGCCGCTGTCTGGCCGGAGTCGGTGTCGGGTCTTGTCAGCGTGTCCGGATACCTGGTTCAGGACCGTGCGGCGGCTGCCACGACGCCGGCCCCACCGCATCTGGAGAAGCGGTACTGGTACCAGTACTACCTCCATTCCGAGCGAGGTCGCGCCGGTCTCGCGGCGTACCGCGCGGAGATCGCACAGACGCTGTGGACCGACTGGTCGCCGACGTGGAGGTTCGGTGACTCCGAGTTCGCCGCCACGGCGCCGTCGTTCGACAACCCGGATTTCGTGGGCGTGGCGGTCCATTCGTACCGCCACCGGTACGGCCTGGTACCCGGGGACGCGGCCTACGCCGAGACCGAACAGCTGTTGGCGACGCAACCGCGAATCACGGTGCCCACCATCGTGATCGATCCGACGGAGGACACCGTGGCGGCGCTGTACGGAGCATCCGACCACTCGGCGCACTTCACCGATCTGATCGACGTCCGCGCCGTCGACGCCGGGCACAATCCGCCCCAGGAACTCCCGGGACAGTTCGCCGACGCCGTCCGGACGCTGGCGGAGAACTAGCCGACCGCGAGCTCTCCCAGCTCGTTCCAGTCGGTCCCGTCCACTTCCTGGCTGATGATCTTCGGGGTCTCCTGCAGGTACGGCGGGAGGTCCTTCTGCGCCTGCTTGAAGTGGTCCGACTGGACGTGGGCCGCGCCGGCATCCGGGTCGCGGAAGGCCTCGACGAGGACGTACTCGGTGGGATCGTCGAGTGTGCGCGACCAGAAGTACCAGAGGCATCCCTCCTCCGCCTGGCAGGCCTCGGTGAAGGCTCGCGAGATCTCGGGCCAGTCGTCCGCGTGCTCTGCCTTCACTCGGAACTTGGCGGTGATGAAGATCAAGGGGTGCTCCTTCGCTCGTACGAACTCCGACGTGTTCCTGTGTACCCCCTCGGGCCGCACTAGTATCGCGTCATGGCAGCCACGTCACCGGCGATCGAACTCCAGGTCAGCGGACGCACGGTGCGGGTGTCCAACCCCGACCGCGTGTACTTCCCTGCGAGCGGTGCCACCAAGCGTGATCTCGTCGAGTACTACCTGTCTGTCGGCGACGGCATCGTGCGCGCGCTGCGGGAGCGGCCCTGCATGATGCACCGGTTTCCCGACGGTCTCGCCGGGGAGAAGGTGCACCAGAAGCGGTTGCCGAAAGGCGCTCCGGACTGGATGGAGACGGTGCGGGTCACCTTCCCGCGCTACAACCGCACCGCGGACGAACTCTGCGTCACCGAACTGGCGCACGTGATCTGGGCCGTGCAGATGTCGACGGTGGAGTTCCATCCGTGGAACAGCCGGCGCGCCGACGTGGAGAGTCCGGACGAGTGGCGCATCGATCTGGATCCGATGCCGGACTGCTCCTTCGACCGGGTGCGCCGGGTGGCGGCGGTGACGCGCGAGGTGCTCGACGAACTCGGTGCCGTCGGGTGGCCGAAGACGTCGGGCGGCAACGGGTTGCACGTGTACGTGCGTATCGCGCCGGAGCAGGGCTTCGCCGATGTCCGCAGGGCTGCACTGGCGTTCGCCCGCGAGGTCGAGAGGCGCGCACCCGAGGACGTGACGACGACGTGGTGGCGCAAGGATCGCGATCCCACCAAGTTGTTCGTCGACTACAACCAGAACGCGCGCGACCACACCATCGCGAGCGCGTACTCCGTGCGCGGCAATCAGGACGCGACGGTGTCGACGCCGATCACGTGGGACGAGATCGTCGACGTGGAGCCGCGGGACCTCACCATGTACACGGTGCCGTCCCGATTCGCGGATCTAGGTGATCTGCACGCAGGAATCGACGATGCCGTGTACTCGATCGCCCCGCTGATCGAGTGGGCCGAGCGCGACGAGCGGGCGGGGCTCACCGAACCGGACGAATGATCTCACGCGCCGCTCGCCGGCCGGAGCGCACGGCTCCGTCGAGGTAGCCGGGCCAGCGATCGGCCAGATCCGTTCCTGCCCAGTGCACGCGGTCCGTGGTCAGGTCCTGATGGTGGAAGACGCCTCCGTACGGCGGGATCGCGGTGGGCGCCCCACCCAGCCAGGGTTGCGCCGACCAGGTGATGTCGTCGACACGACGAGGTGACCGCGCCCGAGGGCCGAACAGCCGCACCAGCTCGGCGACGACGATGTCACGGCGATCTGTGCGGGAGAACAGGTCCGCCGCGGCTCGACCGCCACTGAAGGCGACCAGGATGCCGGGCGAGTCCCCTCCGGCGTTGCCGTCGACGATCATCTGGACCGGGCCGTCGACGTCGAGTGCCGTTCCGGTGAGTCCGTTCTCGCGCCACCACGGACTGTCGTACACGACGATGGTCTTCGCGTACTCGCCCATGCGGGAGGTGCGCATCCGGTCCCCGAGTCCGGCGGGGAGCGCGCCGTCGATGTCGGCGGCGCGGGGGAGGGGAACCGCGAGAACCACCGACGATGCGCGGACTGTGCCGTCCGCGGTGACCACGTCGACTCCGGAGGTGTCCGGCCGGATCGCGATGACGGGTCGAGACGTCTCCGGCGGGGCGGGGAGGTGCTGTGCCACAGCTGAGATCAGCGATGCGGTGCCGTCCACGAAGTAGCGTTCCTGCGCTCCGTCACGCACCTCGGCGATCGCCCGCAGGCTGCCGGCCGCGCGCAGGTACTCGAGTGCGGCTCGGGCGGGGACCTCGTCCGGGTCGGCGCCGAAGATCAGCCGGAAGAAACACGTGAGGATGTCGCGGCCGTAGGCGGAGGGAAACATCCGACGCGCGAGAACGTCGGACATCTCGTGATCTCCGGGCCGCCAGGTCGACAGCAGCGGCACCGCGCGGTCGACGGTGCGGACCGCCAGGTCGAGGCGCGCGATACCCGAACCGACGGGGAGCCACTCGCGAACGGGGATGCGCGGCACCTGACCGTGATAGCGGTGGACGCGGCCGGCGGCCGCGAACACTTCGTCCGCACCCCGTCGCCGTCGCGGTTCGGGAGCCGTGTCGACACCGAACTCGGCGGCGAGTGCGCGCACCGCGGTCTGGTCTCCACCGATCCAGTGGGCGCCGTGATCGACGTGGTGACCTTCGGTGTCGACGGTGAGAACCTTGCCGCCGATCCGGTCGGCGGCCTCGAGGACGATGACCGAGCGCCCCGCCCTGGTCAGGTCGAGTGCTGCCACCAACCCGCTGAGTCCCGCCCCGATCACGACCACGTCCCCCGACATATGCCCACCCTACGGGTGGGCATATGTCCTCAGGTCACATCGTGCGTGTCAGCCTCTCCGCCAACAACTTCGCGAACGACGCCGGGTCGTCCAGCTCGCCACCCTCGGCGAGCAGGGCTGTGCCGTAGAGCAGCTTGGCGGTCTCGGCCAGCGCCATCTCGTCCGTCTTCTCCGCATGGGCCTTCTCCAGTGCGGTGACCAGTGCGTGGTCCGGGTTGAGCTCGAGGATGCGCTTGGTCTTGGGGACCGGCTGGCCGGAGGCGCGGTACATCTTCTCGAGCTGCGGGCTCAGGGAGAAGTCGTCGCCGACGATGCAGGCAGGTGAGGTGGTCAGGCGTGAGGACAGGCGGACCTCCTTCACGTCGTCGGACAGCGTCTCGGCCATCCACGAGGTGAGGTCGGCGAACTGCGCTTTTCGTGCGTCCTTCTCCTCGGTCTCCGCCTCGTCGTCACCCAGATCGACGGCACCCTTCGCGATGGAACGGAACGGCTTCCCGTCGAACTCGGGTACGGACCCGGTCCACATCTCGTCGACGGCGTCGGTGAGGATCAGCACCTCGAGTCCCTTGGCGGTGAACGCCTCCATGTGCGGGGAGTTCTCCACCTGCTGGCGCGACTCGCCGGTCATGTAGTAGATCGCGTCCTGGCCGTCCTTCATCCGAGAGACGTACTCGGCCAACGTGGTCGGCTTCTCGTCGCTGTGGGTGCTGGCGAAGGACGACAGCTCGAGGAGAGTGGACTGGTTGTCGTGGTCGGAGAGCAGGCCCTCCTTGAGGGCGCGGCCGAACTCGGTCCAGAACGTCGTGTACTTCTCCGGCTGGTTCGCCTGAAGATCCTTGACTGTGCTCAGCACCTTCTTCGTCAGGCGGCGCCGGATGGCGCGGATCTGGCGATCCTGCTGCAGGATCTCGCGAGAGACGTTGAGGGACAGGTCCGCCGCGTCGACGACACCCTTGACGAAGCGCAGGTACTCGGGCACCAGCTCCTCGCAGTCGTCCATGATGAACACGCGCTTCACGTACAGCTGGATGCCGATCTTCGACTCCCGCATGAAGAGGTCGAACGGTGCGCGCGACGGAATGAACAGCAGCGCTTGGTATTCGAAGGTGCCCTCGGCCTTCATGGGGATGACCTCGAGCGGCTCGTCCCATGCATGGCTGACGTGGCGGTAGAACTCGGTGTACTCCTCGTCCGAGACCTCGTCCTTCGAGCGCGTCCACAGCGCCTTCATCGAGTTGACCGTCTCGTCCTCGAGCACCGTCGTGGCGTCGTCGCCCTCGCCGGTGGTCTTCTCGACCTGCATGCGGATGGGCCACGCGATGAAGTCCGAGTACCGCTTCACCAGTTCGCGGATCTTGTGCTCGGACGTGTAGTCGTAGAGGTGGTCTTCGTCGTCGGCCGGCTTCAGGTGCAGGGTCACGGCGCTGCCCTGAGGCGCGTCGGACACCTCCTCGATGGTGTACGTGCCCTCACCGCTGGACTCCCAGCGCGTCGCGGTGTCCTCACCCGCGCGCCGGGTCACGAGGGTGACCTTGTCGGCCACCATGAACGTGGAGTAGAAGCCGATGCCGAACTGGCCGATGAGCTCCTCGGACGCGGCCGCGTCCTTCGCTTCCTTCAGCTTCGCGCGGACCTCGGCGGTGCCCGACTTCGCGAGCGTGCCGATGAGATCGACGACCTCGTCGCGCGACATGCCGATGCCGTTGTCCCGCACGGTGAGGGTGCGGTTCTCCTTGTCGATCTCCAGGTCGATGTGGAGATCGGAGGTGTCGGCGCCGAGATCCTTGTTCTGGAACGACTCGAGTCGCAGCTTGTCCAGCGCGTCCGACGAGTTGGACACCAACTCGCGGAGGAACGAGTCCTTGTTGGAGTAGACCGAGTGGATCATCAGATCCAACAGCTGCCGGGTCTCGGCCTGGAACTGCATTTCTTCGACGTGCGCGGTCACGTGACTCCCCTGATCGAAACAAGTGCCTGGTGGACCCTCGTATTTTACGGCAACCGTGCCTGCGTTCCCGCATGCCTCTTCCCCCGTAACAGTCCGCACGGTACGGTTTTCGAAGGCCGGGGCTCTCCCATCGGAAGGTGTGTGTCATGGTGCGAATCGGACTACGGCGAGTGGTCGGTGGAGTACTCGCCGCCGGAGCCGTCACGGCGGGATCGGTGCTGGCAGGGGCGGGAACCGCCTCCGCGGAGCCGACCTACGTCGGGCCGCTGTACTACGAGGTGGTGCCGGGGATCTTCCCCACGTGTCCGGACGTCGCTGCTGCGGAGCGCGCCAAGGGCACCACGATCCTGGTCGACTGCGTCCGCTGGTTCGGACCTCAGAGCGGTCCGTTCACTCCGTACCAACTCATCGCCGGCATCGCACCCCTCGACGGCAGTTAGCCGGCTCGTGTCCTGATCGTGACGTGAGTACAGGTAACGACGCCACGAAAGAGACCGATGGGTATGTCAGAGGGGGCGGCGACCGGCCGGCTCCGGACAGGAGTCGACATGTCGTTCTCGATGAGCACACGGGCTGCCGTCGCGGCCACCCTGGTCGCCGGCGCCGCGGTGCTGGGGGCATGTTCGGCTCCGGACCAGGTGACGTCGGCGACGGCGGTTCCGGCGCCCGCTGACACCTCGGTCGTGACGCCGACGGGGACATCGGTCGTGGCGCCGATCGAGCCGCCCACCGGTGCAGCGTCGGATCAGCCGGACGCAGAGGAACAGCCGGTCGAGCAGTCGCCGTCGGCAGAGTCGGCAGACCCGGCGGACGCACTCCCGCGTCCGGGGTCGCAGGAGGTGTCGGTGGATCCCGAGCTCTTCCGCGACAATGGCGGGGCGGGTGAGGGGTACTACTTCCGGACGCCGTCGGGGAATGTGTCGTGTGGGCTCTTCCCGAACGGAACCTCGGTCGGATTCCTGGGATGCCAGGCCGTGTCCAGTGTCGCTCCCGACGAGGGCGAGGTCTGCTCGAACGGTGCCACCAGCAGGTACGCCGTCCGTGTGGAGAGCGCCGGGCCGATCCACTACTGCACGAATCAGGGCTATTTCACCGGCTCGGAGAACATCCGCACATTGCAGTACGGCGAGGTGATCAACACGGGGCAGAGCTTCTGCGTCTCTCGGGAGGACGGAGTCGCGTGCGCCCGCGTCGGCTCGAACGCGTTCTTCCTCTCCCGTGACGAGAACACCACCCTGCGGTGACATCGGTCAGCGGTGGTCGATCGTCGTGCGTATCCGCGTCGTCGACGGGGCCGCGGGTGTCGACCCGAATCCGAATCGCACCGGCGGCTCCACCGGCGACAGGTGTCCCAGATCGTCGCCCTTCCACGATGTCGTCGCGCCGACGATGCTGCGCTGCCCTCGCGCTCCGTAGTATTCGCGCCGCCCACCGCCGGCGGTGCCCCTGGTCCGCACGCCGCGCATCACGACCCGCGCGATCGGGTCGCTCACCGTACAGAACCAGGGTGCGGTGACCACCGACGTCGGTGCGAGGGTGAGCAGTCGACCCAGCAGTGTCGGGCCGCCGATCTGGAAGGACACCTCGAGATCACCCGCGGAGACGCCGACTCGGTCACCTCGGCGGTGATACGAGACGTCGGTGATGGTCGTCGTGTCGAAGTGGTAGGTCGCGGTGACGAACTCGCGGACCGCGTCGGACGGTGCCAGCAGAAGGCGCTCGCCGTCCGCGAACTCGACCATGACATCGGTGAAGTCGCCCAGCGGCGACGACGTCCAGTGGCCGACGACGATCCTGGTTCCGCTGGAGGTCCCGATACCGGCGATGTCGCCGTCGAAGATCGATCGTGTCACCGGCTCGACAGTAGCGTCGACGCGGCACTGTGAGGCGATCGAGGTTCGGGGGAGCCCCCGACTGGGCATCATGGAGGCATGGCTGACACTGCGACATCCGAATCCGGCGGGGCTCCGACCATCTTCGTGCTCTTCGGGGCGACGGGAGACCTTGCCAAGCGCATGGTGCTGCCGGCGTTCTACGAACTTGCGCAGGAAGGACTGCTGCCCGAGCAGTGGGCGTTGGTGGGCAACGGTCGAGGTGAGAAGACCGACGACGAGTTCCGCGAGCACATCCGCGCGGCGCTCGAGGAGTTCGGTCCCGGGGAGGGTGTCGACAGCATCGACGAGAAGGTGTGGTCGTCGTTCGCGGACCGTGTTCGCTTCGCGGGCAACGGATTCACCGCCGACGATCCGGGTGACCTGCCGTCGGTCATCGGAGACGTGAAGGACGAGCTGGGCGGCGACGTGCAGCTCGTGCACTACATCGCGCTGCCGCCCTCGACCTTCATCGACTACACCGAGGCGCTCGGCGCACACGATCTCGCCGAGGGCGCGCGGGTGGTCTACGAGAAGCCGTTCGGCACGTCGCAGGAGAACTTCGAGAAGCTCGACGAGGCGGTCCATGCCATCGTCGACGAGAAGCAGGTCTATCGGATCGACCACTTCCTCGGCAAGGAGAACACCCAGAACCTGCACATCCTGCGCTTCGCGAACGGGATGATCGAGGGGATCTGGAACCGGGAACACGTGGAGCAGGTGCAGATCGACGTGCCGGAGACGCTGGACATCGACGACCGTGCCGAGTTCTACGACGCCACGGGTGCCGTGCTCGACATGTTGGTGACGCACCTGTTCCAGGTCGCGGCGGAGGTGGCCATGGAGCCCCCACTCAGCCTCGGTGCGGACGACCTGCAGACTGCCCGCGAGTCGGTCATCGCGGCGTTCCGCCCGCTCGACACGTCCGAGGTGGTCCTCGGTCAGTACCGCGGCTACCAGGACGTCGAGGGGATCGCGGACGATTCGTCGACCGACACGTTCGTCGCCGCACGCATGTGGGTCGACACCGACCGGTGGCGCGACGTTCCCTTCGTCCTGCGCACCGGCAAGATGCTGGGAACCAGCACGCAGCGGGTGTCGCTGGTGTTCCGTCGCCCCGAGGGACCGGTGAAGCACCTGCCGGCCGACGGCGCCGTGCTGACGTTCGACCTGTCGGGCGACGGCCGAGTGGACATCGCCATGACGGTCAAGGAGCCCGGCCCCGGCGAGGACCTCGGGATCGGTCGGATGTCGCTCGACCTGTCGACGGTGTCGGACGCCGAGCCGCTGTCGCCCTATTCACGACTCATTCTCGACGTACTCGACGGTGACCGGTCGTTGTTCACCCGTCCCGACGGACTGGCTCACGTGTGGGAGGTCGCCGCACCGTTGTTGACCTCTCCGCCGGCCGTGCTCCCGTACGAGCCCGGCTCGATGGGACCCGAGGCAGCGAACGACTTGGCCTCTCCCTGTGGTTGGTTGGTGACCGGAGACAAGTGACTCGACGGTAAGGTCGACCGCTCCCGAGAATCCGGACTTTTACGGCAGGAAACCATTCCTTTCACGGTCGCGGGCATTTACAGTCCAGCCCACGGCCATCGGGGCCGTCGCCGTCATTCCTGGCGCGGTGTAGGAGAAGGGACGACGGATGTTTCTCGATCTGATTCTCGGTGGTGGGACCGACGGTGGCCTGCTGAGTGGTGGACTGCTCGGTGGCGCACTGGATTCTGTGCTCGACGGTGTGGGAGGACTGCTCGACGGTCTTCTCGGAACCGGCGGGACCGGTAGCGGCAGCTGATCTCCGCGACGCCCCGCGATGGTCATGCTCGGGGAACGAGCATGACCATCGCGAGGTAGAGCAGGGCGACGGTGCCGAACGAGACGAGGGCGCCGACCACGGTGAGGGCGCGCACCAGGCTGGGATCCCATCCGGTGTACGCGGCGACACCGCCGCAGACCCCGGCGATCCAGGCGTCGTCTCGGCTTCGCGTCAGCTGCGTGGTGTGGTTCGGGTTCGGGTGGACGGTGGAGTTGCTCTCGTGGAATGTCATGTCTCCATCCTGAGTTCCGCCCGGGCGCTGCACCATCGGTGACCACCCCGAGACGTACCCTGAAACTCCGCCTGTCACGGCATCTGCTGTTCACCCCGTGATCACCGTCCCGTCTCCGGCGGCTCGTAGGTTCCTGGCGTGACCGCTCTCGATGACTTCGCCCTGTCCCGGATCGTGGACCTCTCGGACACCTCGTCGTTCAGCGTGCGGGACGACGACGACGACGACCCCGTGTTGCTGACCGGTGACGGAGTCCCGGTGGACACCTGGCGCCAGGCGTACCCGTACGACGAACGGATGCCGCGCGCGGAATACGAAGGTACGAAACGTCTTCTGCAGATCGAGTTGCTGAAGCTGCAGATGTGGATCAAGGAGACCGGTGGCCGCCACGTCATCGTCTTCGAAGGTCGCGACGCCGCCGGCAAGGGCGGCACGATCAAGCGCTTCATGGAGCATCTCAACCCTCGCGGCGCGCGGGTGGTGGCACTCGAGAAGCCGTCGCCACGCGAGTCGACGGAGTGGTACTTCCAGAGGTACGTCACCCACCTACCGGCTGCCGGAGAGCTGGTCCTGTTCGACCGCTCCTGGTACAACCGGGCCGGCGTGGAACGTGTGATGGGATTCTGCAGCGACGAGCAGTATCACCGATTCCTCCACCAGGCACCGTTGTTCGAGCAGATGCTCGTCGACGACGGAGTGCAGCTGACCAAGTTCTGGTTCTCGGTGTCCCAGCTCGAACAGCGGACGCGCTTCGCCATCCGCCAGGTCGATCCGGTACGGCAGTGGAAGCTCTCGCCCATGGACCTTGCCTCCCTGGACAAGTGGGACGCGTACACGAGGGCCAAGGAGGACATGATCCGGTTCACCCACACCGATCACGCCCCCTGGACGACGGTGAAGAGCAACGACAAGAAACGCGCCCGCCTCGAGGCGATGCGCTTCGTGCTGAACAGCTTCGACTACTCGAACAAGGACCACGAGGTGGTGGGGCGCCCGGATCCGTCCATCGTCGGACTTGCGGAACCGGACACCGACTGACCTAGCGGGTACCGCCCCCGAGCGTCCGCCACAGGAACGTGTACGCCAGCGCGGACTTGAATGCGGCCTGCGCGTTGTCGGCCGCACCGCCGTGGCCGCCCTCGATGTTCTCGTAGTAGGAGACGTCGTACCCGTACTCCTCGAGGATGGCGTCCATCTTGCGCGCGTGCCCGGGGTGCACACGGTCGTCCCTCGTCGACGTCGTGATGAGGATCGGCGGATACACACCGATCGAGTTCCCCGGCGGTGCGACGTTCTGGTACGGGCTGTACTCGGAGATGAAGGCCCACTCGTCGGGATCGTCGGGATCTCCGTACTCGGCCATCCACGACGCCCCGGCCAGCAGGCGGTGATACCGCTTCATGTCCAGGAGCGGCACCTGACACACGATGGCGCCGAACGACTCCGGGTACTTGGTGAGCATGATGCCCATGAGCAGGCCGCCGTTGCTGCCGCCCTGCGCGCCCAACTGGTCCGGGGTGGTGATGCCGCGCTCCACCAGATCGCTCGCGACCGCCGCGAAGTCCTCGTGCACCTTGTGTCGACCGGACTTCAGCACCTCGGTGTGCCACGACGGCCCGTACTCGCCGCCGCCGCGGATGTTCGCCACCACGTAGGTACCGCCCCGAGCCAGCCAGGCCGCGCCGACCACGCCGCTGTAGGAGGGGGTGAGTGAGACCTCGAAACCGCCGTATCCGTAGAGGAGGGTGGGGCCTGCGGCCGTCGGACGGTCCTGCGTTCCGGGGTTCCGTACGACGAAGTAGGGCACGCGTGTGCCGTCGAGTGAGGTGGCGAAGTACTGCTCGACCGCGAGGCCCGTGGTGTCGAAGAACGCGGGAGCGGACTTCAGGACCTCGGGATCGGTCCCGACGGTGCCCACCAGAAGAGTGGACGGAGTGAGGTGGCCGCTCGCGTCGAGGAAGTACTCGTCACCGCCGAACTCGGGGTCGGTGCCGATGACGGTGACGTCGACGGCGTCCGGGAGTCCCTGCAGGCGTTCGGAGGTGACCGTGTCGCCCAGCGTCACCACGTGCACGCTGGAACGGACGTCCTCGAGCAGCACCATCAGCAGATGGTTCTCGGTCCACGCGTACTGGTGCAGCGACGTGCGGGCGTCGGGAGCAAAGAGGACGATCAGATCCCTTGCACCGGAGAGAAACTCGTCGATCTTCGCGGCCACCAGCGACCCTGCGGCGTACTCGGTGCCGTCGACGGTCCATGCGGTCGTCAGGCGAACGGTCAACCAGTTCTCGTGCAGGGACACCGAGGCATCGGTGGGCACGTCGAGGACCGTGGTCGATCCGTCGTCGTGAAGAATGGAGGTGACGGCATTGAAGAAGTCGGTAGCGCGCTGGACCAGGCTGCGCTCGAAGCCGGGCGTCGCATCGTGCGAGGCGGACACCGCGACGTCGGTCTGCTCACCCTCGTACACGACTGGAGCCTCCGCGAGAGGAGTTCCACGGAGCCACCGGTGTGCGCGCCGGGGGTACCCGGAATCGGTGAGCGACCCGGGTCCGAGATCCGTGCCGACGAAGACCGTGTCCGCGTCGATCCAGTCGATGTCCGTCTTGGCCTCGGGGACGACGAAGCCACCCTCGTCGGGTGCGACGAAGGAGCGGGACGTGAGCGAGTACTCGCGGATCACCGATGCGTCCGCGCCGCCGCGCGACAGGGAGATCAGCGCGCGGTCGAACGACGGACGGAGCACCTGCGCGCTCTTCCACACCCAGTTCTCGCCCTCGGCCTCGGCGAGAGCATCGAGATCGATGATGACGTCCCAGGCGGGACTGTCCTTCCGGTACTCCTCCATGGTGGTGCGCCGCCACAGCCCGCGGGGGTGCGACGCGTCCTTCCAGAAGTTGTAGAGGTGGTCGCCGCGCTTGCGCGCGTACGGAATGCGCGCGTCGGTGTCGAGAATGCTCCGGATGTCGGTCTCGAGCGTCCGGAACTCGTCGTTCGCGGTGAACTCGTCGACCGTGCGCTCGTTACGGGCGCGCACCCACTCGAGGGCGGCGTCGCCGGTCACGTCTTCGAGCCACTCGTACTTGTCGGTCACATCGCTCATTCTGCCCGCGGTCGCCCTCGCGCGAGCAGGACGGCGCACCTACAGTGTCGAGGTGACCGAACCCGACACCGAGGTGCGCTCTCAGCAGGGGCTGGACCGCATCGTGTTCTTCTCCGACGCGGTGGTGGCGATCGCCATCACGCTCGTCGTGCTCCCCCTCGTGGACAGTGCCCGCGACACCCCGGAGGGTGCGGGAGCGTTCCTGCGGGAGAACGGCTACGCACTCGTCGCCGCGGGCATCAGTTTCGCGGTCATCGCGGGGTTCTGGCGCGATCATCACGCGCTCTTCACTCGTGTCACGGGGTACGACGAGGTCGTCGTGCGGCTCAACCTCCTGTGGCTCGCCGGCATCGTGCTGATGCCCGTGGCGACTGTGCTGGAGGTCGCGGCTCCCCACGGGGACCCGTTGTCGGTGGGGCTGTACCTCGGGGTCATCGCCGTGACCATGATCGTGTCCCGTCTCCTCGCAGCACGCGTGCGTGCTGCGGGCTTCCTGCGTGGAGATCTGCGTCCCGGCGCGCGCGGCGCGGCGGTGCCCTGGGTTCCGGTCGTCCTGTTCCTGGTGGTCTCCGCGGTGGCGCTGCTCGTCCCGTCTGTGGGCCTCTACGCACTGCTCGCGATGCTGTTCGCCCCGTTGCTCTCTCGCGCGCTGGCCGGGGGTGCGCGGTGACAGCGCTGTGGGAGCAGCACACCTGCCTGCCGCTGTACGCGGACACCGACATCACCGAACTGGCGCGGTACGAGGCGGGGAGTTACCTCTCCGTCAACGTCGGCTACTCGCCCCACACGAAGGCGTCGGCGACGGAGTTGGCCACGACGTGGAGTGCGCGGGCACTCGCGGACGGTCGCTTCCTTCCGGCCCGGAGCGTGGCCGACATCGACGAGGCCCGACGACGGGGACTGCGTGCCCTCGCCTTCGACCTCGAGGACTCCGCTCCTCTGGACGGCGACCTCGACAACGTGCGCTACTTCGTCGAACTGGGCGTGCGCTCGATGCTGCCCACCTACAACCATGCGAACGCCGCGGGATGCGGATGCCTCGACGCCGTCGACACGGGTCTCACCGCCCACGGACGCGACCTGATCCGGGCGATGAACGAGGCGGGCATGGCAGCGGACGGGTCGCACTGTTCCCGGCGGACGGGGCTCGACATCGCCGCGACGACGTCCCGGCCGATGATCTACAGTCATTCCAATTTCGCTGCGCTGTGGGAACATCCGCGGAACATCACCGACGAGCAGGCGCGTGCGTGCGCCGACACCGGCGGCGTGGTCGGCATCAACGGGGTGGGCATCTTCCTCGGCGTCAACGAACCCGAACGTCGCGCGGATCGGGTGCGCGCGATGGCCGACCACGTCGAGTACGGAGTCGACCTGGTCGGGATCGATCACATCGGTGTCGGCAGCGACTACTCCTTCGACCACGAGGACTTCAACACCGAGTTGGCACTCCACCCCGAGGCGTTCTCCGAGGAGTACACGAGATACGGGGCACTGCAGTGGGTTCCGCCCGAGGACACCCACACGCTCCCGGCCGTGCTCGCCGAGCGCGGCTGGGACGAGAGTGCGGTGGCGGCTGTGTTCGGCGGCAACTTCCGCCGCGTGGCCGACGCCGTGTGGACCTGACGCCGGCTGGACCCGACCCTGTCAGGCGGGCGTCAGGCGGAAGATCGGGAACTGTCGCCCCTCCGCCGTCGTCGTGTACTCGAGGAAGCCGGGGGACGCCGAGGTGAACTTCGCCCAGTGAGTCTCCCATTCGTCGTCGGGCACCTCGGTGACGTCGACGGCGATGGTGCGTACGGTCGCGTCGTCGCCGGGGACCTCCATGTCGATGCGTGGGTGAGCCCGGAGGTTGTGCACCCATGCGGGATCCTTCACCGCCCCCGCCGCGGAGCCCACCACCAACCAGGTGCCGTTCTCGGAGATCGCGAAGAGCGGGTTCAGCCGCACCTCGCCGCTCCGTGCACCGATCGAGTGCAGCACCACGAGGTTGTCGCCGAACCCGGCTGTCGCCACGTGTCCACCGTTGTCGCGGAACTCCGCGATGACCATCGAGTTGAAGTCGCTCATGGTGGTCATTCTGGTGTCCTCGTCGTCGCGACGACCATCGATCCGGAATAACGATTCGACACACCCGTTGCACCAGAGGAGCGGGGCGCCCGCGGGTGGCTTCACCGCCCCCGTCGCGGGGTACTCCGCGCACACGAGCACGAACTCGGATCACGAACAACGAACAGGAGTTCACGCACATGAGCCACGTTCCTTCCCTCTCCCTCAACGACGGCCGGTCCATCCCCCAGCTGGGTTTCGGCGTCTTCCAGATCGAGCCGGAGAAGACCGCCGATGCCGTCCGCACCGCGATCGAGGTGGGCTACCGCCACCTGGACACCGCGCAGATGTACGGCAACGAGAAGGAGACCGGCCAGGGAGTGAAGGACTCGGGCGTCTCTCGTGACGACGTCTGGATCACCAGCAAGCTGAACAACGGCTTCCACCGCCCCGACGACGCCCGTCGCTCGTTCGACGAGACACTCGAGAAGTTGGGCACCGACTACATCGACCTGTTCCTCATCCACTGGCCGCTGCCGACGCAGTACGACGGTGACTACGTCTCCACCTGGAAGGTGCTCGAGGAGTTCACGAAGGACGGACGGGCGCGCAGCATCGGTGTCTCGAACTTCCAGGTGCCGCACCTCGAGAAGCTGGCGCAGGAGACCGAGACCGTCCCGTCGGTCAACCAGATCGAGGTCCACCCGTACTTCTCGAACTACCAGGTGCGCGCGTACGGCGCGGAGCACGGCATCGCCACCGAGGCGTGGTCACCCATCGCACAGGGCAAGGTTCTCGATGACCCCGAGCTCGAGCGCATCGCGAAGGACGTCGGCAAGACCACCGCGCAGGTCACCCTCCGCTGGCACATCCAGCGCGGCGACATCATCTTCCCGAAGTCGGTCACGCGCGAGCGCGTCGAGGCGAACTTCGACATCTTCGACTTCGAACTCGACGACCGTCAGATCGCCGACATCTCGGCGCTGGACAAGGGTGAGGACGGCCGCACCGGCCCGAACCCCGACACGTTCGACATGATCCCCGACTGAGTAGAGCCGCTGAAATAAAGACACGAAAGGTCCGGTTACCAGCCAGTAGCCGGACCTTTCGATGTGTGTCCGGATCGACGGGACTAAGGTGGACAACCGTGACCTCACACTATGACGTCGTCGTTCTCGGAGCCGGACCCGGTGGGTACGTCGCAGCCATCCGCGCGGCGCAGCTGGGCCTGAAAACCGCCATCATCGAGCAGAAGTACTGGGGCGGTGTCTGCCTCAACGTGGGCTGCATCCCGTCCAAGGCTCTGCTGCGCAACGCCGAACTGGCGCACCTGTTCACCAAGGAAGCCAAGCAGTTCGGCATCTCCGGTGACGTGTCGTTCGACTTCGGCGCTGCCTACGATCGCAGCCGCAAGGTCGCGGACGGTCGCGTCAAGGGCATCCACTTCCTGATGAAGAAGAACAAGATCGACCAGCTCGACGGCAAGGGGTCGTTCACCGACGCCAACACCATCGAGGTGGAGCTGACGAAGGGTGGCAGCGAGACCGTCACCTTCGACAACGCGATCATCTCCACCGGCAGCACCACGAAGCTGCTGCCGGGAACGTCGCTGAGCGAGAACGTCGTGACGTACGAAGAGCAGATCATGACGAAGGAGCTCCCGGGCTCCATCCTCATCGTCGGCGCGGGCGCCATCGGCATGGAGTTCGGGTACGTCCTGAAGAACTACGGCGTCGACGTCACCATCGTCGAGTTCCTCGATCGCGCGCTCCCGAACGAGGACGAGGACGTCTCCAAGGAGATCGCCAAGCAGTACAAGAAGCTCGGCGTGAAGATCATGACCGGCGCCGCGGTGCAGAGCATCGACGACGACGGCAGCAAGGTCACCGTCGCGATCAAGAACAACAAGAGCGGCGAGACCGAGACGGTCACCGTCGACAAGGTCATGCAGTCCGTCGGATTTGCTCCTCGCGTCGAGGGATTCGGGCTCGACAAGACGGGCGTCGAGGTCACCGATCGCGGGGCCATCGCCATCGACTCGGTCATGCGCACCAACGTGCCGCACATCTACGCGATCGGTGACGTGACGGCGAAGCTGCAGCTCGCCCACGTCGCCGAGGCACAGGGTGTCGTGGCGGCCGAGACCATCGGCGGCGCCGAGACGCTTCCCATCGACGATTACCGCTTCATGCCGCGCGCGACCTTCTGCCAGCCCCAGGTGGCCAGCTTCGGTCTCACCGAGCAGCAGGCCAAGGACGCCGGCCACGACATCAAGGTCGCGACGTTCCCCATGACGGCGAACGGCAAGGCACACGGACTCGGCGATCCCACCGGCTTCGTCAAGCTCATCGCCGACACGAAGCACGGCGAGCTGCTCGGCGGGCACCTCATCGGACCCGACGTCTCGGAGCTCCTCCCGGAGCTGACGCTCGCGCAGAAGTGGGACCTGACGGCCACCGAACTCGCGCGCAACGTGCACACGCACCCGACGCTGTCCGAGGCACTGCAGGAGGCCATCCACGGCCTCGCAGGGCACATGATCAACTTCTGATCTTCCGACGAGAACACCCCGGCCGCTCACGAGCGACCGGGGTGTTCTCGTCTGTGCAGCTACTGGTAGTCGCGGGGGATGCGCAGTGTCGTGATCGTGGTGGCGAGTCCGTCGTACTGGGTCACCAGCAGCACGAACTCGATGAGCGATCGGGACGACCAGACGGTCGTCAGCTCGGTCCACGTGGCGTCGGACAGATCGCGCGTCGACACCAGCTCGTCCACCGCCCGCAGGATCAGGGCGGTCCGACTGTCGAGACCCGGAGCGTCGGGACCGGCGGCGATGGCGTCGGCGAGGGCGTCGTCGATGCCGGCGCGCGCGCCCAGACGGAGGTGATGGTCCTGTTCGTACCGGCAGTCGCGGAGTGCGGCGACCCGCAGGATCACCGTCTCGGTGTCCTTGCGGGGCAACCCACCGAACGGCATCAGGCGGCCGCTGTAGAACAGCCAGGCGCGGAAGAGGCCGCCCGTCTGTCCCAGAGTGGAGAACAGGTGCATGTCGCCGGTGCGGGTGACCGCGCCGGCCAGTCGGGCGATGCCCCAGTTGACGGGACGCAGCGAGCGGAGGGTGGCCGGAGGGGTGCGGTGTCCTGTCACGTCGCTGAGGCTAACACCCGAGTCGTCCGCCTCTCGGTGATCTGATGTCAAGAAGTCTTGACGCCTAATGACAAGTGGAGTTGACTCGGATCATGGTCGTGACGAACCGGGTGCGGGAGTTCCGTAAGTCGTCGCGCCTGACCCAGGCGGAACTGGGGCGGGCGTGCGGAGTGAGCCGGCAGTCGATCGTCTCGGTCGAGGGTGGCGACTATTCGCCCAGCGTGTACCTGGCCCTGAAGCTGGCGGGAGCGCTCGACTCGACGGTCGAGGATCTCTTCCCGCTCACCCCCGATGATCGGCTCGAACCTGAGGAGGAATCGACATGAGCATCTTCACCTCGTCAATGCGAATGGTCGGCGATCTGGACAGCGAGTTCTATGACGACGAGCGTCAGAGAGACGTGTGGAACGAGGCAGCCGCCGTGGGTCTGCAATTGCACATCTTCGGCGGGCTGATCGCCGCCGCCGTCCTCCCATGGGTTGCCGGTCCGACAGGTGCGTGGATCGCGTTGGGTATCATCGTCTTCGGTGCGGTCGTGAACTACGCGACCATCGGGTACGCCAAGTCCAAGAACGTCGACCTGTTCGCAGAGTCGCGGTGGTTCACGGCGCGTGCCAACGTGACTGCCGCGTTGATGCTCGTCGCATTCGTCGGCATCGGCGTGACGCTCGCTCCCGACAAATACCTGCCGAGCCGCGCGGGAGCCGACACGTGGGCGGGCCTGGTGGTCGGGGGGATCGTCGGCGGCGGAGCGGTGGCGCTGATGATCCGGCGCAGCCGCCGTCGCAAGCAGCAGTTCGAGACCGAAGAGTACTGAGTCAGCGAATGGTGTACGGCGACACCGAGCTTCGATGTTCGTCGATGTCGAGTTCCTTGCCCAGCGGCGGGAACGCACGCTGCGGGCAGTGGGCACGCTCGCACACGCGGCATCCGGCGCCGATCGGCGTCGCCACGGAGGATCCGTCCAACTCCAGGCCGTCGGCGTAGACCAACCTATTTCCGTGACGCACTTCGCATCCCAGACCGATGGCGAAGGTCTTGCCGGGTTCGCCGTAGCGCGCCGCTCGCCGCTCCACCGTGCGCGCGATCCACAGGTAGCGCCGACCGTCGGGCATCTCGGCGATCTGGGTCATGATCTTGCCCGGGTAGGCGAACGTCTCGTACACGTTCCACAGCGGGCACGTGCCGCCGCTCGACGAGAAGTGGAACCCGGTGGCCGACTGGCGTTTGGACATGTTGCCGGCACGGTCGACCCGGACGAACGAGAACGGGACCCCGCGGAGCGACGGCCGCTGCAGCGTCGAGAGCCGGTGACAGATGGTCTCGTAACTCACCGCGTAGTAGGCGGAGAGTCGTTCGATGTCGTACCGGAAATCCTCCGCCACCTCGTGGAAGCGCGCGTACGGAAGCACGGTCGCCGCGGCGAAGTAGTTGGCGAAGCCGAGTCGTGCGAGTGCCCGCGACTCCGCGCCGGTGAAGCCCCCGTCCTCGACCATGCTGCGGATCAGGTCGCCGTTCTCCAGGTACGCGAGTTCGGCCGCGAAGCGGAACACCTTCTGGCCGGCCGACAGTCGCGGGGAGATCTCGAGAACACGGGTCCGCGCGTCGAAGCGGTGCAGGACGTTCTCGCCCAGGTCGATGCGCTCGATGACCTGGACGTCATACAGATTGCGGAGCCGTTTGGCTATCTCGGCCGCGACGTCCGCCCGGTGGAAACGCAATCGGTTCGCCAGGTCCTCGGCCGCACGATCGAGTGCGTCGAGGTAGTTCTGGCGTTGGTAGAAGTAGTCGCGGACCTCCTCGTGCGGTTTCGAGATGGATCCGCTGCCGCTGCCGTCGGCGAAGCGGTCCTCGGTCGCCGCCGCGAGTTGGGCGGTGGTGTTGCGGTACCGGCGATGCATGGTGACCATCGCTCGCGCCATCGCCGGGTGGTCGGCCACGAGTTCGGCCAGCTCGTCGATGTCCGCGTCGACTCCGACGTCCTGGTCCAGGGTCACCTCGCGGAGTTCGGCGACGAGCCTCGTGTCGTCCTGGGTGGAGAAGAACGTGGTGTCGACTCCGAACACTGCGGTGATGCGCGTCAACACCGCTGACGACAGCGGTCGGACGTCGTGCTCGATCTGGTTGAGGTAGCTGGCCGAGATCGCGAGCTGCTTGGCGAGCGCCGCTTGGCTCAACCCTCGCTCGACCCTCAGTTGGCGAAGCCGGCCGCCGACGTAGGTCCGTGCCATGCGGACAGTCTAGGACGCCCCCGGCATTACCCCGTCTTAGCCAGGTCCTTGCAGGTGAGACGGGTTTCAGGTCTGGTCTGTCACACACGGGCGCGCCGGGGAAGACGGGCGCACACTGGGCGTTGCAGGGGGCAGATGTGCAGTGCACGTGAGAGACGACTGTGAGGAGAAGCGAGATGGCCCACTCGGTACGACAGGAAATTGTCCGCGACGCGGTGGTGCTGGTGGCAGGCACCGTTCTGGTGTTGTCGACGCTCTGGCTCCCGGTGCCCCACCGCAGCGAGGTGGCCGGCGCCATCCTCGTGCTGGGTCTGCTGGCGGCATTCTCGGCGCTGTGGGCCATGGGCAGTGCATCGCGCTCGAGCCATTGGGCCCACGTCGTACTCGGTGTCGTGCTGGCGACGTCACCCGTCGTCCTCGCATTCCCCGCCGGTGCTAGCACGGCGGACTACTACGCGCTCGTCGGCGGCGTCGTGATCGCGGCGATGGGTGTCCTGGGAGTGCTGACCGAGCGTCGTCGGGTCGCTGCGACGGCCTGACGCACCAGAAAACAGTACGAACGTACGGTGACGGTGGTCACAGCCGGCCGCGGGCGACGCCGGGAGTGAGCGTGTCGCACGGCGATCTCGTCGGTGTTCGGTATTGCGTGCATTTCGTTCCCGAACTGCGGTTATCAGGTTACTGACGGGTACGGAGTCGCCACGACACTCGCGACGTTCTTCGCAAGATTCGCAGAACGCGCGTACTGCTTAGCGTAGATTTACAGTCGCAGCAGGTAGACACCACTTTTTCTCTGTGCCATCGTGGGGTCGTACATCCGATATGCCTGGCAAGCCTGCGAAGCACGAGCACGCTGCCGACGCAGACGCAACAGAGACGGAGCTTTTCGATGTCGACCACCGGCACACCGAAGACCACGGAAGAGATCCAGAAGGACTGGGACACCAATCCCCGCTGGAAGGGCGTCACCCGCAACTTCACCGCACAGCAGGTGTCCGACCTGCAGGGCAGCGTCGTGGAGGAAGCCACGCTCGCGCGTCGCGGCTCGGAGATCCTCTGGGATCTCGTGAACAACGAGGACTACATCAACTCGCTGGGCGCCCTCACCGGCAACCAGGCCGTGCAGCAGGTGCGCGCCGGCCTCCAGGCCATCTACCTCTCCGGCTGGCAGGTCGCCGGTGATGCCAACCTCTCGGGCCACACCTACCCGGACCAGAGCCTCTACCCGGCCAACTCGGTTCCGAGCGTCGTGCGTCGCATCAACAACGCTCTTCTGCGCGCCGACGAGATCGCCAAGGTCGAGGGTGACTCGTCCGTGAAGAACTGGCTCGCGCCCGTCGTCGCGGACGCCGAGGCCGGCTTCGGTGGCGCGCTCAACGCCTACGAGCTGCAGAAGGCCATGATCGCGGCCGGCGCCGCAGGCGTGCACTGGGAGGACCAGCTCGCCTCGGAGAAGAAGTGCGGCCACCTCGGTGGCAAGGTGCTCATCCCCACCCAGCAGCACATCCGCACCCTGACCTCCGCGCGTCTCGCGTCGGACGTGGCCGACGTGCCGTCCGTCATCATCGCCCGCACCGACGCCGAGGCAGCCACGCTGATCACCTCGGACGTCGACGAGCGCGACCAGGAGTTCCTGGACGGAACCCGCACCGCCGAGGGCTTCTTCGGCGTGAAGAACGGCATCGAGCCCTGCATCGCCCGTGCGAAGGCCTACGCCCCGTACGCCGACCTCATCTGGATGGAGACCGGCGTGCCGGATCTCGAGGTCGCCAAGAAGTTCTCCGAGTCGGTCCGCAGCGAGTTCCCCGACCAGCTGCTCGCCTACAACTGCTCGCCCTCCTTCAACTGGAAGGCGCACCTGGACGACGCGACCATCGCGAAGTTCCAGAAGGAGCTCGGCGCGATGGGCTTCAAGTTCCAGTTCATCACCCTCGCCGGCTTCCACTCGCTCAACTACGGCATGTTCGATCTGGCGCACGGCTACGCCCGCGAGGGCATGACGGCGTTCGTCGACCTGCAGGAGCGCGAGTTCAAGGCAGCCGAGGAGCGGGGCTTCACCGCCATCAAGCACCAGCGTGAGGTCGGCGCCGGCTACTTCGACCGCATCGCCACCACCGTCGACCCCAACACGTCGACCGCAGCCCTGAAGGGCTCCACCGAAGAGGGCCAGTTCCACTGATCCGCCACTTCGAGGTTTCAGCGCACTAGTCAGGCGGCTCGCGACATTCGTTGCGGGCCGCCTGTCTCGTATCTGCGGGCTTCGCCCGTGCCCGAGCAGAGTTACCCCCGTCTCACCCTCTCGCGTTGTCGCGCAGGGAGTCCCATTTCGAAGGAGTTTTCGTGGCCGTGGACAAGATCGAACGTGTCGGGATCGTCGGCGCCGGACAGATGGGGGCCGGAATCGCCGAGGTGTGCGCACGCGCCCACGTCGACGTGATCGTGTTCGAGCAGACACGCGAACTGGCTGCCGCGGGCAAGGCGCGCATCCTGAAGTCGCTCGACCGCGGCGTCAGCAGCGGCAAGATCACCGAGCGCGAACGTGAGCAGGCCGCCGCACGGTTGACCTTCACGTCCGAGCTGTCCGACTTCGCCGATCGCGAGATCGTCGTCGAGGCCGTGCTCGAGGACGAGGGGATCAAGACGGCTCTCTTCGTCGAGCTCGACAGAGTGGTCACGGATCCCGACGCGGTGCTCGCCTCCAACACCTCGTCGATCCCGATCATGAAGCTCGGCGTGGCCACGACCCGCCCCGAGCGGGTCATCGGCATGCACTTCTTCAACCCGGTGCCGGTTCTTCCTCTCGTGGAACTCATCTCGTCGCTGAAGACGTCCGATGCCGTCCTGGCACGCGCGGAACGTTTCGCGGCCGACGTCCTCGGCAAGCAGGTCGTCCGCGCGGCGGACAGGTCCGGCTTCGTCGTCAACGCTCTGCTGGTGCCGTACCTCCTCTCGGCGATCCGCATGGTCGAGTCGGGCTTCGCCACGCGCGACGACATCGACAAGGCCACGGTGCTGGGCCTCGCGCATCCCATGGGCCCGCTCGCACTGTCGGACCTCATCGGGCTCGACACCGTGAAGTCGATCGCCGACTCGATGTACGCCGAGTACAAGGAACCGCTGTACGCGCCGCCGCCTCTCCTGCTCCGCATGGTCGAGGCCGGCCTGCTGGGCAAGAAGACCAGTGCCGGGTTCTACGAGTACGTCAACGGTCGCATCGCGACCTAGTCCGGGGCCCGATGTTTGTCAGGCGTCACTGAACTCCCGAGAAACCGACTCGATCCCCGTTCTGCCGCGCTAGTTTTCAGCGCGGCGCACCACCTGCGTCCGACTGACTCGAGACGTACGGGGGGATCGACATGGCGCGCAGCATGCCGCTCGTCTCCCGCGTCACCACCGGCACCCGCACGCTGGGTCGTTTCGCCGACCTCGTGGTCGCTGCGTTCGGCCACCTGGTGCGGGACCTGGTGGGCCTGCGCTTCGCCTGGCGCGAGTTCCTCGACCAGGCGTGGTTCATGGTCACGGTCACCGTGCTTCCCGCCGTTCTCGTCTCGGTGCCGTTCGGCGTCATCGTCTCGGTCCAGGTGGGCAGCCTGACCAATCAGATCGGTGCCACGTCCATCGCGGGCGCCGCGGGCGGCCTCGGAGTCATCCGCCAGGGAGCGCCCATCGTGACCGCGCTGTTGCTGGGCGGCGCAGCAGGATCCGCGATCGCGGCCGATCTCGGTGCCCGCACGGTGCGCGAGGAGATCGACGCGATGCGCGTCATGGGCATCGACCCGGTGCGTCGGCTCGCGACTCCCCGGCTCGCCGCCATGCTCGTCGTCGCACCGCTGCTGTGCTCGCTGGTCATCTTCATGGGTCTGGTGTCCGGGTATGTCGTCAACGTCGGGTTCCAGGGCGGTACGCCGGGCAGCTACCTGTCCTCCTTCGCGTCCTTCGCCTCGACCACCGATCTGGTCGTCGCGATGGTGAAGGCCGAGATCTTCGGCATCATCGTGGTTCTCGTCGCGTGCCAGCGCGGATTCGAGGCCACGTCGGGCCCTCGCGGTGTCGCGAACGCGGTGAACGCCTCGGTCGTCGTCGGTGTGCTGTCGGCCTTCATCGTCAACGTCCTCGCCACCCAGTTGGTGTCGATGTTCCTTCCGCAGCGGCTCGGGTGACGCCATGACCGTCGCCCGCTACACCCCGCCCGGCACCGCGCCGCTCGTCCGCGGCGGCAAGCGCATCGCTCGCGTACCGCTCGGGCTGGTCGAGCACCTCGGGCATCAGCTCACCTTCGTGTGGCAGGTGCTCGTCGCGATCCCGCACACCCTGCGTGCCTACCGGCGCCAGACCATGATCGTGCTCACCGACATCACCTGGGGCAGCGGTAATCTCGTGGTCGGCGGCGGTACCGTCTCGGTGCTGGTCATCCTCGGCGTGGCCGTGGGGTCGTCCATCGGGATCGAGGGTTACAACGCCCTGAATCTCGTCGGCATGGGTCCTCTCACGGGCTTCATCTCGGCCTACGCCAGCACGCGGGAACTCGCCCCGATGATCGCCGCGATCGGGTTCGCCTCCCAGGCGGGATGCCGCATGACGGCGGAGATCGGTGCGATGCGCATCTCCGAGGAGATCGACGCGCTCGAGGTGGTGGGGATCCGCTCGATCCCGTTCGTCGTCACCACGCGCGTCATCGCCGGCGTGGTCACGATCATCCCGCTGTACCTGCTCACGCTGATCCTGAGCTACGTCTCGTGTGCGTTCATCGTCGCCGCGTTCGGCGATCAGTCGTCGGGGACGTACGACCACTACTTCTCGGCGTTCCTGCAGCCGTCGGATCTGCTGTACTCGCTGCTCAAGGCCACCATCTTCGTCGGCGCCGTCATCATGATCCACGGCTACCAGGGCTACTACGCGACGGGCGGACCCGAGGGTGTCGGCCGTGCGTCGGGCCGCGCGATCCGCGCGTCGCTCATCGTCATCGTCGTCCTCGACATGATCCTCACCGTGGTCATCTGGGGAGTCGACGTCGGCATCAGGATCTCGGGGTAGGGGATCATGGCAGTCTTCGACGATCTGTCCCGCAGATCCGCGGGCCCTCGCTCGCTCCGGGTACGTGGCCTCGTGGTGGCCGTCGTGCTCGTGGTCCTCGGCGTGGTGCTCGGCAAGTACGCCACCGGTGACTTCGAGTCCCGTTTCGATCTCACGATCGACAGCACCGCCGTCGGTGACGGCCTCGCGGTCGGGTCGGACATCAAGTACCGCGGACTCCCCATAGGCCGTGTCGACGAGATCGAGCCGCTCGGGTTCGGATCGCAGCGAGTGCACGCCCACATCGAGCCGGCCGTCGCCTCGGTCCTGACCGACGACGTCACCGCGCGGTTCTCCTCCGCGACGGTCTTCGGAGCGACGGTCATCGAATTGTACTCGGAGGGAGAGGGATCCCCGCTGCGCGAGGACACCGTCCTGGCGCTGGGCGACGACACCGAGACGGCGACGGTCACCGGCGTCTTCCGCCGACTCGCCGATCTGACCGACGTGCTGGACGCGGACAACACCGAGCGGGTGCTCGACCTGGCGTCCCGCGTGTCGTCGGAGTTCGGCGACAGCCTGAAGCCCTTCTTCGACACCGCGCAGATGATGGCCGAGACCCAGCGTGCGCCGCTCGCCTGGAAGCTGCACCGCGGTGGTGAGTTGGCGGACGGGCTGGGCGCCTCCATCGGACCGGTCACCGACGTGATCGACCAGGTCGTCACCAGCAGTGAGTACTTCGAGAATCCGGAGAACAGTGCGCGGGCGATCAAGGCCATGTCCGGACTCGGATCCGGCCTCTCGATCCCACTGGGAGATCTGTTGCGCGACAACGGTCCGTACCTCCGCCCGCTGCTCGACACCCTGCTGGACGTGTTGCTGCCGGTGGCGCTCTCGGCGGGAACGCTCGCGCCGGCATACCAGCGTGTGCCCGACGTGATCTCCGGCGTCGAGGACGCTTTCCCGAACGTCGACGGCCGGACCCAGCTGCAACTTCAGGTGATCGTGAAGAACATGCCCGCCATGGCCGGTCCGGCGGAAGCCTTCGCGGCGCGACTGGGCGGTGTGCTGTGACGCGATCGTCGGTGGTGGGGACGCCGGTGGCGACCCTGGTGAAGCTCGGTGCGTTCGCGCTCGTGGCCGTGTTGTGTCTCGTCCTCGTGGGCGGCGCGCTGCGCAACGGCGGCGGCGACGACCGGTCGACGTTCGACGCGCGTTTCGACGACGTCTCCGGTCTCTACGCCGGTGACGACGTCCGCCTCTCGGGCGTGCTCGTGGGGTCGGTGAACGACATCGAACTCGACGGGAACCGGGCCAGGGTGTCCTTCGAGGTCGACTCCGACCGCCCGGTGCTCACGACCACGAAAGCTGCTGTGCGCTACCAGAACCTGCTGGGTCAGCGGTATCTCGAGCTCATCAGCACCGACGACTCGGGATCCGAGTTGGCACCGGGGTCCTCGCTGGCGGACGACATGACCGTGCCGTCGTTCGACATCACGACGCTCTTCGACGGGTTCCAGCCCATCTTCGAGACCATCGACACCGACCAGGTGAACCGGTTCGCGCAGAACGTGCTCGATCTCGTGCAGGGTGACGGGTCGGGCCTCGGGCCGGTCCTGCGCGACCTGGACGGGCTGACCACCTATGCCTCGCAGCGCGAGGACCTCATCGTGCTCCTCATCCGCAATCTGGGCGCCATCTCCGGTGTGGTGGCCGAGCGCTCGGAGCAACTGGGTCGACTGTTCGCCGAACTCGACCGCGTGGTGTCGACGTTCGCCGACAGGGCCGACACCCTGCTCTCGTCCGTCGACGACATCAATTCCGGTCAGGGACCGTTCATCTCGATCGGAGAGCAGTTGCGCGACACCTACGACTCCGAGTACGGCCCGGTGGATTCGGCGTTCAGGCGGCTCGTACCGGGAGCTCAGCAACTGGTGGACCTGCTCGCGATGGTGCCCAGTCTGCTGCGCGGTGTCGGCCAGACGGTGCGCAACGCCCCCGAGGGGCAGGTCTCCGCGTGCTCGGCCGGCGACACCGAGATTCCCGGCATCGGCTCGGTCGTGCTCGGAACCCAGCGCCTGGTGGTGTGCCGATGAGCTCCGTGCGTCAGGGAAGCCAGACCGTCTGGGGAATCGTGGGCGTGCTCGCGCTCGTCGTCGCCGTGGTGGCCGCCGTCGTCGTGTACTCGCTTCCCATCGGGCATCGCACGTACACAGCGGCATTCGAGACGACCGGCGGAGCGCACGCCGGGGACGACGTCCGCATCGCCGGTATCTCGGTGGGATCGGTGACGTCGATGAAGCTGGACGGCGACCACGTCCAGGTGGCCTTCGAGGTGGACGAGAACGTCGAACTGGGCGACGCGACGTCGCTCGGGGTGCGCCTGCTGACGCCGGTGGGGGGCCACTACTTCTCGCTGACTCCCGGCGGTACCGGAGAGCTGCAGGACGGGGAGATCCCGCTCGAGCACACCCGCGTGCCGTTCTCGCTGTCCGACACGGTCGAGGCGGCGACACCGATCCTCCGCGATCTGGACGGAACGTCGTTGCGGCAGAACATCGCCGAGATCGATCGGGCCGTGCAGGCTCAGCCGGAGTCGATCCGTGACATCACCACGACCCTGACGTCCATGACCGGTGCGATCGCCGATCGCCAGGACGATCTCGACCGGAGCCTCGACGTGGCCGACGAGTACATCGGCGAACTGGCGACCGATCGCGAGATCCTGCTGGGGCTGCTGAAGCAGATCGGCATCATCACCTCCAAGCTGGGCGCGAAGCGCGCCGACGTCGCCGCGGCCGCCGACAAGCTCTACCGGCTGTTCTCGCTCCTGCACCGACCGATCATGGCGCTCGACGAGGGGCTCGGCCCCACGATCGACGAGGTCGAGAATCTCGTGGCGTCGCTGAAGGAGCGTACGGGGTCCATCGACGACGCGATCTCCGCGGGCCGCGAGTTCTCCGAGTCCATGGCCGGCCTTCTCGACACCGGCGCCGGGCCCGTCATCGACCGCAGTGCCGCCGTCGTCACCGGATCGACGCTGTGTGTCCCGGTTCCCGGAAAGGTGTGCTGACGTGGCCGCTCGCAGCAAGGTGGTGGCAGTGGCCGTCGCCGCCGTCGTCCTGGTCGGCGCCGGGACCGCGGCGTCGTCCGCAGCCCAGCTCGTCGGGACCCCGCGCTCGGATCTGTGCGCCGAGATGACCGATTCGGTCGGTCTCTACGAGGGGAACGACGTCACGCTCCTCGGCATCCCCGTGGGCGAGGTGACCGGCATCGAGCCTCGCGGCGACCACGTCCGGGTCACGATGTCCGTCGAGGACTCGCTCACGTTGCCGGCCGACGTGGGTGCGGTGACGATGTCGGACTCCATCGTCACCGATCGCCGGCTCGAACTGACCACGCCGTATCGCGACGGCGTGCCCCTCGATCGCGACGAGTGCATCCCGCTCGAGCGCACCCGCACCCCCATCGGGATCAGCGACACCCTCGAGGCGGTGAACAAGCTCGGCGCGGAGCTTCTCGGAACGACGTCGACGACCGATCCGGACAACCCGCGGCCGCCGGACGAGGAGATTCTCGGCGACACCCTGCGCTCGCTCGACACCGCACTCGACGGCAACGGGGAGCAACTCGGGACCGCGCTGTCCCAGGTCTCCGATCTGGTCGGCAATCCGGCGAACAAGGACACCCAGGTGCGCCGCATGGTCGACAACGTCGACACGCTGACGGCGACCCTGGTGGACCGGTGGCCGGACATCACCCTGCTGATCGAGAACCTGAAGCAGGGGCTCGGGGCCGCGGGCGACTTCTCGGAGCGGTTCGCCCAGGCGATCGACCTGACGGTCGAGTTTCTCCCCGTCCTCGAGAAGACGCTGCCGAAGTTCGCACCCACGCTCTACCGCGTGCTCGACGTCGTCGTCCCGATCGTGGCGATCATCGTCAGCAGAGTCGGCGACATCGCGAGCATCCTGTCGCGGGTGCCGAAGCAGACGGAACAGCTCGCCTCCCTCCAGGATCCGGACACGCAGGCCGCCCGGCTGACGTTCGCACCTCCGCAGTTCGCGGTGCCCGTCGCGGGTGGGTCCACCGTGAACGTCGATCTGGTCCCGCTCGTGCTCGGATCGGCAGGGTCCCGGTGAAGCGGCTCCTGGCGGCGCTGACCGTGGCGGCCGCGGCCGTGACGGCGTCGGGCTGCGGTGCCTCGATCGCCGACCTGCCCGTGCCGGGCAGTTACGTTCCGGGCCCGACCTACCGGGTCGACATCGAGTTCTCGAGTGTGCTGAATCTGCCGGCGCGGGCCAAGGTGGTCCTCGACGGTGTGGACGTCGGGCTCCTGGAGTCGGTCACCCTCACCGGCTCGACCGCCGTCGCCGCCGTGAACGTCGATCGCACCGTCGCACTGCCGGCGCTCACGCGAGCGGAACTGCGCCAGGGCACGATCCTGGGCGAGATCTACGTCGCGTTGCAGCGTCCGGAGGACGGATCCGACACCTCGGGTGCCACCCTGCAGGACGGCGACGTCATCCCGCTCGAGCGGACGACGCCGGCGGACAACGTCGAAGACGTGCTGCGCGGGCTCTCCGAGGTGGTGGCCGGCGGGCACATCGTCGACTTCCAGCGGTCCATCGATCGGTTCAACCGGGCGATCCCGCCGGATCCGGAGACGGTCGACCTGATCAACGACAAGGCCCGAGAGGCGTTGCGGGACCTGGCGACCAACACGACGGAGCTCGACCGCATCCTGGGCGGCGCCGAGGCGGTGACCCGGTCGTTCGCCGAGAAGACGGACACGCTCGACACCATCCTGACGAGTGGTCCGGAACGTGTCGCGGGACTCGCGGACGCCCTGTTGGTCGTGGTCGACGCCCTGATCGATCTGGGGTACATGTCGCGGAACATCGGTGCCGTGATCAACCCGGTGGCGGGAGATCTGCACGACGTGATCGCCACTCTGCAGCCCATGATCCGCACTCTCGCCACGGCCGATCTGACGGCGCCGATGCTGGCGTCCCGCATGGACGCCCTGCTGCGCGAGAAGCTGGTGCCGTTCTTCACGTCGTCGCCGAACGTCCGCATCGCCTCCGTCTCGGGCGACACGCCCGCGGGAGAAGCACCCGACCGGGAAGGCCGGAGGCCGGCCGACGGCCTCGATCGAGCCGACGAGATGATTCAGGTTTTGCGATCGATCGGATTCGTGCGATGAGGGGTTCGATCCTGTCCGCCACGGCGCTCGCGGCGGTCGCCGTGCTGGGTGTCGGATACCTGTCGTTGAACGTCCTGGACATCGATCCGCGACGCGACCACGCCGAGATCACCGTGCCGCTCACGACGTCCGGCGGCCTGATCGACACCTCTCAGGTGACCTTGCGAGGATTCGCCATCGGCAGGGTCGAGCGGATCGACGTCGAGGGCGGTGGACTCCGTGCCGTCGTCAGAGTGGATGCCGCGCAGAAGATTCCGGTCGACACCGAGGTGCGGGTCTCGAATCTCTCCGCGGCGGGCGAACAGTTCCTCGACTTCCGTCCGCACTCGGACTCCGGGCCGTACCTGGCGGACGGGGACGTGGTGGACGCGGCGGACGTCTCGGTCGCTCCCAGCGTCAGCGACACCCTCGCGGTCGCCGAGGCACTCACGCGCGAGATCGACACCGATGCGCTGGGCGGCATCGTCGACACGGTCGACACCGCCACGCGTGGCCGGGAGTCGGACATCGACAACGTCGTCGAGGTGTTGCGGCTGCTGTCCCTCACGTTGGCCGACAAGAAGGACGAGATCCGGCGGCTGTATCGCAACCTGCAGGTGCTCGGCGAGAACGCGTACGCCGATGCGCTGGGCCCGCGGCTCGCGGACGCGGTTCCCGAACTGAACGCCTCCGGAGCAGGTCTCGACCACCTGATCGGTTCGTACCAGGACTACTCGTACGTCGGCGAGACCGTGTGGGACGGCGAACTGGCCCGGTTGGTGCCCAAGATCGACGAGTACCTGAGTCAGTTGTCGCCGGACCTCGGCTTCATCGCCACCGTGCTGCGCCCGGTCACACAGCCGATCCGCCCGCTCCGGGTCGATGCCGGCGCCCTGGTGACGATGCTCGAGCAGGTCTTCCCGCGCGGCGGACCGGCTCGGGTGGCCGTGACCCTGCCCGGCAACTGACGTACCCCTCCTGCATCAGACGGACGACGAGAAGGCCATCATGACAACAGAACTCGACACCACCTCGACCGAGGACGACGCGGCGCCGGACACGGCGGTGCCCGCGGTGTCGTCCCGGACGCGCCTCGTGGCGATCGTCGCCACCGTGGTCGCCGTGCTCGCGACCGTCGCTGCCGTGGTGGCAGGAGTGCAGTGGCAGTCCGCCCACTCCGCCCTGGCCGCGGAACGCGGAGCCGATGCCGACCGCGCCACCGCCGAGAACACGGCGCGGGCGTACACGGAGCGGTCGTTGACCTACGACCACACGGACATCGACGGCTTCTTCGGGGGCGTCGAGGAGGGCACCACCGATGCTCTGCGTGAGCGCTTCGACGGTGTGCGCGAGGTGCTCACGCAGATCATGACCGACTCGCAGGTGGTGGCGTCGGGTCGGGTGAACGCAGCGACGGTCACGGCGCAGGAGGGCGACACCTACACGGTGTCGGTCTTCGCGACCCAGACCACGCAGAACCTGCAGCAGCCCGAACCCGGTGCCGTGCCGACGCTTCTGACGGTGACCGTCGAGCACACCGGCGACGAGTGGTTGGTCTCGGACTACGGAGCCGACACCGGCACGTCCTGATCGCTGCGGCTCAGCCGCCCGGTGACGAACTGGGCTGCGCCGTGGATGCGCTGCTCCACATGCTCGACCCCGCGTTCCCGCAGGACGTCGGTGATGTCGTCGCGTCGGAACATCTCCAGTCCCACGGTGCTCGCTGCCGCGGCGGTGACCGCCCCGACCGGCTGTGGGCCGCGCCGCACCGTCGTCATGAGCGCGATGCGGCCGCCCGGTCGCAGCACCCGGATCATCTCGTCGAGGACCCGGTACGGCTCCGGCACCAGGTACAGCGCGGCGTAGCAGCACACCGCGTCCACGGCGTCGTCCTCGAACGGGATCTCTCGCGCGTCCCCGAGCAGGTAGGCGACGTGCTCGTCGTCGTCGGTGTCCGCCGACGCGCGGGCGATCATCGGCTCCGACGCGTCCAGGCCGATCACGAGAGGCTCCGACACGTCGAGCCCGGTCACGAGAGGCCGACCGTGCGCTCCGGTGAGCATGGCCTCGGCCAGCGATCGCGAGAAGTTGCCGGGCCCGCACGCGACGTCCAGGACGACCGACACGTCGGGGGACACGAGACCGAGGTCACGCACCGCGTAGGCCCGCTGTTCCTCCACGGAGGGCCCGCCGGCGCCCATCCACAGGCGGAACAGAGGCCGCCACGCGCGTTCGTAGACGGCAGCGAGGGGGGAGAAGGTCATCAGGCGCCCGGCGACGGACGATGCGGAGGCGGGGGACGCCTCTCGCGCTGTGGAGTCCGTCACCCGGATGTCGAGCACTCCGCGCATCGGCGACGACGCGTCGACACCCGTTCGGAGTAGTTCTCGGGTCCGCCGTACCGCGGGTGTCTCGGCCATACCGACCACGCTAGCGCGACCGCACCCACGGCGGTGCGGACGTTGCTACTGTGACCGACGGGGTCCGGTCGGACCCGTTCGCGTACAGGAGAGGACGTCACCTCATGGCTTCGATCACGGTGCCCACCATCGCTGGAATCGGTCTCGCTGCAACAGGTGCCGCGCACTTCGTGGCGCCCGACGCGTTCCGCTCGATCACCGAGCCGGCGTTCCCGAAGGACACTCGTACGTGGACCTACCGCAACGGTGCGTCGGAGCTCGTGATCGGCACCGCCATCGCCGTCCCGGCCACGCGCAAGGTCGGTCTCGTCGCGCTCGCGGGTTATCTCGGCTTCCTCGGGTACCGGATGGCCACCGCTCGCTGATCCGTCGCCGGGGACGAACCGGACATGGTTTACGAGTCAACGATGCACGGGTAGACATGTGTACATGTCCACAGCAACCGCATACGCCGCCACCGCACCCGACGCACCGCTCGAGAAGACCACCATCGAGCGACGAGAGCTCGGTCCGAACGACATCCTGATCGACGTGAAGTTCGCCGGCATCTGCCACTCGGACATCCACACCGCCCGCAACGAGTGGGGCGGCACCACGTACCCCGTCGTCCCCGGCCACGAGATCGCCGGCATCGTCGCCGAGGTCGGTTCCGACGTCACCAGCCGCAAGGTCGGCGATCGCGTCGGCGTCGGCTGCTTCGTCGACTCCTGTGGCACCTGTGAGGCCTGCAAGGACGGCGACGAGCAGTACTGCACCAAGGGCGTCGTCCAGACGTACAACTCGAAGACCTACGAGGGTGAGTTCACCCACGGTGGCTACTCGACGCAGATCGTCGTCACCGAGAAGTTCGTGCTGGGCATCCCCGAGGGCGTCGAGCTCGACGTCGCCGCGCCGCTGCTGTGCGCCGGCATCACCCTCTACTCGCCGCTGAAGCACTGGGGCGCGGGCCCCGACAAGAAGGTCGCCATCATCGGCATGGGCGGACTGGGCCACGTCGGCGTCAAGATCGCCCACGCGCTCGGCGCTCACGTCACCGTGCTCAGCCAGACGCTGAGCAAGGAGGAGGACGGCAAGCGACTCGGAGCCGACGAGTACTACGCCACGAAGGACACCACCGCGCTGAAGGACCTGCGCGGCAAGTTCGACCTCATCCTCAACACCGTCTCCGCGAACCTGCCGATGGGCGACTACCTCGGCCTGCTCGCCCGGAACGGCACGCTCGTCGAGTTGGGCGTTCCCGAGAAGCCCCTCGAGGTCCCGGCCTTCAACCTGCTGGCGAACCGTCGTTCGTTCGCGGGCTCCATGGTCGGCGGCATCGCCGAGACCCAGGAGATGCTGGACTTCTGCGCCGAGCACCACATCGGCGCCGAGATCGAGGTCATCTCAGGCGACCAGATCAACGAGGCGTACGACCGCGTCGTCAAGTCGGACGTGCGCTACCGCTTCGTGATCGACACCGCCACCCTCTGATCCACAGGCGCAGCGCCACAGCTGCGAACACCACCTTCGGGCGCCGACCTCGCGGTCGGCGCCCGTCGGCGTTCACGGCCGCGGCAGGGACGCCAGACGCTGCTTCTCCTGCTCCACGTCGAAGTCCGCGGGCGGCCACTGCAGGTCCAACGACGTCAGTGCTCCCGTCAGCAGCTCCGTGACGGCGAGCCGGCTGTACCACTTGTGATCGGACGGCACCACGTACCAGGGCGCCCACTGCGTGTCGGTGCGATCCAGGACCGCCTGGTACGCCTCCTGGTAGGCGACCCACTTCTCGCGCGCCTCGATGTCGCTCGGGTCGTACTTCCAGTACTTGTCCGGCCGGCGCAGTCGACGAGCGAGACGCTTGCCCTGCTGCTCCCACGACAGCGCCATGGCCACCTTGACGATGGTGGTGCCGCTCTCGACCACGCGGCGCTCGAAGTCGTTGATCTCGTCGTAGCGCGTGCGCCACACGCTGGGAGGCGCGAGTTCGTTCACACGGACGATGAGGACGTCCTCGTAGTGGGACCGGTCGAAGACCCCGATCTGGCCCGGTCGCGGCAGCTTCTTCTCCACGCGCCACAGGAACGGGTGTGCCCGCTCCTCCTCCGTCGGGGTGCCGAAGGTCGCGTGATCGACACCCTGGGGCTCGACCATGCCGAGCACGTGCCGGACCATGCCGCCCTTGCCCGAGGTGTCCATCCCCTGCAGCACGAGCAGGACCGACCGGTGGTCTCCGCTCTTGCCGCAGGCGTACAGACGCTCCTGAAGTTCCGACAGGATCTTGCCGCGCGCCGACATCAACTCCTTGCCGGCGTCCTTGTCGCGATCGAAACCGGGCGTCGACGCGGCGTCCACCGTCGACCACGACGTGCCCGACGCGGCCAGGGCCGCGGGCAGATTCGTGGTGAAGCCGGGCGACGGTGAGCTGCTCATCCCGCGAGCGTAGGCGTACGCCCCGCTTCTCTAGTGCAGTTCCTCGCGGAGTTGGGCGAGTGTCCGGGCGAGGAGACGCGAGACGTGCATCTGCGAGATCCCCATCTTCTCGGCGATCTGCGTCTGCGTCATGTTGCCGAAGAAGCGCAGCAGCAGCACGTTGCGCTCACGCTCGGGGAGCTTCTCGAGCAGGGGACGGAGAGCCTCGTGGTTCTCGACGTTCTCCATCTCCTTGTCGTAGTCACCGAGGGTGTCCGCCAACGACAGGCCCTCGGAATCGCTTCCGCTGGAAGCACTGTCGACCGAGAGTGTCTGGTAGGCGTTGCCTGCAGTGAGCCCCATCGCGACCTCGTCGCGATCCAGGTCGAGATACTCGGCCAACTCGGAGACGGTCGGTGACCGCCCCTGCGTCTGCGACAGATCCGCGATGGCACGGGAGAGCTGCAGGTGCAGTTCCTTCATGCGCCGAGGGACGCGGACGGCCCATCCCGCGTCACGGAAGTGCCGGCGTACCTCGCCCATGATCGTGGGTACCGCGAAGGACACGAAATCGGATCCGCGTTCGACGTCGAAGCGATCGACCGCGTTGACCAGCCCGACGCGGGCGACCTGCACCAGATCGTCGTGCGCCTCACCGCGGCCGTCGAATCGGCGGGCGATGTGTTCGGCGAGTGGCAGGCACCGCGTCACCAGCTCGTCGCGCAGCTTGCCTCGCAGGGGATCGCCCTCGGGCAGCGTGCGGATGCGGGTGAAGCGCTCGGCGACGTCGGCGTACTCGTCCGCCGAGCGCCGTGACTTCGGCTTGCGTTCGCTTGTCGTCACTCGTCCCAGCCGTGCTTGCTCTTGGTGAACTCGATGGTGGTCGAGACGACACCGTGCTCGTCCTCGGACTGCGACGTCGACACGGAGTCGGTCAGGGCGTTGAGAACGTGCCAGCCGAAACCGCTGGCGTCCAGATCGGCGCCGGCCTCGGTCGTCGTCGTCACCGACACGTGGAGGGCGTCGTCCGCGGTGAGGAAACGGCACACCATGCGGGCACCCGGGGTGGCACGCACGATGAGGCGGCTGCAGGACTCGTCGATGGCGAGCCGGATGTCGGCGATGCTGTCCAGATCGAAGTCGTCCTGGGCGGCGAGTGTCGCGGCCACGGCGCGAGTGACCGACAGCTGGCTCGCGTCGGCGTGGACACCGAGCTCGATGGTGGCGTCGGCCCCCTCCGTGTTCGGCTCCGTCGTGATGGCCCGTGTCATGAGGTCTCCCACTTCTTCGTGTCGCGTGTCGGTTCAGACGAACCTCGTACGTGTTCGACCGGTCGAGATTACCCGGGGGCCGTCGTCGCAAAACGTGCACCGTACCGGCGGCGTCTCCCGCGGCGTCGCTCGATGTTCACCAGGATCCTCACCGAAGTGGTTGGCAGACCGCTCCGGGTAGCGTAGGTTCAGAGACAGGTTGAGTCAGCAGCCGACGTACGAAGCACCGTCGATGGTCGCTCGGACTCCTTTCCACCAACCGCCACTCATACTGCAGTCGCGGACGGGTTCTTTCACCTGCAGCACCATTGCTCTGCTTCTCCAGCTAGATCGGCATTTGGAGAATCATGACTGTTTCGACTTCACACGCATCCACCACCACCACTCTCGGCGACGACGTCGTCATGCTCGGCGGACTCATCTCCGTCGTGCGCACCGACTCGGAGACCACGTACCGCGTCACCGGCAGTGTGGACCTGTCCAACTCGTCCACTTTCTCGGACGTCGTGAGCAACGACGTCGAGGCGGGACGAAGCATCGTGCTCGATTTGTCCGGAGTCGACTTCTTCGGCACCGCAGCACTTTCCGTCGTGGCGGGTCTCGACGACCGCAGCGCGGCGAACGGTTCCCACCTGACCCTCGTGGTCGGCGACGCGGTCACCCGCGTCATGGGTGCCGCTCGGTGGGAGCCCACCGCACGCGTGGTCCGCTGACCACGCTGCACCGAAACTCGGCGTGATCCGGTTCGTCCGGGTCGTCGCTCCCCCCTGCCCCTGTCGCCGGTTCCCGGTGGCAGGGGCAGTGTCATGTCCGGGGCCGTAGGCTCTGACGGCATGGAACCTGTTGCCGCACTGCGAGAGGTGGCGTTCTGGCTCGAGCGGTCGCGGGCCGAGACGCGCCGGGTCAAGGCCTACCGCACCGCCGCCGACGTCCTGGCCGCACTGGACGCCGACAGGGTGGCCGCGCTCGCTCGCACCGACGGCTGGACCACCCTGCGCGGCATCGGTCCGAAGACCTCCGCGGTCGCCGCGGCGGCCGCGGCCGGCGAGGTTCCCGAGTACCTCCTGCAACTGCGCGCCGAGGCACAGCCCATCGGTGTCGGCGGCGAGGAACTGCGAACAGCTCTGCGCGGGGATCTGCACACGCACTCCGACTGGTCGGACGGGGGAAGTCCGATCGAGGAGATGGCGGAGACCGCGCGCAGGATCGGGCACGAGTACTGGGTGCTCACCGACCATTCACCGCGTCTGACCGTCGCCCACGGGCTCTCCGCCGACCGACTTCGCGCCCAGCTCGAGGTCATGGACGAGGTGCAGCGACGGTTCGAGACCGACGGCGGGCGGCCGATGCGGGTGCTGACCGGCATCGAGGTCGACATCCTCGACGACGGGTCGCTGGACCAGGAGCCGGAGCTGCTCGACGACCTCGACATCGTCGTCGCGAGCGTCCACTCCCACCTGCGCGCGGACAGCGCCACGATGACGGCGCGCATGATCGCCGCGGTGACGAACCCGCAGGTCGACGTTCTCGGCCACTGCACCGGCCGTCTCGTCGAGGGCGGACGCGGCACCCGCCCCGAGTCGACGTTCGACGCCCGTGCCGTGTTCGAGGCGTGCCGTGACCACGGGACCGCGGTGGAGATCAACGCGCGTCCCGAGCGCCAGGACCCGCCGGAGCGGTTGATGGAGCTCGCTCTGGAGATCGGCTGCCTGTTCAGCATCGACACCGACGCGCACGCCCCCGGCCAACTCGACTGGCTCGGCCACGGTTGTGCGCGTGCCACCGCGGTGGGCGTTCCGCCGGACCGTATCGTCACCACCTGGCCGGTCGACCGGTTGCTGGACTGGGCGTCGTCGGACGGAGCGTGACGCGGGCAGGTACCGGTCCCCGAGAGGAAAAGCGGGCAAAGAACGGGCAGAGTGCGTCGAAGGTGGAACAATCGCGAGGTGTTGCTGGGGGCGGAAACGGGTCTGGGGGCGGAGACGTGGTGACGGGAAGCCTGAACTCGGGTGGCCTGAACTCTGGTGGTTCGGACTCGGGCGACGCCGGCGACAGGCGCACCGTTCTGGCAGCGCTGACGGCGATCTCCGAGTCGTCCCAGGACGGTGTCGTGGTCTTCGATCGCAACACCTCCGTGCGGTACGCCAATGCCGCCGCCCGCACCATCCTCGAGTTCCCGGCCCACGAGAACCCGTCCGCGCGAGACCTCGTCGCGGACACGGCCGCCTCGACACTCGACCTCATTCTCTCCGAGCTGAACGCCACGGGAGCCTGGACCGGTCGGATCGCGGTGGGAACTCCGGCCCGACCGATCCTGGTGTCCGCCTGGGTACTCGGGCCCACCGACGGCCACGAGGTCGTGGTCGCGACACTCGTGGACGGCTCCGAGCGGCAGGAGCGCGAGGAGGAGCTCGTCGACGCCCTCACCGCCGTCCGCCGCCGAGCGCGCGAGCAGCGCATCGTCGCCGGGCTCAACCGTGCGGCGCTCACCGGATCCTTCGACGACCTCGTGGCCACCGCTCTGCAGTCCATCGTGGACCTCGTCGGTGCCACGCACGCCGTGGTGTTCCGCCGACGCGGTGCGGACCGCCTGGCCGTCCACGCGGCCACCTTCGAGCCGCCGGACGAGGAGACCCTGCCCTCGGGCACCGCGACGCTGGCCGGCTACGCGCTCGAGCGCGAGGAGGTGATCGTGTGCGCGGACACCCGCGACGAGACCCGCTTCGACGTCACCCTGCTCGAGGACCACGACCTCCGCAGCGGTATCGCGGCTCCCGTCCGCGGGGGCGACGGCACGTGGGGTGTCCTCGTCGTCTATCGCACCGAGCCGCACACGCCGTCGGCCGACACGCTGTCCTTCGTCGTCACGGTGGCCGCGGTGCTGGCGTCCGCCGTGCGCCGGTCCGACCTCGAACGCGAGCTGCGGTACCGCAGCCTGCACGACCCGCTGACGCAGTTGGCGAATCGCACGCTCGCGTACCAACGCATCGATTCCGCGCTCGGAGTCTCGCGCGAGGACGGCACGCTCACCGCGGTGATCCTGGTGGACCTCCACGACTTCCGCACCATCAACGACAGCTTCGGCCACGGGGCGGGGGACGCGGTGCTCACGGCGGTGGCGCCGCTGCTCACCCGCACCGTCAGGCCCTCCGACACCGTCGCCCGCTTCGGCGGCGACGAGTTCCTGCTCGTGTGCCCGGGCCTGCGCAGCACCTTCGACGCCATCGGCGTCGCCCAGGGTGTGCTGGCCATGTTCCGCCGTCCGCTCACCATCGGGAACCGGACGACGACCGTCACCGCCTGCATGGGCATCTCGGTCGGGTACGGCGAGCACACCGCCGCGGAGATGGTCCGCCAGGCGGACGTCGCCATGGGCGGCGCGAAGAAGGAGGGTCCGGGGAGCTACGAGCTGTACGACAAGGTGCAGGGTGGAGAAGCGTTGCGGCGCTTGACCATCGCCTCGGAGCTCCGGTCTGCGATCGAGAACGACGACCTCGACGTCGCGTACCAACCCGTGTTCGACATCCGATCCGGACGCATGACCGGGGTCGAGGCGCTCGCGCGGTGGACCACGTCGAGTCTCGGCGTCGTCGGGCCCGACGAGTTCGTTCCCGCCGCCGAACGCGCGGGCCTGATCGGGCCGCTCGGCAGCTGGGTGCTGCGCCGGGCGTGCACCGAGGCCGCGCGCTGGCAGACCGGTGATCCGGTGGAACTTCGCGTCAACGTCAGTCCGCTGCAGCTTCGTCAGCGCACGTTCGCGTCGTCCCTCGCCGACACGCTCGAGCGCACCGGTCTCGCCCCGGATCTGCTGGGCATCGAGATCACCGAGACCCTGTGGCTCGAGGACACGTCCGCCGTGAAGAACAACCTCGACGAGCTGCACCGGATGGGCATCAAGATCCTGCTGGACGACTTCGGTGTCGGCCACAGCTCGCTGGACTACCTGACGCGCTTCCCGATCCTCGACGCCATCAAGATCGATCGATCGTTCGTCGCCGACCTGCCGACCGAGCAGTCGGAGGCGGTCATCCGCGCCGTCGTGTCGGTGGCCGACGCGTTCGGTCTCGACGTGGTGGGCGAGGGCGTGGAGACCACGGCCCAACTCGACAGCCTCGTCCGGTGCGGATGCGGCTACGCCCAGGGCTACCTGATGGCGCGACCACTACCGCCGGGCGACGTGACCGCCCTGGTGGCGTCCGGGGGTCGGATGAATGTCGATGCCGGACCTGCTCGGTGACCGACGCTTCGACACGTACATGTTCTCGTCCGCGAGCGACCACGACGCGGTGATGCTGCCGGCCTCGGTGACCGTGCTCCAGCCGACCGACATCGGCACATCCGCCGCGTGGGCGGAGGACTCCAGGGCCGTGAGCATGCCGTCGACGTCGGTGGCGTCGCGGTCGAACACCAGGATTCCGAACTCGTCGCCGCCGAGACGGGCCACGACGTCCGACTCGTGAGCCCACGCCCGAAGCAGTTCGGCGGCGCGTCGGATCACCCGGTCTCCCGCGGCATGGCCGTGCCGGTCGTTCACCTGCTTCATCCCGTCGAGGTCGACGACCACCACGGCGCCGGGGTCGGCGAAGCGAGTCCAGCGCGCGTCCTCGGGCTCGAGCACCCGGTTCCATCCCCGCCTGTTGAAGAGTCCGGTGAGGGGGTCGGTCTCCGCCTCGCGCCGAGCCAGTTCGGCGGACCGTTCCGCGACCGCGCGGGCGTGGTCGGTTTCGAACACCGTGGTGAGCAGCCCGGACAGGAGATCGAGCAGCGCGGTCATGCCGGCGGGCAGCGGCCCGCTGATCGGCCGCGAGCCGAAACCGCACATCGTGCCGAACAGCGAGCCGTCCGCCCGCCGGATGGGCACACCGATGTACGACCGGACCGGGTCGTGCCCGGGAACGCCGATGCGCGGGATGCCCGCGTCGTCGAGGTCCTCCACGACCGACGGGATCTCGCCCTCGGTCATCGAATGGCACAGCGACTCGTTCCACCCCACGACGAGGCCGGTGTCGATCCCCAGGCCGTTGGTGTTGGTGCGCAGGAAGATCTGCTTGTCGTCGACGACGCGCGAGACGGCCCAGGCCGTCGCGGGAAGGATGCTGTCGAGATACGCGACGACGGCCGCGCCCGCGGCGTCGAAGGTGGAGAGCGCGGAGGGCGGCGGTGCGATCGAGGGGGGACGAGGTGGAACGGTCACGGTCTGTCCTGAAGGCGGAAGGTCGACCGCGGCACCCCGGAACCGCGTGGCCGGTGAGTCCGGACCGAGTGTCGTCTGTCGGCACCGATTCTAGCCCCCGGCGGGCGAGCACCTACCCTCGAATCATGGCACCGACGTACGCAACAGCCGACCGAGTCGATCTCGATGCCCTGCATCGCTTCGTCGCCGAGCGGCATCACGCCACCCTGGTCACCAGGAAGCAGTCCGGTGGACTGCAGATCTCACCCGTGACCTGCGGGCTCGACGCGCAGGGGCGCATCGTCGTCTCGACGTACCCGCAGCGCGCGAAGACCGTGAACATCCGTCGGTCCTCGGCCGTCACGCTCTGCATCCACTCCGACGACTGGAACGGCCCCTACGTGCAGATCGACGGCACCGCGGAGGTCATCGACCTGCCCGACTCCGTCGAGCCGCTCGTGGACTACTACCGGGCGATCGCGGGCGAGCACCCCGACTGGGACGAGTACCGGCAGGCGATGGTGACGCAGGGCAAGTCGATCATCCGGATCGCCATCGACACGTGGGGACCGATCGCGACCGGCGGATTCCCGCCGCCCGCGCAGGGTCAGCCGGCCGACGAGTCGAACGGCTGACCCCGGCTCACTCGGCCGCGTCGAGAGCGGTGACGGCCTGGACCACGGCCTCGCAGAACGCGGGGATGTCGTCTGGGTTGCGGCTGGAGATCAGGTTGCCGTCCACGACGACCTCCTCGTCCACCACCGTGCCGCCGGCGTTCCTGATGTCGGTACGCACGCTCGGGTACGAGGTCAGCGTGCGACCGCGTACGACGTCGGCCTCGACGAGCGTCCACGGGCCGTGGCAGATCACCCCCACCGGCTTGCCGGAGTTCATGAAGTCGCGGACGAACGACACCGCGTCGGTGTCGAGGCGCAGCGTGTCGGGGTTGGTCGTTCCACCCGGCAGGACCAGCGCGTCGAAGTCGTCGACGGAGGCCTCGGCGACCAACTGGTCGACGGCGAAGGTGTCGGCAGGTTCGGTGTCGTTCTCGAAGGCCTGGATCTCACCGTGGGTCAGCGAGAGCAGCACCGTGGTCGCTCCGGCCTGATCGAGTGCCTCGCGGGGAGCGGTGAGCTCGATCTGCTCGACACCGTCCGTCGCGAGGAACGCCACGGTGCGGCGGGCCGACCCGGAGTCGGTGTTCGGGGTGTCAGTCATCGTGAACCTCTCTCGTTCTCGCCGTGTCGCGGGACGCGATGCGGCTGTTCCGATCTACCCGGCACCCGGTGGTGGGAAACGGCACACCCTCGGCGGGTTGGATCGGCCCGGGCGCGGGTATCTGCCCTTCGACCGGATGGTGAGCACGTCCGATCGAGGCGCCGCTGCGTTCACCGAGAGGTGACGCGGGAGAGGGGAACACCAGTGAGCACACCGACAGTGGACGCGGCCGGAGCGGTCGTGCCCGACACCGCCGGCGATGCCGCCGAGGCACCCGTGATGACCTGCCTCTTCGAGCACACCACGGCGGGAATCGTCCTGATGGTCGCCCTGTGCGCCGGGATGGCGGCCTTCGTGGCGGCCGCGGTGAACTCCTTCGCCCTGGGAGCTCTGGTCGGTGTCCTCATGATCGGGATGGCCGGTATGGCCGTGGTGTTGGTTCCGGTCGAGCGCCGGTAACCTCGGAACGGCCCACGCAGACTCACCGAGGGAGGGAACGACAGATGCCCGATTTCACGAGCCCGGAACTTCCCGTCGAGGACGCTCTCGAGCAGGAGCAGGACACGGTGCGGGACGACGACACCGACGCGGTCACGCCCACGGTCGCCGTGACGTACGACGCCTCCGACGCGGACCTGCTCGAGCAGAGTCGCGACGTCCCGCTCGACGACGAGCACGACCGCTAGGCGCCTCTATTCGTCGACGAGTGGGTGGTCGACCGCGTTGAAGCGTGAGGGCGAACCGCCCGCTTCCGCGACACCGTGGATGCCGCCCCACACCATCATGGTGAGGTAGTCGATGAGGTCCGCTGCCGACATCGACCGGTTCGAGATCCACCAGTGCGTGGCCAACTGGACGCCGCCCACGATCCCGTACGACCAGGGCAGCGAGCCGCCCGAGTCCATCTCCATCCGGCGCAGGCGCTCACCGAGCACCGTCGCCAGCAGTTCGGCGATCATGCGCTCCGACTCGGCGACCACGTCGCGGTTCGGCCCCGAGCTGTTCGACATCGCGTACAGGTAGACCTCGGGGTCGTCCGCGACGGTCTCCACGTACGCGGCGACCACCTGGCGGGTGAGGTTGTACTCGTCGAGCTCGACGCTGATCGCGTCGTAGATCCGCGGTGCGAGAGTCGTCTCCACATATCGCTCGAGCGTCGCGTTGGTCAGATCGTTCTTGTCGTGGAAGTAGCGGTACAGGACGGTCTTCGAGATACCGATCTCGGTGGCGATCTCGTCCATGCCGATGTTGCGGCCGCGCAGCCGGATGGCGGCGAGAGTGCCGTCCACCAGTTCCTCACGACGGGCGATCTTGTGCTCGCGCCAGCGTCGCTTGCGGCCGTCCGGCTTGTCCGTGCGGGCGTCGGTCGCGGTGTCGTCGGAATCCGGCTTCACCGTCTCGGCCCTGCCGGAACGGGTTCGCCCGGTCTTCCGGGCCCCGGTCTCGTCGGCGTCCTGGTCGGCGGTGTCCCCGTCGCTCTTCCTCGCTGCCGATCTGCTCGCCACGCGCGTGTACTCCGTCCCGATGTCCGACTGCGCTTCTGGCGCACTCGTGTGCGGCGGCGCATGTCACGTCGCCCACTCCAACAGTAGTGCCCGGCGCCGTCGGACCCGCGTCCGGGCGAGACGTCGTCGCCGGTCGGGGCACGAGTCGCGCGCCGACCCTGCACAATGGAGTCGGTGCAGCTCATGACATTCGACGAGGACGTCAAACGACGCGACCTCCGCAAGATGAAGATCGTCGCCACCGGCTTCCTGGTGTTCGCCTCCATCGTCTATCTCTTCTGCCGGTGGCAGGAGTCCCGCGGCGCCGGCGGCTGGGTCGGTTTCGTCCGGGCGGCGTCGGAGGCGGGCATGGTCGGCGCGCTCGCCGACTGGTTCGCCGTCACCGCTCTCTTCAAGCACCCCATGGGTCTGAAGATCCCGCACACCGCGATCATCAAGCGGAAGAAGGACCAGCTCGGCACCAGCCTCGGATCGTTCGTCGGGCAGAACTTCCTCGCCGTCGACGTCGTGTCGCAGAAGGTCGAGTCCGCGCGCGTCCCGCTGCGCCTCGGCACCTGGCTCGCCGACCCGGCCCACGCCGACCGTGTCGCGGAGGAGACGGCGACCGTGCTGCGCGGCTTCCTCGACGTGCTCGACGACGAGGACATCCAGCAGGTCATCGACAACACCATCGTCAAGCGCCTCGGTGATCCGCAGTGGGGCCCGCCGATCGGACGCGTCCTGGGCTCGCTGCTCGAGGACAACCGGCAGAAGCCACTGATCGACCTGCTCGCCGAGCGCGCACACGAATGGGCTCAGAACAGCCTGCCGACCATCGACCGGATCGTGTCGAGGGACTCTCCGTCCTGGTCGCCGAAGTTCGTCGATGTGCTTCTCGGAGAACGCATCCACCGCGAACTCGTGGAGTTCACGTGGAAGGTCCGGTCGAACCCGCAGCACGAGTTGCGGCTCGCGGCCGACAAGTTCCTCACCGACTTCGCCGACGACCTGCAGAACGACCCCGACACCATCGCCAAGGCTGAGTCGATCAAGTCGGAGATCATGGGCCGCGACGAGGTCACCGGCCTCGCGGCGGCATCGTGGAAGGTGGCCAAGCGGCTCATCGTCGACTCGGTGGACGACCCGAAGAGCACCCTGCGCGCCAAGATCAGCGAGAACGTGCAGAAGTTCGGGCTCCGCCTGCGCGACGACGACGCGATGCGCGGCAAGGCGGACGGCTGGCTGATGGCCGGCGTGCGCTACATCGTCGAGAACTACACCGACGAGATCACCACCGTCATCACCGACACCGTCGCCCGATGGGACGCCGACGAGGCCAGCCGCAAGATCGAGCTGCAGGTGGGACGGGACCTGCAGTTCATCCGCATCAACGGCACGGTGGTCGGCTCGCTCGCGGGTCTGGCGATCTATTCGATCTCGCACCTGTTGTTCGGGTAGCCGCCGCGGCCGTGCACGGGGTGCGTGAGGTGCCCACCCCTTTCCGCCGACTGGTCGGGGTGCGCAGCGCCGAGCAGGGTGTGTGGCTGTTCGACACCACCACCGCGTGCCCTCGGGTGTGGGTGCTAGCACAGTGCTTGCAATTGCTAGCACCCTTGGTTATCGTCGTTGGCGAGGCGCATTCGACATGAGTCAGGAGTGTTCGAGATGGCATCCGAGGAGAAGGAAGGCGACGACACCACAGTGGTGTCGGCAGCCGGAGATCTCGCCGCCCGCGTCGTCAGCACGGCGACACAGGACATCGGGAGTTTCATTCGGGCACAGCGAGAGTCGGCCCAGGTGTCCCTGCGGCAACTCGCACTCTCCGCCGGCGTCAGCAATCCCTACCTCAGCCAGATCGAGCGGGGCCTGCGCAAGCCGTCGGCAGAGGTTCTGAGTCAGATCGCCAAGGGTCTTCGTGTGTCCTCGGAGGTCCTGTACGTGCAAGCCGGTCTGCTCGAGGAACGGCCGCACAGTCCCATCATCGACGCGGTGCACGGTGACGACTCCATCACGGAGCGTCAGAAGCAGGTGCTCCTCGAGATCTACTACTCGTTCCGCCGCGAGAACGAGACCGGCACCCCCACGCTGCGATCAGAGATCAACCACGAAACGACATCAGGAGATCACACATGACCGACCCGAAGTTCGACACCGTCAAGACCCCGCTGTTCGCCGCCGTCGGCGCCGGTGACGCCGTGGTCCAGGCCGTGGCCGACGTCGTCGCCCAGGTCCGCCACCGCGCCGAGAGCACGCAGGCCGACGTCAACGACCGCGTCGACACCGCCCGCGCCCGCCTCGCCGACCTGCAGGAAGACGTCACCGAGAGCGTCGAGACGCTCCGCGGACGCCTGAACGCGCTGCCGCAGGAGCTGCCGGACGAGATCGCGGATCTCCGCGAGCGTTTCACTCCCGAGGAGCTCCGCAAGGTCGCCGAGGCCTACCTCAAGGTGGCGTCGGACCTCTACACCGCACTCGCCGAGCGCGGCGAGGAGACGGTCGAGCGCATCCGCAAGAACCCGGCGGTCGAGGACGGTCTCGAGCGCGCCAACGCAGTCGCCAACGACGCTGTCGACCTCACCGAGCAGACCCTCGGTACCGTCGCCTCGCAGACCCGCGCCGTCGGTGAGCGCGCCGCAGCCCTCGCGGGCCGCGCGTCCGATCGTGTGCAGGAAGGTGCCGACGAGGCCACCGACGCGATCAAGGAAGGCGCCGAGGACGCCGTCGACAATGTCGACGAGGCTGCCGACGAGCTGAGCGAGAAGATCGACGAGCTCGGCCAGAAGGCGAAGACCGCAGGCCAGAAGGCGTCGGATCGCGCCTCGGGTGCAGCAGGCACGGTCGAGGGCAAGACGCGCAACAACGCGGGCTCGCCCATCAAGAAGACCCCGGCCACGAAGTCGGCTCCCGCCAAGGCCGCCCCGGCCAAGGCCTCGACTCCCGCCCCCGCCAAGAAGGCCACCCCGGCCAAGAAGGCTCCGGCCAAGAAGTCGACCAGCTAGTCGATCGCGACAATTCCGACCCCCGCGCTGACGAAGCGCGGGGGTCGGTGTCGTTTAGGATGACCGCATGCCCATGGCGTACAGCGCGACCAGCGCGATCATGAACATCCTGCAACTCATCGCTCTGGTGGGTGTGGCGTTCGCGCTCTTCCACGCCATCCGCCAGCGCCCCGACGCCTTCACCGCCGCGGACAAGCTGAACAAGCCGGGGTGGGTGGCCATTCTCGCGGTCGCGCTGCTGATCCTGCTCGTCTTCCCGGTGGTGGGCTTCGTCGGCATCATCGCCGTCGTCGCCATCGGTGTGTACCTCGTGGACGTGCGGCCCAAGGTCGACGACATCCAGCGCGGACCGCGCTGGTAGCCTACCCCTGGCCGGTGACCGTGAGCCAGAGCAGTGCCGCGTTGAGCGCCACGATCAGGCCGGTGGTGACGACGGCGAGGACCACGGTGGTCCGTGAGTTGATGCGGGCGCCCATCACCGCGCTGCTGGAGGTCATGCGCACCAGCGGGATCAGCGCGAACGGAATGCACAGGCTCAGCACCACCTGACTCAGCACCAGCGCCAGCGTCGGATCGACGCCGATACCCAGGACCACCAGCGCGGGAATCAACGTGACGACGCGGCGCACCTGGATCGGGATCCGCTTCTGCAGCAGTCCCTTCATGATCTCGGCACCGGCGGCGCAGCCCACCGAGGTCGACGCGAGACCCGAGGCGAGCAGGCCGACGGCGAAGATCGCGGCGACCGCGGGCCCGAGATTGTTCTCGATGGCCGCGTGCGCGCCGTCGATGGTGTCGGTGCCCTCCTCGCCGCGGAACGCCGATGCGGCGAGCAGCAGCATGCCGATGTTGACGCTGCCGGCGATGATGAGCGCGAACGTGACGTCCCACTTGGTCGCGCGCAGCAGGCGGTCGAGCTTGCCGGAGTCCTTCTCGACGCCGTGGCGGTCGCGGGCGAGCGCGGAGTGCAGGTAGATGGCGTGCGGCATGACCGTCGCGCCCAGCATGCTGGCCGCGAGCAGGACCGATCCGGAGCCGTCGAACCCCGGTACGAGACCGCCGGCGACACCGCCCGCGTCGATGTCGGTGAACAGCAGGCCGGTGAGGAAGCCGATCGTGATGATGGCGAGCATGCCGATGACGACGAACTCGAAGGTGCGCTGACCCCGCCGTGACTGGACGGCCAGGATCACCATCGACACGACGCCGGTGATGAGACCGCCGACGAAGAGCGGAACGCCGAACAGGAGGTTGAGCGCGATGGCGCCGCCGATCACCTCGGCGAGGTCCGTCGCGATCGCCACGGCCTCGGCCTGCACCCAGAACGCCCGGCGGGGCCAGGGACGCATGCGGTCGCCGAGCATCTCCGGCAGTGATCGTCCGGAGACCAGGCCCAGCTTGGCCGAGAGGTACTGGATCAGTACCGCCATCGCATTGGCGGCCACGAGTACCCACACGAGGAGGTAGCCGTAGCGCGCGCCCGCGGTGAGATTCGCGGCGACGTTGCCCGGGTCGACGTAGGCGATGGCGGCGACGAACGCGGGGCCGAGCAGCGTGAACAGCCTGACGGGAGTGATGCCTCCGGATGTGGGTGGACGAGTTCCGATGCGGTCGACCATGACGGAAGTGTAGGGCACCCGGCGCGATCGTGTTCGCCGGGCCGTACCTATAAGTTAGGGCACCCGCATCATGTCTCGTCGTCCACCCATTCGAGCAGGTCACCCGGCTGGCACTCCAGCACCCGGCACATGGTCTCCAGGGTGCTGAACCGCACCGCGCGGGCCCGCCCGTTCTTGAGTACGGCGACGTTGGCGGGGGTCAGTCCGACGCGCTCGGCGAACTCGCCGACGCTCATCTTGCGCTTGGCCAGCTCCACGTCGATGCGGACGACGATGGGCATCAGATGACGCCCTCGAGGTCGGCGCGCAGGTCGCTCGCCTTCCGCAGCAGGGCACGCATGACCATCATCAGCAGTGCGGCGACGCCGACGATCATGCAGAGCAGGAACAGCAGGAGCACGGGCCCCGGATCGTCCGCGCGGAACCCGACGACGAGGAACACGACACCGAGCGACACACCGGCGGCCACGATCGCGCGGACGATCGCGTCGACCCACACGAACGCGGCACCGGAGAAGATGCGATCCCGGCGGACGAGAGTGAGCAGCTTCCAGGTGGCGATGACGACGATCTGCACGCACACCACCCAGAAGATGGTGAGCGCGGTGAGGGGCCATCGGAGGTACGCGGATTCCGGGTTCTCGCGGGCCATGTGCGCGAACTGTCCCGGCAGCGACATGACCTGGAACAGGACGAGCAGGGCGAACAGGCCGGCGAGGAACACCCTGAGTGTTGCGACGACGCGTCTTTCCGTGATCATGCATCGAGTATCGGTCAGGATCTATCGAAAATCAATAGGTACTGGTGCGGGAGGGCGGCAGGGTTAAGGTCTGAGGGTGCCGGACTCCCCACTCGACGATGCTCGCTCGCGTGATCCCCGGGATCTCCGCCGAGTCGGCCTGACCGAGTACCGGATCGACGACCTCGCCAGGGAAGCCGGCGTGAGCGTCCGTAACGTGCGCGTCTATCAGGACCGCGGTCTGCTCCCGCCCCCGCGCAAGGTGGGTCGGACGGGCTGGTACGACGAGTCGCACCTCGCTCGGCTGCAGATGATCTCGCGCATGCTCGACCGTGGCTACACCTTCGTCACCATCAGCGAACTCCTCACCGCGGCGCAGTACGGACTCCGCGTCGAGGACGTCCTGGGCACCGAGGATCCCGACGGCGCCGCCAACGTCGACCACCCGGCGCGGCTGACCCGCGACGAGATCGACACCATGTTCGACGGACGGATCAGCGACGACGATCTGACGCGTGCGGAAGCGCTCGACGTCTTCTCCCGCGACGGGGACGGCTACCGCATCGAGAACCCCGCCCTGGTCCGCGCGGCCAAGGTGCTGTTCGACGCGGGTCTCGCGCTGCCGGACATCCTGTCCCGCACCGAGCGCGTCCACCAGGACCTGACGAGCGTGTCCCAGCAGTTCGTGCGTCTGGTCGTCGACAGGTTCGTTCCGGGCGGCGCCGATCCGTTCACGCTCGACCCCAGCGAGCTCTCGGCCATGGCGGACCTCATCACCACCCTGCGTCCGCTGGCCAGCCGTGCCGTGCAGGCGCTCTTCTCCGAGACCATGGACGCCGAGATCGTGCACGCGATGGAGAAGGCGCTCAGCGGCGACGCCGCCACGGAGGACAGCGGCGACGCCGCCACGGCGGACACCGACGACAGTGACGGCAACGGCGCGAGCACCAGCTCGAGCAGCAGGACAGGAGACCGATGAACATTCGTGGTGCAGTGGTGACCGCTGCCGTGGCCGCGGTCGCGGTGGCTGGTGCAGCCTCGATCCGGGCGACTCGACGGGCGTCACCGCCCTCGGCGCGGATGGCGGACACCGATGTACTGCTGGCGCGTCCGGAGCTCACCCCACGGGTGCGCACGGTCGTCGCCGAGGACGGTGCCGCGCTGCACGTGCGCGAGTACGGCGACCCGGACGCCGCCCCGATCGTCCTCAGTCACGGATGGACCTGCTCCGCCGACTTCTGGGCGCCGCAGATCAACGACCTCGCCGGACGGTACCGCGTCGTCGTGTACGACCAGCGCGGGCACGGAGCCAGTGAGGTGGGGACCCGGCCGCTCGGTGCCGACGTCCTGGGGGACGATCTCGCCGCGGTGCTCGACGCGACGGTCGACTCGGACACCAAGGCCGTCGTCGCCGGACACAGCATGGGCGGCATGTCCGTGATGAGTTGGGCGGCACAGTATCCCGCGCAGGTGCGCCACTACGTGAAGGCGATACTGCTGGCCAACACGGCCACCGACAGTCTGGTCCGCGAGACCACTGTCATCCCGTTGCCACCCGGTGTCGCGCAGGTGCCGGCGCGGGTGGCGTCGAGCGTGCTCGGATCGGCACTGCCCATCCCGTCGAGTCCGTTCTCCGCTCGTGCTCTGAAGTACGTGACGATGGGCGCCGAGTCCACTCCGGCGCAGGTGGCGTTCTGCGAACGCATCGTGCGCGAGTGCTCCCCCCGAACGCGGGGCATGTGGGGATCGGCGCTGTCCGCGTTGGACATTCACGACGCGCTGGAGAACATCGACGTCCCGACGTCGGTGATCGTCGGTACTCGCGACCGCCTGACGCCGCCGGTGCACGCCCGCAAGCTCGCCGATCAACTCTCCCGCGCCGGAGTGCTGGGCCGGTTCCTCGAACTCGACGGTGTCGGACACATGAGCTCGGTGGAATCGATCGCGGAGTTCGACGCCGAGCTGGTCCGGCTCGCGGAGCTGCCGGCATGAGCGACGACACCAGAGGGGACGCCTACACCGAGCGGCTGCGCGAGCTGCAGGGTGCGCGGTGGAAACGCGTTCTGCGCGTGCAGGCTCCGTACCAGTGGAACATCCGACGCCATCTCGCTGGGCGGCGCGTTCTCGACGTCGGCTGCGGCATCGGCCGGAATCTGCGCAACCTTCCCGCGGGTAGCGTCGGTGTCGATCACAACGTCGCGTCCGTCGAGTTCTGCCGCTCGCAGGGCATGACCGCGTACACACCCGAGGAGTTCCACGCCCTCGGCGACACGGGCTTCGACGGCATGCTCATGGCCCACCTGCTCGAGCACCTGCCGCCGGGCGCGGAGGGCGAAGTGCTGACGGAGTACCTGCCGTGTCTGCAGCCGGACTCCGTCGTCATGATCGTGTGCACGCAGGAAGTCGGGTTCGCCAGCGACCCGACGCACACGAGCTGGTTGGACGCCGCCGACCTGCTCGCCCTCTGCGCTGCCGCCGGCATCGAGCGCACGACGTCCGCCTCGTTCCCGTTCCCGCGTCCGGTGGGAAAGCTGTTCGTCTACAACGAGACCGTCGTGGTGGGTCGAACCCCAGCTGCCTGATACGACCAGCTGTCTAGTCGAACACCACGGTCTTGCGGCCGTGCACCAGCACACGGTCCTCGAGGTGCCAGCGCAGTCCGCGCGCGAGCACCATCTTCTCGATGTCCCGGCCCTGACGGACCATGTCGGCGACCGCGTCCGCATGGTCGATGCGGATGACGTCCTGCTCGATGATGGGTCCGGCATCGAGCTCGGCGGTGACGAAGTGGCACGTCGCGCCGATGAGCTTGACCCCTCGTGCGAACGCCTGGTGATACGGCCGGGCGCCGACGAACGACGGCAGGAAGCTGTGGTGGATGTTGATCGCGCGCCCGGACCAGTGCTCGCACAACGACTCCGGCAGCACCTGCATGAAGCGGGCCAGCACCACCGCGTCGGGGGAGTAGCCGTCGACGAGGTCGCGGAGCGCGTCGAAGGAGGGCCCGCGCTCGCTGGGGTCCTCGGGGAACGGAACATGGTGGAACTGCACACCGTGTGCGCGCGTGACGGATTCGAGATCGGGGTGGTTTCCGATGACCGCTTCGATGGTCGCCGGCAGTTCTCCGCCGGCGGCGCGCCCGAGCAGATCGTGGAGGCAGTGTCCCTCCTTGCTCACCAGGAGCACGACCTTCTTGCGCTCTCCGGAATCGTGCAGCGACCACTCGGATTCCGGGCCGATCTCCGCGGCGACCGCCGCGAACCGTGCGCGCAGCTCGTCGACTCCGATGTCGATCGACGAGGCCGCGACGGCCTGACGGGTGAAGAACCAGCCACTGTCCGCGTCGGCGTGATAGGCGGCCTCGACGATCGAGCCCCCGAGATCGGCCAGGAAGGTCGAGATGCGCGCGACGATGCCCGTGCGGTCGGGGCAGCCCAGGGTGAGGACGTAGCGGCGAGAGTCGGAGCGTGGAGATTCGGGCGGCATGGGCGCCATTGTCTCACTGACACCCGTCCCTTCCTGACCGATCCCGACCGGCCTCCGTCTGGAAAGGTGGAGCGCATGACAACCCTCACGCGCACCGACGTCGCCCGCATGGTCGATCACACTCTGCTCAAGCCCGAGGCGACGGTCGCCGACGTCCGGGCGCTCGTCGCGGAGGCGAAGGATCTGGGCGTCCTCGCGGTCTGCGTGTCGCCGTCGATGCTCCCGGTTCGTGACACGGGTGACCTGGTGGTCGCCGCGGTGGCGGGGTTCCCGTCCGGAAAGCACCACTCGTTGATCAAGGGTTCGGAGGCGCGTCTGGCGGTGCAGCACGGGGCGCGCGAGGTCGACATGGTGATCGACGTCGGCGCCGCGGTGGAGGGTGACTTCAACGCCGTCCTGGCGGACATCATCACCGTCCGGGAGGCGATGGGCGAGAACGCCGTCCTGAAGGTGATCATCGAGTCGGCGGCGCTGCTCGCGTCGGCGGACGGGGAGCGCGCGGTGATCGAGTGCTGCCGGGCGGCGGAGCGGGCCGGCGCGAACTTCGTCAAGACGTCCACGGGGTTCCATCCCGCGGGTGGAGCGTCGACGGAGGCCGTGAGTCTGATGGCCCGCACCGTCGGTGGCCGCCTGGGTGTCAAGGCGTCGGGCGGGATCCGCGATGCGGACACCGCCCGAGCGATGATCGAGGCCGGCGCCACCCGACTGGGCCTGTCCGGGACCCGCAGCGTGTTGGACGGCTTCGCCGACTAGCAGGTGACCTGCTGCTGACCGCCCTGCGCGGCGGGGATCGTGTACTGGCCGCCGCTGAGGGTCATGTGGATCCCGGTGTCGGTCACCTCGAGGGCGTCCGGCGTCATGCCGAGCGGGTACGCCTGCAGGCTGTCCGTGAGCACCGAGACGACGCTGTCCGCGAGGTCGGTGGGAATGCCGATGCCGAGGATCGACGCGTCCGTGGTCTGGACCTCGATCGTGTCGCCCTGCACCACGGGCTTCACGGTGAGTTCCGCCAGTCCACCGACGATGGCGAACTTCAGCGTTCCGGCGGCGGGATCGCTGGTCACACCGGACACGACGCTGCCGACTCCCTGCTCCTGCAGGGTCGCGAGGATGCCGCCGGTCGACCACGTGACGTCGGCCGAACTGCTGCCGATCTGACCGGACGTGGTGTCCGTGGAGGTGAGGTCGACGTCGTTCACGGTCGCCTGGACCTGCATGTCCTGTGCGGGCCCGAACTTCGTGTCGTCGCTCGAGATGTCGACGGACGAGAACTTCTCGGTCGCGAGGGAGAACAGGACGGGCTGCAGGCCGAGGCCGACGTCGATCTGTGAGCCGAGTTCGCTCTCGAACTGGGTCGTGAGGCAGTTCTCGACGCGGTTGCGGGCATAGAACTCGCCGCCGACGAGTGCCGCGATGACGACGATGACCAGCACTCCGGCGATGAGAGGCACCCGGGAGCGTCGTCTGGGTGCGGTGTCGTGAGTCATGAGAGACAGTGTGGACGACATCTCTGAGGTTCCTCTGTGGACCGGCCGATCGGGTGCACGGCGACAGCGCCATTTCTCTGTGACGCGTGACACAACCACGTAGGCTCTTCGAGCATGGCGGGCGACGATGTGGCGGAACGTCTGGACGGCGTGGTCGCCGAACAGGACGGGTACTTCACCGCAGCTCACGCGCTCGATGCCGGGTATCTGCCGTGCGAGATCGAGGCGCACGTCGCCGACGGATCCTGGACGCGGGTCGAGACCGATCTGCTGCGGTTGTCGGACTGGCCGAGCCACGATCTCGAGGAGTACTCGAAGTGGTGCGTGTGGCTGGGCGCCACCGCGGTGATCTCCCACCAGAGCGCGGCCGAGCTGCACGGCATGGGCAGCCTGCACCCGCAGTTCGTCCACGTCCGGGTCAGTGGGACGGCCCGAGCGCACGACCAGCGCCTCGCGATCCATCGGGGACGCCTGACGGGCGCGGACATCGAGCTCTCCGGTGCCTTCCGCATGACGACGCCGGTCCGCACCGTGCTGGATCTCGCGGCGGGCGGTATCTCGCAGTTCACCCTCGACGAAGTGGTCGCCGACGGTCTGGTGCTCGGACGACTGGTCGTCGACGATCTCTTCGAGCAGGCTGTGGAGTGCGGTGACCGGGTGGCCGAGCGGGTGGAGACGGCGCTGCGCTGAGAGGATGTTCCTCTCATGCGCACGCTGCTGATCGACAACTACGACTCGTTCACCCACAACCTGGCCCAGTACCTGGAGCAGGTGTCCGGCACCGCCCCCATCGTCGTGCACAACGACGTCCCGTGGTCCTCCCTCCCGCTGGACCGGGTGGACGCCGTCGTCGTCTCGCCAGGCCCGGGCCGCCCGAGTCGCCCGGCCGACATGGGCGTCAGCAGCAGGGTGATCCGGGACGGTGGTCTGCCGCTTCTCGGGGTGTGTCTGGGGCATCAGGGCATCGCGGACAGCTGTGGTGGCGTCGTCGATCTGGCACCCGAGCCCATGCACGGCCGGATGTCCGACGTGCGGCACGACGGCACCGATCTCTTCGCCGGCCTGCCGTCGCCCCTGCGCGTGGTGCGGTACCACTCCCTCACCATCACGGCCCTGCCCGACGAGCTCGAGGCGACGGCGTGGACCGACGACGGGGTGATGATGGCGCTGCGTCATCGGTCACGGCCGCTGTGGGGAGTGCAGTTCCATCCCGAGTCGATCGGCACGGAACGTGGACTGCAGGTGATCGCCAACTTTCTCGACCTCGCGCGGGACGCCCGCCCGAGCACCCACACCTCCGCGCCGACCGTGGCGCCGCGTGACCCGGTCGTGCGCGACCCCCGCTACCGGGTGCTCGTGCGCCGTCTCGACGTGCTACCGGACCCCGAGGAGGTGGCGCGCCCACTCCGCGGACGGTCCACGTTCTGGCTCGACTCGAGCGCCGAGCTCGACGGCAGTGCTCGGTTCTCCTACCTCGGACCCGGTGACGGCCCACTGGCGGAGGACGTGTCGTACGACGTCGCCACCTCGTGCGTGACGACGACGACCGCCGACGGCACGACCGAGGAGACGGTCACGTCGTTCCTCGACCACCTCGGGGAACAGATCGCGGCGCGGGCCGTCGACCGGGTGCCCGCGGTGCCGTTCGACTTCGCCCTCGGCTACGTCGGTCACCTCGGCTACGAGCTCAAGGCCGAGACGGGCGGAGCGGCGGCGCATGCGTCGCCGACGGCCGATGCGCGAATGATGTTCGCGGACAGACTCATCGCACTCGACCACCGTGATCGGTGCACCTATCTGCTCACCCTCACACTCGTCGGTGGCGACGACACCGCGGCGCTCGGATGGTTGGACGAGACCGCCGCGGCCGTGACCGCGATGCCCCGCTCGGAGCGCGGTCGCCCGGCCGTGTCCGACACCCCCCTCGGCGCGCTGCCGTCGGTGATCGACACCCGGCACGACGACGGCGCGTATCGCGCGGCGATCGCGGACTGCCTGGAGCAGATCACGATGGGGGAGAGCTACGAGATCTGTCTGACCAACGAGATGAGCGTGCCGTTCGACGGCGACGCCGCCGACCTCTACCTCGCGGTGCGGCGCGCCAGTCCCGCCCCGTACGCGGCGTTCCTGCGATTCCCCGGGCTGGCGATACTCAGCGCGTCACCGGAGCGCTTCCTGCGGATCACGGCGTCGGGCGTCGTGGACTCCAAGCCCATCAAGGGAACTCGGGCTCGCGGGCGCACGCCGGCGGAGGACGCGGCCGCGCGCCTCGACCTGGCGACGAGCGAGAAGGACCGCGCCGAGAACATCATGATCGTCGATCTGGTCCGCAACGACCTGAATCAGGTGTGCGTGCCCGGGTCGGTGCACGTGCCGGTGCTCTTCGACGTGGAGAGCCACACCCATGTGCACCAACTGGTCTCGACGGTCGAGGGTCGGGTGCGCCCGGGGCTCTCGGCCGTCGACTGTGTGCGCGCGGCGTTCCCGGGCGGATCGATGACCGGCGCCCCGAAGCGCCGCACGATGGAGATCATCGACCGCCTCGAGGGCGGGCCGCGCGGCGTGTACTCCGGTGCGCTGGGCTGGTTCTCGCTCACCGGCGCGGCGGACCTGTCCATCGTCATCCGGACCGTGGTGCTCGCGGACGGCCGGGCGTCGGTGGGAACTGGCGGCGCCGTCGTCTCGCTGTCCGACCCGCAGGACGAGGTGGACGAGATGCACCTCAAGGTCGACGCGCTACTGCGTGTCCTCGGCGGGAGCGACGGCCGACCACGGTAACGCGAGCACGTTGTCCCGCAGTCGTCGGCGCGGCACGGTGACCGGAAGTCCCTGCGCCGCCAGGGCTGTCAGCGCCGCACGCCACCGCACGCGGGGTCCGAACGGTGCCAGCGGCGCCGCCACGTCCCACGCCCGATCGGCCGCCCGCAGCACCTCGTGCACGCGCTCGCCCGCGACGTTGCGGTGGATCAGGACCTTCGGCAGCCGCTCCGCGATGTCCGACGGCCGCTCCACCGTGAACGGATCCCACGCGATGGTCAGACTGCGCGGTCCCGACGCGTCCACGGTGACCCACGTGGCCCGACGCCCCAGTTCGTCGCACGTGCCGTCGACGAGGAGGCCGCCGTCCGCGAGAGCGGAGGTGATGCGTGCCCACGCACCCGGTACCGCGTCCTCGGGATACTGACGCAGCACGTTGAACGCGCGCACCAGGTGTGGCCGCAGTCCTGCGAGTTCGAAGCCGCCGCGGCGGAAGGAGACACCGTCCCGATCGGGGACGACGCGGGACGGCTCGATCTCCAGCCCGACGACGGCGACGTCCGCACGGACGGTGCGCAGTCGCGCGGCCAACTCCAGAGTGGTGACCGGACTGGCGCCGTAGCCCAGGTCCACGACCAGGGGACACGTCGCGCCGCGGAGCAACGCTCGGACGTCGGGATCGTGCACCAGTCGGCGATCACTGCGCCGCAACCGGTTGATGTTGGTCGTCCCGCGAGTGACCACACCCTCCGGACCGATCCGGGAGATCACAGTGCCCAGCAGTTCGTTCCGCTCATCCCGACCGGCCTCCGGCCTACCCGCTCATCCCGACCGGCCTCCGGCCTACCCGCCGGTCAGGCATTCTTCGTGAGCCAGTCGTGCGTGACCTCGCCCTCGCCCCGCCACAGATCGACGAGGTTGACGAGCATCAACTGTTCGAGCTTCCCGCCGATGAAGGGGATGTACACCTTGGCCTCGGACGTGGTGCGCAACGTGGAGCCGGCCTCGGTGGCGAAGAGGGACGTCGTGCCGGTGAGGCTGCCCGGGCCGGCGGGAATCGACGCGTCGTACTTCCCGGCGGTGGTCTCCGAGTACGCGTCGTGATGGATGTTGCGGGTGATGACCATGTCCTTCTTCATCACCGCCTGCGCGACGTCGGGCAGCGTGTCGCGCGGAATGATGTGCCGCATGACCACGTCGACACCGTCCGCCGTGACATCGAAGCGCGTGAGCTCGTTCTCCGAGTACTTGCGCAGCTCCTCGATCACCGCGTCCCAGTAGTCACGCGTCGTCAGCGCCCCGTACACCTGCTCTGTGGTGAACGGGAGACGAGCCGAGTAGTTCATGCGACGTGCCATGGTCGATGAGGTTACCGGTGAGTCAGAGGTGCTCCGGCGCCCAGGTGTCGGTGAACTCCTGCTCGGCGTCGATCAGCGCGAGAACCTGCTCGATGACAGCCTGTTCGATCTTGCCGCCGAAGATCGGCACCTTGACCTCGGCCTGACCCGTCGCCGTCAGGCTCGATGCGGAGCCCTTCGAGCGCAGTGCCAGGGTGCCCGTGATGGACGCCGGGGCGCCCTCGACCTTGGCCTCGAAGGTGCCCGAGGCACCCTGCGCGTCGAGGGAACCCCACGACTCGGTCCGGTGGATGATCAGATCGCCCGGGCGGATGCTGGTGATGGCGCCGGGCAGGAACTCCTCCGCGATGGCCTGGGTCATCGACACCGACACCGTGCGGCTGTCCGCGTCGTCGCCTGCGACGGTCACGTCGTTCAGCTGTGCCTTGGGGCCGCCGACGGCCTCGAGCCGATCGCTCCAGTACTGCTCGGTGGTGAGGGCGGCGTGGACGTCGGACGCGGCGAGCGTGGACGGGACCGTGTGATCGAACCTGCGTGGCATGAGCTGAGATTAACTCTGCGCGGCGCGCTCGGACCGCAGCGGGTGGCCCTTCGACGTGAGGCACTTGCCCGTCTCGAGGTTCCAGTCCCAGCCGTGCAGATTGCACGTGAGCGTGGTGCCCTCGATGACACCGAACTTCGACAGATCCGCCTTGAGATGCGGGCAGCGCCGCTGGATCTCCCAGCCGTCCTTGACGATGGTGGCCGTGTCGTCGTGTGCCTCGGCGAACCAGCCGTCCGCGTAGGCGATGCGCTCGTCGGTGAGGCACTTGAAGAACGTGTACAGGAACTCGTTGTAGCCACCGACCCGCTTCGCCCGGAACCGCGTCGACAGGAAGATCGAGTTGACCCAGTCGGACTCCCCGTCCCGCAGCACCGTGCGGACCAGCTCGGCCGGAATCTCGAACGTGTAGCGGAACTTCTCGTCCTGGATCGGTTCGCGCACGATGCGTTTCGGGAAATCGAGCACCACTCTGTCGGCAGCCACCGGAGGTCGACCGGCCTCCGGCCTGCCCGTCAGATTCAGCTCCACCGGGTAGCCGATGCCGTCGGAGATCTGGTCGGTCTGCGCCATGATCGGCTCGAACAGTGCGCGCAACGGCCCTAGCAGCGGCTCGCCCGCCGCGGTCGCCCACGATGCCTTCTCGGCCGCGATGACGTCGGCCTGGCGCTGCGCGTACGCCTCGATGTAGTCGGCCTTGCCGGTGGTGAAGATGGCCTCCACCTCGTCGGTGGGCAGCGGGTGCGCCAGCTCGTTCAGGTCGGAACCCGAGAAGTCCGCCGTGGTTCCCGGCATCATCAGCAGGCCCTTGTCGTGGCCGTGGCGGCGCATCTGGTCGAGGAACACCATCTGGTCGGGGAAGATGTTCGCCGGATCGCCGTAGACGTCGTTGAGCGAGCGCAGCTCGTCGTCGAGGAAGCACGGGGGACCTGCGGACGGAATGACCCACGTGGCGCCGACCTGCTCGATGTACTGCCGACACCGGTCCATCTGACGCTGCCGCTTCTGCGTCCCGAACGCGTCCTTGGCGCGCTGCGGCATGTCGTAGACCATCGGGTACCAGATGGCGCCGGAGTACTGCAGCATGTGGACGTCGATGTGGCCGAAGGCTTCGGTCATCATGTCCAGGTCGACCGGCCGGGCGTCGTTCATGTTGAACGCGGTGGTCTCACCGTCGCTCACCACCAGACCCGAGTCGCCGATGGGTCCGTCGGCAGGAGCGCGCAGCGCCACGATCATGACGTCGAGGTCGCCCTTGGGGCCGGACACCGTGTGCTTGACCGAGTCGGTCGTCTCGAAGAACGAGGTGAAACCGAGCTTCTCCAGCTCCGTGCGCAGGTCCGGCACCGGGTAGTCGGGGAGCAGCACGACCGCGTCCTTGTTGACGTGCTTCGCCAGGTGCTTCGGATCGAAGTGGTCCTTGTGCAGATGCGAGACGTACAGGTAGTCGCAGTTGCCGAGCTCGTCCCAGTCGAGCTGGGAGTTGTCGGGGAACGGGAACCACGACGTGAAGTACGCCGGGTTTACCCACGGATCGCACAGGATGGACCCCGCAGACGTCTGGATGTGAAATCCCGCGTGTCCGACACTGGTGACCTGCACGTGAATCCTCCCGAAATATGGAACCTGGTTCGGTGACCATGGTAGGCGTGCACACCCGGTGCTCACGACGAGGCGGGGGCAGCGCCGGGTAGCGTTCACCCCCGTGACGAGCAGTCCCCTCCAGTCCGCGACAGCTCCGGAGACCGGCGATCCCGGCTCCGTGACGGCCGCGCACCGCCCCGTGTCCTTCGCCGACCTCACCACGATCCACGTCGGTGGCCCCGTCGGACGTCTCGTCGAGGCGACCACCTCGCAGGAGCTCGTCGACGCCGTACGCAGCGCCGACGCGGCCGGAACTCCGGTGCTCGTCATCGGCGGCGGCTCGAACCTGCTGGTCGGAGACGACGGTTTCGACGGCACCGTCGTCCGCGTCGCGACGTCCGGGCTCCGGGTCGAGGGCACCAGGATGCACGTGGACGCCGGAGTCGAGTGGGATCTGGTCGTCCGCACCGCGCTCGATCACGGGCTCGCCGGCATCGAGGCACTCTCCGGCATCCCGGGCAGCACCGGCGGAACGCCCGTGCAGAACGTCGGCGCGTACGGCGCCTCCACCTCGGACTGGCTCGAGTCGGTGACGGTGCTCGACCGGGAGAGCGGGGAGGTCGAGGTGTGGGACAACGCACGCTGCGGCTTCGGCTCGCACCGGTCGTCGGCCTTCAAGTACACCGATCGCTACGTCGTGGTGGATGTCACGTTCGCACTCCGACGCAGCGACGAGTCGGCACCGGTGCGTTACGCGGCGCTCGCCGAGCGGCTCGGCGTGCGCATCGGAGAGAGCGTCTCGGCGCGCGAGGTGCGCGATGCCGTGATCGCTCTGCGGACCGATCGCGGCATGGTGTGGGACGAGGCGGAGCACGACTCGTGGAGTGTCGGGTCCTTCTTCCTGAACCCGATCGTGTCGTCCGTACCGCCCGAGGCACTCGGATCGCCGCAGTTCACGGACCCGAAGGGCATCAAGCTCAGTGCTGCCTGGCTCATCGAGCACGCCGGGTTCTCCCGCGGGTACGGCGAGCGCGTCGGCACCGGACGGGCCACCCTCTCCACCCGCCACGTCCTGGCCGTCACCAACCGGGGCGGCGCGAGTGCAGCGGACGTCACCGCCCTCGCGTCGCACGTGCGCGCGGGTGTGCAGGAGAAGTACGGCATCACGCTGATCCCCGAGTGCCGCCTGGTGAACTGCACGCTCGACTGATCGGTCTGTTGCCACAGGTAACGTCGTCCCCGTGAAGATGCAGGGGAGAACACCGTACGCAGCCGTCCTGGCCGTGCTGGCACTCGTGATCGCGCTGGTCGCGGGGTGCTCCGGCACACCCGGGTCCTCGGAGAGCGCCGCGCCGACCACCGAGGCCGCGCCCGTGGCGGCGGTGACCTACGCACCGGCGGCCGGTGCGACCGACGTCTCACCCACCGCTCCGATCTCCGTCTCGGTCGCGAACGGCACCTTCGAGGCCGTGTCGCTCACCACCGCCGACGGCCGCGCCGTCGCGGGAACGCTGGACCCGGCGAAGACGACGTTCACCGTCACCGAGCCCCTCGGGTACGACGCGGTCTACACGTGGGCAGGGACGGCAGTCGGCAGCGACGGCAAGCCGGTGCCGGTCGAGGGCACTCTCGGCACGGTGGCACCGCAGTCGATCACGTCGGTCTCCACCAACATCGGTGACGGCCAGGAGGTCGGTGTCGCGGCGCCGATCATCCTGAAGTTCGACGACGCGATCGTCGACAAGAAGGCGGTCGAGAAGGCGCTGACGGTGACCACGAACCCGCCGACGGCCGGCTCGTGGGCCTGGCTGCCCGACGACGGCGGGTCCCGCGTGCACTGGCGTCCGCAGAACTACTGGGCCCCCGGCACCACCGTCGACGTGTCGGCGAAGCTCTACGGCGTGAACTACGGCGGCGGCGCCTACGGCGACTCGGACGTCACGGTGAACTTCACCATCGGTCGGAGCCAGGTCGTCGTCGCCGATGCGACCAGCCACCGCATGCAGGTGGTGCGCGACGGCCAGACCGTCATGGACATCCCGGTGAGTTACGGCGAGGGCAACGAGGACCGCAACGTCACGCGCAGCGGCATCCACGTCGTCACCGAGAAGTACGAGGACTTCCTGATGTCCAACCCGCCGTACTACGAGAACGTGCGGGAACGGTGGGCCACCCGCATCTCGAACAACGGCGAGTTCATCCACGCCAATCCGCTGACCACGGGAGTGCAGGGCTCGTCCAACGTGACCAACGGCTGTATCAACCTCTCCACCGAGGACGCGCAGACGTACTTCCAGATGGCCGTCTACGGTGACCCCGTCGAGGTCACCGGCACGCGCATCGATCTCTCGGCGGCGGACGGCGACATCTACGACTGGGCGATCGACTGGCCCACATGGCAGAGCATGAGCGCCCTGACTGCCGCGTGAGAGTCGGACTGCCGCGTGAGAATCAGGTCCGGCGGCTGAAACGGCCGTTCGGGGCCTGATCGCGCGGGCGCACGACGATGGTGTCGAGGTTCACGTGCGAGGGGCGGGACGCCACGAAGCCGATGATCTCGGCGATGTCGGCGGCCACCAACGGGTCGATGCCCTCGTAGACCTTCGCGGCCTTCTCCTCGTCACCGTCGAAGCGGACGAGGGAGAACTCCGTCTCCACCGCGCCCGGAGCGATCTCGGTCAGACGCACGGGCGTGCCCAGCAGTTCGCCGCGGAGCGTCCGGTGCAGCACGCCCTGTGCGTGCTTGGCCGTGGTGTACCCGGCGCCGTTGTCGTACGTCTCGAACGCGGCGATGGACGTGATGGTCACGACGAGACCGTTACCGGACTCGATCAGCTTGGGCAGCAGCGCCTTGGTCATGCGCAGCGTGCCGACGACGTTGGTCTCCCACATCCACTGCCAGTCGTCGAGGTCCGCCTCGAGGATCGGGGCGAGGCCCTTCGCGCCGCCCGCGTTGTTCACCAGGACGTCCACACGCGGCAGCACCGAGGTGAAGGCCGCGACGGAGTCCTCGTCGGTCACGTCGAGGGCGAGGGCGGTGCCGTCGATCTCCTCGGCCAGTGCCTCGAGGCGGTCGACGCGGCGGGCGCCCACGACCACGTGATAGCCGCCGGCGGCGAGTGTCCGCGCGGTGGCGGCGCCGATCCCGGAGCTGGCTCCGGTGACGACGGCGGTGGGGCGGTCGGTCTGGGTCGACGGTGTCGTCGGAACGCTGGTCATGGGAACCAGGCTAGATCGCGTCAGCTCGCGATCGCGCTGTAGCCCGACGCGTCGCCGGCGACGACGCGCGAGTACTCGCCCTGCACGCTGACGGGAACGTCGCCCGCGAGGGTGATGCGCTCGAGGCGGCGGTACTGGTCGTCGTAGTCGGAGACGGCGTAGTGCTGGGTCGACCGGTTGTCCCAGATGGCGATGTCGCCGAGCTCCCACGACCACCGGATGGTGTTCTCCAGGCGGGTCACCCGGTCCTGCAGCAGCTCGAAGAGTGCGCGGAACTCCTTGGAGGAGAGGCCCGGGAACGACTTGGCGAAGTGGCCCAGCAGGATCGCGCGCTTCCCCGTCTCGGGATGCACGCGCACCACGGGATGCTCGACCTCGAAGTACTCGCTGCGGAACTCCGCGCGGTAGCGCTCGGCCGTCGACGTGACGGACTTCTCGGCAGCGGTCGCCGCGTAGTCGTAGATGTTGGTGTGCACGGCCCACAGCGACTCCGCGAGGGCCTTCATCGCGGGCGGCAGCTGCTCGTAGCCGGCGGTCGCCGACGCCCAGGTGGTGGTGCCGCCGTACGGGGGCAGGTGCACGGCCCGCAGGATCGACGCCTTCGGCACGCGGTCGACGAACGTCACGTCCGTGTGCCAGCTGTCCGCCTTGTCGTACGTGGAATCGATGGCGAGAGTGCGGGTTCCGCGCGACCGGACCGTGGGGTGCGGGGTGGTGGGGATCCCGAGCCGCTCGGCGAACGCGTACTGCACCTTCTCGTCCACGTGATGCTGGCCGCGGAAGAACACGACCTCGTGCTCGAGCAGCGCCTCGTTGATCTCGTGCACGATCTCGTCCGGGAGATCGCCGCCGATCCGCACGTCGTCGATGCGTGCGCCGATGTTGGCGCCCAGTTTTACGGTCTTCATGGGCTCACTGTCATGCCGAAGTCGCAGGTTGTCCACCCTTCGAATCACCTCGAGCGAAAGAGGCGATTCTGCAGCGCGGCGACATCGGTGCTACTTTTCGGTCATGGCACCAGCGAGGAAGTCCGCACCGCGGGTCACGTATGTGACCGCCGCGCTCGGTTCCCGTCTGCCTCTCGCTCGCGAACTCTGTTGTCGACGCGGTCTCTCACGAGTCTGATCGCGCGTCGACGGACGACCTCCATGTGAGGTCTGACGATCGGGTGTGACCGGCCTCGTTCCCAGGCTCCCGGCCCATCCGTCTCGCTCTCGAGGGATTCCCATGTCTGCCCCCACCGTTCTCGCTCAGAGTTCTGCTTCTCGTACGCCGGGTTCCGCCACGCGGTCCCCGTACGGACGTCCCCACCGGCCGAGGCCGGCGCGCGTCGTCGCGCCCGAACTGCGCGTCAGCGACACTCCGGCCGCCGTCGTCCTGCGCGCCGTGGTGCAGCGCGGCCCCGTGTCGCGCGACGTCATCGTCTCGGCCACCGGCATCAGCACCGCCACCGTCAACCGCCACGTCAGTGCGCTCATCGCCGCAGGGCTGCTGCGTGAGCGTGCCAATCTGTCCACGTCCGGCGCCGTCGGGCGTCCCCGCGTTCCGGTGGAGGTGGACCACGAGGGGCAGTGCACCCTCGGGGTGCACATCGGCGCGACCACCACGCGCATCGTCGCCGTCGACCTGCGCGGCACCGTGCTCGGCGGCGTCGAGATCGCCACACCCTCCGGCCCGCACGCCGGCGCACTGCGCTCCATCGCGGAGAGTGCCGCGTCCTTCGCCGCACGGTGGCACCGGCGCCGCATCCTGTTCGTGGGTGTCGCCATCGGTGGCCGCGTGAACGTGCAGAAGGGCACCGTCGATCACCCTCGCCTCGCCTGGTCCGACGCCCCGGTGGGCGCGGTCCTGGGCGAGCGGCTCGGTGCCGTGGTGGCCGTGGCGCCCCACGTCGAGGCGATGGCGGCGTCGGAGTTGCTGCTCGCGACGGAGTCGGCCCCCGAGGATGCGGGAAGGTCGGAGGCCGGTGGGTCTGTCGGCGGCCGGCCGGGTACGTCGCTGTACTTCTATGCGCGGGAGATGACGGGGTTGGCGCTGACCATCGACGGTCGGGTGCACACCCCCGCGGGCGGCCCGGGGTCGATCGCTCATCTACCGACCGGCTCGGACGCCGTGTGCGACTGCGGGCGTACGGGATGCCTCGAGGCGACCGTGAGCGATCGGGCCGTCGTGGCCGCGGCGCAGCGCGCCGGACTGCTGGACGAGTCGGAGCGTTCCATCGCCGCGGTGTACCTGGCGGCGCGCACGGGTTCCACTGTGGCACAGGGACTTCTGAACGACCGCGCCGATGCGCTGGGTCGCGCACTGGCGTTGGTGCACGATGTCGTCAACCCCGACAGCGTGCAGGTGGGCGGTCAGGCGTTCACCGCGTATCCGGCGGCGATGGAGCGCGTCGAGGCCGCGTTCGAGTCCTCCAGTTCGGTCGCGACGTCGCGGCGAGTGCGGGTCACCAGCTTCGGCAAGCGCGTGCAGGACCACGCTGCGGCGGCGGTGTCCCTCGGCTCGCTCTACGCCGATCCCGTGGTGACGATGCGGAAGATCGACGCTCAGCGCTGATCGCACGGGGAATACTGCGGACATGACAGCACCCGATCTCCGGTTCTACTTCGACCCGGTGTGCCCGTTCGCCTGGATGACCAGCAGGTGGGTCCGCCTCGTCCAGGCGCAACGGGACTACACCGTCGACTGGAGTTTCATCTCCCTGCGACAACTCAACGCGCACATCGACTACTCGACGCACTTCCCGCCGGAGTACGAGGCGGGACACACTGCGGGGCTCCGGCTGCTCCGGGCTGCCGCGAGCGTGCGGGCCGAGCACGGCCGGGAGGCGATGGGCCCGCTGTACGCCGCGCTCGGCGCGCGGATCTTCGATGCGGAGCCGGTGCCCGACGAGGCCGGTGCTCACGCGCACCGCGGAACGGCCGAGTTCCTCGCACCGATCCTCGCCGGCCTCGGCCTGCCCGAGCATCACGTCCGGGCACTGGACGACACGTCGTTCGACGAGGAGATCCAGGCGTCGACAGACGAGGCGCTGTCTCTCACGGGCAAGGACGTCGGAACACCGATCATCCACGTCGAGCCGCCCGAGGGTGTGGCGTTCTTCGGCCCGGTCATCAGCCGGCTCCCGTCGGACGACGACGCGGTCGAGTTGTGGGACCACGTCGTGGGACTGGCACGGTTCCCGGGATTCGCGGAGCTGAAGCGCAGTCTGCGGGAGCTACCCCAGCTGCGGGCTCTCGGTGTGAGCGAGGACGAGGCGGGCGTGCAGCAGGACTGGCACGGCGGTAGTCGGCGCCGGAAGAAGTAGCTACCGCGTCGGCGCGGGGTACTTCGCGAGGTACTTCTCCCGCTTCGCGGGCTGGATGTTGGAGCGCCGGAGGTCGCCGTCGTAGTGCGCGACCACGCGCTTGTCCATCAGCGCCCGCCACAGGAACGGGAAGTACGACACGAGGATCAGGGGCGCGTAACCCGCTGGGAGCTGCGGAGATTCGGGCATGCTCCGCAGCACCTGGTACCGGCGCGTGGGGTTGGCGTGATGGTCGCTGTGTCGTTGCAGGTGGTAGAGGAAGATGTCGGAGACGGCGTAGTCGCTGTTCCAGCTGTGTTCCGGAGTGCAGCGCTCGTAGCGTCCGTTCTCCTTGGTGCGCCGCAGCAGCCCGTAGTGCTCGAGGTAGTTGACGGCCTCGAGCAGCGAGATCCCGTACACCGCCTGCAGAACCAGGAACGGCAGCAGTTCGACACCGAACACGCCGACCAGCGCACCCCACAGGGCGAGGCTCATGAGCCAGGCGGTGAGATTCGCGTTCGAGAAGGAGAAGGTGCGCTTCCCGGTGCGGTGCAGACGATCTCGCTCGAGTGCCCACCCGGAACGGAATCCGCCGAGAACGCTGCGGGGGTAGAACTGCCACAGGGTCTCACCGAGACGCGAGCTCGCCGGATCCTCCGGAGTGGCGACCCGGACGTGATGCCCGCGATTGTGTTCGACGTAGAAGTGCCCGTAGAAGCTCTGCGCGAGCACGATGCGCGAGAGCCACTGTTCGTACTCGACCTTCTTGTGACCGAGCTCGTGCGCCGTGTTGATGCCGATGCCGCCGACGAGTCCGATGGTCAGCGCCACGCCGATCTTCGAGGCGAGTGACAGGCCGTTCTCGAGCCCGAGCCACGAGAGGTCGTCGGCCGTCAGTAGATGGGACGACAGCCCGATGCCGAAGAACTGCATGGGGATGTAGGCGTAGACGCAGCCGCGATACCAGAAGTCGGCCTCGAGAGACTCGACCAGATCCTCGGGCGGATTCTCGTCGAACGGGACGACGATGCGATCCGCGATGGGGACCACGACGTAGAGGAACAGGGGACCCGACCACCACGCGACCTGTGACACTCCCGGTGCCCACCACTGCAGCCCGAAGACGATGCCCACGGAGATGAGCGGAAGCATCGGAGCGATGAGAGCCCACGGCCAGTAGTACCGGTTGAGGTCACGCCATTCGCCCGTCTTCGGCGAGATGGAGCGCTGGTGTGTTTCGGTCACGACGGAACTTTACCGACGAGTCGACGCTGCTCAGGCCGCTGCACGAGCCCTTCTGACATCCCACAACGTGCGCCCAATATGTTGGTGGCATGGCAATACGAGAGGCGCTCGGGCGCGACGGAACATCCCTGGTCTACCGCGTCACGGGAGACGTCTCGGCTCGACCGTTGGTGCTGCTGCACGGCTGGGCCCAGAGCGGAGCCTGCTGGGGCGACGACCTCCTCGCCGACCTGTCCGAGCGGTACCGCGTCATCGCGGTGGACCTGCGCGGGCACGGCATGTCCGGTGCCCCCGACGTCGGTTACGACCGGTCCGCGCTGTGGGCCGGGGACGTGCACGCCGTTCTCGAGCAGGAGGGCATCCGCTCGGGTGCGGTCCTGCTGGGCTGGTCCTACGGCGGTCTGGTGCTGTGCGACTACCTGTCGGTGTACGGCACCGGTGCGGTGGCGGGTGTCGTCTTCGTCGCGGCGATCACCGCGATCGGTCCGGATCGACCCGGCGGAGCCGTCGGCACGGCGATGCGTGCGGCGATCCCCGGCGCGATGAGCGAGGACTCGCGCGTGGCCATCAGGGCGCTCGCGAGTTTCGGCAACGCCCTCACCGGACCCGGCGAAGGACACGGCGCCGCAGCTCAGGCACTGTTCGGCGCCAGCCTGGCGACGCGTCCACGCGTGCGGTCCGCGGTGTTCCGGCGCCACGTGGGACACGACGAGACGCTGGCGGCGCTGGACGTCCCCACCCTGGTGATGCACGGCACGGCGGACACGGTGGTGGACGTCGGCGCGGGTCGGCACACCGCCTCCGTCGTGCCCGGTGCGTCGACCTCGTGGTGGGAGGGCGTCGATCACGGTCCGTTCGTCGCGGACCCGGCCCGCTTCCTGTCCGAGCTGGCGGGTTTCGTCGACTCTCTGGGTTAGTCCACACACGTGATGCATGTCAGAACGGTGGGGGGTCGTCGGTGTCGGCGACTTCGCGGGCCCGTCGGTTGCGGTTGCGTTCGTTCCTCCGGCGGGCATGTTTGTCCGCCAGACGTGTGCGGCGTCTGCTGGGGGGAGTGCGGGGCGGACTCGTTGGTGGAGGATCGGGCGTCTCGAAGGTGACGTCGGCGAGTCCGGGGTGGATGTCGTATCCGTTGTGCGCCGGCCCCGGGACGACGAGGCCCTCGGGCGTGGTGACGGTGGAGACGACGCGTCCCGTGTCGTCCTCGGTGTACTGATCGTCGACGAAGTCGCCGAACGTCTTCACGTTGTGGTGGAACCTGCATTTGCCGCCGAGGTTGACGTCGGTCGTCTGGCCGCCGCCGTCGGGATTCTCATGGTCGTACTCCGCGATGTGGTCGAGATCGCCGGTCCACACCCCACGGTTGCAGCCGGGCCAGGTGCAGTACTGGTCGCGAATGCGCACGAACGTGTCGAGGGCGCTGGAGGGGCGGTACGGATCGGCGGGCTGTGATGCGGGGTTGGTGGTCGAGACGGGGCGGATGACGGAGTCGGCACGATCGGCGAGGTCGGCGACGTGGTCGGGCGAGATGACGCCGTGGCCGACGAGGAACCCTGGATTGCCGTCGGCGGCGGTGTCGCCGGCCATGGTGGTGGAGTCCGTGACGACGTGCACGATGAAAGACGTGAGCAGGCCGTCCTCACCGGTCCACCCGGGCGCGGAGCAGTCCGGATCGTCGCACTGGCACTCGTACGCTGTGCGGGTGGCGAGGGCGAACAGGGCGTCGCTGGAACGGGCGCCCTTGCTGCGAGGATCCTTGCGACACACGCGTCCGGCCAACTCCTCCACCGCGGCAGCGATGACGACGGCATTGTCGGCTGTCATGGTTGCGCCCATGTATGCCATGCCGTCGGGTCCCGCGTCGATCCAGAAGCTGCGGTTGTTCTCGGCGAGCACACGTCGTTCCCTGACGGCGTCGGGATCGTGGCGGTAGACGATGCGGTCGATCATGTCCCGCATGCGTTTGTCCGACCACGAGCCGCGTCGCTGTAGGGCCGCGGCGATCTCGGTGTCGACTTCCCGCACGTACGTGGTGCCGTCGACGAGGTCGGTTCGGCCGATGATGGTGTGGACGTGTTTGGGGGCGATGAGGCCGTCGCGGAGGCACTCGGCTACGCGGGGAAGCCGGTCTCGGAGTGCAATTGCGCGGGTCAGGATGCCTTCTCCGGCGCCCTGGCTGACGGACAGGACGGCCGAGATGCGGGCGGCGCAGTGAGTCGTCGCATCCATCCGGCGGTGATCGGACATCTCGTGAGGAACGACGAGTTGAGTGTGCAGTTCCGCTGCGGCCCGGTATCGGGTCCATTCGAGATAGGACAGTCCGGCCGAGGCGTAGGACATCGTGGACAGGAGGGTGTTCGCGGGTGCGTCGAGGAGCGTTCCGGGTAGTCCCATGGCCTCCGGATCCTGCGTCGCCCACCCCTGTTCGAACATGTGTGCGAAGTTAGCAGGGTCCTCCGACATGTTTCCATGACTCCCGCGGGGCAGTGGCGTACGTGTTCCCGGCGCTGTGAATGTCGGCGGGTTCCCGCGCATGTGTCGGCACGCCCGTAGGGGGATGACCGGGTGGGCGCGCACCTGCGACGCAATCGGACAGGGCACACTGGAACGGTGGTCCGCCGTCACAGCCCGCATCGGGTAGCCGTGTTGTCGCTGCACACGTCTCCGCTGGCGCAGCCCGGCACGGGGGACGCGGGCGGCATGAACGTGTACGTCCTGCAGACCGCCGTGCAGATGGCGGCGCGCGGAGTCGAGGTGGAGATCTTCACCCGGGCCACGTCCTCCCGTGACGAACCCGTGGTCGAGGCCGCGCCCGGCGTACTGGTGCGCAGCATCGCGGCCGGCCCGTTCGAGGGTCTCGACAAGCACGACCTGCCCACCCAGCTCTGCGCCTTCGCCGCGGGCGTCCTGCGCGAGGAGGCACGGCACGAGCCGGGCCACTACGACATGATCCACTCGCACTACTGGTTGTCGGGGCAGGTCGGCTGGCTCGCCCGCGACCGGTGGAAGGTCCCCTTGGTGCACACCGCGCACACGCTCGCCGCGGTGAAGAATCTGTCGGTGGCGGCGGGGGACAAGCCGGAACCGGCGGCCCGCCGCATCGGTGAGAAGCAGGTCGTCGAGGAAGCCGATCGGCTCACGGCCAACACTCTCGACGAGGCCCGGGCTCTCGTCGATCTGTACGACGCGGCCGAGGACAAGATCGACGTCGTCGCGCCGGGAGCGGACCTGAGCATGTTCCGGCCGGGCGATCGCGCCGCCGCTCGACGCTCCCTGGGGCTGGACGCCGACGACCCTCTCGTGACGTTCGTGGGACGGATCCAACCTCTCAAGGCGCCGGACGTCCTCGTCGCGGCCGTCGCCGAGATCCACCGGCGGGACCCGTCGTCGCGCGTACGCGTGCTGGTGGTCGGTGGCCCGTCGGGCACCGGTCTGGAACGGCCCGACTCCCTCATCGAGCTGAGTCGCCGGCTGGGCATCGAGGATCGGGTGACGTTCCTCCCGCCGCAACCCCCGGACAGGCTGGCGGACGTCTACCGCGCGTCGGATCTCGTTGCGGTGCCCAGTTATTCGGAGTCCTTCGGTCTCGTGGCCATCGAGGCCCAGGCGTGCGGTGTCCCGGTGGTCGCCGCGGACGTCGGGGGCCTCGGTGTGGCCGTGCGGGACGGGGAGACCGGCGTGCTGGTGCAGGGCCACGATCCGGCCGACTGGGCCACCGCGGTGCAGTCGTTGCTCGCCGACGACCGTCTGCGCACCGTGATGGCGTCGAATGCCTCACGACATGCGGAGAACTTCTCGTGGGAACACACCTCGGACGCGTTGCTGGACACCTACGCCCGCGCGGCGTGGAGATTCGGCCGTACCGCGGGTGTCGAGAGACCGACGGGTGAGTTCTCGCCTCGCAGACCCCGTGGTCTGTGGCGACTACGACGGACAGGACCGGTGAGAGCGCTGTGACGACGACCGACCAGGTGACGGAACTGATCGACTCGGTGTTGGCCGACCGGGAGTTGGACTACTCCCGGGCCACCGACACGCAGTTCGTCGTGGACCTTCCCGGTGAGAAGAAGCTCAAGACCTCGACGATGCTGACGGTCGGCAACCACGGCGTGCGCATCGAGGCCTTCGTGTGCCGCAAGCCCGACGAGAACTTCGAGGGCGTGTACCGATACCTGTTGCGGCGCAACCGCCGTCTGTACGGAGTGCACTACACGATCGACAAGATCGGTGACATCTACCTCGTCGGCAAGATGTCGACGCACGCGGTCACGGGAGACGAGATCGACCGCATCCTCGGGCAGGTGCTCGAGGCGGCCGACGGCGATTTCAACGTGCTGCTCGAACTGGGCTTCGCCGAGTCCATCCGCCGCGAGTGGGCGTGGCGCGTCTCGCGCGGCGAGTCGCTGAACAACCTGAAGGCGTTCGAGCATCTGGTGAACGGCAGGCCGGACGACGGGCCCACGTCCTGGGTACAGCCGGCGGACCGAGCGGACGACGACGACCGGGACTGATTCGGACACCGTGCAGGTAGGCTCCTTCGTGTGATGGCTGTCACCCGGAATGTCCGAAGGATGTTTATGTGACCGCCCGACACATTAAGGTTGCCTTTCTGTCGTCCCTGCTGTGCCGATGAGGAGTTCCATGAGTTTCCGCAGCCCGTACCCCGACGTCGAGATTCCCGAGCAGAGCGTCTACGAGTTCCTCTTCGGTGACCTCACCGAGGACGACCTCGCGCGCCCCGCCCTGATCGACGGGCCCAGCGGCGCCGTCACCGACTACCGCACTCTCGTCGGTCAGATCAACGGAGTCGCAGGCGCACTCGCCTCGCGCGGAGTGAAGGTCGGCGACGTGGTCGCGGTGCACTCGCCCAACGTGCCGGCGTTCGCGTCGGTGTTCCACGGCATCCTGCGCGCCGGTGCGATCGCCACGACGATCAATGCTCTGTACAACGCCGAGGACATCGCGAAGCAGCTCACGGACTCGTCCGCGACCATGATCTTCACGGTCTCGCCGCTGCTCCCGCAGGCGAAGGCCGCTGCGGAGCAGGTCGGTCTGTCGGCCGATCGCATCGTCGTGCTCGACGGCGCGGAGGGCCACGAGTCGCTGCGTGACCTCCTCACCGAGGGTGCACAGGCGCCCGACGTCAGCTTCGACCCGTCCACCCACCTCGCGGTGCTGCCCTACTCCTCGGGCACCACGGGACGGCCGAAGGGCGTCATGCTCACGCACCGCAACCTGGTGGCCAACGTGTCGCAGATCGAGCCGCGCATGGGCGCGAACCGGGACGACGTCCTGCTCGCCGTGCTGCCGTTCTTCCACATCTACGGCATGACCGTGCTGCTCAACCTCGGCCTCAAGGTGCGCGCGTCGCTGGTCACGATGCCGCGCTTCGATCTCGAACAGTTCCTGAGCCTCACCACCGAGAAGAAGATCACCTACCTCTTCATCGCGCCGCCCGTCGCCGTCGCACTGGCCAAGCACCCGATGGTGGACCAGTACGACATCTCCAGCGTGCGAATGGTGTTCTCCGGTGCCGCCGCCCTCGACGAGAACCTGGGCAACGCCGTCGCGAAGCGACTGAAGACCAAGGTGCGTCAGGGTTACGGCATGAGCGAGCTGAGCCCCGTCTCGCACGCCATCCCGTTCGACGGCGACGACATGCCGCTGAGCAGCTGCGGCACCGCCGTCGCCAACTCGGAGAACAAGCTCGTCGATCCGGCCACCGGCGAGGAGGTGGCCTACCCGGAGCCCGGCTCGGACAAGGTCAGCGAGCCCGGTGAGCTGTGGATCAAGGGCCCGAACGTCATGGCCGGCTACCTGAACAACGACGCTGCGACGGCCGAGACGCTCGACGCCGACGGGTACCTGCACACCGGCGACATCGCCGTCGTCGACGGTCGTGGGTGCGTCAGCATCGTGGACCGGCTCAAGGAGCTGATCAAGTACAAGGGCTACCAGGTGCCGCCCGCCGAGCTCGAGTCGCTGCTGCTCACGCACCCGCAGATCGCCGATGCGGCCGTCATCGGCGTGCTCGACGACGAGGGCGAAGAGGTACCGAAGGCGTTCGTCGTGCTGCAGCAGGGCGCCGAGCTCACCGAGGACGACGTCATGACGTTCGTGTCCGAGAAGGTGTCGCCGCACAAGAAGGTTCGCCGCGTGCAGTTCATCGACACGGTGCCGAAGTCGGCGTCCGGCAAGATCCTGCGCAAGGATCTGCGGGCGGCCGAGCCTGCCGCCGGCTGACACTCCCTGTACCACCCGAACACCCTCTCCAGCGTGCTGGAGAGGGTGTTCGCGTCATGTGAGGGGTGTGGGGGCACTCGGGGTGGTACTCATGAGCCATGGACACGATCACCGTCGACACAGCCCAGGGCCAGGTGCGCGGTCGCACCGACAACGGCATCGCCTCGTTCCTCGGAGTTCCCTATGCCGAGGCGCCGTTCGGACCGCACCGATTCCAGGCGCCGACCGCGCCGCCGCGGTGGTCCGGCACGCGCGACGCCCTCGAGCACGGCGCCACCGTCCCGAAGGTCGGGTACCGGCCGCCCACCAGCGAGATCCTCAGCGAGCCCGTGGTGCCCGGCGAGGAGTGCCTGAACGTCGCCGTGTACTCGCCGGACGTCGCCGGCTCCGCGCCCGTGTTCGTGTGGATCCACGGCGGCGCCTTCGTGAACGGCAGCAACGCAGTACCCGCCTACGACGGCACCGCCTTCGCGCGGGACGGCGTCGTCGCCGTGGTGATCAACTACCGGCTCGGCGTGGACGGCTTCGCGCAGATCGAGGGCGCTCCCGCCAATCGTGGTCTGCTGGACCAGGTCGCGGCGCTCGAATGGGTCCGGGACCACATCGCGTCGTACGGCGGCGACCCGGCGCGGGTGACCGTCGCGGGAGAGTCCGCGGGTGCCATGAGCGTCGGCACGCTGCTGTCGATGCCCCGCGCCGAGGGGCTGTTCCACCGCGCGGTCCTGCAGAGCGGCGCCGGCCATCACGTCATCTCGGCGGAGACCGCGGGCACCGTCTCGGCCGCGCTGGCGTCGGCCCTCGGCGTTTCGGCGACGGTGGAGGGGCTCGGCTCGGTACCCGTCGACGCCCTCGTCGACGCCCAGCGCACCCTGTCCGATCGCATCGCCACGGAGGCGTCGAGCGGCGCGTGGGGTGAGGTGGCACTGAACATGATGGCGTTCGAGCCGTGCATCGACGGTGATGTCGTTCCTGCGCTGCCGTATTCGCGCATCGCCGACGGTGCGGGCACCGACGTCGAACTCCTGCTCGGCACCACCAGTGAGGAGCACGCGTTCTTCCTCGTGCCCGCCGGCATCGTTCCGCACATCACCGAGGACTACCTGCGGACGGTGCTCGCCGGGTATCGACTGGACCCGTCGGTGCTGGACACGTACCGCGATCGGTATCCGGACGCCTCGCCCGGTGAACTCATGATCGCGGTCATGACCGACTGGTTCTTCCGCATCCCCGCCGTGCGCGTCGCCGAGGCGCACCCGGCCCACGTCTACGAGTTCACCTGGCGCTCGCCGCTGTTCGACGGGAACCTCGGCGCGTGCCATGCGCTCGAGATCCCGTTCGTCTTCGACGTGCTGGGCAAGCCCGAGACCGCTCGCATCACGGGGCCGAACCCGCCGCAGGCGGTCGCCGACGAGATGCACCGCGCCTGGGTCGACTTCGTGCGCGACGGCGATCCCGGCTGGGCGCAGTACGGGCCCGAGCGCACGGTGAAGATGTTCGGGACGGAGCCGGCCGTGGTGAACGACCCGCGGCCCGACACCCGCACGGTGTGGGACGGTGCGCGCTAGCCGGTGAAGGGCGGGACGAACTCGCAGGGCACGGGTCGCGGGTGCGCGGGGTCGAGAGCGTTCAGCACGAACGCCGCGGCCCTCGGCGACCCGACGATGCCGGCATGCTCGGAGAAGTCGACGTCGCACGTGTCCTGTACGACGATGTTGGTCGCGTTCGGAGCCTCGACGTAGCCGTCCGTGTACGGCACGACCACCTCGTCGTACCGCGTCATGATGTTGGTGTACGTGATGCCCGGCGCGTAGCGGTACGACGCGTCGGGCCACGCGAACTGCGACGGGCCCGACCCCTTCCACAGCGGGGCCAGCGAGACGTACCTGTCGATGTCGTCCGCTCCGCCGAGCACCTGCGCGTAGTAGTTGGGCAGCACCGTGCCCTGCGAGTGTCCGACGATGTCGACCTTCTCGGCGCCCGTCGCGGACAGCACCTCGTCGACGAACGCCGCGAACTGCGCTCCCTTCTCGGGAACCGGCCCGAGGCCACCGATCGCGCTGATCGGCCACGCACCCGGCAGCGCACCGTACGTCGGAGCGAAGACGCAGTACCCCTCGTTCTTCAGCAGCGGCGCGTACACGCCCCACCCTGTCTGCTGCCCGGTCCCCGTGCCGTGCACCAGGATCACCGGATTCGGGTGCTCCGCCGTCGGCGCGCACGAGAAGTCGTTGGTTCCGGGCAGCGATCCGCCCGGGTTCGCGATCTCCGCCGGGAAGCCGCTGAAGAAGTTGTAGTCGACGGGCAGCGGATCGGCCGTGGCGGTCGGCGCGCACGCGAGCCACGCGCACGCCGCCAGCGCCACTGTCCAGCGGGTTCTCATCAGCAGAGGCTAGCGGTCACGCCGGTTCGGCTCGGCGGAAGCGCAGTTCCCGCTGCGCACCCCGCACGACCTGCGGCGCGCCCGACCGGTCGTCCCGCCGACGGCATCGTGAGAAACTGGGCGGCATGAGCATCGGAACCCTGATCCTTCTCCGCCACGGCGAGAGCGAGTGGAACGCGTCCAACCAGTTCACCGGATGGCAGGACGTGCGCCTGACCGCCAAGGGTGAGGCGGAGGGGAAGCGTGCCGGCGAGCTGATCAAGGAGGCCGGTGTGCTTCCCGACGTGCTGTACACCTCGCTTCTGCGTCGCGCCATCAGCACTGCGAACCTCGCGCTCGACGCTGCCGATCGGCACTGGATCCCGGTCGTCCGCGACTGGCGTCTGAACGAGCGGCACTACGGTGCACTGCAAGGTCTCGACAAGGCGGCGACCAAGGAGAAGTACGGCGACGAGCAGTTCATGCTGTGGCGTCGTAGCTACGACACCCCGCCGCCCCCCATCGAGGTCGGCTCCGAGTACAGCCAGGACGCCGATCCGCGCTACGCCGATCTCGACAGCGTGCCGCTGACCGAGTGCCTGAAGGACGTCGTCGAACGCTTCGTTCCGTACTACGAGGACGTCATCGTCCCCGAGCTCCGGGCAGGGAAGACGGTCATGATCGCCGCCCACGGCAACTCGCTGCGCGCCCTCGTCAAGTACCTCGACGGCATCTCCGACGCGGACATCGCGGGGCTCAACATCCCCACCGGCATCCCGCTGCAGTACGACCTCACGGAGTCGGGCGACAAGCTCGTTCCCACCGTGCCGGGCGGCACCTACCTCGACCCGGAGGCCGCTGCGGCCGGAGCCGCGGCAGTGGCGAACCAGGGCAAGAAGTAACGACTCGATGAACGCGGTGCGAACGTGCGCCGGACGTGCGGTGACGGCCGGAAAACCCGGCCCACCGTGCGTCGGTGCACGGTCGTGTGACCGTACGATCGGCCCGTGACCACTCCGACCGTCGTCCTGATCGCCGCCGTCGCGGCGTTCGGTGGGTACCTCGTCGGTGGAGTGCTGATCCCGTATCTGAACTCCCGCCACGTCCTGCGTCAGACCCGCGACAACGGGCTGACGATGTCCCAGGTCCTCGACCTCATCGTGCTGGCCGCGCACAGCGGTATCGCCGTCGTCGACCAGTTCCACGACGTCGTGCTGTTCAATCCGCGCGCCGAGGAGCTCGGTCTCGTCCGCGGTCGGTCGCTCGACGATCGGGCCTGGAAGGCCGCCACCAGGGTCCTCGAGACCGGTGACCACGTCGAGGTCGACCTCACGGTTCTCGACGCCCGCGGGCGCGCCGGCATCGCCGTGAAGGGGCACGCGCAGCTGCTCTCCCAGGAGGATCGCCGGTTCGTCGTCCTGTTCGCCGACGACGACTCCGAGCAGGTCCGCATGGAGGCCACGCGGCGGGACTTCGTCGCGAACGTCAGCCACGAACTCAAGACCCCCGTCGGCGCCATCAGCCTGCTGGCCGAGGCGCTGCTGCAGTCGCGCGACGATCCCGAGTCGGTCCAGCGATTCGGTGAGCGGATGCTCGACGAGTCCACGCGCCTGGGCAACATGGTCAGCGAACTCATCTCGCTGTCCCGGCTGCAGGGTGCCGAGAAGCTCCCCGATCTCGACGTCGTCGACGTCGACACCGTGGTCAAGAGCGCGCTCTCGCGTTCGGCCCTCAAGGCCGAGGCCACGGGCATCGTCGTCACGACTGACCGACCGAGCGGACTCGAGGTGCTCGGCGATCAGACCCTGCTGGTCACCGCACTGTCCAACCTCGTCGAGAACGCCATCGCGTACTCCCCGAAGGGGTCTCCCGTGTCGGTGACGCGGTCCCTGCGTGACGACGATGCGACGGGCCCACAGAGCATGGTGGCCTTCTCGGTCACCGACCGCGGCATCGGCATCGCCAAGGAGGACCAGGAGCGCGTGTTCGAGCGCTTCTTCCGCGTCGACAAGGCGCGGTCGCGGGCCACCGGCGGTACCGGTCTGGGACTGGCCATCGCCAAGCACGTCGCCGCCAACCACAACGGCCGCATCGAGCTGTGGAGCAAGCCCGGGACGGGCTCGACCTTCACGCTCCTCATTCCTGCTCACATCGAAGACGACGGCGAGCCGTCATGACCGAGAAGGACACCCCATGACGAGCGTGCTCATCGTCGAAGACGAAGAATCGTTGGCCGACCCGCTGGCGTTCCTGCTCCGCAAGGAAGGTTTCGACGCGACCGTCGTCGGCGACGGCCCCTCCGCCCTCGCCGAGTTCGATCGCGTGGGAGCGGACATCGTCCTGCTCGACCTCATGCTGCCGGGCATGAGCGGCACCGACGTGTGCAAGCACCTGCGCAGCCGCTCCGGTGTGCCGGTCATCATGGTCACCGCGCGCGACAGCGAGATCGACAAGGTGGTCGGACTCGAACTGGGTGCCGACGACTACGTCACCAAGCCGTACTCGTCCCGTGAACTCATCGCGCGCATCCGTGCGGTCCTGCGCCGTGGATCCGACACCGAGGAGATCGACGACAACAGCATCCTCGAGGCCGGACCGGTACGCATGGACGTGGAGCGCCACGTCGTCATGGTCGGCGGGCAGCAGATCACGTTGCCGCTCAAGGAGTTCGACCTGCTGGAGTACCTGCTCCGCAACTCTGGTCGAGTGCTCACCCGCGGACAGTTGATCGACCGTGTGTGGGGCGCCGACTACGTGGGCGACACGAAGACGCTGGACGTCCACGTGAAGCGGTTGCGCTCGAAGATCGAGACGGACCCCGCGAAGCCCGTGCACCTCGTCACGGTGCGTGGGCTGGGGTACAAGCTCGAGGAGTGAGGCCGTTCGGTTTCGGCGAGTACGTCGAAAGTGTCGCTGCGGATCCGTTGATCACGACACTTTCGGCGTATTCGCGGACATCAGGCGGCAAGTAGCCGGCGGACACGACCGACCAGGACATCAGGTTCGCGCCGCACATCGTCCGACGTGATCTGCAGAACGCGCCAGCCCTCATCAGCGAGCAGCGCAAGACGGGCCTTGTCGCGTCGGACGCTATCGGGCGTTCCGTGGAATTCGTCGCCGTCGTATTCCACCGCGAATCGTCGTGCTGGCCAAGCGAGGTCGAGATAGAAGATGCCGAGTCCGTGCATCACGGGCCACTGCAACTCGGGTGCCGGAAGGTGGCCGTCGTGCAGCACCAGGCGGGTCTCCGACTCCATCGGTGAGCCGGATCTTCGGTCGACGAGCGGTGCCAGACGGCGGACCTCGACGATGCCCCGCCGCCCCCGTTGCGCATCGACTGCTCGTTCCAGCGATCCGGGTTCGCAGCCCACCCGGGCCGCGGCGTCGAGAACGGCGAGCGCGCGACCAGGGGCACGTTGCCGTGCGACCTCGACAGCAGTCCAGGCCGGCTCCACGACCAATCGGGTGCCGACCTCCACCAATGGTGCACCCCGTCGCTGGTGCACCACCACCCCTGGTCTGCTCTCGATGCGCCGATCGTGCGGCTCCACCACATGTAATTGCTGCGTCTGGTCGAGGTCGAAACCGTGTATCGCCGCCGCCGTGTCCATGGATGAAGCGACCCGCGTTCCGAGCTCGATGCTCAGAGCGTCGAGTCGCGCCGAGACAGGGAGCGTTCCGACCGCGTACAGCCCGTGCCGTACGCGGGTCAGCTGACGAGTGTGCACCAGCCACCGCACGCGGCTCGGGGACATGCGTCGGAGGAGATCGGTCGTGTGCAGGAAGCCGCCGTTGGCTCTCATTGCGTCGACGAGTGTGGGGTCCATGGCGCAGACCGTCACGAGCTGCACCGACAGGCGCCGCGTCGATCGAGCAACTCGCCAGTGCCGTGGGGATGACGGGGTGCCTGTGGATGAAGCGTGACCAAGCCCCGCGGGGCATTGATTGGACTACGTGCGCTGAGCCTCGCGGGTCGCGGGGTGCACGGCGATCAACCCCAAGCCTTGCCGACGCCGACACAGCGCGGCGAGTTCGGTGTAGACGTCCTTGCCGAGCAGCTCCGTCAGCTCTGGCGCGTACGACTGCCAGACCGCCTTCGAGCCGACGTGTGCGTCGGGGGAGGCGGTGCAGTACCAACTGAGGTCGGCGCCGCCCTCACCCCAGCCGCGTCGGTCGTACTCGCCGACGACGGTCTGCAGGATCTCGACGCCGTCGGGGCGGGTCACCCAGTCCTGGGTGCGGCGGATGGGCAGCTGCCAGCAGACGTCGGGCTTCACCTCGAGGGGTTCGACGCCGGTGCGCAGCGCCATCCGGTGCAGTGCGCACCCGATGCCGCCCTCGAAGCCCGGTCGGTTGAGGAAGATGCACGCACCCTTGTACTTGCGGGTGCGCAGCGCCTGCTCGCCTTCGAGGTCGTCGACCTCCACGAAGCCCTTCTTGCCGTGTCCCTTGTCGAAGAACTGCCAGTCGTCCGGCGTGAGCATCTCGACGGAGGCGACGAGCTTGGCGTGGTCGTCGTCGTCCGACAGGAACGCCCCGTGCGAGCAGCACCCGTCGTCGGGCCGATCGGGGACCGTTCCCTGGCACGCGGGGGTTCCGAAGACGCACGTCCAACTCGACAGCAACCACGTCAGATCCGCGCGGACGACGTGCTCGGGGTTGGTCGGATCGACGAACTCGACCCACTCGCGCGGGAAGTCCGGCGCCACCTCGGGTGCGGGATCGAGTTTGTGGGTCGCCGCGGGTTCCAGCACGTCCGCGGGCCGTCCGGTGGCCTCGCCAGACCGCCGTCCGGCCTCGTCGCCCACGCTCGTCGTCTGCTTTGCGGCCCGGCCGGCCTCCGGCCTACCCGCCTTCTCAGCACGTGTCACAAGCCACGACGCTAGACCCAGTACGGTGTTCCCTGTGCGGTTAGGGGTGCTCGACGTCGGAAGCAACACAGTTCATCTGCTCGTGGTCGACGCTCACCGCGGCGGTCACCCGACACCGATGAGCTCCACCAAGGCTGCCCTGCGCCTGGCGGAGAACACCGACGACGCCGGTGACATCACCCAGTCCGGCTCCGATCGACTGGTGCGGACGGTCGCCGACTTCTCGTCGATCGCCACATCGTCGGGCTGCGGCGAGCTCATGGCCTTCGCCACGTCGGCCGTCCGCGACGCACGCAACTCGACCGCCGTGCTGAACCGAGTGCGTGACGAGACCGGCGTGAGCCTGCAGGTTCTCTCCGGCGAGGACGAGTCGCGTCTGACGTTCCTGGCCGTGCGTCGGTGGTACGGCTGGAGTGCCGGGCGCATCCTCGACCTCGACATCGGCGGCGGATCCCTCGAGCTCAGCACCGGGATCGACGAGAACCCGGACGTGGCGATGTCGCTTCCCCTCGGGGCCGGCCGACTGACGCGCGACTGGCTGGCCGAGGATCCTCCCGGCAAGCGGCGGGTCGCCGTGCTGCGTGACTGGCTCGACGCGGAACTCGTCGAACCGGCGAAGAAGCTGCTCGAGCCGGGGCTGCCCGACCGGGCGGTGGGAACGTCGAAGACCTTCCGCTCGTTGGCTCGATTGACCGGTGCCGCTCCGTCGGCTGCCGGCCCCCGTGTCGTCAGGACCCTGACGGCCGACGGTCTGCGTCAGGTCATCTCGTTCATCTCGAGGATGACCTCGGCGGACCGTGCAGAATTGGAAGGCGTGAGCGCGGATCGATCACGACAGATGGTGGCCGGAGCACTGGTCGCCGAGGCGAGCATGCGCGCGCTGTCGATCGATTCGTTGGAGATCTGTCCGTGGGCGCTGCGTGAGGGATTGATCCTGCGCAAGCTGGACACGGAGACGTTCGGCGATGTGGTGGAGACTCGAGAGACATGAGTGACGACAACAACGGAAGTGGCGCGGCCGACACCGGACAGGTGTCGGTGGCGGAACTGCTCGCGCGCAACGGCGCCAAGGTGGACACGCAGTCCGGTGGCGGTCGACGTCGACGCGGCATGGCCGGCGGTATCTCCGTCGCCGAGCTGACCGGCGAGATCCCGATCGTTCGCGACGAGACCCCGGCCGAGGCGCCCGACGACGAGTCCGACGCGTCGCCCGAGACCGAGTCGCCGCAGGACCAGCCGCGGCAGGCCGAGGCCGAGGAGTCGACCCGCGACGCCGAGCCCGAGCGGCCCGCCCCGGCACCCGAGCCCACACGGACCACGCCCCGGATCGACGACCGCCGCCGTGAGCAGCAGGCCCGCCCGACCCCCGCGTTCGGCGCCGCCCGTTCCGCTCGGCCCGAACCCGCGCTGTTCTCCGGCGCTCCGTCCGTGGCGGTCGACCGCCTGCGCGCCTCCACCGAGGAGCGTGCGCTCGCACCCGAGCGGCCGGCGCAGGAGCGTCCCGCTTCCGATCGACCCGGCGCTCCTGAGCAGCAGCGGTCGACGCCGGCCGAGCCGGAGGTCGACGCCGACGAGGTCACGGCCGAGAACGACGCGGTGACCACGATCGTCCCGGCAGTGACCGAGGATTCCGAGAACCCGGACACGATCGCCACCGACACGGCCGACGACGCCGATCTCGCGACCCCCACCGATGCGGAACCCGTCGAGGACGCACCGGTGGCGCCGTCGAAGTCCCGCAGCCCGGTCAAGCAGTGGTTGTCGCTGATCGGCCAGGGCATCGTGGCGATCGTGCTCGGCGCGCTCCTGTTCAAGGGGTTCGAGCGACTGTGGGAGATGCTGCCCTGGGTCGCCCTGGTCCTCGCGTTCTTCGTCATCGTCGGACTCGTGGCCGTGGTGCGTGTGCTGCGCCGCACCGACGACATCGTGTCGATCCTGCTGGCGGTGGTCGTGGGCGGATTCGTCACTCTGGGCCCGCTGGCCTTCATGCTCAGCACCACGTGACGACGCCCGGGCGCCGGCACGTTCCGGTGGGGTTGTCCACGGCCTCGGTCTATCCGCAGAACACCGAGTCCGCGTTCCGCTTCGCCGCGGAACTCGGCTTCGACGGGATCGAGCTCATGGTGTGGGCCGAGCCGATCAGCCAGGACGTCGGTGCGATCAAGCAGCTCAGCCGCGCGTACGGCGTTCCGGTTCTGGCGCTGCACGCACCGTGCCTGCTGATCACCCAGCGGGTGTGGGGTTCGGATCCGGTCTCGAAGCTCGTGCGCTCGGTCCACGCTGCCGAGGCGCTCGGCGCGTCCACCGTGGTGGTGCACCCGCCGTTCCGGTGGCAACGCATCTACGCCGACGGTTTTCCCGACCAGGTCGCCGAGCTCGAGTCCGACAACGAGGGCATGGTCGTCGCCGTCGAGAACATGTTCCCGATGCGTGCGGACCGGCTCTTCGGTGCGGGCACCGGCTCGGTGAAGCGGCTCGAGAAGCGCGGCGGGAAGCCCGGCATCGGGTTCACCGCGTTCGCGCCGTCCTACGACCCGACCGACGTGGGCCACCAGCACTACACGCTGGACTTCTCGCACACCGCGACGTCCGGGCTCGATGCCGTGGCGCTGTCCGAGCGCATGGGCGCCGGGCTCAAGCATCTGCATCTCGCGGACGGCCGCGGCGCCTCCGTCGACGAGCACCTCGTGCCCGGCGACGGCACGCAGCCGGTCGCGGAGGTCTGCCAGGCGCTGGTCGCGCGAGGCTTCGACGGTCAGGCCGTGCTCGAGATCAACACCCAGAACGCGCGGACGGCCACCGAGCGGTCGGCCGCACTCGAACGATCGTTGGCGTTCGCCCGGCAGCACCTCTGACGTCCCTCACCTCCGAAGTTCGCACCCTCGGAAGTTCGCACCCGGATAGTCCCACTATCCACTGTGGTCTAGAGTTCGACCGGTGCGCATGTCCGAGCTGGTCGAACGATCCGGGGTCCCGCGACCCACGATCAAGTTCTACCTCCGCGAAGGGCTCCTCATGCCCGGGGTCGGCGCGACGACGGTGTCCGAGTACACCGACGAACACCTCGACCGCCTCCGGTTGATCAAGGCCCTGACCGGCGCCTCCCTTCCTCTCGGACGGATCAGGACGGTGCTCGCGGCCCTCGACGAGGCGACCGGCGACGTCCATCCCGCGATGAGCCGGGCACTCGGTGCGCTCCCGCCCTACCTCGACGACGCGGGGCAGGACGGAGTCGACCCGGGTCCGGCGCCGCGTACCTCGCGGATCCTGGAACGGCTCGGCCACGCCGCCGCCGATCTCCCGACCGACAGTTCGGCAGCTCGTCAGCTCGACCACTCCCTCGCCGCCGCCGACGCTGCGGGCGTCCCGCTATCCGACGACGACGTCGTCGCGTACGCCCGTGCCGTGCGCGTGATCGCGGAGGGGGAGTGGGCGCGGGTGCTCGACCACACCGAGCCACACGCCGCCGTGCGCTTCGCCGTCCTCGGGACGGTGCTCTACGAACCGGTGGTCACCGCCCTGCGCCGCCTCGCGCACCACGACCTCGCCCAGCAGCACTTCGCCCCGACCGGCTCTCCCGACCACTTCACCCGGCCGGCCTCCGGCCTTCCCGACCGGCCCCACCCGACGACAGATTCGAGCGACCAGTGACCGACGCCCCGTTCCGCACCCTCACCACACTCGATCGCACCGACACGGATCTGTTCGAGGGCAGCATCGACCCGACGTGGACCATCGGCCCCAAGGTGCACGGCGGCGCCATGATGAGTGTCTGTGCCGCGGCCGCCACTCAGCGTCTCGCGCTGGACGACGACCCGATCGAGCTCACTCCGCTCGCAGTCAGCGCCAGCTACCTCGCGGCGCCCGATCCCGGCCCGGTGACGGTCGAGACGACGGTGCTCAAGCGTGGTCGGCGCGTGGTGCACGTCGACGCGGTGTTGCTGCAGAACGGTCGTCCCGCGGTGCGGAGCGTGGTCACGCTCGGCACGCCGGACAGCGGAGCGCCCGTGCACCAGGAGCACGAGTCGTCCCTGGCGTCGGTACTCGACATGGCCGTCGAGCCGCCGGACTCGGCCGCTCGAGTGGCGCCCGGTCACCCGATGGCGGACGTCGTCCACGTCGCGACGGGCTGCGACATGCGTCTCGATCCCACCGCCGCGCACTTCCTGACCGGCGCGCAGGGGTCGGCGGAGATCCGCATGTGGGTCCGGCCGCGGCCCGACGACGAGAACGATCCCGTCACCGCGGCGCTGTTCGCCATCATGGCCGGCGACATCTGCCCGCCCGTGACGATGAATCGCGGCCTCTTCGGCTGGGCTCCGACGGTCCAGCTCACGACGTACCTGCGCCACACCCCGGCACCCGGCTGGCTGCGCGTGAAGTCGTCGAGCACCGTGCTCGGCGGTTCCTGGTTCGAGGAGGACCACACCATCGTCGACTCCACCGGTGCCGTGGTGGTGCAGAGCCGACAGCTGGCCATGGTGCCGCTCGCGACCTGAGCCCGACCGAGGGACCGCGACACCCTGCCGATCGCCACCCGCGGCATGGCACGCTGAGCGCATGACGAGAATTGCGGTGATCGGCGGCGGCCGGATCGGTGAGGCGTTGATCGCAGGACTGATCGAGGGCGGGTTGCCCACCGGCAACGTGGTGCTGGCGGAGAAGTACCCGGCCCGCGCGGACGCGGTGGCCACCCAGTTCGGCATTCGGACCACCAGCGTGATCGACGCGATCGAGGGCGCCGACGTCATCGTCGTCGCGGTGAAGCCCGACGACGTCGACTCGGTGATCACCCAGATGTCCAAGGCCGAGCTCAACGGGGAGCGCGAGCAGATCATCGTGACGATGGCCGCCGGCGTCACCGCGTCGCGCTACGAGCCGAAGCTGCCCGCGGGCATCCCGATCGTCCGTGTCATGCCCAACACCCCGATGTTGGTGGGCGAGGCGATGAGCGTGCTGGCCCCCGGCCGCCATGCCCGCTCGGAGCACATCGAGACGGTGCGCAAGCTGCTCGGCACCGTCGGGAAGACGGCCGTCGTGTCCGAGGACAAGATCGACGCGGTCACCGCCGTCTCCGGATCCGGACCCGCCTACTTCTTCCTCATGGCCGAGGCCATGATCGACGCCGCCGTGGGTCTCGGACTGCCTCGCGACACCGCCACGACACTGGTCGTCCAGACGATGGTGGGCTCCGCGGCGATGCTCGATCGCTCGGACGAGTCACCGCAGGAGCTCCGCGCCGGTGTGACGTCTCCCGGCGGCACCACGGCCGCGGCCATCGCCCAGTTGGAGCGAAAGGGCTTCCGAGCTGCGCTTCTCGACGCGATCGACGCCGCCAAGGCGCGGGGAACGGCTCTCGGTTCACCGGTCGAATAAATATTGGTCCCCCCACCCGTCGCTTTTGTCACTCGAGTCCCGCTAAGCTCGCTGCAGCACGTGCGTGTCTGTTCTGCCGGAGGGGAAGCCGGCAGCGCGGGCGTGCCGGAGGTATGTGGATTTATGGAATCCGTCAACAAGCCGTCCGGGTCGAGCAAGAGCTCGTCCCACGACGGCCAACCGGCTGTGGCCGGAACCCAGTTCCTCACGGTGGCAGAAGTTGCCTCACTGATGAGGGTGTCCAAGATGACCGTGTACCGCCTGGTGCACGGTGGCGAGCTGCCCGCCGTTCGTGTGGGCCGCTCGTTCCGAGTGCATGCGAAGGCGGTGCACGACTACCTGGAGACGTCCTACTTCGACGCAGGCTGACGCACGCCTCGTCCCGTCTGTTCCACGTGGAACGGTGCATGCCCGGGGAAGGGCATCGGCACGGTTCACCGGAATCGGACGGTTCGGGCGTGCGCCGCTGCTGCGGAGGCCGGTCGAGAGTGGTCGTGTGAGCTGGGTATGATGGGGCTGAGTCGCGTGAGCGCGCAGTCCCGTCACTGCCGTGTCCGCCGACGACCGAACAGCACCAGCAGCGGTATCAGCAGTGCAGCTGTACAGAGACGAAAGAACGCGAGGACACCCGCATGGGTTCAGTGATCAAGAAGCGTCGCAAGCGCATGTCGAAGAAGAAGCACCGCAAGCTGCTTCGCCGCACCCGCGTTCAGCGCAGGAAATTGGGTAAGTGATCCGCTAGGGATCGCGACGACTTCCGCCCGTGAGGATCGAGTTTCGACCGTCCTCGCGGGCGTTGTCGTATCCGGTCCCGCGGGTGTCGCGTGCCGGTTCTTCTCGTGCCGGAGCGCGCACGCGGGGTTCGTGACACCATGGCGTGTGCGGCGCCGCGCGAGCGGTGGCCACGGGAGAAACCGAGGGGGTCTGGTGAGCTCTGACGACACCGGGCGCGACGCTCCACGCGTCGTGCTCGTCACGGGAGCGAGCCGATTCCTGGGCGGATACCTCACCATGCGACTGGCGCAGAACCCGTCGATCGAGCGGGTCGTCGCCGTCGATGCCGTGGCACCCACCAAGGACATGATCCGGCGGATGGGTCGCGCCGAATTCGTGCGGGCGGACATCCGTAACCCGTTGATCGGCAAGGTCATCCGCAGCGCGGGCGTCGACACCGTCGTGCACGCGTCGCTGCTGTCCCGGCCGCCCAGCGGCGGTGGCCGCACGGTGATGAAGGACCTCAACGTGCTCGGGGCGATGCAGCTGTTCGCCGTCTGCCAGAAGTCGCCGACGGTGCGGCACGTGGTGCTGCGCTCGTCGACGGCGGTGTACGGCTGCAGTGCGAAGGATCCGGCGCAGTTCACCGAGGAGATGGGCGCGCGGTCACGTCCGCAGGGCGGCTTCGCCCGCGACGCCATCGAGACCGAGGGCTACGCCCGTGGGCTGGGCCGTCGTCGTCCGGACATCGACGTCAGCATCCTGCGCAACGCCCCCATGATCGGACCCCGGTTGAACGGATCCGTCTCGCGCTACCTCACCTCGCCGGTCACACCGTCGATTCTCGGTCGCGATGCGCGCATGCAGTTGCTGCACGAGGAGGACGCGCTCTCCGCACTCGAACGCGCCACGTTGGCCGGCCCCGCGGGCACCTTCAACATCGCGGCCGACGGCATCATCATGCTGTCGCAGGCCATCCGCCGAGCCGGCCGCGTGGAGCTGCCGGTGCCCATGGCCCTGTTCCGCACCACCGGCAAGGCGGTGATGGGATCGCTGATGCGCGACTTCTCGGCGGAGCAGCTCGACTACTTCAACTTCGGATGCGGGGTGGACACCACCAGGATGAAGAACGTCCTCGGATTCACCCCACGGTGGACCACCGTGCAGGCGTTCGACGACTTCGTGCGCGGAGTCGCGCTGACGCCCGTGATTCGGCGTGAATGGGTCGACGCGATCGAGAACCGCGTCATCGGACTGTTGGGCGGTGCAACCTCCGGGGTGCACCCGTCGCCCGTGTCGTTGCCGGCCGGAGCGGGAAGGTGACCGACGTGGCCAAAGTGATTCCGCTGCACGGTAAGTCGTTCGATCGCCTCCGTCAGTCCACGCCCGACGGTGGGCCACGCGCCGGCAGCGACCCGGCGGACGTCCGCGGCCGGCACCCCTCGTCCTACGCGTCCCCGTCGCCCTCGCCCTCGATGGTGCCGAGTGTCGAGGTGCCGACGCCTCTGGTGGTGCCCGAGACGGCAGCACCGCATGCGACGCCGGACGTCGGCGAGTTCCCGTCGGCCGTCGAGTCGGTACGGCGTGCGCTCGTCGACCGTGTCGCCGGGGGAGCAGACTTCCTGCGGACACGCCTGTCGGGCGACTACGAGGTCGACGAGTTCGGTTACGACCCCCACTTCGCCGATTCCGTCTGGCTTCCGGCGTTGCGACCGCTGTTCGAGAAGTGGTTCCGCGTCGAGGTGCGCGGGATCGAGAACGTGCCCGCCGAGGGCGGCGCCCTGGTGGTCTCGAACCACGCGGGTGTCATCCCGATCGACGGACTCATGGCCTCGGTCGCGATGCGGGATCACCACCCGCAGCACCGCGCGCTGCGCATGCTCGCCGCGGACCTCGCGTTCGAGACCCCGCTGGTCGGCAGCATCGCGCGCCGCGCCGGCCATACCCTGGCCTGCCAACCCGACGCCGAGCGACTGCTGCGTGGCGGCGAGGTCGTGGCGGTGTTCCCGGAAGGGTTCAAGGGCATCGGCAAGCCGTTCAGTGAGCGCTACAAGCTGCAGCGCTTCGGCCGCGGTGGCTTCGTCTCCGCCGCGCTGCGCACCCAGACGCCCATCATCCCGTGCTCGATCGTCGGGTCCGAGGAGATCTACCCGAAGATCGGTGACCTGACTACGCTCGCACGCGTCCTCGGCATGCCGTACTTCCCGGTCACGCCGCTGTTCCCGCACTTCGGTCCGCTGGGTCTCGTCCCGCTGCCGTCGAAGTGGTACATCGAGTTCGGCGAGCCCATCGAGACCACGTCCTACGAGCCGTCCGCCGCCGACGACCCGATGGAACTGTTCGAGGTCACCGACCGCGTGCGCGAGACGATCCAGCAGACGCTCTACCGGCTGCTGACCCGTCGCCGGAACGTCTTCCTCGGCTAGAGGGCGTCGGCGATCAGCTCGTCGACGATCTGTGCCGAGAGCGTCACCAGTGGGAGTCCACCGCCGGGGTGCGACGATCCACCGACCAGGAACAGGCCGGGGATCGGCGAGCGATTGGCGGGGCGCAGGAACGCGGCCGTCGCCCCGTTGGACGACGTTCCGTAGATGGACCCGCCCGGAGTCATGGTGCGGCGCATCAGATCTGCCGGCGAGATGATCTCCCGCCACAGCACCCGCTCGCGCACGTCCACTCCGCGCGCCGCCATGACGTCGAGGATGCGGTCGGCGTAGCCCTCCGACAGTTCGGGAGCGTCCCAGTCGACCAGTGCCGAGGAACCGGTGCCGTGTCGCGCGGCGTTCACCAGGACGAACCAGGCCTCGGTGTCGTCGTCCGGGCGCAGAGCCGGATCGTCGGGGGCGCTGACGTAGACGGTCGGGGCGTCGGCGGGGTGCGCCGGCCGCGTGCGGGTGCCGAAGACGGCGTCGAACTCGGCGTCGTAGTCGTCCGGGAACAGCACCCGGTGGTGCGGGGTGTCGGCGTCGCGGCCCCGCAGAGCCAGCAGGATCACGAAGCCGGACAGGCTCGCGGTGGTCGCGTCGAGGCGCCGCCGGGCGAGCGCGGTGCGCCGCGTGGCGGGGACCAGAGACCGGTAGACCTGCTCGGCATCGGCGTTCGCGACGACGATGTCGGCCGCGACGGGTCCGTGTGTGGTGTCGACGCCGGTGGTGCGTCCGTTCTCGACGCGCACGCCGGTCACCGTGACACCCGTGCGGATCTCCGCTCCGAGCGATGTCGCGCGGTCGGCGATCGCCTCGGCGATGCGGTGCAGCCCACCGGGAACGTGCCACGATCCCCAGCGCTGCTCGACGTGCGGCACCGTGGCGAGGGCCGCCGGGGCGCGCCGCGGATCCGAGCCGGTGTAGGTGGCGTAGCGGTCGAGCATCATCGCGAGCCGCGGATCGGTGAGGTACTGCCGACCCAGATCACGCAGCGACGACCACGGGCTGATGGTGCGGAGGTCGCCCACCCGTCGCGACAGCGACACCAGTTCGCGGGGGCCGATGGGCGATTCGAGGAACGCCTCGTGGGTGGCGTCCCAGATCTGCTCGGCACGCTCGGAGAACCGGGACCACTGCGCACCGGCACCGGCTCCGAGCGCCGAGTCCAGAGCGGCGGGGATCTCCTCCGCGCGACCGGGCATGTCCAGCTCGGTGCCGTCGGGAAAGCGGTAGCGACACGCGACCGGGAGCCGGTCGAACGTGAGGTCCGACGGCCCACCGGTCTGTGCGAAGAGATCGTCGAACACGTGCGGCATGGTGACCAGTGACGGCCCGGTGTCGAACGAGTAACCGTCCCGCCGGACGATGCCGAGCTTCCCGCCCAGATCGTGCGACTGCTCGAGCACGACGGTCTCGACACCGCGGTGGGCCAGGCGGGCGGCGGTGGCGAGTCCGCCGACACCCGCACCGATGACGACTGCTCTCACAGGTAGGCCGGAGGCCGGTCGGGTGGCGGGTAGGCCGGAGGCCGGTCGGTTCATACGTTGCGTCGGCCGAGCACCGCGGCGACGCCGCCGCCGACGGCACCGAGTGCGAGAGCGGTGGGGACGCCGATCTTGGCGGCCTTGCGGCCGGTGCGGAAGTCGCGGATCTCCCACCCGCGGTTCTTCGCGAGCTCGCGCAGGTCCGCGTCGGGATTGACCGCGACGGCCGTCCCGACGAGGGACAGCATCGGCACGTCGTTGTGGCTGTCGGAGTAGGCGGTGCAGCGTCGCAGGTCGAGGCCCTCGCGCACGGCGAGGGTCCGCACGGCGTGGGCCTTGCCGCGACCGTGCAGGATGTCGCCGACGAGGCGCCCGGTGAAGACACCGTCCTTGCTCTCGGCGACGGTGCCCAACGCGCCGGTCAGGCCGAGGCGTTTGGCGATGATGGACGCCAGCTCCACCGGGGTGGCGGTGACGAGCCACACCTGCTGGCCGGCGTCGAGGTGCATCTGCGCGAGAGCACGGGTGCCGGCCCAGATGCGGTCGGCGATGATCTCGTCGAAGATCTCCTCGCCGAGCCGCACGATCTCCGCGGTCGAGCGGCCCTCGACGAAGGACAGTGCCTTCTCGCGGCCGGTGCTGACGTCGCCCAGGTTCTCCTTGCCGCTCACCCGGAACTTGATCTGCTGCCAGGCGAACTCGGAGACGTCCTTGGACGTGAAGTACTTGCGGGCCGCGAGCCCGCGGGCGAAGTGGATGATCGACGCGCCCTGCACCATCGTGTTGTCGACGTCGAAGAACGCGGCGGCAGTGAGATCACGCGGAACCGTACTGACGTGGTCGTCGGCGGCCTCGGCGCTCTCGGCCTGCAGCGCGATGGCGGCATCGGCGCTCGCCTCGCCGGCGAGCTTGGCGCGGATCTGGGCGGCGGTGGGGCCGAGGGGATTGCGGATCCGTCGACGGACCTGCTTCTCGGCCGCCTCCGGGTCGACGAGTCGACGTTCCCGCGACTCGTCCATCACCTCGGGCGACTCGGTGAGTTCCGAATCGGGCGTGACAGCAGCATGTGCGTCGTCCGGATCATGCTGATCGGGCACGGTGCACCTCCCCACCTCGACCGGTCGTCCCACGGGCGCGGGCCGTCCCGGTCCTGCCGATCCACCCTAACCGCGTGCGCGAGGCGGTGAGACACTCGACTCATGACCAGCCCGGTACGCACCGTGACGTTGCTGACACGCGCCGGATGCGGGGCGTGCGACGCCGCCCTGCGCGTGCTCGTTCCCCTGTGTGCGGAGTACGGCGTGGCCTGCGAGTCGGTCGACGTCGACGCGGTGGCCGCGCAGGACCCTGACCTGCGGGCGGAGTACGGGGACCGGCTGCCGGTGGTGCTGCTGGACGGCCGCGAACACAGCTACTGGGACGTCGACGTGCCCCGGCTGCGGCGCGATCTGGAGAACTGACCCGGGCCGCTCGTCACCGTCGGTGCGCGCGGCCGTCGGATCGCCGGGCGCGGGATCGTACTACACGGGTCGGCGACTTTGTTCATCCCTCCACGAGAGGTTACCGTGGAGAGAAGAAAGGGGTCGGCGACGAACCCTGCGTCACAGGTACCACGGTCCTGTGCGTGGCCCGCCGATCCTCGGATGACCGTGGAGACCGCATGCCTGTCATCAGGCGTGCCGTCGGACGAGGAGCCTTCGACGTGACCTCACAACGCCGCCTGCCCGGCGTCGGTATCGCGCGCTCCGGCGCCGTGTCCGACTCCGGCCGCGACGGTGGTGCTGTGTCTCGTGACGGTGGTGCGGTCTCTCGCGCTGTGCCCCAGGCTACGGTCACCCGATTCGCGGGGTATCTCCGGGTACTGAGTTCGCTGACCGACACCCGAGTGATGATCGTCTCGAGCGAGGACCTCGCGACGGCCGCCGGGGTCGGTTCGGCCACGCTGCGCAAGGACCTCTCGTTCCTCGGCCCGATGGGTGTGCGCGGAGTGGGCTACGACGTCGCTCGCCTGCGGGCGCGCATCGAGCTGGCGCTCGGTCTGGATCGCGGTCACCGCGTCGTGCTGGTGGGCACCGGCAACCTCGGCACCGCACTGGTCGGGTACGACGGGTTCAGTCGTCGCGGTTTCACGATGGTCGCCCTGTTCGACAGCGATCCGGCCGTCGTGGGCCGTGAGATCACCGTCGGCAACGCCGACGACGGCTACTCGCAGCTCACCGTTCTGCACGTCGATCGGCTGGTCGAGGTCGCCGCCGAGCTCGGCGCCACCGTCGGCGTCGTCGCCACGCCGGACGCTGCCGCCCAGTCCGCCGTCGACGCCCTCGTCGAGGCCGACATCGACTGCATCCTCAGTTTCGCGTCCACCGATCCGGTGACGCCCCCGCACGTCGATCTCCGCCGCGTCGATCTCGCCGTGGAGCTGCAGGTCCTCTCGTTCGCGAACGCCCACAAGGCACCGCGCATCCGTCCCGCCCGCCCGGTCTGTCGTGATCCCCGGACGGTCACCCCCGCTAGTAGAAACGGATCGGTGATAGCACCGTGAGTGTCCTTCTCCTCGGGATTTCGCATCGAAGCGCTCCCGTCTCGGTGCTCGAACGTATCGCCGTCAGCGACACGGAACGCCCGAAACTGACCGACGAGATCATGATGTCGCCGCATGTCTCCGAGGTCATGATCGTCTCGACGTGCAACCGCGTCGAGGTGTACGCGGTGGTCGATGCCTTCCACGGCGCCCTGACCGATCTCGGTGCACTGTTGTCCGAGCACTCCGGTCTCGAGCTCGCCGAGCTCACGAAGTACGCCTACGTGCGCTACAGCGAGGCCGCGGCCGAGCACCTGTTCGCCGTCGCCGGCGGACTCGACTCGATGGTGATCGGTGAGCAGCAGATCCTCGGGCAGATCCGTGCCGCCTACGCGGCGTCGGACGCTCAGCAGGCATCGGGCCGCGCGCTCCACGAGCTGGCGCAGCAGGCGCTGCGCGTGGGCAAGAAGGTCCACTCCGAGACGGGCATCGACAAGGCGGGAGCCTCCGTGGTCTCCGTCGCGCTCGATCGCGCCTCCGACGTGCTCGGTGGTCTCGCGGGCAAGAAGGCCGTCGTGCTCGGCGCCGGCGCGATGGGCGGTCTCTCCGTCGCTCATCTGACGCGCACCGGCATCGGCAGCATCGCGGTCGCCAACCGCACCCAGAGCCGCGCGCAGCACCTGTCCGAGACCGCGGCCGCGGGCGGCGTGACGTCGTTCGCGATCACACTCGACCAGCTCTCCGCGACGGTGGCGGACGCCGACATCCTCGTCACCTGTACCGGTGCGGTGGGTGCCGTCGTGACCATCGCCGACGCCCATCGTGCGCTCGCCCAGCGCGACACGCAGGCTCGCCCGCTGGTGATCTGCGACCTGGGCCTGCCTCGCGACGTCGAGCACGCCGTCGCCGGCCTGCCCGGCGTGACCGTCCTGGACATGGAGTCGCTGCAGCACGATCCCGCGGCCGGCGCCGCGGCGTCCGACGAGCGTGCGGCCCGCGACATCGTGGCCGCCGAGCTCGCCTCCTACCTGTCCGGACAGCGCCTCGCCGAGGTCACCCCGACCGTCACGGCGCTGCGTCAGCGGGCCGCCGAGGTCGTCGAGTCGGAGCTCATGCGGCTCGACTCACGACTGCCCGATCTGGCCGACCCGCAGCGCGACGAGGTTGCCCGCACCGTGCGCCGCGTCGTCGACAAGCTGCTGCACGCGCCCACCGTGCGCGTGAAGCAGTTGGCCACCACGCCGGGCGGCGACTCCTACGCCGAGGCGCTCCGGGAGCTCTTCGAGCTCTCGCCGAGCACGGTGCAGGCCGTGGCGTCGCCGATGGAGGTCGCCACCGCCGTCGACACGGACAATCCCACCGCCGCCCTCGCGGACGACTTCACCCTCTCCCACGAGCGGGGTACGGAATGATCGCGAACGCCGCTGCGCTGGGTGATCGCGTGGTGCGTATCGGTACGCGCGGCAGCCTGCTCGCCACGACGCAGGCCGAGACCGTCCGCGCTGCCATCACGGCCGCCGGTGTCCGCACCGAGCTGGTCGTCGTGACCACCGCGGGCGACAAGTCTGCCGCACCGGTGCAGGAGATCGGCGTGGGCGTCTTCACCGCCGCCCTCCGGGAAGCATTGGCGGACAAGACCATCGACGTCGCCGTGCACTCCTACAAGGATCTTCCGACGGCGGAGGACGAGCGTTTCACCATCGGCGCGATCCCGCAGCGCGAGGACGCGCGTGACGCCCTGGTGGCGCGCGACGGACTGGTGCTCGGCGAACTGCCCGCCGGTTCCACCGTCGGCACGTCCGCACCGCGGCGTATCGCCCAGCTGCGCGCACTCGGCCTCGGCCTGGACGTGCAGCCCCTGCGTGGCAACCTCGACACCCGCATCGGCAAGGTCACCAAGGGTGAGCTCGACGCCGTCGTCGTGGCCCGTGCCGGACTGGCGCGGATCGACCGTCTGGACGTCGTCACCGAGGCTCTCGAGCCGGTGCAGTTCCTGCCGGCTCCCGCTCAGGGGGCACTCGCAGTGGAGTGCCGCTCCGACGACCACGATCTGGCCTCCGTGCTCGCGACCCTCGACGATCCCGCGGCCCGCGCCTCGGTGACGGCGGAGCGGGCCCTGCTCGCCGAGCTCGAGGCCGGCTGCACAGCTCCGGTCGGGGCCATCGCCGAGGTCGTCGAGTCCATCGACGAGGACGGCCGAGTCTTCGAGGAACTGTCCCTGCGCGGCTGCGCCGCCGCGGTGGACGGCTCCGACGTGATCCGAGCCTCCGCAGTGGGGCCCGTCGACGACGCCGACGGCATCGGCCGCCGTGTCGCCCGTGAGCTTCTCGAACTCGGCGCCAGAGACCTGGTTGCCGTCACCGAGCCCTCCAGTTCGTCCACCGCCGCCTCGACCCAGAGACCGGGCGGTACCGAGAAAGGCGAGTCGATCGATGCGTGAGCAGAGGGCGCTGAGCGTCGTCGGGACCGCGAGCCGACACAGACGTGGCGGCCTGCCCGGGCGACGCGTGACACCCCGTCCGGGACGGTACGAGCGCATCGCCACATCGCGGTTGATCCCCAAGCGGGGTCCCGCCACCGAGATCGAGATCCGCTTCCGCGACAAGTACGCGGAACAGACTGCACTGGAGAACGAATCATGAGCCGAGTCCGCAAGAACACCCCGGGACGGATCCTGTTCGTGGGCTCCGGACCGGGCGACCCGGCCCTGCTCACCGTCCGGGCGAGGGACGCGCTGGCGATCGCCGAGATGGCCTTCACCGATCCCGACGTCGACAAGGGTGTCATCGCCCTGGTGGGCACCGCAGTCCCGGCCGACGCCGAGACGGGCGAGAACGGCGTGGACGTGCGTCCGGCGCTCGGCGAGCCCGCCGAGGTGGCCAAGACGCTGGTCGCCGAGGCGAAGAACGGCCACGACGTGGTGCGGCTCGTCTCGGGTGATCCGCTGACCACCGACTCCGTCATCGCCGAGGTCACCGCCGTGGCGCGGACCCAGGTGCAGTTCGAGGTCGTTCCCGGCCTTCCCGCGGGGTCTGCGGTGCCGAGCTACGCCGGCATGGCACTGGGCTCCGAGCACACCGAGGCGGACGTCCGGGGCGACGTCGACTGGGCGTCGCTCGCCGCGGCACCCGGACCGCTCGTCCTGCACGCGACGTCCGGCCACCTCGCCGAGACCGCCAGTGCGCTCGTCGAGCACGGCCTGGCCCCGCAGACGCCTGTCGCCATCACCGTCCGCGGTACGACGCGTCAGCAGCGCACCGTCGAGGCGACCCTCGCGACGCTGAACGACGCGGGATCCGAGCTCGTGGGATCACTCATCGTCACGGTCGGCAAGGTCGTCTCGCAGCGCAGCCGGATGTCCTGGTGGGAGAGCCGCGCGCTGTACGGCTGGACCGTCCTCGTGCCGCGCACCAAGGACCAGGCCGGCGAGATGAGCGAGCGTCTGGTGACGCACGGCGCCATCCCCATCGAGGTGCCGACCATCGCCGTCGAGCCGCCGCGCAGCCCCGCGCAGATGGAGCGCTCGGTCAAGGGACTCGTGGACGGCCGCTACCAGTGGGTCGTCTTCACCTCCACCAACGCGGTGCGCGCGGTGTGGGAGAAGTTCGAGGAGTTCGGACTCGACGCTCGCGCGTTCTCCGGCGTCAAGATCGCCTGCGTCGGCGAAGCGACGGCCGAGAAGGTCCGCTCGTTCGGCATCAACCCCGAGCTCGTCCCGTCCGGCGAGCAGAGTTCCACCGGGCTGCTCGAGGACTTCCCGCCGTACGACGAGGTCTTCGACCCCGTAAACCGGGTCCTGCTGCCGCGCGCCGACATCGCGACCGAGACTCTCGCCGAGGGCCTCCGTGAGCGCGGCTGGGAGATCGACGACGTCACCGCGTACCGCACGGTGCGCGCTGCGCCGCCGGCCGCCGAGACCCGCGAGATGATCAAGACCGGCGGCTTCGACGCCGTGTGCTTCACGTCGAGCTCCACCGTGCGCAACCTCGTCGGCATCGCCGGCAAGCCGCACGCGCGCACCCTCGTGGCGTGCATCGGACCGAAGACCGCCGAGACGGCCGTCGAGTTCGGCCTGCGTGTCGACGTGCAGCCCGAGACGGCTCAGGTCGGACCGCTGGTCGAGGCACTGGCCGAGCACGCTGCACGACTGCGCGCCGAGGGTGCACTGCCGCCTCCGCGCAAGAAGTCTCGTAGGCGCTGACCCGCCCGTGCGCCCTTTGCGCATCCAGGGATACGCAAAGGGCGCACGGCCGAACGAAGTGAGGGTTCCGTGTTCCCCGTAGACCGTCCCCGGCGACTGCGTCGTACCCCAGCCATCCGCCGGTTGGTGGCGGAGACGTCGCTCGAACCGCGGCACCTGGTGCTGCCGATGTTCGTGGCCGACGGCCTCGATGCCCCGCGCGAGATCAGCTCCATGCCGGGCGTCGTCCAGCACACCCTGGACTCGCTGTCCGCCGCTGCCGACGAGGCCGTGCGGGCCGGAGTCGGCGGTCTGATGCTCTTCGGGGTTCCGCGTCCGGAGGACAAGGACGGACAGGGATCGATGGCCTCGGATCCCGACGGCATCCTGAACACAGGTCTGCGTCGGCTCCGGGACGACCTCGGCGACAGCACCGTCCTGATGGCGGACACGTGCCTCGACGAGTTCACCGACCACGGTCACTGCGGCGTCCTCGCCGCGGACGGCAGCGTCGACAACGACGCGACGCTGGTGCGCTACGTGGACATGGCTGTGGCGCAGGCGGAATCGGGCGCTCACCTGCTCGGCCCGAGCGGCATGATGGACGGGCAGATCGGCGCGATCCGCGAGGGCCTGGACACCGCCGGATTCGCCGACGTGGGTCAGCTGGCCTACACGGCGAAGTACGCGTCGGCTTTCTACGGCCCGTTCCGTGAGGCCGTCGGATCGACCCTGCGCGGTGATCGCCGTACCTATCAGCAGGATTCGGCCAATCGGCGCGAGTCGATGCGCGAACTCGATCTCGACATCGCCGAGGGTGCCGACATGGTGATGGTGAAGCCCGCGATGAGCTACCTCGACATCCTGCGCGACGTGGCCGACGCGTCGCCCGTGCCCGTCGCCGCCTATCAGATCTCGGGGGAGTACGCGATGATCACCGCCGCCGCGCAGAACGGGTGGATCGACCGCGACGCGGCGATCATGGAGTCCGTCACCAGTATTCGCCGAGCCGGCGCCGACATCGTCCTCACCTACTGGGCCACCGAGATCGCGACGCGGCTGTGAACGACCAGCGCCCGGGCGGCAACCCGGAGGACCCTCGCCACGACCCCCACGATCCGCAGAGTCAGCCGCAGTGGGGTCAGCAGCCGCAGTGGGGTCAGCAGCCGCAGGGCAACTGGCACCCCGAGGGTCTGCCCCCGAGCGCGATGCAGCCGATGCGGTCACCGGAGAACAGCGAGGCGCCGGTCGACATCGAGACGGCGCGCCACCTGTGGTTCGGCGTGATCGGCATCGGTCTGCTCTCGATGCTCATCGGGCTCTACTCCCTGTTCACCGACCGTGACGCCTTTCTCGACGCGTTCCTGACGGACCTCGAGGCGCAGGACCCGTCGTTGGCACTGCCGCCCGAGACCGCGGACACCGTGCTCGTCGTGGCCATGGTGTTGTCGTTGATCGTCGGGGTGCTGATCGCTGGGCTCGTCCTCCTGGTGGTGCGGAAGATGCGGGCCGGGAAGCTATGGGCGCGCGCGGTTCTCACGGCGATCGGCGTGGTCATCGTCGTCACCACGATTCCCACGCTGTTCGGCCTCGGTTCCGGAGGCGCGATCGCCCTGGTCACCGCGGTGCTCGGGATCCTGCAGGCCGTCGCGGCCGCGGGTGCGGTGTATCTGATGCATCGACGCGAGTCGTCGGAGTACTTCCTCTCCCGGAGATCACCGCGCTGACCTGCGACACGCCGTGACAGATGTGACCTGAGTTACAGAAGTGGCGTTATGGTTCTGACGATCGGACACACCCTGATCGGAGGATCTTCATGACCCCACGACAGACGGTCGGGCACGACGCCAACGACCGCCGCAACCCTCTCGCCGAGGTGTTCGCCCTGCTGCTCCTGACGTCTGCCGTGGTGGTGGTCGTCCTCGTCGTCGCCAGCGGCTTCTCGGGCGCCTGAGACGCCCGTCCTGCCTGGTCAGGCTGTCTTTTTGCGTCAAACATCGATCGGTGTATCGTGACCACTGTCACAAGCATTCTGATCAGTACGGAGACAGTGTTGCCCGCCGATTTCTCCTCCACCTCCGCCGGTTCCACGGCGCCTCGCACTCGTATGCAGACCGTCGAGTGCAGCAGTGGCCGACGCGAGTTGTGGTTGCTCGCCATCGTGCTGATCACGGGCATCCTCATGGCTGCCGCAGTGCTTCTGCCGGCCGTCCTCACCTGATCGAGAGACGCCTGGACTCCACCGTGTGGAGGCGTCTTGGCAGGATGGTCGAGTGAACGTCGAGAAGCCCGAGCCCGCGTCGCCCGCCCGTCCCCGGATCGTCACCGTCGCGTTCGCCGTGTGGGTTCTCGGGGCCGTCCTCGTCGTGCTGCTCGGCCTCATCTCGCTGACGTTCCCGGCCGACTCGCTGCGGACCCAGCTGACCGAGACCGGGGGCGAGCCGGATGCCGTGGAGAGCGTCATCACGGTGCTGCGCACGGTCGGTGTCCTCGAGATCATCGTCGGACTGGCCATCGGATTCCTCGCGGGGCCCGCGTGTCGACGCGGCGATCCGCGGTTCCGCCGGGCACTGACGGTCCTGTCGATCGTCTTCGGGCTGGTGCTCCTGGGCTCGGTGACCGTCGGCTTCGCCATCGTGCCCCTGTTGGCGACGCTCGGGGCGATCCTCTTCTTCGTGGCCTGCGTGCTCGTGTACCGACCGTCCGCGGCGCCGTGGTTCGCGGCACCGGAGGCCCCGTGAGCGACGAGACGGAACCGGTGATCTTCGCCGAGTACGGCGCGAAGTGGCGCGCCCTGGCCTGGGGGCCGATCTTCTGTCTCATCGCTCTCGGCGTCGAGATCTACACGGGACCCGTCGTCCACTACGTGGCGCTCGTCGTGATCGCGCTGGTTCTCATGGCCTTCACCTACGTGCAGATCGTGGCCGCCCGTCGGCACGCCACGGTGATCCTGACGCCGACGACGCTGAGCCAGGGCACGGAGAACGTCGCCATCGCGGACATCCTCGAGGTGTACCCGGAGCCCGACTACGACGCCAACGGGAACACCCTGGAGAAGTGGCAGGCCGCGCGAGTGCTGGGGGAGCTGTCCGGGGTGCCACGCAAGCGGACCGGCGTCGGCCTGAAGCTGCGGGGCAACGGCCTGGTCCAGGCGTGGGCGAAGGACGACGAGACGCTCCGCGAGGAACTGCTCGCACTCGTGGCGCCCGCCACCGACGCGGAGCCCGACGCGTGATGCGCCGGTGCGCTCCGGTGGTGGTCGCGGTCGTCCTCGCCGTGGTGGCCGTGGTGCTGTGGGTGCAGTCGAGGACCACGACCACCGTGACCGAGCAGTTCCCCACCACGTCGTCGTTCGAGGGGTTCTCGGTCACGTACGACTCGACCCGTGTCGCGGGGCCCTGGGCGGCTCTCTCTGTGGTCGCGGCGGCCGTCGCGGTGTACCTGGTGATGCGCGTCGTACGGCGGCGCTGACCTCTACCCGTTACCCCCTGGGGGTACTCTGGACGCATGAGCAGTTTCGATCAGGACGACCTCCTCAAGCGCCTGCGCCGCATCGAGGGACAGGTGGCCGGCATCTCTCGCATGGTGGCCGACGACCGGTACTGCATCGACGTGTTGACGCAGGTCTCGGCCGTCACCAAGGCGCTGCAGTCCGTGTCGCTGAAGTTGCTGGACGCCCACCTCGCGGGCTGCGTCGTGGACGCGGCCCGCGAGGGCGGACCCGAAGCGGACGCGAAGGTCAGGGAGGCGTCCGAGGCGATCGCTCGCCTCGTCCGTTCCTGAGCCGCGCCCCGGCGAGTACGTCCACACTGTCGTTGTGGAGCACTGAATCACGACATCATGGGCGTACTCGCGAGGGGGCCGAAGGGGTGCCGGCCTAGTCGGCGGTGACGGATTCCTTCACTTCACCCGGCTCGTCGTCGGCGAGCATCGCCGCACCCAGCAGCGCCTCGGGAACGCCGAACGCGTCGATCAGCGTGTGGGCGTGCGGGCGCAGCGTGCGGCAGCGCTCGTTGATCCCGCGCGTGACGGCCTTCGACCGCTCCGTGGAGATGTAGCGGTGCTCGATGAACCAGGCCTTGTCGGCGTCAATAGTGGTGAGCGCGTAGAGGTCGCACACCTCGCCGAGCAGTTCCTTGGCGTCGTCGTCCTCGCAGTTGTCGATGCCGGCGACGAACGCCTCGAGCACCACGCGATCGACGTGCGCCGTGGCCGCGTGCAGGATGTGGTCCTGCACCGCGTTGAACGCGTCGAACTGGCTCATCTTCTTGGACAACCCGTTCAGACGCTTCGCGGCCGTGGAGATGAGGTACTCCTCGCGCTCCTCGAACATCGAGATCTGGGTGCCGCGGTTGAAGAGGCTGCCCTCCTCCTCGTTGTCCTGACGTGAGTCGACGAGGGTCTGGATGATGGGCGCCGCCGCCGTGCGCTTCTTCACCACGTCGCCGACCGTGCCGGCGGCGAACTTCACCCAGTCGGCCGCACCGAACGAGCGGACCTCGTGGGCGTACGCGGTGAGCAGCTCCTTCGCGACGAGCTGCGTGAGCACCACGTTGTCGCCCTCGAAGGTGGTGAAGACGTCCGAGTCCGCCTTGAGCGCGATGAGTCGGTTCTCCGCGAGGTAGCCCGCGCCGCCGCAGGCCTCGCGGGACTCCTGGATCGCCTTCGTCGCGTGCCAGGTGTTCGCTGCCTTCAGGCCGGCCGCGCGCGACTCGAGTTCCCGCTGCTCGGTGGCGTCGGGGTCCTCGGCGCTCTGGATGTCGTGCATCTTCGAGACGAGCTCGTTCTGCGCGAACTGCAGCGCGTACGACTTGGCGATGAGCGGGAACAGCCGACGCTGGTGGACGAGGTAGTCCATGATCGTGACCTCGTCGTCGGTCCCGGGCGCGCTGAACTGCTTGCGCTGCAGCGCGTACTTCGTCGCGATGGTCAGCGCGACGCGCGCCGCGGCGCCCGCCGAACCGCCCACGGTGATGCGGCCGCGGATGAGGGTGCCCAGCATGGTGAAGAAGCGCCGGTTCGGGTTGTCGATGTCCGAGGAGTAGCTGCCGTCGGCCGCGACGTCCGCGATCTTGTTGAGCATGTTCTCGCGCGGGATGCGAACGTGGTCGAACATGATGCGGCCGTTGTCCACGCCGGGCAGGCCGCCCTTGTAGCCGATGTCGAACGTGGTGACGCCGGGGAGGTCGCTGCCGAAGTTCTCGTCGCGGATCTGGACGACGAAGCAGTGCACGCCCTTGCTCTCGGGCTCCTCACCCGGTCCAGCGGTGATCAGCTGCGCGAACACGGCGGCGTACTTCGCCGACTCGGCGGCGCCGCCGATGTAGTCCTTGCGCGAGGACTTGTCCGGCGTGTGGATCACGAATTCCTGCGTCTCGCGGTCGTACGTCGCGGTGGTGCCGATCGACTGCACGTCGCTGCCGTGGCCGGTCTCCGACATCGCGAAACAGCCGAGCGTCTCGAGATCGATCAGGGGCTTGATGAACTCCTTGTGGTGCTTCTCGGTGCCGAGGTTCTCGATCGCGCCACCGAAGAGGCCCCACTGCACGCCGGCTTTCACCATGAGCGACAGATCCGACATGGCGAGCATCTCGATCATCGTGACGGCGGCGCCGATGTCGCCCGTGCCGCCGACCTCTTTGGCGAAACCGGACTCTGCCGCGCCGGCCGCGGCGAGCACACGCAGCTGCTCGAAGGCCTTGGTCCGCGCGATGGCGGTGTTGGGTGTGTAGTGCGGTGCGAACTCGTGGCGCGCGAGCTGCTCGCGCGTCTGGTTCCGTACGTCGCGCCACCGTCCGTCGAGAGTCCTGCGCAGGTGATTCGCCAGCTGAGCAGCGTTGTCGGAGGACGTGCCGGTGTCAGTGGTGCCGGTCTCGGTAGTGGTCATACTCGACGGTAACCAAAACTCGAGGTGCCCGGGAGGGACTTGTCAGCGCGGCCACAGAAATTCACGCCATACCGCGCGAATCTTGCGAAACATCACACTCGTGGCGTCCATCGACGCAGCCTGCGGGGTCGACGGGGCGTAGGGGCCGTCGCGGAAGAGCGAGGCGCCGTTGTCCGCGATGGCGCGCGACATGATCGAGCTGAAGCCGTCGCACTGCTCGACGAGGTGCTCGCGGAACCCCTCCGGCCAGGCCAGTCGGGATTCCGGGTGCTGCCGGTCGGGCTCGTGTGGTGCCGTCATGGCAGAAGGATATGCCCGATGTAACACGGATTTAACACTTTCGATCACGTCGATTCTCGTCGATCGTGCCTGCCTGCAACCGACTACCGTGTCGCTGTGCTGATTCGCGACGCCGTGCCCGCCGACCTGCCCGAGATCCTCACCGTGCACAACGCCGCCATCGCGGACACGACCGCGATCTGGGACGAGGAGCAGGTGGGACTCGCGGACCGGCAGGCCTGGTTCGACCAGCGCACCGGCGCCGGCCTGCCGATCCTCACCGCCGAGATCGACGGTCGGGTCGCGGGCTACGCGTCCTACGGGCCGTTCCGTCCGAAGTCCGGCTACCGGCACACCGTCGAGAACTCCGTGTACGTCGCCGACGGCTTCCATCGGCGCGGCGTCGCGACCGCGTTGATGGCGGAACTGATCGAGCGCGCCCGCCGTGGGGACGTCCACGCGATCGTCGCGGGAATCGAGTCCTCGAACACCACCTCGATCGCCCTGCACGCGAAGTTCGGCTTCACGGTGGTGGGTGTCATGCCGCAGGTCGGCGTCAAGTTCGGGCGGTGGCTCGACCTGACCTGGATGCAGCTCCTGATCGAGGCGTGAGACAGCCGGTGTGAGACTGCTCCTTATCAGAAAGAGCACTCCGCGTCCTGTGAAACACTGGAGGGCGTGACTCCTTCGAGCGGAACCGACACCGGCGTCCCCACCGCCCGATCCGCAGAACTCTTCGCACGCGCGTCCGCCGTCATCCCCGGTGGCGTGAACTCGCCCGTGCGGGCATTCCACTCCGTGGGCGGAACCCCGCGGTTCATGGCCGAGGCCAGCGGATACACCCTGCGCGACGCCGACGGCAACAACTACGTCGACCTCATCTCCTCGTGGGGACCGATGATTCTCGGTCATGCCCACCCGGCCGTGGTCGAGGCGGTGCAGAAGGCGGCCTCCACGGGACTGTCCTTCGGCGCTCCCACGCTCGGCGAGATCGAGTTGGCGGAGGAGATCGTGCGCCGCGTCGATCCCGTCGACGAGGTGCGCCTGGTGAATTCGGGCACAGAGGCGACCATGAGTGCGGTGCGTCTGGCCCGCGGGTTCACCGGTCGCAGCAAGATCGTCAAGTTCTCCGGCTGCTACCACGGCCATGTCGACGCCCTGCTCGCCGACGCCGGCTCGGGCGTCGCCACCCTCGGGCTGCCGACGTCGCCCGGCGTGACGGGTGCGCAGGCGGCCGACACGATCGTCGTTCCCTACAACGACCTCGATGCGGTAGCGAAGGCGTTCGCCGACCACCCGGGCCAGATCGCGTGCGTCATCACCGAGGCCGCGGCGGGCAACATGGGTGCGGTGGCGCCGCAGCCCGGCTTCAACGAGGGTCTGCAGCGTCTGACCCGTGCGCACGACGCACTGCTGATCATGGACGAGGTCATGACAGGCTTCCGCGTCAGCGCGTCGGGGTGGTACGGCGTCGACGGCATCGCCGGAGACCTCTACACCTTCGGCAAGGTCATGAGCGGCGGCCTGCCCGCGGCCGCGTTCGGTGGCCGGTCCGACATCATGAGCTACCTCGCCCCCGCGGGCCCCGTCTACCAGGCCGGCACCCTGTCGGGTAACCCCGTCGCGGTCGCCGCCGGTCTGGCGACGCTGCGCGCGGCGAACGCCGACGTCTACGCGGCACTCGACGCGAACTCCACCCGTCTGGGCGGCATCCTCGGTGACGCGCTCACCGCGGCGGGCGTCCCGCACCGCGTGCAGTACGCCGCCAACATGGTCAGCGTCTTCTTCTCCGAGGAACCGGTGATCGACTACGCGGGCGCCAAGGCGGCCGCCACCTGGCGTTTCCCCGCCTTCTTCCACGCGCTCCTGAGCCGCGGCGTGTACCCGCCGCCGAGCGCGTTCGAGGCCTGGTTCGTCTCCGCGGCGCTCGACGACCGCGCGTTCGAGATCATCGAGGCGGCCGCTCCCCACGCCGCCGCCGCAGCAGCCGCTGCCGAGCAGAAAGCACCGTCATGACCGAGTCGTCCCCGACCGACCCGACAAACAGCGACGCGTCCGGTATCGACACTTCCGGGCACCCGCACGCCGACACCCGCACGATCGTGCACGTGATGCGGCACGGCGAGGTGCACAACCCCAAGGGCATCCTCTACGGGCGCCTCCCGAACTTCCGGTTGTCGGTGAACGGTCAGGCCCAGGCGCGCACGGTGGCGAACGTGCTCGCCGGGCACGACGTCACGCACGTCGTCGCCTCCCCGCTGCAACGCGCGCAGGAGACGGCGGCGCCCATCGCGTCGGCGTTCGGGCTCACCATCGAGACGGACGAGAACCTCATCGAGGCCGGGAACGACTTCGAGGGTCTGAAGGTCGCCGTCGGAGACGGTGCGCTGCGCCGGCCCCGCCACTGGCTCAAGCTGCGTGACCCGTTCACCCCCTCGTGGGGCGAGCCCTACCTGCAGATCGCCCACCGGATGTTGGCCGCCGTCAACGCGGCTCGCGTCGCGGCCGTGGGCCACGAGGCCGTGTGCGTGAGTCATCAGCTGCCCGTGTGGACCCTGCGCCGCTTCCTGCAGGGCGACCGGTTGTGGCACGACCCCCGCAACCGCCAGTGCGGCCTCGCGTCGCTCACCTCGCTGATCTACGAGGGCGACACCCTCGTCGACATCGTCTACTCCGAGCCCGCAGGGGCGTCGGACCCCCTCCAGACCGGCGCATGAGACCCGCCCGCCTGCTCGCGCCGCTGCTCGTGGCCGCCACCGTTCTCACCGGGTGCGCCACGGGTACCGACGCCGTGGCACAGGGTGGGACCTTCGAGTTCGTCTCACCCGGCGGCAAGACGTCGATCTTCTACGACCCGCCCGCCGACCGCGGCACCGTGGGGAACCTCTCCGGACCCGACCTCATGACCGAGGGCACGACGACGTCGCTGTCCGACTACGAGGGCCAGGTCGTCGTCCTCAACATCTGGGGTCAGTGGTGTGGCCCCTGTCGCGGTGAGGCCGACGATCTCGAGCAGGTCTTCGAGGCGACGAAGGACCAGGGTGTGCAGTTCCTGGGCATCAACGTGCGCGACAACCAGCAGGACAAGGCGCAGGACTTCGTCATCGACAACAACGTGACGTACCCGTCCATCTACGACCCGCCGCTGCGCACCCTCCTCGCTCTCGGATCGAACTACCCGACCACCGTCATCCCGACCACGATCGTGCTCGACCGTGAGCACCGCGTCGCCGCGGTGTTCCTGACGGAGCTTCTCGCGAGCGACCTGCAGCCCGTGGTCGAGCGCATCGCAGCCGAGCCACCCGACGTGTCCGATGGGTGAGGCGTTCCAGTCGGCTGCCGCGTCGGGGCCGCTGTTCCTGGCTCTCGGTGCCTGCCTGCTCGCCGGTCTGGTGTCCTTCGCGTCGCCCTGCGTCGTCCCCCTGGTTCCGGGTTACCTGTCCTACCTGGCCGGAGTCGTCGGAGCGGACTCCCCGTCCGTCACCGCCGACGAGGCGGCCACCAAGACTCTGGTGCGGGGTCGCAGCCGCGTCGCCGGTGCCGCAGCCCTCTTCGTTCTCGGATTCACCGTGGTGTTCGTCCTGGCCACGGCCTCGGTCTTCGGCGCCATCTCGGTGCTGTCGGTGAACCGCGAGATCCTGCAGCGTGTGGGCGGCGTCGTCACCATCGCGATGGGTCTCGTCTTCCTCGGTCTGATCCCCGCCCTGCAGCGCGACACGCGCTTCGAACCGCGCCGCGTCGGCAGCATCCTCGGGGCACCGCTGCTCGGTGGCGTGTTCGCGCTCGGATGGACCCCGTGTCTCGGACCCACGCTGGCGGGCGTCATCTCGCTGACGGCCGGCACCGAGGGCACCACCGCGGCGCGCGGTGTGGTGCTGATCGTCGCCTACTGCCTGGGACTGGGACTGCCCTTCGTCGTTCTGGCGTTCGGCTCCGTCAGCGCGTTGCGCGGCGTCGGATGGCTGCGCCGCAACGCCCGTGCCATCCAGGTGTTCGGCGGTCTGATGCTGGTGGCTGTCGGCATCGCACTGGTGACCGGCGCCTGGGACCTGTTCGTCAGCTGGATCCGCGACGGAGCGGTGACCAGCGTGACCCTGCCGATCTAGTGGACGAGAAAGAGATATGAGCACTGACCTGTCGGCCCGCCCGGACGCCGAGGCGCGCCCGCCGCGGCAGTCTCCGGCGGGGCGCGTCGTCGCCGCAGTCCGGAACACCTGGCGCGGCCTGACCTCGATGCGCACGGCACTCGTGCTCCTGTTCCTCCTCGCCCTGGCCGCGATCCCGGGTGCGCTGCTGCCGCAGCGCAGCCTCAACTCGGGGAAGGTGGACCAGTACATCGCGGACCGCCCGTCCCTGGGGCCCGTCATGGACCGGCTGGAGTTGTTCGACGTCTTCGGCAGCTTCTGGTTCACGGCGATCTACGTCCTGCTGTTCGTCTCGCTGGTCGGCTGCATCCTGCCGCGGTGCGTCGACCACGCCCGCGCGTTGCGCACCCCGCCGGTCGCCACCCCGCGCAACCTGGGGCGGCTGCCCCACCACCTGCGCACCGAGGTCGACACGGCACCCGACGTTCTCCTCGACGAGATCGACGGCCGGATGCGCGGCTGGCGGAAGATGCGGCGCACCGAGGAGAGCGGCGCCCTGACGCTGTCCGCGGAGAAGGGGTACCTGCGCGAGGCGGGCAACCTGGTGTTCCACCTGTCGCTCGTCGGTCTGCTCGTGGCCATCGCCGTCGGGAAGCTCTTCAGCTACGAGGGCAACGTCGTCGTCATCGCCAACGACGGCCCGGGCATCTGCACCACCTCGCCCGCCCAGTTCGACTCGTTCCGCGCCGGCAACAGCGAGGACGGCACGGGCATGACCCCGCTCTGCGTGCGGGTGAAGAACTTCACGGCCGACTACCTCGAGAACGGGCAGGCCGAGCAGTTCACGTCCGACATCGAGTACCAGGCCGGCGACGACCTGGTCACGAACACCTGGCGCCCGGACACCCTGCAGGTCAACCATCCGCTGCGGGTCGCCGGTGACCGCGTCTACCTGCAGGGACACGGATACGCGCCGACGTTCACGGTGACGTTCCCCAACGGGGAGACCCGTACCGAGACGGTCCAGTGGGAGCCCACGGACGGCACCACGTTCCTCTCCAGCGGAGTGCACCGCTTCGATCCGCCCGGCGGTCTGTACCCGGATCCCGATGTCCGCCGCCAGAACCAGATCGCCATCGAGGGGCTGTTCGCGCCCACCGCGTTCTTCCACGGCTCGCTGTTGTCGTCGAGCTTCCCCGCCCCGAACGATCCGGCGGTGGCCGTCGACATCTACAAGGGCGACACCGGCCTCGACACCGGTAATCCACAGTCGCTGTTCTCGCTGAGCCAGGTGCTGGTGGAGCAGGGCCGGCTGGTGAAGCAGGATCGCGTCAACCTGACACCGGGGGAGTCGACGACGCTGTCCGACGGCACGCAGGTGCGATTCGACGGTGCCGAGGAATTCGTCAACCTGCAGGTCTCGCACGACCCCGCGCAGACGTGGGTGCTGGTGTTCGCGCTGTCGATGATGGCCGGTCTGCTGGTGTCCCTGGTGATCAAGCGCCGTCGCATCTGGGTCCGCGTGAGCACGGACGACGACCGACGACGTACCGTAGTAGAAGTGGGCGGACTCGCCCGGACCGATCAGGCCGGCTGGGGTGACGAGTTCGACCGCCTCACCGCGCGGGTGCTCGACCGACCCGACGCCGATGACGTACCGACCTCGAACAACAGGGAGTGACCATGCCGATCGACGCCACACTCGCGCAGTTCAGCGACTGGTCCTTCCGGTCGGCGTTCGGTGTCTACCTGCTCGCGGCGGTGTTCCTCATCGCCCAGTACGCCACGCAGACCGTCACGGCTGCGGAGCAGAAGTCCGAGCGGCAGCTCGTCGCGGCGGGCAAGGCGCCCGTGCGGCCCACCGGTCCCGGTCGGATCGAGGAGGCGCCCCGGCGTCCCGCGTCCGAGCGCTACGGCGGCATGGGCTACGCGCTGGTGGTGCTCGGTCTGCTGCTCACGGTCACGTCGATCGTGCTGCGCGGATTCGCCACCGACCGGTTCCCCCTCGGCAACATGTACGAGTTCGTGACGATGGCCACGGCCGCCGCGACGGCGACCTCGATCATCGCGCTGCGGAAGATGCGCCCGACGCTGATCTTCGTGGTCGTCCCGGTCATGATCCTGATGTTCCTCGCGGCGACGGTCCTTTACGCCGACGCGGCCCCCGTGGTCCCGGCCCTGCGCTCGTACTGGTTGCCGATCCACGTGACCATCGTCAGCATCGGCAGCGGAATCTTCCTGGTGGCCGGCGTCGCGTCGCTGCTGTTCCTGCTGCGGATGCGCTTCCCCGCCACGGAGGACGGCGCGAACACGGGTGCACTCGCCCGGTTCGCCCAGCGTCTTCCAGACGCCCGCACGCTCGACCGCCTGGCCTACAAGACCACGATCATCGGCTTCCCGCTGTTCGGCGCCGGCGTCATCCTCGGTGCGATCTGGGCCGAGGCCGCGTGGGGACGCTTCTGGGGCTGGGATCCCAAGGAGACGGTGTCCTTCATCGCGTGGGTCGTCTACGCGGCGTACCTGCACGCACGGGCGACGTCGGGCTGGCGGAACACCCGCGCGGCGTGGATCAACGTCGCGGGCTTCGTCGCCATGCTGTTCAATCTCTTCATCATCAACATGGTCGTCTCCGGTCTGCACTCGTACGCGGGTCTGAACTGACCGTCGGCTCGACATGACCGCCGGGGGGAATCGGTGACGGACGATCGTTGGGACGGGTGGTCGCCCGGCCCGCAGGACGACGGGCGGATCCCGTCCGCGTCGACGCCGACGGATCCGGCGATCCAGCAAATACCTGCCTCGCCGATGCAACCGCCCACGGCGCACGACCTCTCGACGTCACGGCTGCTGCGGACCTCGCCGCCCCCACCGACGGGCGGCTGGCGCCGCACGCTCTTCGACGTCACCGGTGGCCGGGTGAACGTGGGCAACAGTGCCAAGGAGCAGCGGCGGCTCGCCTTGATCCGTCAGGTCGGCAACCCGTTGCACGGGTGTCATCGCATCGCGATCCTGAGCCTCAAGGGAGGCGTCGGGAAGACCACGGTGGCGGCGGCGCTGGGATCGACGTTCTCGTCGGTCCGGGGCGACCGTGTGATCGCCGTGGACGCGAACCCCGACCGCGGAACGCTGAGCTCCCGGGTTCCGCTGGAGACCGAGAAGACGGTGCGCGACCTGCTGAAGGATGCCCGCGACATCGACAAGTACAGCGCGGTCCGCGACTTCACGTCCCAGAATCACCACCGGCTCGAAGTGCTGGCGTCGGAGTCCGATCCGGCCATGTCGGAGGCGTTCGACGCGTACGACTACGAGACCACGGTGGCCGTGCTGGAGCGGTTCTACAACATCGTGCTGACCGACTGCGGAACGGGACTTCTGCACTCGGCGATGCGGGCGATCCTGCGCAGCGCCGACGGGCTGGTGATCGTGAGCAGCGGATCGGTGGACGGTGCGCGGAGTGCATCGGCGACGATGGACTGGCTCGACGCGCACGGCTACCGGCATCTGGTGGAGCAGTCGTTGACAGTGGTCAACATGGTGCGGCCCGGGTCGAAGGTCATCGACGTCTCGAAGATCGTCGACCACTTCGGTCAGCGATGTCGCGCCGTGCGGGTGATCCCGTACGACGACCATCTCGCTCAGGGGGCGGAGGTCGACCTCGATGCTCTCGCGCCGGCGACGCGCACGGCGCTTCTCGAGACGGCAGCAGCGATGACCGCCGAGTTCCCGCCCCACGTCACGCGGTGACGGTCGTCCGCCGCACCGCACCGCACCGCGTGACGCGACTCAGTCGACGGAACCGGGCGTTCCCGCATCGGGACGCTCGGGACCGTTGCCACGATCGCGTGCAGGGTTGTTCCTGATCTTCCACAGGAACTCCGGGTCGTCGTCCGGTCCGGTGACGCGTCCTCTGGGTGCCCCGGTCTCGGGGCCGAAAGACTTCCAGAGGAGCACGATCACGACCACGAGCCCGATCAGAGCCAGAACATAGATCATCACGCACCTCCACTACCGAGCGTAGTCGTGGCGGAGCGCCGGGGCACTCGAGTCGAGCTCGCAAGATCCTGAGAATCTGCTCGCACGCACTGGTGTCCGGCACGAACACCGCGAGTGGCGACCGATGGTCGACTCGGTGACGAGTGGGTGGCGCTCTAGGGGTGACGCTCTAGGGGTGACGCGTGATCAGCGGTGCGCCTCGGTGGTGAGCGAGGTCAGGAGCTGCATGACCTCGGACTCGCGGAAGCGACGGTGGCCGCCGGGAGTGCGGAGCGATCCGAGCCGGCCGGCGTGGGCCCAGCGCGTGACGGTCTTCGGATCGACATGGAAGAGTGCGGCCACCTGGCCGGGGGTGAGCAGGTTCTCCTGCGTGGGGGTGTAAGCCGGTGCACTCATCGCGATCCTCCAGGGACACAGTCTTCGTCTCGGTCGAATGCGGCTGTATGTCCGCATCCGTTGCCCATGGTGGCACCGAGACCCCCGGGTACTCGACTCTTCTAATGTTGGTAAAGGGGAGGTAATGGACAAATCGGATACGTCGAACGGCTCCGGTAATCTGTGTCCATGACCGATCCCATCCCCACCGGCAGCACCCCGAGCGGGTCGGCGAAGGGCCGACTGGTCCGCGATCTCGGCCTCTACACCGCCGCCCGGCTCGGTCTCATCGCTGTGGTCGCGGCCGTCATCTACTTCGGTGCCGCGCTGGTCGGGGTGACCGTGCCGCTGCTGATCGCCATGGTGTTCGCCCTGGTCGTCGCGTTCCCCCTGTCGCTCGTGCTCTTCAAGGGACTGCGCCGACGCGTCAACGAGGACATCGCCGCCGTCGACGAGAAGCGTCGCCGCGACCGCGAGGATCTGCACTCACGCCTGCGCGGAGAGTGACCGGGCGGCGAAAGCGCGGGCCAGGTGGTCGCGCTGCTCTATCACGCACCGTCGCAGAGCCGCGGGTACGTCCGGGTGACCCGAGAGCCAGCGATCGGCGTCCTCGCTGTGGGCGGCCGACGGGAAGAGCCCGATGACGAGTCGTCGAGCGATCTCGATGCTCCGCTCCCGCCAGAAGGTCGCCAGCAGGGCGTAGTACTGCTCGTCGAAGCGCTCGATCAGCGTGCGTGACGGTCCGGCGGTGAAGCCGCGGATCAGCGCCCCCACCCGCTCGTTGCTCAGGGCGTCCGAACCGGTCAGGGCGGCCCAGGTCGCCTCCTTCACCGACGCGACGGGCTGCGCCGCCACCGCGGCGGCGTACTGCACCTCACCGGCCCCCGTGCGGTCGGACTCGAGCACCGTCGCCAGCTCGGCCTCGTCGGTGTGACCGGTCGCCGACAGGGCGAACCACAGGCCCCAGCGCTGCTCGGCGTCCAGTTCGAGACCGTCGACGGAGTCCTCGCCGGAGAGCAACGCGCGCACCCTTCCGGCGTGCGACGGGTCGTGTGACGCCGCGGCCGAGAACGCCCGGAACCACTCGAGCTGCGCGTCCGACCCGGCCGGCGCCCCGGCGAGCTGCTCGGCCGCCGTCGCGGTCCACCGCTGCCGGACACCGTCCCGGTCCGCGGCGTAGTGCTCCACCGCGACCGCGGTGTCCGCGAGAATCGATCCGAGCACGGCCGGATGCGACTCGGTGGGTGCGAAGCGGACGGCGAGATCGACGTACGTCTGCGCAGGCAGTTCGGCATCACGCGTCGCGTTCCACCAGGAGGACCACACCAGCGCGCGGCGCAGGTCGTCGGGGATGCGGTCCAGCGACTGCATCGTCGCCTCCATCGACCGCGCGTCCAGGCGCACCTTCGCGTACGTGAGATCGCCGTCGTTCGGCAGGATCACCACGGCGTCGGGCAGTGTGAGCGGGGTCTCCGCGTCGGTGATGTGCACCGAGATCGGTTCCGCATCGACGAGGTGGCCGTTCTCGTCCGGCGACAGGCACGCGATGTCCAACCGCTGAGGACGCGGATCCGTCTGCGTGAGAACACCTCTGGTGCGGTCGTACAGCACGGTCGACACGCCGGTGGTCTCCAGCCAGGCGGCCGACCAGTCGTCGAGCGACCGACCGGCCGGTGCGGCCAGGGCGTCGAGAAGGTCGCGCAGGGTGGCCGTCCCGAAGGCCCGAGCGCGGAAGTACGCGCGGGCGCCCTCGAAGAAGGCCTCGTCACCGACGAAGGCCCCGAGTTGTTTGATCACGCTGGCGCCCTTGGCGTAGGTGATGCCGTCGAAGTTGAGCTTGGCCGCCTCGAGGTCGACGATGTCGGCGACGACGGGGTGGGTGGTCGGGAGCTGGTCCTGCGAGTAGGCCCAGGCCTTGCGGCGCAGGGCGAACGACACCCACGCGTCGGTGAACCGGGTGGCCGCGACCGAGGCGTACGCGCCCAGGTAGTCGGCGAGGGACTCCTTGAGCCACAGGTCGTCCCACCACTGCATGGTCACCAGATCGCCGAACCACATGTGCGCCATCTCGTGCAGGATCGTGTTCGCGCGCCGTGCGTACTGCGCTCGGGTGGCCGCGCTGCGGAACACGTACGACTCCGTGAACGTGACGCAGCCGGGGTTCTCCATGGCGCCGAGGTTGTACTCGGGCACGAACACCTGGTCGTACTTCCCGAAGGGGTAGGGGAACTCGAACGCATCGTGGAAGAAGTCGAGCCCGGCGCGCGTGACGTCGAAGATGTCGTCGTGGTCGAGGTGCTCGCCGAGCGACGCACGGCACCACGCGCCGAGTTCGATGGTGAGGTCGCCGCGGCGGTACTCCGACGTGGCGCGGTGGTACGGGCCCGCGACGACGGCCGTGATGTACGTGGAGATCGGCTGCGTGGCGGCGAAGTCACGGGTGGACGACCCTGCGTCGTCGGTGGTGGTCTCCTCCACCCGCTCGTTCGACAGCACCGTCCACTCGTCCGGTGCGCTCACCCGGAAGACGAACGGTCCCTTGAGGTCCGGCTGCTCGAAGTTCACGAAGACGCGCCGCGCGTCGGCGGGCTCGTACTGCGTGTAGAGGTAGGTCTCGCCGTCCGCCGGATCGACGAATCGGTGCAGGCCCTCACCGGTGCGGCTGTACCAGCCGCGGGCGTGGATGCGCACGGTGTTGCGGCTCCCGAGATCACGCAGCAGCACCCGCGCACCGTCGTACTGCACCTCCTGTTCGTGGTCGTTGACGATCACGCGGTCCACGCCGGCACCGAGGAAGTCCATCCACGTCGACGACGCGGTGGCCGCGAAGCTCACGGTGGTGACGGTGCCGAACTCGGCTCGGGTCCGTGCCTCGGTCAGGTCCAGCGCCACGTCGTATCGCACGTCGGACACCACCCGGGCGCGGTCGGCGGTCTCGGCGCGGGTCAGGTTCGCGGTACTCACACCTTCATGCAACACCACCGGAGGCGCGGCTCGCGACACACCACCGTCGCGGCGACCCGTGCCATCATGGGGCGCATGATTCTGGTGCTCAGATTGATCGTCACGGCGTTCGCGATCTGGCTGGCGGCGTCCTGGGTGGACGGCATCTCGATCGCGAGTTCGGGGCGCGGGCAGGGCTGGGACCTGGTGGTGCTGATCGGGATCGCCGCCGTGTTCACCGTGATCAACGCCTTGGTCAAGCCGATCGTGCAGTTGTTGTCGCTGCCCCTCATCGTGCTGACCCTCGGGCTGTTCCTGTTGGTGATCAACGCGTTGATGCTGCTGCTCACCGCCGCCGTCACCGAGAGCACCGGGTACGGGCTCACCGTCGACGGTTTCGGGTCCGCCTTCTGGGGCGCGGTGATCGTGTCCATCGTCAACTGGGTTCTCGGTGGACTGGTGCCGGACCGGCGATCGGCGCGCCGCTGAGGCTGCCGCCGACCGCGGTCAGTCCAGCCGCGCCACGAATGCCGTGATGGTCTCGCGAAGCTTGCCGACGCGCTCCTCGACCGGGGTGTCGTCGCGGTACTGCCGTCCCAGAGTCGGGGTCTTGATCCGTCGCGCGTACAGCGAGCAGGCCAGGTCCGAGCACAGGTAGGTGCCGACGGTGTTGCCGCGGCGGCCGGACTCACCGGTCTTGCGGGCCACCATCAGCGTGACGCCGCCGTTCTGATGCCCGGTGGTGCAGATGCTGCACATCTGAGACCGGCGCGAACTGCTCTCCGAACGCAGGGCGACTCCGACGAGCCGATCCGCGGTCGGCACGACGAGGAAGCTGCGGCCCGGATACGCGGGGTCGCTCCAGCCGAGGAAGTCCAGGTCGTCCCACGGGCGACGGTCCAGATCGGTGGGGACGGGGATGCGCTTCGCCTCGCCCTTCGAGCAGTTGACGAACGATGCCCGGATCTCGGGTTCGGTCACGGGGTCCATGGGACGACCGTAGAGGGAGATCATGACCGTCGGCAACGGAATTACCCGTCGCGCCGCGACTATCCGAGCAGCAGGCCGACGGTGGTCGCCACCGCCCAGACGAGCATCGCGAGACCCGAGTCGCGCAGCGCCGGAATGAGCGCGAGGCCCTGCTGCCGGGTGCGGACGGGGGCGTTGGCACGCCAGGCCAACGGGAAGGCGACGACGCCCAGCACGGCCCACGGCGAGTGCAGGAGCAGCAGCAGGCTGACGAGGAACGGCACGCCGAGCAGCGCGGCGTGCAGACCGCGGCTCCGGGCGTCGCCCAGCCGGACCGCGAGGGTGAGCTTGCCCGCCTCGGTGTCGGTGGGAATGTCGCGGATGTTGTTGGCCACCAGGACGGCGCTCGAGAAGCAGCCCATCGCGACGGCGCACGCGAGTCCCACGAGGTCGACGCGATCGGTGAGCACGAACTGGGTGCCGAGCACGGCGACGAGGCCGAAGAAGACGAAGACGGCGATCTCTCCGAGGCCGCTGTAGCCGTAGGGCTTCGATCCGCCCGTGTAGTACCAGGCTCCTGCGATGCACACGACACCGACGAGAACCAGCCACCAGGCCGTCGTCAGGGCGAGGACGAGCCCCGCGACGGCAGCGAGTGCGAAGCACGCCACGGCCGCGCCGCGGACGGCCGCCGGCGTCGCCAGCCGGGAGCCGACGAGGCGGATCGGTCCGACGCGGTCGTCGTCGGTTCCGCGGATGCCGTCGGAGTAGTCGTTGGAGAAGTTCACGCCGACGATGAGGGCGACCGACACGAGCAGTGCCACCGGGGCCTTCCACCACGTCACGTCGCCGGCCGCCGCTGCCGCACCCGCCGCGGCCACGACCGGTGCGATCGCGTTCGGAAGTGTGCGCGGCCGTGCGCCTTCGAGCCACTGGGATGCTGTCGCCATGTGTGGATCATTGCCTACGTGTGCCGATGCGGCCCCGCGCGGTCGTGTTGTGAGGCCCACCGCTCCCGGCGTATACTCCGGATGCGCCCTCGACCTCGGGGGTTTCTCACAGGCTTGTCGCCGTCGGCCGTGAACGTGGCACACGAATGCGGAACCGGTCCTTCGGTCGGTTCACCTGTCGCACCCCGGGGATGAACGATGGACGACATCACCAGTTCCACGATCGACGACGCCGTCGCGGCCATGACGGACGTCGAACTCGACCGCGCCATCCGCGCGCTCACACTGCGCCAGCGGTCACTGCTGCTCGGCGGTGACCTCGACACGGCCTGGGCGGTCACCGAGGATCTCGAGCGCTGCCTCGCCGCCCGGTGCGGTATGCCGCGAACCTGACACGCTCGAGCCCCAGAAGAGGCTCAGCTGGACCGCCTGCGCGGCCCACGACCCGGGTATCCGGTGTCGGTGGGCGGGACGGGATCGTCCTCGTCGGAGAATCCGACCGGTTGGAATTCCACCATCAGGAAGCGTTGTCCCGGAACACGTGTCGCCCGCAGGTCGACGACGGTCCACCCGCCGTCGACACGGCGCAGTCGCACGCCGGGGATCTCGGTGCGATGGTCCGCCCACTCGTGCATCTGCCGATAGGCCGACACGATGCGGGCGATGTCCGAGGGGTGCGGGGTGTCGCGCTGATCGACCTGCCCCTTCCACAGGATGTTCTCCACCGGATCCGTCAGCCACCGCACGACGCGCACGCGCTCGGTGTCGATGAGTGCGATCGCGGTGGGGGAGTTGCGCGTCAGCGACCGCAGCGCGAACGCCTCGACCGACGGTCCGGCCACCACGAGTTCGTCCGCGCGGAGCGAGATCGCCAACGCGTGCGACACGGTGTCGACGTACCGGCTGGCGTCGTCGGCGGACGAGGTGTCGAGCACCGTCCGCACCGCATTGCGCAGGGGCCGGGCACCGCGCGGGGTACGCAGCGCCACGGTGCCGTCCCAGCGGGTTCCGGGTTCCGCGTCGAGCAGAGCGACGAGGAGATACATCGCGCTGTCGGCGTCGTCCGCGTGGTCGAACAGCTCGAATGCCGGTGCGGCGAGCTTCGATGCCGGCTCCCGGCCCGTGACGCCGGCGATGCCGGGCGTGAACGCGAACTGTCGACGTGACGAGGACCAGTCGTAGCCGACGACGAGGGGTGGCGGTGCGTCGGAATCGTCACCGGCGTACAGCATCACGCCGTGGACGGCCTTCCGGGGACCCGGTACCGCGACGGCCCGCAGCGGACCGTGCAGTCCCGGCACGGTCTCGGCCGCGTCCTCGCCGCTCGCCGCGACGAACGCGGTCATCGCCCGCGCCGCGTCCGCGATGCGCTTGCTGCCGACGGCGCGGGAGAGCGCCGTCCAGTCCTTCGCCCGACCGTCCTTTGCGACGACGGTCCCCACGGGACCGGCATCGCCGTCGGGCGGTTCGGCGAGTGTCTCCACGACGATCCAGCCGTCGTGCGCGTCGGGAGCTGCTCCCGTCGCCTGCCTCGCCATCGTCACTGTCCTCCGAACCCACGAACAACCAAGCCCCCGACCCGGATGTACCGGGAGGACCTTACTCACCGTCACGGTCTCGGGCGGCTCGCCCCTCGGCGTGCGGGGGAAGATGTCATTCGGTCGGACTACACGCGACCAGCGTCGTTCGCGCCGCCGCGCGGTCCACCTTGCCCGGGCCGCGGGCCGGGAGCGCGTCCACGAACAGCACCTGCCGGGGTGCCGCGGCAGGGCCGAGCGCGTCGGCGACGGCCGCCCGGAGAGACTCCGGCGACAGCTCGACACCGGGCCGCAGCACCACCAGTGCGCCCACCCGTTCGCCCAGGCGCGGATCGGGAACGCCGACCACGACGCACTCGGCGACCCCGTCGATCCCCGCGACGGCGTCTTCCACCACTCGCGGTACGACGGTGAGTCCGCCCGTGGTGATGGCGTCGTCGGCCCTCCCGAGAATCTGCAGACGGTCGCCCCGCAGGCGTCCGAGATCATCGGTGCGGAACCACCCCGCCTCGGCGAACGCCGGGTGATCAGGCATTCCGCGGTAACCGTTCGCCAGTGTGGGTCCGCCGAGGCGCACCCGGCCGTCCGCCTCGAGGCCGACGGTCACGCCGTCCAGGGGAACGCCGTCGTAGACGCACCCGCCGCAGGTTTCGCTCATCCCGTAGGTGCGGACCACGGTGATCCCCGCAGCGAGTGCGCGGTCGAGCACGGGAGTCGGGGTCGCGGCCCCGCCGAGCAGAACGGCGTCGAGGGACGCGAGCGCCGCGACGGCGTCCGGACGATCGAGCGCCTTCACCATCTGGGTGGGGACGAGGGAGGTGTAGCGCCGGGGCCCGCTCATCGACGCGACCGCGCGGACGAGCTGCGCGGGGTCGAATCCCGTCGACACGTCCACCACCGCGGGTTCGTGGCCGGCGGCGAGGGAGCGCAGCACCACCTGCATCCCGGCGATGTGATGGGCCGGCAGCGCGAGCAACCACTGCCCCGGCCCACCCAGCCGGGCATGGGTGGCGGCGGCGCTGGCCCGGAGTGCGGCCGCCCCGAGCAGGGCCCCCTTCGGGGTTCCCGTCGACCCGGACGTCGCGAGCACCATCGCGGTACCCGGCTCCGCGGGAGTGCCCGGTGACAGCGCGTCGGCGAGGCGTCGACGCTCACGATCGTCGTCGGCGGGGACCGGCAGGACCGGCTCGGCGGTGCCGTCGAGCACGGCGCGCAGTCGCGGCAGCAGACCCAGCACCGCGTCTCCGCTGGGCACCGGGAGGACGGTCAGATCAGCCACGGCGTTGCGGATGGTCGGGCGGAACCTCGACCACGACGATGCGTGTGCCGTCGGGGTCGGCGATCCACATCTCCGTCAGTCCCCAGGGCTCGGTCTGCGGAGGCCGCACGACTTCGACGCCCGCCGCCTCGAGCTCGGCGCGTGCCGCCTCGATGTCACGCACCTGCAGCAGGATCGTCGCCATCGCACCCGCCGTCGGCTCGCCGTCAGCTGTCGACCGGCCTCCGGCCTGCCCGTGTCCGGCCACCTCGATCAGCGACTGCCCCGCGAAGAACACCACGCCACCGGGATACTCGCGGAAGATGCCGAGCCGCAACCGGTCCCGATAGAAGCTCAGGGTCTCGTCGACGTTTTTCGGCCGCAGAATGATCCGGCTCGCCAGCACCTCCATCGTCGGTCGCCTCTCAGAAGTACCAGGGGTAGGGAGACCAGTCCGGCTCACGCTTCTCGAGGAACGAGTCGCGACCCTCCACGGCCTCGTCGGTCATGTAGGCCAACCGCGTCGCCTCGCCCGCGAACAGCTGCTGCCCCACCAGCCCGTCGTCCTGAAGATTGAACGCGTACTTGAGCATTCGCTGCGCCTGCGGGGACTTGCCGTTGATCGTGCGCCCCCACTCGATGGCGACGGTCTCGAGGTCGGCGTGATCGACCACCTTGTTCACAGCACCCATCCGGTGCATGTCCTCGGCGGTGTAGGTGTCACCGAGGAAGAAGATCTCGCGAGCGAACTTCTGCCCCACCATCTTCGCCAGGTACGCGCTGCCGTATCCGCCGTCGAAGCTGCCCACGTCGGCGTCGGTCTGCTTGAAGCGAGCGTGTTCCCGGCTCGCCAGAGTCAGGTCGCAGACCACGTGCAGGCTGTGTCCGCCGCCCGCGGCCCACCCGTTGACGAGGCAGATCACGACCTTGGGCATCGTGCGGATCAGGCGCTGCACCTCGAGGATGTGCAGGCGTCCCGCGCGCGCCCGGTCCACGGTCTCGGCCGTGTCGCCGCTGGCGTACTGGTAGCCGGACCGCCCCCGGATGCGCTGGTCGCCGCCGGAACAGAAGGCCCACCCGCCGTCCTTCTCGCTGGGCCCGTTGCCCGTGAGGAGGACGGCGCCGACGTCGGAGGTCATCCGGGCGTGGTCGAGCGTGCGGTACAGCTCGTCGACGGTGCCGGGGCGGAAGGCGTTGCGCACCTCGGGGCGATCGAACGCGATGCGCACGGTGCCGTCGGTGACGTGGCGGTGGTACGTAATGTCCACCAGGTCCTCGAAGCCGGGGACCGCGGTCCACTGCTCGGGCTGGAACGGCGAGGTCTGATCGGTCACCCTCGACAGCCTAACGACGGACCGAATCGGACTCCGCGTTACCGTCGTCCGATGACCGACGATTCCCCCCACGGCGGATTCCCGAAGTTCACCAGGGCCACGCCGCCGCCGGACTACGGCCGGTTGATCGAGGCGTTGCGCACCGTCCAGGACCTCGCGGTGTCCACGGACCTGCCGGACGACCAGCTCGCCCTGGCCGCCGACCAGGCGGAGAAACTCGCCGCGACCATGGCGCCGTACGTGGTGCCGGAGGGTCTGTCACCGGCGGGCCGTGCGCTGGAGCTCCCGGGTCGCGGCAGTCTGCTGATGCTTCCGTGGACCATCGAGAAGTACGGCGCCGAGGGCGTACGGTCCACCGGTGTGTTCCGCCGGTTCCATCTCGGCGGCAACGGCGCAGCCCACGGCGGCACGCTGCCGTTGCTGTTCGACGACCTCTTCGGGCTGATCCAGCACGCGTACGGTCGCCCGATCAGCCGCACCGCCTTCCTGCACATCGACTACCGCGCCGTGACCCCGTTGAACGAGCAGCTCGTCGCCGAGGGGCACGTGACGAAGGTCGAGGGCCGCAAGACGTTCATCGAGGCCCGGTTGACCAAGCAGGATGGCACGCTCGTCGCCGAGAGCAACGCCCTCATGGTGCAGTTGCTCCCCGGCCAGCAGTGACGGCGGCACCCGCTCCCGGGCTCGACGAGATCGTCGCGTCGGCCCACGTGCTGTCGCTGCCCATGCGCACCCGGTTCCGCGGCATCACGACGCGGGAGGTACTGGTGTTCTCCGGACCCGCCGGATGGGGCGAGTTCGGCGCCTTCCCCGAGTACGACGACGCCGAGGCGTCGGCATGGCTGCGTGCCGGCATCGAGATGGCGTGGCAGGGCGCGCCCGATCCGGTGCGGGACCACGTCGAGGTCAACGCCACCGTGCCCGCGGTGCCCGCCCACGAGGTGCCCGCCGTACTCGCGCGCTATCCCGGCACGCGTACGGCGAAGGTCAAGGTCGCCGAGAAGGGCCAGACCCTCGACGACGACGTCGCACGAGTCGAGGCGGTCCGGGCGCTCGTCCCCACCGTGCGTGTCGACGCCAACGGGGGCTGGACGGTCGACGAGGCCGAGACGGCCCTGCGCGCCCTCACCGAGAACGGTGACCTCGAGTACGCGGAGCAGCCCTGCGCGACGGTCGAGGAACTCGCCGAGGTGCGCAGACGCGTGCGCGGAGTGTCGATCGCCGCCGACGAGAGCATCCGGCGAGCCGAGGACCCGCTGCGCGTGGTGCGGGCCGGGGCCGCCGACGTGGCCGTCGTCAAGGTGCCGCCGCTGGGCGGGGTGCGGGCGGTGCTGCGGCTCGCCGAGGAATTGGCGCAGTACGGCGTCCCCGTGGTCGTGTCGAGCGCCCTCGACTCGGCGATCGGCATGTCCGCGGGACTCGCTGCGGCGGCGGCCCTGCCATCGAGTGCCGCGTGCGGCCTGGGCACCGGCGCACTGTTCGTCACCGACGTGGCCGAGCCGCGAGCACTCGTCGACGGTCGGCTGCGGGTCGACACCGTCGTCCCCGATGCGGATCGACTCCGCGAGCTCGCCGCCCCGGACGATCGGCGGGCGTGGTGGCTGGAGCGTCTCGCCCGGTGCCATCCCCTCGCTCTGTTGTAGGGTCGCGCCGACCAGAAACCTTCTCCGAGAACGGCGTTTGCGCCCGACTCTCAACCAAGAGAACGGCCTCCGGCCTGACTCCCGACGACAGGATTGTTTCCCGTGGCATCACTGCAGACCACCCTCCTCGACGAGAACACCGCACCGGCCGTGCGCGCGGACGTCCGCGCGCTGATCGACGCCGAGGTCTCCGACAAGAAGGGCGCCTCCGGCCTGGCGGTCAAGGGCGGATACGGCGCCGTGAAGAAGGTCAGCCCCAGCGTCGTCGACGATGCGGTCGCCAAGCTGTGGCCGAGCTTCGTCGAGAAGCTCGACCCGTTCTGGCAGCGGTACCAGGCCGCGCCGACCGGCACGTTCGGTGAGTTCCTCGCCGCGAACGGTGACGAGGCGTCCGACGCGCTGTTGTCCGTCACCGACGCGCGCATCGACGAGACCAGCAAGTCGACCATCAAGAAGGCGTACTCCTCGCTCCGCCCGTCGGCGAAGAAGAACGTCACCGAGGCTCTCCCGCGCGTCGGCGCCCTGGTGCAGAAGTACGCAGCCTGACCCCCCGTGCGCCTTTCGCGTGTCCCCGGATGCGCGAAAGGCGCACGGAGGGCCGGATCGTCGATGATGGAGCCATGACTCCACGCAACGATCTCGCAGCCCTCACCAGTGGACGCAACTTCTGGAGCACCGAGCAGCAGGACGGGCTCCCGGCGATCACGCTGACCGACGGCCCGCACGGCGTGCGGATGCAGGCGAGCGACAGCGACATGTTCTCCGGACGACCCGCGACGTGCTTCCCGCCGGCCACCGCCACCGCGAGTACCTGGGATCCCGACCTGCTGCGGCGGATGGGAGAGGCGCTGGCCACCGAGGCCAGGTCGATGGACGTGTCCGTCCTGCTGGGCCCCGGCATCAACATCAAGCGCAGCCCGCTCGGTGGCCGCAACTTCGAATACTTCTCGGAGGACCCGTTGCTCACGGGCACGCTCGCCGCCGCCTACGTGCAGGGCGTGCAGAGCCGGGGCGTCGGCACCTCGCTCAAGCACTTCGCGGTCAACAGCCAGGAGACCGACCGCATGCGCGTGAGCGCCGAGGTGGACGAACGCACCCTGCGCGAGATCTACCTCAGGGCGTTCCAGCGTGTGGTGGAGCAGGCGCAGCCGTGGACCGTCATGTGCTCCTACAACCGCATCAACGGCGTCCACGCCTCGCGGAACCGGTGGCTCCTGACGGACGTTCTGCGCGGCGAGTGGGGTTTCGAGGGCGCCGTCGTGTCCGACTGGGGCGCCGTCGTGGACCGGGTCGACTCGATCGCCGCGGGCCTCGACCTGACGATGCCCGGACCCGACGCTGCCGGTGACCAGCGGGTCGCCGAGGCGGCGGAGTCCGGTGCGCTCGATCCCGGCGCTCTCGAGACGGCGGCGGCGCGCGTGCGCGCACTGGTCGAGCGCGCGCAGGACGCGAGCGGTTCCGTGGACGTCGATCACGATGCCCACCACGCGCTGGCCCGAGAGATCGCGAGCCGGGCGATCGTCCTGCTGAAGAACGACGGTCTGCTGCCCCTCGCACCGGGTTCCGGATCGATCGCCGTGCTCGGTGAGATCGCCCGCACCCCCCGCGCTACCAGGGCGGCGGTAGTTCGCAGATCACCCCGACCCGGTTGGACGACGCGCTGTCGGCGATCACCGCTGCCGCGCAGGGCGAGGTGGCGTTCGCGCCCGGGTACGACGCCGACCACGCGTCGACCGAGGAGACCGACGCCGACGACGGACTGCTGAACGAGGCCGTCGAGCTCGCTCGCACGCACGACATCGCCCTCGTCTTCGTCGGCAACGATCCCGAGACCGAGGGCATGGACCGCACCACGCTGACGCTGCCGGAAGGCCATCTGGCCCTGGTCGAACGAGTGCGCGCGGTGAACGAGAACACCGTGGTGGTGCTGTCGAACGGCGGCGTGGTCCTGACGTCTCCGTGGGACACCGACGTCCCCGCGATCCTCGAGACGTGGCTGCTGGGACAGGCCGGCGGCGGAGCGATCGCCGACGTGCTGTTCGGCGTCGTGAACCCGTCGGGACGGCTCGCCGAGACCGTTCCGCTCCGGCTCGAGGACCACCCGTCCTACCTGGACTTCCCCGGTGAGCACGGGGTCGTCCGCTACGGCGAGGGCATCCACGTGGGCTACCGCGGCTTCGATGCGCGCGAGACCGACGTGTCGTACCCCTTCGGGTGGGGCCTGTCGTACACGACGTTCGAGTACGGCGACGTGACCGCGACGGTGGGGGAGCACGGCATCGACGTCACGGTGCCGGTGACCAACACCGGGGACCGGGACGGCCGGGAGGTCGTGCAGATCTACGTGTCCGCGCCCGACGAGGACGCGCACCGTGTTCCGCGTGAGCTCGCGGCGTTCGAGTCGGTCGAGATCGCCGCGGGTGCGACCGAGACCGTGACTCTCACCGTCCGGCGTGCCGACCTGGCGTACTGGGACACCCGGGTGTCGTCCTGGATCGTGGCGCCGGGCGAGTACGTCGTGGCCGCGGCGGCATCGTCGCGCGATCTCCGGAGCGTCGCGATCGTCTCCGTGACGGGCGACGACGTCCGCCTGCCGTTGACGGCCGAGTCGACCGTCACCGAGTGGCTGGACGATCCGCGCGGCGGTGACCTGCTGCGGGCGGCCATCGAGGACGGCGACGGACCGTCGGTGGCACAGGCGATGATGGGCAATCCGGAGACGGCAGTCTTCCTGTCGAGCGTCCCGCTCGCCCGCATGGTGGCCTTCGGCGACGGAACCCTGACACCCGATGTCGTCGCGCGGCTCGTGCAGGACGCGAACGGCTAGCCGCGCCCGCGTGCCCGGGTGAACAGCGGGACCACCAGCAGCATCATGAACACCCGTAGCACCTGGGCCGCCACGACGAAGGTCACGTTCACGCTGCTCGCCGCCGCCAGCGCGAGCACCGCGTAGATACCGCCCGGCGTCGTGGCGAGGTAGGCCTCGTACGGGGTGATACCGGTGGTGCCCACCAGGATCAGGCCGAGCAGCGCGCAGCCCACCGCGATGGCGATGATCAGCAGTACCGCCCACGGGATGATGCGGCCGATGGACTTCAGGCTGTCGAGGGTGAACTGCAGGCCGGCCTGCCATCCGATGACGATGTAGACGAGCTGGAGCAGCAGAAACGGCACGCCGGCGTCGCCCGTCCACCCCAGCAGGTCCGCGGCACCGGAGATCAGCAACGGTCCGAGCAGGGCGGGCGCGGGCAGGCGGATCAGTCGGCCCAGCGGGATGCCCACCAGCAGGCACACCGCGATGAAGAGCGCGTCCGTCCAGAGCGGGGCGGAGGCGGTGTCGAGCGATCCGCTCTGTCCGGTGTCCGCCGAGAAGACCACCGTGGCGACGAACGGTAGCGACGCGGTGACCAGCAGCACCCGGACGTACTGCACCACGGCGACCACCCGCTCGTCGCCGCCCAGATCACGGGCGATCGCGACCATGCCGGACGCACCCCCGGCCACGAGTGCGAGGGCGCCGGTGGTGGCGTCGAGGTCACGATGCAGTCCGAGGAGAGCGCCGGCCGCGATGGACAGCACCAGGGTGCCGAGCGAGACGACCACCACCCAGATCCAGTCGGACCCCAGCGAGGACATCGTGTCCCGATCGAGCAGGGTGCCGATCTCGACGCCGAGCACGGCCTGCGCGCCCATCGACGCGGAGCGCGGAACCTTCCCCGGGCCCCGCCCGCACAACGCGAACACCGTCGCCACGGCGAGCGCGACGAACAGCGCGGCCGACGGAACGCCGACCCGCTCCGCCAGGACGGCGACGACGACGGTCGCCAGAGCGAGCGAGGCCCAGCGCACCGTGCGCGAGCGGTCGAACGGGACCCGATCCGGACTCAAGGCCTGTCGGGGCGCTGGATTCGTCGCACGGCCGGGGGCATGCCCCACTCGTCGCGGCCGAGCCGGCTCAGCGGTGCGAGGGCGCCGAAGTCGGGCAACCCGTCCTCCGCGAGGAACTCCGGACGCACCGCGATCATCGTGACCGCGCCCATGACGACGAACGAGTTGCCCACCTCGACCACCTGGTGGAGCGTCGCCTCGATCGAGAGCGGGGACGCGACGACGCGCGGCGGGCGGACGGTCTCACTGGGCTCGCTCTCGAGGTCGACGGCCGTGTACTCGCTCACCGAGGCGTCGTAGTTCGCGGACGTCTGATTGATCTGCTCGAACAACGACTCGGTGGCGAGGTTGACGACGAACTCGCCCGTCTCCTCGATGTTCCGCAGGCTGTCCTTGCGGCCGACCGACGTGAACTGCACCACGGCGGGTGCGCTGGAGGAGACGGAGAAGAAGCTGTACGGCGCCAGGTTCGGTACGCCGTCCGCGGAGACCGTCGACACCCACGCGATGGGTCTGGGCACCACTGACGTGGTGAGAAGCTTGTAGTAGTCGCCGGCGTCCATGGTCTGCGGATCGAAGTGTGTGCGCACCGGTTCATCGTGCCAGGGCCACGCGCGCCCTGGAGGCCGGCCGATCATTCAGGCAGGTCCGGCATCTGTGACACTCTGAAATGGTGAATCCGTCCACCTCTCAAGCCGCCGTCGTCGTCGACGAGATGATCCGCGGCGGCGTCCAGGACGTCGTGCTGTGCCCCGGATCGCGTAACGCGCCGCTCGCGTTCGCGCTCGAGGCCGCCGACCGCGCCGGTCGCGTCCGCCTGCACATGCGCATCGACGAACGCACCGCCGGCTTCCTCGCCATCGGACTCGCCGTGTCCGGCCGCCGACCCGTCCCTGTCGTGATGACGTCCGGAACCGCCGTCGCCAATCTCGGACCCGCCGTCCTCGAGGCCAATTACGCCCGCATTCCGCTGGTCGTGCTCAGCGCCAACCGCCCCTACGAGATGCTCGGCACCGGCGCCAACCAGACAGTCGAGCAACTCGGCCTGTTCGCGGGTCAGGTGCGCGCGACCATCAGCCTCGGTCTCGCCGAGGAGTCCGACCAGGTCAACAGCCAGTGGCGGTCGGCCGTGTGCCGCGTCCTGGCTGCCGCACGCGGTACGCGCTCGGGCAACGCCGGCCCGGTCCACTTCGACATGCCGCTGCGCGAGCCCCTCACGCCCGATCCGGCCGACTCCCGCCCCGCCCCGGAGGGACGTCCCGACGGCTCCCCGTGGACCACCACGCAGTACGCGACGCTCGACGTTCCGGTGGACCTGGACCTCTCGGTGGACACCGTCGTCATCTCCGGACACGGCGCCGCCTATCGGCCGGAACTCGCCGGGCTGCCGACGGTCGCCGAGCCGACCGCGCCCCTGCACGGCCACCCGCTCAACCCGCTCGCGCTCGGTGCGCTGTCGCCGCGCCAGGCCATCATCACCGGGCGTCCCACGCTGCATCGTCAGGTCTCGAAGGTGCTGGCCGATCCGGCCGTCTCCGTCATCGCTCTCACCACCGGACCCCGCTGGCCCGACGTCTCGGGCAACGTCGTGGCGACCGGAACGCGCGCGCTGGTCACCGGGACACCGTCACCCGAGTGGCTGCGTCGCTGTGCCGACGCCTCGGAGTCGGCCGATGCCGCGGTCCGCGGGCAGCTCGACTCGCTCTCGATTCCAACGGGTCTGCACGTCGCCGCCGCCGTGTCGTCGGCACGTCGGCCGGGTGATCTGCTCGTGCTCGGCGCCTCCAACCCGGTGCGCGACATGGCGCTGGTCGGCTACCCGGCGGAAGACGTCCGGGTGCTGTCCAATCGCGGTGTGGCGGGCATCGACGGCACCGTCTCCACCGCGGTGGGCGCTGCGCTGGCACACGACGGCCGCACCATCGCGTTGATGGGGGACCTGACGTTCCTGCACGACGCGTCCGGACTGCTCATCGGCACCGGGGAGCCCCGACCGCGGGACCTCACCATCGTCGTCGCGAACGACGACGGTGGCGGCATCTTCGAACTGCTCGAGCAGGGTGATCCCCAGTACGCGGGCGTCTTCGAGCGCGTGTTCGGCACTCCGCACGGCATGGACCTCGCGGCGCTGTGTGCCGCCTACCGGATCCCGCACCGGCGGGTCGATCCCGACGAGCTCGCGAAGCTGCTCACGGGTCACGCCGAGGGCACCCCGGGTGCTCGAGGTGACCACCGATCGGTCCGGTCTACGCGATCTGCACGCCTCGATCCGCGCTGCCCTCTAGGCCCTGTCGGCGAGGTACTCCCGTGCCTGCTTGCTCTCGGAGTGCACCATCTTGCCGATCATCTCGGTGACCATGCCCTCGATCTTGCCGCCGACGAACGGGACCTTCACCTCGGCCGTCCCCTTCAGGGTCAGGCGCGATCCGGTGCCGTGAGGCACCAGTTCGAACGTTCCGCGCACCTTCGAGGTCAAGCCCGTCGATCCGCCTTCGAGCGTGCCGTTCGCACGGTCGCCTTCGAGCGGTCCCCAGCTGTCCTTGCGCGTGATCACCAGGTCGCCGCGAATCACCTTCCGGACGAACCCCGGCAGCACGGACGCGCCGACCCCCTCGAAGATCACCACGTCGAAGCCGCCGTCGGGCCGGTGCGAGTACTCCACGCTGGCCCGGTCGGAGACCTCCTTGGTTCGCTTGTCCCACAACGCTTCGTCCGTCAAGGCGGAGTGCGCCTGCGCCGGTGTCACGTCGAAGTCCTCGGTGTAACTGAATTTCCGCCCCATGGCGGGAGACGTTACTCGGCGTACCGCTGCCGACGTCCTGCGTGGTGCGGTCGCTAGCCTGTCCTGGTGAACCCCGTCGTCCCGAGTCCGGCCGGTGCCGAGATGTCCGGTGGCGACATGCCTGCTGTCGAGAACTCCGAGGCGGACGAGGCCCCCGTGCGGCGCCGCTCGCGCGTTCCCACCGTTCTCCTGGTGATCGCCACCGTCGTCTCGGTGCTCGCGGTCCTGTTGGTCCTCGCGGCGTGGCGCAACGACCACACCATCTCCTCGGACGAGGGTGTCGCCACGGCCGAGGTGCTGTCGGCCGGACGTCTACGCTCGGCGGTGAGCTTCGTGACTCCCGACGGCGAGATGCACAATCCCAAGCTCGGAGTGCTGTACCCGACCAACCTCGTCGCCGGTCAGCGCATCGACGTCGAGTACTCCCGCAGCGATCCCGACCTGGTGCGGGTCGCCGGCCGCGACGCCTCGGTGGCCGTCGTGCCCGCGCTCTCCGTCATCGTCGTCACGTGGCTGATCGCCGGCCCGTCGATCCTCTACCTGCGGCGCCGCGACGCGCGCGTCTGACCCGGTACCGGAGGGTTCGCCCGGGGTTCGCCCGCTGGTCACGTCGCCCTCGCATCGCGGTCGTCGCGGCGCGGAACAGTCCACGGTGTGCGCATAGCCGTGGTCGCCGAATCGTTCCTGCCTCACGTCAACGGTGTCACCAACTCGATTCTCCGCGTGCTCGAACATGCGGAGTCCGCAGGTCACGATGCCATGATCGTCGCGCCGGACACGCCGGCCGGGGTGCCCGCGGCACCGACCTCACACGGCTCGTTCCCGGTTCTGCGAGTGCCGTCGGTGATGGTCCCCAAGGTGAGTTCGCTGCCCGTCGGCGTGCCGAGCCCCGGTATGACCGCCGCGCTGCGCTCGTTCGCGCCCGATGTGGTGCACCTGGCATCGCCGTTCTCGCTCGGTGCCGGTGGCCTCGCGGCCGCGCGGAGGCTGGACGTCCCGGCCGTCGCCGTCTATCAGACCGATGTCGCCGGGTTCGCCGAGAGTTACGGTCTCGGGTTGACCTCGCGTGCCTGCTGGGCGTGGACCCGCCGGATCCACAAGGGCAGTGCCCGCACCCTCGCACCGTCGACGTCGGCGATGGACGCACTCGCCGCGCACGGCATCCCCCGCGTGCATCGCTGGGGTCGGGGAGTGGACACCGTGCGCTTCGCGCCGTCGTCGCGGAACGCGGAGCGTCGTGCGCAGTGGGACGCGGGCGACGCGCTGGTGGTGGGCTTCGTCGGCCGGTTGGCACCGGAGAAGCACGTGGAACGCCTCGCGGTACTCGAGCGGACACCGGGCGTGCGCGTGGTGATCGTCGGTGACGGTCCGGAGCGCGCGCGGCTCGAGGCGCTCATGCCGTCCGCGGTGTTCACCGGTCAGCTGGGCGGTCAGGCCCTGTCGGAGGCCTACGCGTCCTTCGACGTGTTCGCGCACCCCGGTGAGCACGAGACGTTCTGCCAGACCGTCCAGGAGGCGCTCGCGAGCGGTGTCCCCGTGATCGGACCCGACGCCGGCGGTCCCCGCGATCTGGTGAGCCACTGCCGCAACGGGTACCTGCTGCCCGTGGATCGGTACGAGGAGTTGCTGCCGAGCGCCGTGCAGGCCCTCGCCGACCCCACCACGCGTGCGAGGTTCGCCACGTCCGCGCGCAAGTCCGTCCTGCATCGCACCTGGCCCGCGCTGTGCAGCCAGTTGATCGGCCACTACGAGGCGGTCATCGGCACCTCGGACGTCGGACGGCGGACGACGGCGGCCTAGGTGAGTGCGCGTCCCACGTACTGTTCAGGTGTGGCAGCACACGGCTCCAGAGCGCAACTGGACAAGCAACCGCACGACGTCGCGTCCATGTTCGACGGAGTCGCGAAGCGGTACGACCTGACCAACACCGTCCTGTCCTTCGGGCAGGACCGCGGCTGGCGGCGCGCGACGCGCGACGCGCTCGCGCTGAAGCCCGGGGAAGCGGTGCTCGATCTCGCGGCCGGGACCGGAGTGTCCACGGAGGAACTCGGCCGGTCCGGCGCCTGGTGCGTCGCCACCGACTTCTCCAAGGGCATGCTCCGCGCGGGCCTCTCGCGCGGCGTCCCGATGATCGCGGGCGACGCGATGCACCTGCCGTACGGCGACGACGTGTTCGACGCCGCCACCATCTCGTTCGGTCTCCGCAATGTGGCCGATCACAACGCCGGCCTCGCCGAGATCCTGCGGGTGGTCCGGCCCGGCGGACGGTTGGTGGTGTGCGAGTTCTCCACACCGGTCTTCCCGGCGTTCCGCACCGTCTACATGGAGTACCTGATGAAGGCGCTCCCGGCCGTGGCCCGCACCGTCAGCAGCAATCCCGACGCCTACGTCTACCTGGCGGAATCCATTCGCGCCTGGCCGGACCAGGCGGAGCTCGCGCGGCGCATGCAGTCCGCGGGATGGGGCCGCGTGCAGTGGCGCAATCTCACGGGCGGCATCGTCACCTTGCACAGCGCCGTGAAACCGGTGTACTGAAAGATACGGAGAACGCACCTATCGGTGTTCGTACCGTGTCCGGATACGGCATGATCTGCGCATGCCCGTACCGGATTGGCTGCCCTATGCCACCCTCGCTGCCTCGGCCGTCGCCGCCGGCGGGGCCGGTTGGGCCGTCAGCACCACGCGCATACACCTCACCAGGGAGACGCGCCGCGCGCGCGAGCTGCGCACCATCCGCGCCGAGCTGACCCACGATTCCGGTCGCCAGGCCGTCGAGACGTCGCTGGTACGCGACCAGGTCACCGAGCGCTACCAGGAGTTGTCGGTCGCGCTGACCACCTTCCAGCGGGTCTGGATCGACGCCGTACGTCGCCGGACCGCCCCCGACGCGACCGCACTGCCGCCGGGTGCCGACGACCTGCAGGCCGACGTCGACGCCGCCTATCAGGAACTGCTGCGCGTCTCGACGATCACCGTCGTCGTGGCCCGCCAGCGCGTCGCGCCGCTGCTCGAGATGCTCATGTCGCTCGATCTCCGGGTGCTGGTGCCCTACTCCACGACGGGCGCGATGCCGGGTCCGGCCGTCGAGCGGCTGAACCGTGAGCACGGGTTCCTGATCGAGATCCAGCGTCTGCTGCGCGACGCCATGCGCGCCGACCTCGGTCTGCTCGACGCCAACGACCTGGGCCTGTTGATCATGGACACCAAGCGCGTCGTCGACACCCTCTCGCCGGACCGCCGGTCGATCGGCTTCGGCGCCACCGAGCGCCGCATGGTGGAGTACCTGGCCGAGTTCGGGGTGCGGGTACTGGCGGGCGGCAACGAGCGCGACTACACGATGGAAGCGGACCGTTTCGCGTTCTACCAGGCCAAGGACCCGGCGCTCGCCGGCGCGGTCGAGGCCATCCTGGCGCTGTACGGAGCCGAACTGTCCCTCGCCGTCCACGCCGGACTCGACGAGCAGGCACGGCTCCCCGTGCTGCAACGCGTCGTGGCGTCTCTCGAGTGCGGCTTCCGCGATCGCGACGGGATACTTCTGCCGGACGGCACCACCGTGTACGCCTTCCGGCCGGGACGCTGACCGGGCCCGGCTCCTGAGGCAGCCGGGCACTCTCAGGAGAACGGTGGCCGGTCGTCCACCTTCAGCGACGTCGATCCCGCGGCCCGCCAGGCGCGCGCGACCACGTCGCGATCCTCGTCGGTGATGAGGTTGCCCATCACCCGCACGGCGACGGTCATGATCGCGCGCGACCGCATGCCGATCGGCCCCGTGGCGGGCAGGAACCGCGGCACCGTCAGCAGTCCCGCGAGGCGACGAGCGACCGAGAAGCTCTGCCCGTAGTGCTCGCGGAGCACCGCCGGCCACACCTGCGTCAGGTCTGCGCCGTCCAGGTGTTCGGCGATCAGTCGACCACCCTCGAGTCCGTAGTCGATGCCCTCACCGTTGAGCGGATTCACGCAGGCCGCCGCATCGCCGACGAGCGCCCAGTTGGGGCCCGCCACGTCCGACACCGCGCCGCCCATCGGTAGCAGGGCGGACTGCACGCGGCGCACGCCGCCGCTCAGGCCCCACTCGGACTCCCGTTGTGACGCATAGAGATTCAGGAGAGGTCGCAGCGCGCCAGCAGCCGGGCGCTTCGAGGTGGCGAGCGTCCCCACCCCCACGTTCACCTCGCCGGTACCCTCGTCGTTCACGCCCAGCGGGAACACCCACCCGTAGCCGGCCTGCAGGGTGCCGTCCCCGTCGCGGAGCTCGAGGTGCGAGGTGATCCACTCGTCCTCACTGCGGTCACTCGTGACGTATGCCCGTGCCGCGACCCCGAAAGCGGTGTCGCGGTGCCACGTACGGCCGAGGATCTTGCCGAGCGGCGAGCGCACCCCGTCCGCCACGATCAGCGTGCGACAGGCCACGGCGACAGGGCCGTCGGCGGTGTCGAACATCACCTCGGTGACCCGCCCGCTCACCAGCACCGCATCGACGGCCTTGGCGTTCTCCATCATCACCGCGCCGTCGTCGACGGCCACCCGGCGGATCCGGTCGTCCAACTCGGTACGCGGTACCGCGGAACCGATGTCGGGGAGGGAGCCACCCGGCCACGGCAGCGTGAGTTCCTGACCGAATCCGGTGAGGCGTAGGCCACGATTGATCGCCCGCGAGCGCACCCACTCACCGAGTCCCAGCTCGTCGAGCTCGGCCACGGCACGCGGCGTGAGTCCGTCACCGCAGGTCTTGTCGCGCGGGAACGTGGCGGCGTCCGCGAGAATCGTGTCGTGACCAGCTCGTACGGACCAGGCCGCGGCGGCGCTGCCCGCGGGTCCCGCTCCGACGACGAGAACGTCGGTCACGCGTCGAGTTCCCGGTGTCACACCCTGTGCGCGTCCATCCGTCATCGTTCCATCTTGCAGGCACGATAGGTTGGAGGCAGACGCGGCGCCGAGGCCCGGAGCCGCGCGAGGTGTTCGACGACGAGAAATGGGTGCGAGCGCGGTGACCGAGACGAGTGCGAGTGGGGCCACCGTGGTGGCGGGCGTGGATCTCGGGAACGCGGAGTTCGCGGAGATCGTGCGCGCGGCGATGGCCGAGGTCGAGAGCCTGCTCGTGACCGAGCTGTCCGACGGTGAGGACTTCCTCACCGAGGCGGCGCTGCACCTCGCCAGGGCCGGCGGCAAGCGGTTCCGCCCGCTGTTCACCATTCTCACCGGTCAGCTCGGCCCCAAGGCGTCCAGCCCGGACATCGTCACCGCGGCCACCGTGCTCGAGATGGTGCACCTCGCGACGCTGTATCACGACGACGTCATGGACGAGGCCGCCATGCGCCGCGGCGTGGAGTCCGCCAATGCGCGCTGGGGCAACAGCGTCGCCATCCTCGCGGGCGACTATCTCTTCGCACACGCGTCGCGCCTGGTCTCGACGCTGGGCCCCTCCGCCGTGCGTACGATCGCCGAGACGTTCGCCGCGCTGGTCACAGGCCAGATGCGCGAGACGATCGGCAGCAAGCCCGATCAGGATCCGGTCGATCACTACCTCACCACGGTGTGGGAGAAGACGGGTTCGCTGATCGCGACGAGCGGTCGCTTCGGCGGCACGTTCTCCGGGGGCGACGACGAGCACATCGAGCGCCTCGAGCGTCTCGGCGACGCGGTGGGCACCGCGTTCCAGATCTCCGACGACATCATCGACATCTCGTCCGCCGCGTCGGACTCCGGCAAGACGCCGGGCACCGACCTGCGCGAGGGCGTCCACACGCTGCCCGTGCTGTTCGCGCTGCGCGACGAGGGTGCGGACGGCGACCGGCTCCGCCACCTGCTGCGCGGTCCCATCACCGACGACGCGGACGTGGCCGAGGCGTTGACTCTGCTGGGTCGTTCGCCGGGCATGGCCAAGGCACGCGAGACGCTCGACACCTACGCCCAGCGGGCGCGCACCGAGCTGGACGCTCTGCCGCAGGGCCCGGCCAACGACGCGCTGCGCAAGCTGGTCGAGTACACCGTCGCCCGCATCAGCTGACGGGAACTACCCGCGTCACCTCGGTCGTTGGTCGTGCAGGAAGCACTGCGGCGAGAGGATCGGCGACACACGATGAAGTTCGCGAACGGCATGAAGACGTTCGGCCTGATGGTCGGGATGTCGGCTCTCATCGTCTTCATCGGCGCTCTGTTCCAGAACTCGACCATCCTGGTGGTCGCGGTCGTCCTGGCCGTCGGCATGAACGGGTACGCCTACTTCAACAGCGACAAGCTGGCGCTGAAGTCGATGCACGCCCAGCCGATCACCGAGGTCGAGTACCCGCGCATCTTCGCTATCGTCCGCGAGCTGGCCACCGCGGCGCATCAGCCCATGCCGCGGCTCTACATCAGCCCCACCAACGCCCCCAACGCGTTCGCCACGGGACGCAACCCGCGCAACGCCGCGGTGTGTTGCACCAGCGGCATCCTGGCGCTGCTGAACGAGCGTGAGCTGCGCGCGGTCCTCGGCCACGAGCTCTCGCACGTCTACAACCGCGACATCCTCATCTCGTCCGTGGCGGGCGCCATGGCGGCCGTGGTGTCCGGACTCGCGAACTTCGCGTTCTTCGCGAACGTCTTCGGCGGGCGCGGGAACGGGCAGGGCGCCAACCCGCTGGCCCTGCTGCTGGTGTCGATGCTCGGACCGATCGCGGCGTCCCTGGTGAAGCTGGCCGTGTCGCGCTCGCGGGAGTACCAGGCGGACCAGTCGGGTGCCGAGCTCACCGGCGACCCCCTGGCGCTGGCCTCCGCGCTCCGCAAGCTGCAGAGTGGCACCCAGGCCGCCCCGCTGCCCCCCGAGCCGCGCCTCACGGCCCAGTCGCACCTGATGATCGCCAACCCGTTCCGGGCGGGTGACCGCGCGAGCAAGCTGTTCTCCACGCACCCGCCGATGGAGGAGCGCATCGCCCGCCTCGAGCGCATGGCGGGGGCCCTACCGCTGAGTCAGCGGTAGTTGACGAACTGCAGGGCGATGCCGAAGTCCTCGCCCTTGAGCAGCTGCTGAACGGCCTGGAGGTCGTCACGCTTCTTGCTGCTCACCCGCAGTTCCTCGCCCTGGATCTGCGCCTTGACGCCCTTGGGGCCCTCGTCGCGGATCTTCTTCGAGATCTTCTTGGCGTTCTCGGTGGTGATGCCCTGCACCAGCGTGCCGGTGATCTTGTAGGTCTTGCCCGACTGCACGGGATCGCCGGCGTCGAAGGCCTTGAGCGAGATGTCGCGTCGGATGAGCTTCTCCTTGAAGACGTCCAGGGCGGCCTTCGCGCGTTCCTCGGCCTCGGCGGTGATGACGATGGCCTCGTCTCCGGACCACTCGATGCTCGCGCCGGTGCCGCGGAAGTCGAAGCGGGTCGACAGCTCCTTGCCGGCCTGGTTCAGAGCGTTGTCGACCTCCTGGCGGTCCACCTTGCTCACGACGTCGAACGACGAATCAGCCACTGACAACACTCCTTCGTGCGTGATCGGTACGGTGCCGACGGTAGCGTGTCCAGCCGGTTTGCCATCGAGGGGTGCGGTCGTTGTATTCTGCGTATCGCACCTGGAGCGGTCACTCGACGAGTGTCCTGCGCCATGGAGCATCCCGGCAGATTGCCCGAGCGGCCAATGGGAGCGGACTGTAAATCCGTCGGCTTATGCCTACGTAGGTTCGAATCCTACATCTGCCACACCCGACGAGACCCCGGCGAGAATCCTCGCCGGGGTCTCGTCGTCGGGGTGGGGGCAGGCGGCACGCGAAACGCCGCGTGCAACTCGTTCACCAGGCAATTTGGCGAGCGGTCTGACCCCTGTGTAATGTCTTCGAAGGCTTCGACGTGCACCTCGTGTGCGCCGATCCTGCCCCCTTAGCTCAGTCGGTAGAGCGTTTCCATGGTAAGGAAAAGGTCAACGGTTCGATTCCGTTAGGGGGCTCGCGGGACCGAGCGCCGGCCGGCGTCCGGCACCGAGGCGGTGTAGCTCAGTCGGTAGAGCAAACGACTCATAATCGTTGTGTCGCCGGTTCAAGTCCGGCCATCGCTACTCGACAGAGGACTCCGCCGCTGCTGCGCGCAGTGGGGTCCGGTATTCATGACCGACGCAGCACCCGTATCGCGCTCTACCCGAAAGCAGGCATCGACGTGGCCTCCTCCACTGACGTTCGGCCCAAGATCACCTTGGCGTGCGAGGTGTGCAAGCACCGTAACTACATCACCAAGAAGAATCGCCGCAACGATCCCGATCGCCTCGAGATCAAGAAGTTCTGCCCGAACTGCGGAACTCATCGCGCGCACCGCGAATCTCGCTGATCATTCGCACAGCAGCGCTGCCCCGGCACAGTCGCCGTGGCAGCGCTGACGTGCGTCCAGGTGCCGGTGACCCAGTCGGCTCGGCGCCGTCCGTCTCGAACTCGCCCGACAGAGCCGTCCGGACTGTCTCTCGTCCCACGCTCGGGTGTCCCGTGGTGAGTTCCACATCATTCTCGGGGGAGTCGACGACGTGACAGTCACCGCAACCGCAACCGACCGGGGCGACACGCCTGCCGTCGACCCGGCGGTGCACACCGCCAGCATGGTCGGGCACCACTACCGCATGCCCGACTTCTACGAGATCGGGCGCGAGAAGGTGCGCGAGTACTCACGGGCCGTGCAGAACGATCATCCCGCGCACTCCTCGGAGGACGCCGCGGCCGAGCTCGGGTACGAGCATCTCGTCGCACCGGCCACCTTCATCTCGGTCGTCGGCATCATCGCGCAGAAGGCCATGTTCGACGAGGTCATCACCGGGTACGACCTGTCGCAGATCATGCAGGCGGATCAGCGTCTCGAGTTCCACCGTCCGATCGTGGCGGGGGACCGCCTGACCGTCGACGTGAGCCTGGAGTCCTTCCGCCAGATGGGTGGAAGCGACATCATCATCACGAAGAACATGGTCACGGACGAGGCCGGCGAGGACGTCATGACGTCCTGGACGACACTCGTGGCGAAGACCGGCGGCGGTTCCGATCAGGACGCGCTGGAGATGGCGAAAGGTGTCATGAAACATGACTCGTAAGCAGTTCGACCAGGTCACCGTCGGCGACGACCTTCCCGAGCGCACCTACGAGCTCACCCGCGGTGACCTCGTGAACTACTCGGGCGTCTCCGGCGACCCGAACCCGATCCACTGGAGTGATCCGGTCGCGCGCACGCTCGCCGGACTCTCGGACGTCGTCGCCCACGGCATGCTCACCATGGGACTCGGCGCCGGTTTCGTCACCGACTGGTCGGGTGATCCGGGCGCCATCACCGAGTACAACGTGCGCTTCACCAGCCCCGTGCTGGTCAAGGAGACCGAGCCGGCCAAGGTCGACTTCACGGGTCGCATCAAGTCGGTCGACGCGGACACCCGCAAGGCCGTCGTCGCCATCACCGCGAAATACGAGGGCAAGAAGATCTTCGGTCGCGCCGTCGCGACCGTCCAGCTCGCGTGATCCGGCTCTCCGATCGCCGACTCGAGTCAGCGATTTCGGGGGCGTCCGTGAGTGCAGTACACTGAGATCTCCGGGGTCGTACAGCGCTGTGCGCTGTCCGTCGCCGGTACGACCGGATTTCGATCCGGCCGAAGGGGCGTAGCTCAATTGGTAGAGCAACGGTCTCCAAAACCGTAGGTTGCAGGTTCAAGTCCTGTCGCCCCTGCCACGTTCGAAAGCGGTGCTTCGGACAGTGGTCATGCAGAGCATTCGAGTGCAGACACCCTGCCGACGACCGAGAGGAACGACGTGAGCGATCAGCGCGGCGCGCGCGACAGCAGCTCCGACGGTTCCGAGGATCTCGGTGCGGACGATGCTGTCGTCGCCGACGATGCTGCTGCCGCCCACGATGCCGCCGGGTCGAGTCGGCCCTCCGGCAAGCGCGCAGCCCGCCGGACCCGGTCCGCGGACGATGCTCCGTCGCTGATCAAGGTTGGTGCCAAGACCACCGCGGGCAAGTCCGTCGCCACCGCCTCTCGTGTCGAGGGCCGCACCCGCGCCGAAGCGACGCCGAAGATGAACATCTTCAAGCGGCTCCGCAAGTTTCTGCGCGAGGTCGTCGCCGAGCTGCGCAAGGTCATCTGGCCCAACCGCAAGCAGATGGTCACCTACACCGCTGTGGTGTTGGTGTTCGTGACGTTCATGGTGGCCTACATCAGTGGGCTGGACCTGGCGTTCATCAGGGGAGTGCAGTGGCTGTTCGGCTGACGCCGGACACACAGGTCCGCACGACCACCCCGAGTACGACCGGAACGATTACAGGAAGCGAGTGCCTTTCGTGAGCACGCCCCATAACGACGCCACCGAAGTGGCCGCCTACGACGCTCAGGTCGAGGCGACCAAGCAGGGCCTCGAAGCGGAGCAGGCCGCACAGGACCGCGAGACCGACGAGGCCATCGCGGCCGACGTCGCTGCCGCCACCGGTGACACCGACGAGTCGGAGACCGTCGACGCCGATGCGGACGCCGTCGTCGCCGACGACGCTCCCATCGACGCGGAGCCGGTCGACCCCGTCGCCGAGATGAAGGCTGCGCTGCGGCGCGCCCCCGGCGACTGGTACGTCATCCACTCGTACGCCGGATACGAGAACAAGGTGAAGACCAACCTCGAGACCCGCGTCCAGAACCTCGACGTCGGTGACTACATCTTCCAGGTGGAAGTTCCCACCGAGGAGGTCACCGAGATCAAGAACGGCCAGCGCAAGCAGGTCAACCGCAAGGTGCTGCCGGGCTACATCCTGGTGCGCATGGAACTGAACGACGAGTCCTGGGGTGCTGTCCGCAACACTCCCGGTGTCACCGGCTTCGTCGGCGCCACGTCGCGCCCGTCCCCGTTGACCATCAACGAGGTCGTCAAGTTCCTCATGCCGCAGGAGGACAAGAAGAAGGCCACCGCGGGCGCCACCACCGGTGCCGAGGGTGCGGGCGAGACGTCGTCGAAGCCGACCATCGAGGTCGACTTCGAGGTCGGCGAGTCCGTCACCGTCATGGACGGCCCCTTCGCCACGCTTCCCGCCAGCATCAGCGAGGTCAACGCCGAGCAGCAGAAGCTCAAGGTGCTGGTGTCCATCTTCGGCCGCGAGACTCCGGTCGAGCTGGGCTTCACTCAGGTCGCGAAGATCTAGGGCGCTCAGAACCCCCCACAACTTGCAGGCAGTACCGCAAGACATCCGAGAACCACGCAACAACCTAGGAATCACAGATGCCCCCCAAGAAGAAGAAGCTAGCCGGGATCATCAAGCTTCAGATCCAGGCCGGTCAGGCCAACCCGGCACCGCCCGTGGGCCCCGCCCTCGGTCAGCACGGCGTCAACATCATGGAGTTCTGCAAGGCGTACAACGCCGCGACCGAGTCGCAGCGTGGCAACGTCGTGCCGGTGGAGATCTCGGTCTACGAGGACCGGACCTTCGACTTCAAGCTGAAGACCCCGCCTGCCGCCAAGCTGCTGCTCAAGGCAGCCGGCGTCGCCAAGGGTTCGGGCGAGCCGCACAAGACCAAGGTCGCCACGGTGACCATGGACCAGGTGCGCGAGATCGCCAAGACCAAGGCCGAGGATCTGAACGCCAACGACATCGACCAGGCCGCGAAGATCATCGCCGGCACTGCTCGCTCGATGGGTATCACGGTCGAAGGCTGAGCCACCGGCTCACCAGCTCCACAGCATCACGTGGGAGAGCCGGCCAGGCTCGTCAACCACGCTCCGAACAACGAACGGACATCATCATGGCAAAGCGCAGCAAGGCCTACGAGGCCGCAGCAGCGAAGATCGATCAGGACCAGCTCTACTCGCCGCTCTCGGCGGCGAAGCTGGCCAAGGACACCGCGTCGAGCAAGTTCGATCCGACCGTCGAGGTCGCGATGCGCCTCGGCGTCGATCCCCGCAAGGCGGACCAGATGGTGCGCGGCACCGTCAACCTGCCCCACGGCACCGGTAAGACCGCCCGCGTCATCGTCTTCGCCGCAGGCGCGAAGGCCGACGAGGCCGTCGCCGCCGGTGCGGACGAGGTCGGCGCAGAGGACCTGATCGAGCGGATCCAGGGCGGATGGCTGGAGTTCGACGCAGCGATCGCCACCCCTGACCAGATGGCCAAGGTCGGCCGCATCGCCCGCGTTCTCGGACCGCGTGGCCTGATGCCGAACCCGAAGACGGGCACGGTCACCAACGACGTGACCAAGGCCGTCGGCGACATCAAGGGCGGCAAGATCAACTTCCGCGTCGACAAGCAGGCCAACCTGCACTTCGTCATCGGCAAGGCGTCGTTCGACGACGCCAAGCTGGTGGAGAACTACGGCGCAGCCCTGGACGAGATCCTGCGTGCGAAGCCGTCGTCGGCCAAGGGCCGTTACGTCAAGAAGATCACGGTCTCGACCACCACCGGACCGGGCATCCCGGTGGACCCGAACCGTACTCGGAACCTCCTCGAGGACGACGCGACCGCCTGAGTCACTCGCAGCACCGAAGAAGGCCGGCACCCCGTGAGGGTGCCGGCCTTCGTCGCGTTCTCAGGCCTTGGCGACGTTCGTGAGAATCGTGTCGACCACGCGGTCCACCAGGGCGTTCGGGATGTCGTGCGCCATGCCGTCGACGAGCACCAGCTCGGATCCGACCACGTGGCGCGCGATGGCCTTCCCGCCGGCGGGACGCACGAGGGGATCCGCCGTGCCGTGGATGACGACCGTCGGCGCCGTGATCCGCTTCGTGTACTTCGCGAGGCTCCCGGTTCCGGTGATCGCCGCGAGCTGACGGACGATGCCGGCCGGGTAGTAGCCGCGGTCGTACGCCTCGGTCGCGTCGGCGACACGTTCGTCCCGCGTGGTGGGGAACTGCTTGCTGCCGATCGTCTGGAACGTCGTCGCCTGGTGTTCGATGATCTGCTCGCGCGTCGCGTTCTTGGGCGGCGGCTTGAGCAGCGGCGCGAGCGCGCGGACGTCCGGCGGCGGCAGCAACGCCTCGTTGGTGCTGGAGAAGAGGATGGAGACCGAGCGGATGCGCTCCGGGTGCGACCCCGCGACCACCTGCGTGATCATGCCGCCCATCGAGGCGCCGACGATGTGGGCCGACTCGATGCCCAGGTGGTCGAGCAGGCCGACGGTGTCCTCGGCCATGTCCACCACCGTGTACGGAACCGAGCTCGACTGCCCGAGTTCGTGGCGGACCAGTCGCAGCAGGATGTTCCCCGTGACGCGCTGCCCGTCGAGCTTGCCCGAGAGTCCGATGTCTCGGTTGTCGAAGCGGATCACGCGATAGCCGGCGTCGATCAGCTTGCGGCAGAACGGCATCGACCACGTGAGCAGCTGGCAGCCCAGTCCCATGACGAGCAGGATCGGCGGGTTCTCGATGTCGCCCATGTCCTCGTAGGCGATGTCGACCGCGCCGACCGAGGCGGTGCCGGTACGGACCTCGACCTCGGTCTCGGAACGGCCGGTCTCGGAACGGCCGGTCTCGGGTGTGCCTGTCATACGTGGATCTCCTTACCAGCCGGGCTCACCGAGCAGCGGCAACGTGATGAAACTGGGGTCCGTCGGGTCGAGGTCGACGTCCTGCGCTCGCCATCGGGTGCGGAGGCGATCGGGCAGGATCGGCACGAATCGAGGCGCGTCGGCCGCGAAGATGTCGAGTCGCAGGCGGTGTCCGGGGTGCAGGACCGCCTCGGTCGAGAGTAGTTCGATGTCGAGGACGATCGGTTCGCCGGGGACCACGGGGAGCAGTGACTCGCGCGTGAGCGGGTGGTGGGCCACCAGGTAGTCACCCGACTCGGTGCGGATGCTCTCCTCGTCGTCGATCGCGCGGCGCGACGCCAGCAGCGCACCGTTGGTGAGCACGGTGGGAGTGCCGTCTGGAGCGACGTCGCACAGCATCACGGCCCACATCGACTCGCGGGCGCGCGCGACGGTGCGGACGTGGACGTTGGCGGGGCCCGAGTAGACGACGGTGGTCATGACGGGAGGCGTCGTGAACGTGAGCGCGTCACCCTCCGCGAAGCGGTTGTCGTAGGTGAAGCCGCCGCCGAGAACGGCCGGAACACCGGCCAGCACCTGCGTGGTGTCGCGGGAGACGACGGTGCGGAACCCGGGCTTCACCGTCAGACGGGCCGTGTCGGTCGGCGCCTCGAAGTGCAGGGACCCGTCGTGCCGACTGTGCGACGCGGTACCGGACGAGTCGGCGCTCAGGTAGAGGCGCCGAGCCACGGCGGCGGGCGCGGGGAATCGGCCGTGCGCTTCCCACCCGCCGCCCTGCTGACGCAGCGTGACCGGTCCGTAGCGGTCGATACCGTTGTCGATGCCGCGCAGCCACTTGTCGAACCAGGCGCGTTCGAGCACGTCGAGTCGCGGCGGGAACCCGGGTTCACCGAAGCCGATCCCGGGGTTGCCGTGGTACCCGTCGCCCACCAGAAGTTGCTTGCGCCCGCGTTCGACGGTGAGTCGGTTGTACATGTCGGGTGCCGCGCCGCCGAAGATGTCGTGCCAGCAGCCGTAGAGGAACGTGGGGACCGCGATGTCCTCGATGGTGGGATCGATGGTGTCGAAGGACGGGTCGTCGTAGATGCGCGGGTCCGAACCGGTGAGGAACCCGTTCACCAGATTGCTGATGTTCGTGGCGGGGGACCGTATGCGATCCGCGAGCCAGCCGACTCCGCCGCGTCGCAGGATCTGTACTGCCGGAACCCATTTGAGGGTGTTCACGGCGGTGAGCCACAGGGGGATGAAGAGCGACGGTGCGCCGCCGGTGGCGAAGATCTCGCGGACGATGTCCTCGGATCCCTCGACGGCGAACACGGCGTCCGGTCCCGCGCTGCCCGCGGCGGCGGCCTGCAGGGAGTTGATGGCGGAGTAGGAGATGCCGGCCATGCCGACGCGCCCGTCGCACCACGGCGACGCCCGGATCCACTCGAGGATCTCCAGGGTGTCGAGTTGTTCACGCGGGCCGAGGGTGTCCCACACGCCGGACGAGGAACCGGTGCCGCGCGCGTCGATGATGACCTGCACGTAGCCGCTACGGACGAGATGGCGGTTCACGGTGAGCAGATCCGCCGCACCGCCGGCGACGACGCGGGTGATCTCGGAGATGCCGTCGAACGGGGTTCCCGAGAGGTCGACGGAGCGGGACACGCGACGCAGCGCCGGCCCGAGCACGGGTGCGGCGAGGAGTGCGTCGATCGAGTCGAGCAGGACCGAGTTGTACGGGGTGATGTTGAGGACGACGGGGAAGCGGGAGGAGACGGATCGTCCACTCGCGTCGGCGGGGGACACGACGATGGCGCGGAGAACGGCTCCGTCCGTCATCGTGACGGCGGCGCCGCGGTCGATGTGCACACGGGGGAACTCGGGAGCGGACTCCACGAGTTCTGCCCATGCTCGGCCGTCGGCGCCGCCGGTGGGATCACGGTGGAAGGGCGAGACGACATGCTCGGGTTGCACCAGTGCATGGGCCGATGTCGTCGTCATGAACGTCGAGTCAACCTCATTGCTGTGACACGCGGTACACAACACGCCATTCCCGGCCCTTCGACAACGACGAGGGCACGTCGTCGTTCGATGTCACCAGGTGAGTGCGCTGCTACTTGCCGCCCTCGGGGGTTCCCTCGCTGTCGCTGAAGAAGGCCCACTCGCCGTCGTGCTCCACTTCGAGACGCCAGCCGAGCTCGGCGTCGTCGGACTTGCTCTCCTTGAACCAGGTGTGGGCGTCGGTGGAGTTGGGGATCTCCTTGGTGGCGACGACGGATCCGGTGGGGTCGAGTACGCGATAATTGGCCATGAGCACCGTGTTCCCTCGGGAGAGCACCTCTCAAACCGAGGGGGCTCCGCCCCCGTGCGCCTTTTGCGTACCCGGGGATGCGCACAAGGCGCACAGGGGCGTAGCCCTTTTGGTGTCTCCGGCGGCCCCGGGGTACTCTTCTCTTCGGACACCGTGCGGTCGTGATCTGCGATCGTGCGACGTTCACCTGATCTGTTCCACCCAAGACCGTTGGTCATCGTGGTCTCCGAAGAGGTTCGCCTCGTCGGAGATGGCGATTGAAGGTCCGGCCGAGCCGGCGACCCACGCAGGAGGACGAGGACCAGGGATACGTGTTGCTGACTCTCTCCGAGTCGCGCCGCCCGCATTCCGACGCCCCGTGTGCCCTGCACCGGGGCGTTTCTGCTTGTTCGGGCCGGGCCGACTCGACGCAACGAGAGGAGGCGAAGTATGGCAAAGGCTGAGAAGGTATCCGCGGTCGCGGAGATCTCCGAGCAGTTCAAGGGCGCCACGGCGGCCGTCGTCACGGAATACCGTGGCTTGTCGGTCACCCGTCTGACGGAGCTCCGTCGGGCCCTCGGTACCGGAGCTACGTACTCCGTCGCCAAGAACACCCTGGTCAAGCGTGCCGCAGCTGATGCGGGCATCGAAGGCCTCGACGACTTGTTCGTCGGTCCGACCGCCATCGCATTCATCGATGGTGAGCCGGTCGACGCTGCCAAGGCGATCAAGCAGTTCGCCAAGGACAACAAGGCGCTCGTCATCAAGGGCGGCTACATGGACGGCCGCGCGCTGTCCGTGGACGAGGTCAACAGGATCGCGGATCTCGAATCCCGAGAGGTCCTGCTGGCCAAGCTCGCCGGCGCGATGAAGGGCAACCTGGCAAAGGCCGCAGGCCTGTTCAACGCTCCCGCTTCGCAGGTCGCGCGTCTCGCGGCTGCGCTGCAGGAGAAGAAGGCTGCAGAAGAGGGCGCCTCGGCGCCGGAAGCCGCAGCTGCCGACTAGCTGATCCGCAAGGACTGCACACCCCCCCGTGCGGCCGGCCTCCGGCCTGCACGCAATCTCCTGTCCCCGGATCGGCGACAAGGACTTACAGAGAGGACCGCCACCATGGCGAAGCTCAGCACCGAAGAATTGCTCGACCAGTTCAAGGAGCTCACCCTCCTCGAGCTCTCCGAGTTCGTGAAGGCATTCGAGGAGACCTTCGAGGTCACCGCAGCTGCCCCCGTCGCCGTTGCTGCCGCAGGCGGAGCAGCTGCTCCCGCCGAGGCCGCTGAGGAGCAGGACGAGTTCGACGTCGTCCTCGAGGGCGCCGGCGACAAGAAGATCCAGGTCATCAAGGTCGTCCGTGAGGTCGTCTCCGGCCTGGGCCTGAAGGAAGCCAAGGACCTCGTCGAGAGCGCTCCGAAGGCCATCCTGGAGAAGGTGGACAAGGCTTCGGCCGACGCCGCCAAGGAGAAGCTCGAAGCTGCCGGCGCGAAGATTTCCATCAAGTGATCTAGCCCCACAGCGCAGAAGCGGCCGTACCCCTCGGGGTACGGCCGCTTTTTCTCGTGTCTGGCGACGGTGCGCGGAGTCAGCCCACGGTGGGCAGTGCGGCGCGGGCGAGAAGGTCTCCACCCGCAGCCCGGATCTCGATCTCCGCGACGTCGGGACGCAGCACCGCCGCGTTCATGCGGCAGTCGATGGTCACGGAGCTGCCGAGGAAGCTGCCCGAGGAACGATCCGCTCCGGTGCGGTCCACCAGAACCACCTCGAACGCTTCGTCGACCGGGACACCCTGCATGTCCAGGACCGTCTCGGTGCCCCACGTGTGAGCAACCAGGCCGCCGTCGACAGTGACGCCGGGACTCGACGCGGTGAAGTCGACCGTCTCGAAGGCGCCCAGCTGGCCCGGTGGTCCCTCGGCCTCGGGCGCCGCGATCGTGCTGTCGGTGGGCGTCTCGCCACCCCCGGTGCCGACCGTCTGCACACCGAGCACCGCCGCGACGCCCACCGCGATTCCGGCGACAGCTGCAGCGGCCGGGACGAGGCGACCGGGTGCGGACGGTCTGACAATGCGTCGTCGAAGCAGGTCACCGGGTTCCGCATCGACCCAGGTCAGTCCCGCTGCCGACCCCAGCGACGCGACCGTCTCGCGCATCTCACGGATCTCGTCGGCGACCGAGGTGTCCTCGGCCTCCAGAATGCGAAGCTCACGCCGCTCGGCGTCGGTCAGGTCGCCGGCCACCGCGGCCGCGATCAACTCCTCTCGTCGCGGATGTCCCGGAGTCATCAGGTCTCCTGACCGTCGAAGTGAGCGCGCAGGGCACGCAGTGCGTAGTACGCGCGGGTGCGCAGGGTGCCGATCGCGACGCCGGTGCCGGCCGACAGCTCCGCGTAGGACAGGCCGGTCAGGTGGATGGCCACCACCACCTGTCGATGTTCGGGGGACAGGGTGGCCAGACCCTCCACCACCCGCATCCGGGTCAGGACGTGATCGCTTCGATCGGGTTCCACGGCGTCGCCTTCCGTGACGGGGGAGGACGCGACCAGCGGAGTACGGCCTCGCGACCGCAGAGCATCCGCGACGACGTTGCGCGCGATGGCGAAGAGCCAGGTCCGAGTTCCACCCCGGGACTCGTCGAACCTGTCCCGCGCTCGCCACGCACGCACGAAGGTCTCCTGCACGCAATCCTCGGCGGCGACACGATCGTGCAACACGTTCACGGCGAAACCCAGCAGCGACGACGCGTGGGCGTCGTAGGCGGCCGTGAGATCGAACGTCCCGCTCTCGCGCGACCGGAAGATCGCCAGCGTCTGCCCCCTCGATGTCGGGGGAGGGGTGTACCCCGCCGGTGCCCGTGCAGGACGAACCCTACTCACCGTCGACGCCGCTCCGACCTCCATGGTGGGTGTACGTCGAGAAGTGCGACGACGTTCGACCGCGGTGAACGTTCCTGTCATTCCGGACGTATCCCCTCTCGAAGGACGTCCGCGCATCCCGATCGGAAGGTACGACCACCATGACGACACGCACTGCACGAGGAACGATCATCGTTGCGGGAGGCGCTGCGGCGTTCCTCGCGCTCACCGCTGCTCCCGCGGCAGCAGAGACGCCGGTCGGCGAACCGTCGTCGTTCACCAGTGCCTTCACGGCCATGGCGACTCCGGACCAGGTCCTGAACGCGGACGGCGTCGCGACGCCGGGTGAGCCCGGCGCGACCGGAACGTTCACGTTCCGCATCAACTCGGACGAGAACATCATCTGCTACGACATCACCCTCGAGGGCGTCACCGGCGACTACATGTCGCCGGCGAAGACGGCGACGCACATTCATCAGGCAGCAGTGGGTGCCGCGGGCCCGCCGCGCATCGCGTTCCCGAACCCGTCCCCGGTCGGCGACGGACCTCGCACCAGCAGCGGCTGCCTGCAGGGGCCGTTCACGACCGGCGTGATGGCGAACGGTGCCGACACCGGAACGAACTTCGACCTCGCGGCCATCGAGGCGAACGCCGCCGGGTTCGCCGCGGACAGTCACACCACCGCCTTCGCCGCCGGCGCAGTGCGCGGACAGCTGACCCCGATTCCCGTCGGCGGTGTGGAGACGGGCGCCGGTGGATCCGTCACCGACAGTTCGACCGCGACCGTCGCGGGTGCCGGTGCCGGTGCCGCCGTTCTGGGCGTGGCGGCCCTCGTCGGGCTGGGCGTCGCCCGTCGGCGGAACTCCTGATCGACCGACGCGGATGAGATGGTCGACGCGCGCGAGTGCGTTCCTCCTGGTGGGGCTGGTGGTCGCCTGCGCGCGACCACCGGCCGTACCGCCCACCGCGACGGCGGTGTCCGTCACGTCTCCTGCTGCCGCGACCGTGTCCGAGACGGGACCTCTCGTCCCGGCGCGGGTGTCGGTACCCGAGATGGGTCTGGACGAACCGTTGATCGAGCTGGGTCTGAACCCGGACAACACCATGGCGGTTCCCGAGGACCACGACGACGTCGGATGGTTCACCGGCGGCGGGCGGCCCGGGCGTCCCGGTGCGGCCGATCAGGTCGGACCCACGGTGCTGGCCGGTCACGTCGACTCGACCACGGGTCCTTCCGTGTTCTTCCGACTCCGCGACCTCGTGGTGGGAGACGACGTCACGGTCACCACGACAGAGGGCATCGAGGCCAGGTACCGGGTGACTGACATCGGCGACTACGCGAAATCCGAGTTCCCGACGGCGCGCGTGTTCGGCGCCGTCCCGCGCGACGAGATCCGACTGATCACGTGTGCCGGAGTGTTCGACGACGACGCGGGGTCCTACGAGAACAACCTCGTCGTCTTCGGCACCCGCGTGGGGTGATGCGACACCTCAGGCGAGGGAGAAGTTCTCGCCGCGGTGGTAGGCCGCCAGGGACGACTCGGTCTCGCGGATCGACGGCGGGTGGAACGCGAACGCCGACACGACGGACTGCAGGTACGCGATGTCCGGGTCGGTGATGAACGCGATGCCGCCCAGCGCTGTCACGGCGGCGTCGACCGCGCGTCGCAGCGCGCCTCGAAGCGCGATGCGGCAGAACAACAGTCGAGCCGAGATGTCGGCGCCGCGCTCACCCGAGTCCATCGCTGCGGCGACGGCCTCGAGGCCCGCGATCGCCGCTTCGAGCTCGGCGGCCGCCGAGGTGTAGACGCTGTCGCTGACTTTCGGGTGCCCCACGAGACGCTCCACGAGCGCCGTGGCCGCGCCGATGTACCCGGCGGAGGCGAGGATGCCGAACCACAGGAACCCGGTGAGCTCGTGCATGCCCTCCGGATCGTCCAGCGCGCCGACCATGGTCAGCGACACCGGCACGCGCACGTCCTCGAGGACGACCTCCTCGCTCTCCGCACCCGCGAGAACGGGCGTCGTCCAGAACGGACGCACCGAGACACCGGGCATCGACGCGGGGATGAGGGCGACCGCCTTGCGTGTCTTGCCGCCCTTCTTCTCGCGTGTCGCGACGCTGGCGGCGAGGAAGTCCATCGAGGCCGACAGACTGCACGGCTTCTTGCTGCCGTTGACGACGTAGTCGCCGTCGTCGTAATAGGCGTCCACGGACGGCACCAGCGTGCTGCCCACGCCCTCCGCGAAGCCGGACGCGATGATCGACTTCTGTTCGATGAGGCCGGCGACGAGCGGCAGCTCCTCCTCGGGACCCGCCATGGCGATCTCGATGATCGTGGCGATCGACAGGTGGTGCATCGTGACGGCGGCGGCGAGCGACGGGGAGGCCGCGCCGATGGCCCGGTGGACGCGCAGTGCCTCGACGGCGGTCGCGCCGAGTCCGCCGAGCGAGGTGGGTGCGATGAGTCCGCACCCGCCCGCGTCGCGGAACGTCGCGATGGCGTCGCTGCCGGGCGCCTCGAGCACGGACAGCGGCGTGGCCTCGAGGTAGGTGGCGAGGGCGGGCAGCAGGCGACGGAGCGTGGCGCGTTCGGTGGACATGAGCCGCGACGGCTGCGCGGTCCCGTCGGACGCGAGAGCTGCTCTGTCAGCGAGAACGGACACGTACCGGCCTTTCGTCGAAGAAGGGTGACCGTGGCTGGGACGGGTGTGGGACACGTGCCAGCACGTCACTCGATACCGCAGTATTCGGGGTCGGCGACGGCCTCGATGGCGCCCGTCTCAACTGCTGTTGCATGACACAAGTGCAGTCGTGTTCGTTGGCAACTACTCACAGGTCGCGGCACCCTCGGGCCGCCTGTGCTGACCGTAGGCTCGAATCACAGACGTCTCCCGTCGCACGGGTCTCCCGGACCGGCGAGCGCACTCGCGTCACGTACCGATCCCCCAATCTTGGAGCGAACATGAGCTCGCAGAGAATGCTCGACCGAATCCGCCACGACAAGAGGATCTGGGCCCATCGTGTGCTGACGAAGCACGACCAGAACCCGTTCTTCCGCGTCATGAAATCGGTCAACGCGCCGGTCGTCGACGTGGAGGACCGCAGCGTCATCATGCTCGGTTCCAACAATTACCTCGGCCTCGCCGACCACCCGCTGGTGCGCGCGGGAGCCGCTGCGGCACTGGACAAATACGGCGCAACGGTCACGGGCAGCCGGTTGCTCAACGGCACCATCTCGCTGCACACGGAACTCGAGGAAGCGCTCGCCGACTGGCACGGGACCGAGCAGGCGCTGGTCTTCACGACCGGCTACCAGGCGAACCTGGGCGGTATCAGCGCGCTGTGCGGTGTGGGTGACACCATCATCGTCGACTCGGCCGCGCACGCGTCCATCTACGATGCCTGCCGCCTCTCACGCGCCACCATCCGCGCCTTCCGTCACAACCGGGTGGACCTGTTGGAGGAGAAGCTCTCCCGCTCCACCGGCGTCGTCATGGTGGTCGTGGACGGTCTCTACTCGATGCACGGCGACCTGGCCCCGCTCGACGAGATCGCCGCGGTCTGCGAGAAGTACGACGCGGCACTGTTCGTCGACGAGGCGCACAGCGTCGCGGTCATGGGCGCGAAGCGCACCGGTGCCGCCGAGCTGTTCGGTATCGAGGACGACATCGACGCCCGGATGGGCTGCCTCTCCAAGGGACTCGGGTCCTCGGGCGGTTTCGTGGCCGGCTCGAAGGACATCGTGGACGCCATGCGCGTGCATGCGCGCACGTTCCTGTTCACCACCGCGGGCGTGCCTGCTGCCCTCGGCGCGGCGCTCGCCTCCGTGCAGCTCATGCAGACCGAGGAGGGCGCCGAGCGCGCCACCCGCACACTCGCGAACGCGCGCTACCTGCACGACGGGCTCGTGGCGGCCGGTGTCGACGTGCACGCGCCGAGCCCTCTCCCGGACGGTACGGACATGGTCTCGCCCATCGTCCCCGTGAACGTCCGTGACGACCTGCGCACCGTCAACACGTGGCGGAAGCTGTGGGACGCGGGCATCTTCGCATCCGCCGCCATGTTCCCGGCGGTGGCCCGCGACGGTGCACTCCTGCGTCTGTGCGTCCAGCCCGATCACACCACCACCCAGCTCGACTACGTGGTGGAGCAGATGGGCCTGTTCCTCGGCGAGAACTCGTCCACGTCCGAGGTGGCGTCGGCCGAGGTGGGGGCAGCGCTCGCCGCGCCGGCGCCGGCATCGGTCTGACCCGGTGGTGACACAGGTCGACCAGCGCACGACGTACGACTGTGCCGCCGCGGTGCTGCACGCGACCCTCACCGACGAGAGATACTGGCAGGACCGGATCGCCGAGATCGGTGGCGGCAGTCGAGTGGTGGAGCATCGCGTCGAGGAGGGCCTGACCACCTCGGTGGTCGACCAGGACCTCGAGGCCGCGGCACTGCCGAAGGCGTTGCAGCGCTTCGCCGGAGCGTCGATGTCGGCACGGTGCACCGAGTCGTGGCAGTCGGTGCGCGAGGACGGGTCCGCGCAGGGCCACTACACCCTGCGGGTCGCCCGGATGCCCGTGGTGATCGACGGGGAACTCGAACTTCTCGCGACCGGAGCGCAGCAGTGTGTGCTCCAGTTCGTCGGTACGGTCGACGCGTCGATCCCGGTGATGGGTCCGGTGGTCGAGAAGATCATGGTCGGCGAGATCGACAAGAGTTTCTCCGCCGAGCGCGAGTTCACCCAGTCGTGGCTCGCCCTCCGGACCTGAGCCCTCTCATCTGCGGCGCGGGAGTGCGCGCAGGATCGCCTCCAGCACCTGGCGCTGACCACGGCCGGACGTGACGGTCGTTCCGCGCGGCACCGACACGGTCCGGTAGGAACCCGAGACCGGCTGTGGTGCCTGGTGTTCGACTGCTCGTAGACGTCGGGGCAGGCGCGGTCCGTTCCGTGCGGCGAGCAGACCGTCCGTGCCCGGTACCGCCGTCAGCGTGTCGTCTCCCCGGCGGAGGGCCGCGGCCGTCCGTCGGGTCCTGGTGCGCGGAACCCGCACGAGGAGAACGTCGGTCCCCGCGAACTCACCGGCCGCAGCGTCGATCGCCTCGGCTCGTGCCCGGCGTCCGGCGCGCCCGCGGATGCCGGTACCGAGACCGTGGCCGGGGGCGTCGAGCAGCACCACCCGCGGGCCGTGATCGGCCAGTGTCCGTGCCAGACCGGTGGCGTATCGCGCATGGGAGCCGCGGGGCAGCGCGAGAACGACCGTCGGGGCCGAGGTGTCGGTCCCCTCGTGGATCTCGGCGTGCACCGAGCCCGTCGACGTGCGGATCTGGCGGTGCTCGCACGAGGAGACCGCGCGATCGAGCTCGGCGCTGAAGGGCTTCATGTCCGGGTCAACGTCGCCCCACGTCCGTACGCGGCGAGTGGCGCCGTCCAGGGCCGCCTCGCACACGTGATGACGGACCGGCGCGTGGCGGGTCGACAGGATGGGGCGCCCGTTGAGCAACACCATGACGGCCGCGGCCTCGGCGGACGACATCGTCGGGGTCCACCCGGTGGCGCGTTCGAAGGCCGTCGAGTCGACGGCCGCCTCGCCCGAGGAGATCCAGTGGCTGGAGAACGGCAGGATGCGGAGCGCGTACGCGAGATCGACCACGGTGCGCAGGACTCGACGCGGGATCGGCAGCACCAACTGGCCCTGCATCGCACCGAGTTCGCGTACCCCGAGCCAGTCGCGCGGACCCAGGTTGAAGGGGCCGTTCACGGGTGTCCGGACGGCCCGGTGGAAGGCGTCGGCCAGGTCGTCCTCGTGCAGGAACTGGTAGCGGGACTGCGCCGGATCGGGGAAGGCCACCACGGACTGCGTGAGGGTGTCGATGCCGTCGTTCGAGAAGTGGGTGCCCACGATGTAGGTGGGGCGCAGCATCGAGATGGTCATGCCGCCCTCGTGCCGGCGCAGCCACCACTCGACGAAGTGTTCCACCTCTGCCTTGTCGAAGAAGTAGTAGCGCAACGGATCCGACGTCGGGAACTCCTCCTCGGTGACGGGCACCGGAAGGTCCTCGCGTCCGTAAGCGCTGACACTCGAGGCGATGACCATCGACCGCACACCGGCCCGGTGCGCGCACTCGACGGCGTTGCGCGAGCCCTCCAGATTGGTCTCGTGGATCGCGGCCTTGTCGCGCTGCTCCTCCACGACGAAAGCCAGGTGGATCACCACGTCACAGCCGGCGAAGGCAGTCTCGAGTTCGGGGGAGCGGATGTCCATCGCGATCGAGCGGAGTTTCGGGTGCCGCACGCGCGGTGCCCGGCGACCCAGCCCGATGACCCGGTCGATCTCCGGATCATCCAGCAGCACAGGGAGAATGACAGCACCCGAAATCGCTCGTCGCACCGGTGACGGCGACGGTCAGGCCGCTCACCGTTCGTCCGAGCTGAACTGTCGGGTGGTGTCCTGTGGGTCCGTCATGACGACTCCTGTGGTGCGGTGGTGGCGGGGAAGCAGGACCGCGACGACGACGGCGCAGGCGAAGACGGCCGCGGCGGCGAGGTAGGACGCCACCTCGGACCCGGCCATCGCGGCTTCCTTCATGGACAGGACGAGGTTGTCGCGCACCGCGGAGAACATCTCGGGGAGCGGGTACTGCTGGATCTGCTGCACGCTGAGGAAGCTGCCGTTCACGTACTCCCGGTCGCGGTCCGAGAGGATCTCCGACGGAATGGTCGCGACGAGTGGGCCGACGGTGGTGTTGTAGTACGAGGCGGTCACGGATCCGAGCACCGCGACACCGAGAGTGCCGCCGAGTTCCCGCGTCGTGTCGTTCACGGCCGAGCCGGCGCCGGCCTCGTCGATGGGCACGGAGGACATGATGGACTCGGTCGCGGGACCCTGGATCACGGCGATGCCGACTGCGAGCACGATCATCGTGGGCAGCAACAGCCCGACGTACGAGCTGTCGATGCCGACCTGACCCGCCATGATCATGCCGATGCCCACCAACAGCAGGCCCGCGACGATCACCGGCATGGTGCCGATCCGCTGTGCCAGCGAGGTCGCGGTCGGTGCGCTCACCGCGAGGGCCACCGCGAACGGCAGTGTGGCGACACCGAACTCGAGCGGCGAGTAGCCGCGGACGCCCTGGAAGTACTGGGTGATGAGGAAGACGTACCCGAAGAGCGAGAAGTAGGCGACCGAGATCGCGAGCGCCGGCATCGCGAAGGGTCGCAACCGGAACAGGCGCACGTCGAGGATCGGGCTGGACACGCGCGACTGGCGTACGACGAAGGCGGACAACAGAACCAGGGACACCGCGCTCCCGCCGAGCGTGGGCACGGTCACCCAACCGTGACCCGGCGCTTCGATGAGTGCGTACACCAGGAGCGAGACCCCCGAGAAGGACAGGGCGACACCGGGCAGATCGAGCGGACCGGTGGCCGCAGCACGTGATTCGGGCACCACGGCGACGATGCCGATCACCGCGACGACGGCGACCGGCACGTTCAGCCAGAACACGGAGTGCCAGGTGAAGTGTTCGATGAGCCACCCACCCGAGACCGGCCCGATCGCGATGGCGACACCGGCGATCGAGGCCCACACCCCGATGGCCACGGCGCGGTCCGCGGGAGTGCGGAACAGGTCGATGATCACCGCCAGGGTCGCGGGCAGCGCGGCGGCGGCGAAGACCCCCATCAGTGCGCGCGAGGCGATCAGTTGCGGCAGGTCGTCGGCCACCGCGCCCACCACCGACATCGCGGCGAGACCCACGACGCCGATCAGCAGCATGCGGCGCCGCCCGATGCGGTCGGTGATGTTGCCGAACGCCAGCAGCAGACCGCAGAACGTGAGGATGTACGCGTCGACTATCCACTGCAGCCCCGTGAAGCCGGCGCGGAGGTCGGTGGAGATGTCGGGCAGAGCGACGTTGACGACGGTGTTGTCGAGCACGACCAGCAGTTCGACGAGACAGATGACGAGGAAGGCGATCATCCGCCGCGGTGACGAGAGGAGGTGGGACGACGACCGCGGCGGCGGCGCGGCGTGCCGGCCGGTCATGACGGCGAGTCCGGGCCGCTGCCCGGGGCGGAGCCGACGTCCTTCGTTGCGGCGAGACGGTCCACCGCGCGCTCGTCCGAGGTCTGCGGTGCCAGCATGCCCGTGGTGCGGTACGAGGCGGGGAAGAAGAAGAAGACCAGTGCGGCACAGACGAACACGGCTCCGGCCGCCACGTACGCGGCGATGGACGATCCGCGCAGAGCGGCTTCCTTCATCTCCAGGATCAACTGTGCGCGTTGCGGTTCGAACATCGCGGGCAGGTCTCGCTTCTGGATCTCGATGACACTGAGCACGCTGGACTGCGCGTAGCCCTTCTCGGTCTCGCTCATGATGGCGGTGGGGATCCGTTCGACGAGCGGCCGCACCGTCGACACGTAGTAGGAGGCGACGATCGACCCGAGCACCGCGACACCGAGAGTGCCGCCGATCTCGCGGGTGGTGTCGTTCACCGCGGCACCGGCTCCGGCCTCGTCGAGGGGGAGCGAGGACATGATGGATTCCGTCGCGGGGCCCTGGATGATCGCGATGCCCACCGCGAGCAACAGCATCGCGGGCAGGACGAGCGTCAGGTAGGAGCTGTCGATCTCGACGCGGCCCGCGACGAGCAGTCCTGCGCCGATGAGGACGAGCCCGGTCACGAGAACCGGCATCGTGCCGATCTTCTGCGCGACGATCGTCGACACCGGGGAGCTGACGGCCAGCGCGGCGGCGAAGGGCAGTGTCGCGATGCCGAATGCGAGAGGTGAGTACTCGCGCACTCCCTGGAAGTACTGGGTGATGAGGAACAGGAAGCCGAAGAGACTGAAGAATCCCACCGCGATCGACACGGCCGGCCACGCGAACGGACGGATGCGGAAGAGCGACACGTCGAGCACGGGGGACGAGATGCGTCGCTCCCGCTGGACGAACAGCACGAGGAACACCGCGGCGAGCACGAGACCGCCGATCGTCCGCCACGACGTCCAGCCGAAGTTCGGTGCCTCGATGACCACGAACACCAGCAGGGTGACGCCGGCGATCGACAGGATCACGCCGGGTACGTCGAGCGGGCCCACCGCCGAGGCCTTCGACTCGGGGACGATCAGCACCACGAGCACGACGGCGACGAGGGCGACGGGGACGTTCATCCAGAACACCGAGTGCCAGGAGAAGTGTTCGAGCAGCCAGCCGCCCGACACCGGTCCGATCGCGACGGCCACGCCGGCGATGGACGACCACACGCCGATGGCGAGAGCCCGCTCCTGCGGCTTCGGGAACAGGTTGGTGATGACGGCCAGGGTGGCGGGCAGGACCATCGCGGCGAAGACGCCCATGACCGAGCGTGAGGTCAGGACGTGGGCGAGGGAGTCGCCGAGCGCACCGATCACCGACGCGGTGCCCAGGCCCGTGAGGCCGACGACGAGGAACAGCTTGCGCCCGTACCGGTCACCGAGGTTGCCGAACGCCAGGAGCAGGCCGGAGAAGGTGAGGGTGTACGCGTCGACGACCCACTGCAGGCCCGAGATGCCCGTCGCCAACTCGATGCCGATGGACGGCAGCGCCACGTTGATGATGGTCATGTCGAGGACGATGAGGAGTTCGGCGATGCAGATGACGCCGAAGGCCGCGAGTTGGCGACGCCGACCGATCTCGGTGCGGACACCGAACGTCGAGTGCCCCCTCGACCCGGGCGTGCCCGTGTCGTCCTTCGAGCTGCTGCCCATAGCGTGATCCCCCGTATTCCCCCCGGACCCCGCCCGCGGATGCAGCGCGGCGAGTGTCGTGCGCGAGCGCAACGCTAGGTGTCACGACGGCACTGTCGACGCTAACGGCGGGAGCGCGGGAGAAGTCGGTGTGACGTCACAGAGTTGCGTCAGCGAGCCGGTGACGCCGTACGACGCTGCAGGTGGGAGCGCCCGTCCCGCGCCACGTGGCGTGAGCCCGGGCCGCCCGCGCGTGCACCGCCGCCACCAATTTCGGCCTTGTCGGCTCCGTTCCCTCGTGAATCGGGCGTTCATGGGTCACACTTCTATCCGGAGACTGCGGCCAGGTCGGGGGACGTGTTACTGGGCGGTAAGGTCCGTGGTCGTTGCGACCACTCGGCTGGGTTAGAGTGACGCGACGCACACAGGTGTCGACGCGTTCGCGTCGTGTGCGACGAGCAGTGGGAGGGATCCACATGGGTGTCGAGGTTTCGGTCGAGGGATTGACCAAGTCGTTCGGTGTGCAGAAGATCTGGCAGGACGTCACGTTGACGCTCCCGAAGGGTGAGGTCAGTGCTCTCCTGGGGCCGTCCGGTACCGGTAAGTCCGTCTTCCTCAAGTCGCTCATCGGCCTTCTCCGACCGGAGGAGGGTTCGATCGTCGTCGACGGCACGGACATCATGGAGTGCTCGTCCAAGGAGCTCTACGAGATCCGCAAGTTGTTCGGCGTGCTCTTCCAGGACGGCGCCCTCTTCGGCTCCATGAACCTGTACGACAACACCGCCTTCCCGCTTCGTGAGCACACGAAGAAGAAGGAGGACGAGATCCGCAGCATCGTCATGGAGAAGCTCGAGCTGGTCGGTCTGACCGGTGCCGAGAACAAGCTCCCCGGCGAGATCTCGGGCGGTATGCGCAAGCGTGCCGGTCTGGCGCGTGCGCTCGTCCTCGACCCCGAGATCATCCTGGTGGACGAGCCCGACTCGGGCCTCGACCCGGTGCGCACCACCTACATCAGCCAGCTGCTGCTCAACATCAACGCCCAGATCGACGCGACGATGCTGATCGTCACGCACAACATCAATCTCGCGCGCACGGTGCCGGACAACATCGGCATGCTGTTCCGCAAGAACCTCGTCATGTTCGGTCCGCGCGAGGTGCTGCTCACCTCCGACGAGCCCGCCGTGAAGCAGTTCCTGAACGGCACGATGATCGGGCCGATCGGCATGAGCGAGGAGAAGGACGAGGCGCAGATGCGCCAGGAGCAGGCCCTCTCCGATGCCGGCCACAACCTCGGCGGTGTCGAGGATGTGGAGGGCATCATGCCGCAGATGGATCCCACGCCCGGCATGCCGCGTCGTCAGGCCGTGGATCGTCGTCGCGACCGGGTGCGCAGCATCATGCACACGCTGCCCGAGCACGCACAGCACGCCATCCAGCAGAGCCTCGACGAGGCGGACGGCCAGGACGGCCGTCAGGCGGAGCCGGCGTACGCGGGTGCTCAGCAGGGCTACCAGGAGTCGTACGGTCAGCAGTCGGGCCACGACCAGCAGCCGGCCTACGGCAACCAGAGCTACGACCAGGGCCAGAGCTACGACCAGGGTCAGACGTACGACCAGAACCGGTCGTACGACCAGAATCAGGGCTACAGCAACCAGGGGTGGAGTGAGCCCGGCCAGGACCGGAACGACGGTCTCCCTTCCAGTGGCTCGCGGGGCTGACCGAAAACAATGGCTAAAACGAAGAACCCGATTCTCAAGTCGGGCACTGCAGCGCTGGCCCAGGCAGGAAACATCGTCGAACTTCTCGTCGATGTCGCGCGCAACACCTTCCGGCGCCCCTTCCAATTCCGCGAATTCATCGAACAGGCCTGGTTCATCGCCAGCGTCACCATTCTTCCGACCGCGCTGGTCGCCATTCCGTTCGGCGCGGTGGTCTCCCTGCAGACCGGGTCGCTGATCAAGCAGCTCGGCGCCGAGTCCTTCACCGGTGCCGCCAGCGTGCTGGCGGTGGTCCAGCAGGGCAGTCCCATCGTGGTGGCGTTGCTCATCGCGGGTGCGGCGGGATCGGCCGTGACGGCCGACCTCGGTTCACGCACCATCCGCGAGGAGATCGACGCCATGCGCGTGCTCGGCATCGATCCGGTGCAGCGCCTGGTCGTTCCCCGCGTGCTCGCGATGATTCTCGTCGCGCTGCTGCTCAACGGCCTGGTGTCGGTCATCGGCATCGCCGGTGGTTACTTCTTCAACGTGATCCTGCAGGACGGAACGCCCGGCGCGTACCTGGCGTCGTTCTCCACGTTGGCGCAGCTGCCCGACCTGTGGGTCGGTGAGCTCAAGGCCGTCGTGTTCGGTCTCATCGCCGGCGTCATCGCGTCCTACAAGGGGCTGCATCCCAATCCCGGTCCGAAGGGCGTGGGTGAAGCGGTGAACCAGACCGTCGTCATCACGTTCCTGATCCTGTTCTTCGCCAACCTGATCATGACGTTGGTCTACCTGCAGGTCGTCCCTGCGAAGGGAGGGTGAGCGATGACCATCGCTCGTGGTCGTGGAGACCGCACCCTGCTCCGGCTCCGTAGCGCGGCCTCGGCTCCGCTCGGTGTGCTGGACCGTGCCGGTGAACAGATGTCGTTCTACGGACGCGCGATCGGGTGGATCCCGAAGACGGCCGTGCACTACAAGAAGGAGACCCTCCGCCTGCTCGCGGAGGTGACGTTCGGTTCCGGCGCTCTCGCCGTCATCGGCGGCACCATCGGCGTCATCCTGATGATGTCCGGGTTCACCGGTGTCGTCGTCGGTCTGCAGGGCTTCGCGGCGCTCGAACAGCTCGGCAGCCAGGTGCTGACGGGCTTCCTGTCGGCGTACGTGAACACCCGTGAGATCGCGCCCATCGTGGCGTCCCTCGCGCTGTCCGCGACCGTCGGCTGCGGCTTCACCGCCCAGCTCGGCGCCATGCGCATCTCCGAGGAGATCGACGCACTCGAGGTCATGGCCGTTCCGTCCGTGCCGTTCCTGGTGTCGACGCGCATGATCGCCGGATTCATCGCCGTCATTCCGCTGTACATCGTCGGCCTGCTGTCCGCCTATCTCGCGTCCCGCTTGGTGAGCACCGTCTTCAACGGTCAGTCACCGGGCTCGTACGACCATTACTTCACGCTCTTCCTGCCCCCGGAGGACGTGCTCTACTCCTTTGCCAAGGTGCTGGTCTTCGCCTTCGTGCTCATCATGATCCACTGCTACTACGGCTACACCGCGTCGGGCGGACCCGCCGGCGTCGGGGTGGCCGTCGGTCGTGCCGTGCGTGCCGCACTGGTCACGGTCGCGGTGCTGAACTTCTTCCTGAGCCTCGCCATCTGGGGCACCACGACGACGGTGAGGGTCGCCGGATGAACCACGCTCCGTCGGCGACACGTCGTCGCCTCCTCGGAATCGGATTCCTGCTCGTCGTCGTTCTCTTCGTCGCCTGGAGCATCACGACCTTCAACAAGACGTTCAAGGACGTCGTCATGGTCGACCTGATCACCGACACCGTCGGCAACGCGCTGCCCGCCAACGCGGACGTGAAGGCGCGCGGGATGATCGTCGGCGAGGTGCGGTCCGCCACCACCGAGAACGGTGAGGTCACGTCCGAGCTGGCACTCGATCCCGGTCTCGTGGGCACCATCCCCTCCAACGTCACCGCCCGGTTGCTGCCGAAGACGCTCTTCGGCGAGCGCTACGTCGCGCTCCAGATCCCCGAGAACTCCGCCGGCGCCAGCCCTCTCGCCGAGGGCGCGGTGATCCGTCAGGACACCAGCGGCAACGCGGTCGAGGTCGGGCAGCTGCTCGACTCGCTGCTCCCGCTCCTCGACGCCATCCCGCCGCAGGATCTCGCCAACACGCTCGGTGCGCTGTCGCAGGCTCTCGAGGGCAACGGCGAGCGGCTCGGTCTGACTCTCGACCGGCTCGAGGAGATCTTCTCGGGTCTGAACGACGAGCTGCCGAACATCCAGCAGGATCTCGTCGGCATCGCCGACCTGTCGGAGACGTACTCGACCGCCGCTCCGGATCTGATCGACGCGCTCGACAACCTGCGCGTCACCGGGAACACGGTGGTGGAGAAGCAGAACGACGTCACCACGCTCCTGGCGAGCGCCACCGCGTCGTCGGGCTCGCTGGCCGACCTGGTGCAGACCAACGCCGAGTCCATCGTGTCCATCGCGGCGGACTCCCGCGAGGCGCTCGAACTGCTCGCCGAGTTCTCCCCGTCGTTCGGCTGCACGTTCACCGAGTTCGTCCGTGTCGCCGACGAGGCGAAGAAGATCCTCTCGGTCGACGACGCGTACCCCGGCGTCCGCGCGTCGATCAACTTCGTCAACCCCAAGGGGCGCTACATCCCCAACCAGGACGAGCCGCGACTGTTCGACACCCGTGGCCCGTCGTGCTTCGAGAACGTGACCACACCCGGCAAGTTCTTCCCGCAGTACCCGGGCAGCGGCGTCAACGACGGCTCCTACCAGGTGCCGTCGCGCAACCCCGGCCCCGCGGTCGACCCCGGCGCACTGCCCAACCCGCTGCAGTCGCCCGTCCCGGCGGCCTACGCCGGATCGGACATCGAACGGGACACGCTGGCGGTGGTCTACGGCGGAGGCTCCGGCATCTCCCCGGACCAGGTCCCCGCGTGGACCACCCTGGTGGGCGCTCCGGCGCTCCGCGGCACGGAAGTGAGTGTGCGATGAGAGGCCTAGCGGCACCGCTGATCAAGCTGATCGTCTTCGCGGTGGTGACCATTCTTGCGACGGCCGCCCTGGCGTTGACCATCGCCAACGGAGCCGGGTCCGGCAAGACCAAGTTCTCGGCCATCTTCACCGACGTCTCCTCGCTCAACGAGGGCGACGAGGTGCGCATCGCCGGCGTGCGCGTCGGCCAGGTGGAGAAGATCGAGATCCACGAGCGTGACCTGGCTCAGGTGGACTTCGCGCTGACCGAGCGTGAATGGCTGCCGGCCTCCACCACCGCGACCATCCGCTACCGAAACCTGATCGGGCAGCGCTACATCGCGCTCGAGCAGGGCACGGGCGACCAGGGCGAGAAGATCACCAGCGGAGCCACCATCCCGCTCGATCGGACGTCCCCCGCGGTGAACCTGACGACACTGTTCAACGGCTTCCGTCCGCTGTTCCAGACGCTGACGGCCGACGACGTGAACAAGCTGTCCTACGAGATCATCCAGGTCTTCCAGGGTGAGTCCGGCACCATCGGCGATCTGGTGCGGGACACCGCGAGCCTGACCAACACGGTCGCGGACAAGGATCAGGTCATCGGGGCGGTCATCGACAACCTCAACGGGGTCCTCGACACGGTGAACCAGCACGACAAGGAACTCGACCAGTTGATCGTGAACACCCAGGCGCTGGTGTCGGGGCTGTCGGCGGATCGTGACACCGTCGGCTCGGCGGTCACCTCGCTGGCCGGTCTGACCGACGCGACAGCGGATCTGCTCGAGCCGACTCGTCCGTCCATCCAGTCGGCCATCTCGTCGATCGACGGACTGTCGACCAAGATCAACAATCGGCAGCAGGACTTCGACAACATCCTGTCGAACTTCCCGGTCAAGCTCGAGAAGCTGATCCGCGTCGCCAGCTACGGCTCGTGGTTCCAGTTCTACCTGTGCGGCATCGACATCGTCGCCGGGCCGGGCTACGCGCCGCAGCTCAACCTCCCGACAGGACTGCCCACCATCAATCAGCCGCTGTACACCAACTCCGCGAAGCGTTGCGCCGCAGGAGGTATCTCGTGACGAAACGCAAGCCCGCGGTGCTGGGTGCCCTCGGCATCTTCATCATCCTGATGGCGACGCTGTCCGCGTTCTTCCTCGACTCGCTGCCGATCATCGGTGCCGGATCGAAGTACACCGCGAACTTCTCCGAAGCGGCCGGTCTGCGCGCCAGCAACGAGGTGCGGATCGCCGGCGTGAAGGTCGGCAAGGTCACCGACGTCGCCCTCGACGGCGACAAGGTGAAGGTCGAGTTCACGGTCAGTGACGCGTGGGTCGGCGACAAGACGTCGGCGTCCATCCAGATCAAGACGTTGCTCGGACAGAAGTTCCTCTCGCTCGAGCCCAAGGGCGAGGAGCGGCTGAACCCGCGCGACGCGATCCCGATCGACCGCACGACGGCCCCCTACGACGTCATCGACGCGTTCTCCGACGCCGCCCGCACCACCGGCGACATCGACACGACGCAGCTCGCGACGAGCATGGAGACGCTGTCGCAGGCGTTCTCCGAGACGCCGGAGAACATCCGCGCGTCGCTCGACGGTGTCACGCGGTTGTCCGAGACCATCTCCTCCCGTGACGACGAGCTGAGCAAGCTCTTCGCCGCGACCGACAAGACGACGCAGGTCCTCGCCGACCGCAACCAGGAGTTCACCAAGCTGATCGGTGACGCCTCGGTCCTGTTGCAGGAGTTGAACAATCGGCAGCAGTCCATCTCGCAGCTGCTCATCGGCACGCAGCGGGTGTCCACTCAGCTGACCGGTCTGATCCGCGACAACGAGGCACAGATCGGGCCCGCACTCCAGTCGCTGGGTCAGGTCATCGACACCCTGAAGACCAACAACCAGAACATCGCCGAGGCGATCAAGCTGTACTCGCCGTTCGTCCGGCTGTACACCAACATCGTCGGTAACGGCCGCTGGTTCGATCAGGTCATCGTCAACACCTTCCCGCCCGGTCTCCCGGACATTCCGGGATACCGTGAGCCGATTCGCACCCTCGGTGTGGATCCCGTCCGTAGTCCGGGAGCAGGCCAGTGACCGCATCCACCGACCAGGAAGCCCCGTCGAACGGCGGCTTCTTCAGCAAGCGCAACCTGGGAATCATCGCTGCCGTCGTCGCTGTCGTGGTGCTGGTCGTGTTCGCGCTGTGGTGGGCCTTCACCCGCCTCGGCACCACCACCATCACGTCGTACTTCGACAAGACGGTCGGCGTGTACGAGGGCACCGAGGTTCGCGTCCTCGGCGTCAAGGTCGGCACCGTCACCAAGGTCGAGGGCCTGGGCGATCAGGTGCAGGTCGACATGCGCGTCGATCGCGGCGTCGACATCCCCGCCGATGCCCGCGCCGTCCAGCTCGCGCCGTCCGTCGTCGCCGACCGCTACGTCCAGCTCGCGCCGGCGTACACCGGCGGCGAGAAGATGGAGTCCGGTGCCGTGATCCCACGCGAGCGCACGGCCACTCCCGTCGAGGTCGACGAGCTGTACAAGAGCATCGACGAGCTGTCGGCCGCGCTCGGACCGAACGGTGCCAACCAGAACGGCGCCGTCTCCGACCTCGTGACCACCGGCGCGCAGAACCTGGCCGGAAACGGTGAGGCGCTGAACGATTCGCTGACCCAGCTCTCCGGTGCCGTCGAGACGCTCGACTCGTACCGCGGCGATCTGTTCGGCACGATCCAGAATCTGCAGACGTTCGTCAGTGCACTGTCGGCGAACGACCAGCAGGTGCGTGCCTTCAACAATCAGTTGTCCTCGCTGACGAGCTTCCTGGCGGGGGAGCGGGAGAACCTCGGCCTCGCGCTGAACCAGCTCTCGGTCACGCTCGGTGACGTCGCCACCTTCGTGCGGGACAACCGGGACCAGCTGTCCAACGATCTCGACGACCTCGCTCCGACCACGCAGTTGCTCGCCGACAACCGCCAGAACCTGGCGGACACGTTGACGCTGCTGCCGCTGGCCGTCGCGAACGTCGCGAACTCCTACAACGCCGAGTCCGGATCGCTGGACGCGCGCCTGATCTTCCAGGAGTTCCAGGATCCGAAGACGTTCTTCTGCAATCTCATCGATCTGCAGAAGCTGCGCCCGGGCGATCCGCAGTTCGAGGCGCTCGGCCGTCAGATGCAGCCGATCGTCGACAACTGCGGCGCGATCATCGACCAGGCCGTCGCCGGTGTGAAGACGCCGACGCTGGTTCTGCCGTTCGGGTTGCTCAGTGCGGACAACATCCAGCGCAACGTCGAGCCCGGCACCGTGCCCGGTGTCGAATCGCCGCGGGTCGACGACCTGCAGCTTCCGGGCCTGAACATTCCTGCGGAAGGGGAGTGACGATGAGAGTGCGCTCGCGTGGCCTGATGGCCGCCTCCGGTGCCTGCGTCGTCGCCGTGACGCTCAGTGCCTGCGGATCCAGCGGTATCTACGGGATCCCGCTGCCCGGCGGTGCCGACGTCGGATCGGATCCGATCCGGTTGACGTTGCAGTTCGACGACGTGCTGGACCTGGTTCCGCAATCGACCGTCAAGGTCGACGGTGTCCAGGTCGGTCGGGTCACCTCGGTCTCCGTGCCGAACGACTCGTGGATCGCCGACGTCGAGGTCGAGGTCGACTCGTCCGTGGACCTGCCGGCCAACGCCATGGCGTCCGTCCAGCAGACCAACCTGCTCGGCGAGAAGTTCGTCCAGCTCAGCGTTCCGGCCGACGACGCGGCGTCCGCGCGCCTCGCCTCGGGCGACACCATCCCCGTCGAGCGGACCCGCCACGCCACCGACATCGAGCAGGTGCTCGGCGCGCTGTCGATGTTGCTCAACGGCGGCGGCGTCGCGCAGCTCGCTCCGATCGTCAAGGAGCTGAACACCGCGCTCGGCGGCCGCGAGGACCGGGTGCGGAACCTGCTCGAGGAGGCCAACTCGCTCATCGGCGGCCTCGAGGATCAGAAGGCCGACATCACGCGCGCGATCGACGGTCTCGACGTCCTCACCGGCACGCTCAACCAGCAGACCGAGAAGATCGACCGGATCCTCGTCGATCTGCCGGTCGCCACCGAGGTGCTCGAACAGCAGCGTCCGCAGCTGACACAGCTTCTCGGTCAGCTCGATCGCCTCGGGCAGGTCGGGACCGACGTCATCGAGCGGTCGAAGGACGATCTGATCGCCGACCTGCGCGCACTGCGCCCGACCCTGCAGGAGCTCTCGACCTACGGCGACGAGCTGATCACGGACCTCGCGTTCGTGCCCACGTTCCCGTTCCCCGACGGCGTCGAGAAGATCACCCAGGGCAACGCGGTGAATCTGTTCCTCAGTGTGGATCTGCAGATCGGCAACCAGCTCACCGCGCTGGGCGTCGGCCAGGGCAACCCGATCTACAGCGCGCCCCGCAACGGCGATCCCAAGCCGCGGGTCGATCCGTCGAACCCGTACTACAACGGCAACGGCCCGCGTAACTCCTTCCCGACCATCTCGCTGCTGCCTCTGCCGCCCATCATCCCGTCGCCGACCCCGGCGCCGGGTGTACCCGCCGCCGCACCGTCGGCGAACCCGTTGGACGGCATCCTGCAGCAGTTCGGGATCGTTCCTCAGAACGAAGGTGGACAGTGAGATCCAAGCTGGTCAGCACACAGCTGATCCTCTTCGTCGTCATCGCCGTGCTCGGCCTGGTGTACGTCGGTGCCAAGTACGTGCGCGTCGACCAGCTGTTCGGCTTCGGCCAGTACACGGTCACCGGTCAGTTCGCCGATTCCGGCGGCATCTTCAGCAACGCCGAGGTGACGTACCGCGGCATTCCCGTAGGGCGCGTCGGTGAGCTGAAGCTGACCGAGCAGGGCGTCGACGTCGAACTGAAGCTCGAGAAGAGCGCTCCCGACGTCCCGGCCGACACCATCGCCGTGGTGGCCAACCGCTCCGCCATCGGTGAGCAGTACGTCGATCTGCAGCCGCGCACCGATCAGGGCCCGTTCCTGCAGGACGGCGACGTCATCCTGCAGGACGACACGTCCATCCCGACGCCGGTGGAGAGCCTGCTCAAGAACGTCAAGACGCTCGCGGACTCCGTGCCGGTCGACGATCTGCACACCGTGGTGACCGAGCTCGGTACCGGGTTCGCCGGCACGGGTGACTCACTGCAGCAGCTCGTCACCTCGCTGGACAGCTTCTCCGAGGACGGTCTCGCCAACCTGCCACAGACCCTCACGCTGATCCGCGACAGCCGCGTCGTGCTGGACACCCAGTCCGAGCAGTCGTCGTCCATTCAGCAGTTCAGCTCGGATCTGGATCTGGTCACCGCGCAGTTGCGGTCGAGCGATCCGGACATCCGACGACTGATCGACAACGGGCTTCCCGCCAGCGACCAGGTCGGCGCGCTCGTCGACCAGGCCGGCCCGGGTCTGACGACCAACCTGACGAACCTCGCGGGTGTGACCAGTGCACTGAGCCCGCGCACGTTCGCACTGCGTCCGCTGCTCCAGTTCCTCCCGGCCCTGGCGCAGGGAGCGAACTCGGCGAGTCCGGGTGACGGCACCATTCACTTCGGCATCGCGCTCGAGGTGAACAACCCGCCGTCGTGCACCCAGGGTTACGAGGGCACGCAGGCGATCCTCGACGCGGAGTACGCCAAGAACCCCGACTTCGATCCGACGCAGCAGGACTTCCCGTTGAACCTCGACGCGAACTGCACTGTGCCGCAGGGATCCCTGACGGGAGTGCGCGGCGCCAACAGCGTGCGCTTCGCCGATCCGCAGACGGTGCAGCCGTGGGACGACAAGCCCAAGGTCGCGCCGGACCCCCTGGATCTGAACCCGATCGCGACACAGCTGGCCGCACTGCTCGGTGTGACGGTCCGCCCCTGACCGTCGAGTCGGGTGAGGAGAGGTGCGCGGTGATGGCAGCGAGAAGTTACCCTCAAGTAGGGTGTCTGCTGTGACGCCAACCACCTCTCCTTCCGACCCGGACCTCGACGGCACCGACACCGGTGACGGCACGTCCGAGTCCACGCCCGCACCGGCGCCGCGCACGTCTCCGGTCGCCACGGCGGTGACTGCCGCGGCCGCCGCGATCACGTTGATCGCGGCCGTCGTGCTGAGCATCTTCTGGTTCCTCGCGTACCAGGAGTCCTCGGACGCCTCCCTGCGGGACGACGCCCTCGCCGGCGCCCGGCAGGCGGCGATCAATCTGAACTCCGTCGACTCGAACGATCTGGACAAGACGTTCGCCGACATCGAGTCCTCCATCACCGGTGACGAGCTCACCAACGGTCTGAACGACACCAAGGATCAGTTCCGCCAGCAGTTCGCGGAGACCGGTGTGGTCACCACCGCGGCAGTGCAGCACGCGTCGCTCGTCGGGTTCAGTTCCGACGACGGCACCGCGCAGTCGCTCGTGGTCCTCACCACCGACACCACCAAGCCGGACGGCAACGAGCGGTACCAGAGCACCCTGCGTCTCGAACTGCAGGACGTGGACGGCACGTGGAAGGCCACGCGTATCCAGCCCATCGGGCAGCGCATCCCCCTCGAGGTCCCGGGCGCACCCGCTGCGACGGGCGATCCCGCTGCACCCACCGATCCCGCCGCCACCGATCCCGCAGCTCCGGTCGACCCCGCAGCTCCGGTGGATCCCGCCGCGCCCGTCGATCCCGCTCCCGCACCGACCGACGGCGGTCAGTGACACCTCGCTGTCACGACGCCGTCCGTCCCGCTCGCCTCGCACCAGCCAGGAGTTCTTCCTATGCCCCCCGCACGCCGTAGACCCCCCACAGGCGCTCCCCGTGTCCCCGCCGGCAGCGTTCGTCGACCCAAGGTCGCCGGACGCTCCACGGCGCCCCCCGCGGGCGGCGACGCGATCGAGAACGAGACCACGACTGCGTCCACCGACGCGGCCTCGACCGTCGACCTGTCGAAGTCGTCGGCCGACACCGCTGCGGTCGACAGCGTTGCCACGGACTCGGTCGTGGACGAGACGACCGAGGCGGACGACGGCGCCCCCGCCGGCCGCACGGCCTGGTGGACTCCCCGCACGATGCTGCTCGCCGCACTCGCGGTGGTGTTCGCCGTCATCGCGCTCCTCGCCGTGGTGCGCCCCGGTACGTCCGAGGTGAGCAACCAGGCATGGGTCGACACTCCGGCCACACTCGAGGTCACGTCGGCCGGGCGCGACGCCCTGCAGACGGTGTTCAGCTACAAGTTCGACACGATCGACCAGGATCAGGCGGCCGCCCGCGCGGTGCTGAACGACGAGCGCCGCGGGGAGTACGACTCCACCGCGGAGCAGACCAAGCAGGGCGTCATCCAGACGCAGACCACCACGACGGCCACGGTCACCGACATCGGGGTGTCACTGCTCGACGGTGACCGGGCCGAGCTGCTGGCCAGCATGGACATCGCCGCGACGCAGGACACGGTCGACCAGGGAACGGTGCAGACGCCGGTCTCGGTGACCATGGAACGTGTCGACGGAAAGTGGCTGCTCGCGACCATCGACAACCGCTGATCGCCCGCTTCGAGCGGATTCGGGGGACGAAACGCCGCTCTCGCTCTTGACGCGAGGGCTTCGGGAGTCCACTCTGATTACCGGATTCATCGAACGCGGGTGCGACCCCGCTGCCATGATCGAGATCGACGCCGGAGCAAATGGAGGCACCGGGCGCCGGGATCGACGGGCAGGGGCGTACGGCGGTTCGTGGATCACGGCCCGTGCAGTCTCCGGGCCGAGCGCGCTCCCCGCGCGGACGCGGTTGCCATATCCGCCGCATTGGGGTACTTTTGGACGTTGCGCTGGGTGCCTCCTGTCCACTTCCAGACTTTGCCTGAATCGACACGTGTGTCGATCTCTGCTGAGCGAGGACTTCGTACGGGTAGTGACCAGCGAAGTTCCCACACAAAGAAGCAGATTAGCGACGGTCGCGCAGTGCACGAAGCGGCCCGCGTGAGGTGCTGGAAGGACGCATCTTGGCAGTCTCCACCCAGTCCAAGGAAAACGCCGGAACTCCCGGAGCCCCGAAGAGGGTGTCGTTCGCGAAGATTCGCGAACCCCTCGAAGTACCGGGGTTGCTCGATCTTCAGACCGATTCGTTCGAGTGGCTCGTCGGCACGCCGGAGTGGCGCGCACGTGCGGAAGCACGTGGCGACAGCTCTCGCAGCGGCGGTCTCGAGGACATCCTGACGGAGCTCTCTCCGATCGAGGACTTCTCCGGCTCGATGTCCCTCTCCTTCTCCGATCCGCGCTTCGACGAGGTCAAGGCCTCGATCGACGAGTGCAAGGACAAGGACATGACCTACGCGGCGCCGTTGTTCGTCACCGCGGAGTTCATCAACAACAACACCGGTGAGATCAAGAGCCAGACGGTCTTCATGGGTGACTTCCCGATGATGACCGACAAGGGCACGTTCATCATCAACGGCACCGAGCGCGTCGTCGTCTCGCAGCTCGTGCGTTCCCCGGGTGTCTACTTCGACCACGCCGTCGACAAGACCACCGAGAAGGATCTGCACAGCGTCAAGGTCATCCCCGGCCGCGGCGCCTGGCTCGAGTTCGACGTCGACAAGCGCGACACCGTCGGTGTCCGCATCGACCGCAAGCGTCGTCAGCCCGTCACCGTGCTCCTCAAGGCACTCGGCTGGACCACCGAGCAGATCACCGAGCGCTTCGGCTTCTCGGAGATCCTCATGGCCACGCTGGAGAAGGACAACACGGCCGGCACCGACGAGGCGCTGCTCGACATCTACCGCAAGCTCCGCCCGGGCGAGCCGCCCACGAAGGAGAGCGCGCAGACCCTGCTGGAGAACCTGTTCTTCAAGGAGAAGCGCTACGACCTCGCACGCGTGGGTCGCTACAAGATCAACAAGAAGCTGGGCCTGAACTCGGGTCTGCCCATCGAGGCGTCGACGCTGACCGAAGAGGACATCGTCGCCACCATCGAGTACCTCGTGCGTCTGCACGCGGGCGAGAAGTCGATGACGGCACCCGACGGCGTCGAGGTTCCCGTGGAGGTCGACGACATCGACCACTTCGGCAACCGTCGTCTCCGCACGGTCGGCGAGCTGATCCAGAACCAGATCCGCGTGGGCCTGTCCCGCATGGAGCGTGTGGTCCGCGAGCGGATGACCACCCAGGACGTCGAGGCCATCACGCCGCAGACCCTGATCAACATCCGTCCCGTGGTCGCTGCCATCAAGGAGTTCTTCGGAACCTCGCAGCTGTCGCAGTTCATGGACCAGAACAACCCGCTGTCGGGTCTGACGCACAAGCGTCGCCTGTCGGCGCTGGGCCCCGGCGGTCTGTCGCGTGAGCGCGCCGGCCTCGAGGTCCGCGACGTCCACCCGTCGCACTACGGCCGCATGTGCCCCATCGAGACCCCGGAAGGCCCGAACATCGGCCTGATCGGATCGCTCTCGGTGTACGCCCGTGTGAACCCGTTCGGTTTCATCGAGACGCCGTACCGCAAGGTCGTCGAGGGACAGGTCACCGACGACGTCGACTACCTGACCGCCGACGAGGAGGACCGCCACGTCGTGGCGCAGGCCAACTCGTCGATCGACACCTCGGGTCGTTTCGTCGACGAGAAGATCCTCGTCCGCCGTAAGGGTGGAGAGGTCGAGTTCGTCTCGTCGATGGACGTCGACTACATGGACGTCTCGCCTCGGCAGATGGTCTCGGTCGCCACGGCGATGATCCCGTTCCTCGAGCACGACGACGCCAACCGCGCACTGATGGGCGCGAACATGCAGCGTCAGGCCGTGCCGCTGGTGCGCAGCGAGGCTCCGCTCGTCGGAACCGGCATGGAGCTGCGTGCCGCTGTCGATGCCGGCGACGTCATCGTCAACGAGAAGTCCGGTGTCATCGAGGAGGTGTCCGCCGACTACGTCACCGTGATGGCGGACGACGGCACTCGCAACACCTACCGGATGCGCAAGTTCGCGCGCTCGAACCAGGGCACCTGTGCCAACCAGCGTCCGATCGTGGACGAGGGCGCACGGGTCGAGGCCGGCCAGGTCCTGGCCGACGGTCCCTGCACCGAGAACGGTGAGATGGCGCTGGGCAAGAACCTGCTCGTCGCGATCATGCCGTGGGAGGGCCACAACTACGAGGACGCGATCATCCTGTCGCAGCGCCTCGTGGAAGAGGACGTCCTGACCTCGATCCACATCGAGGAGCACGAGATCGATGCCCGCGACACCAAGCTCGGTGCCGAGGAGATCACCCGTGACATCCCGAACGTCTCGGACGAGGTCCTCGCCGATCTCGACGAGCGCGGCATCATCCGTATCGGTGCCGAGGTTCGTGACGGCGACGTCCTGGTCGGAAAGGTCACGCCGAAGGGCGAGACCGAGCTGACCCCGGAGGAGCGCCTGCTGCGCGCCATCTTCGGCGAGAAGGCCCGCGAGGTCCGCGACACGTCTCTGAAGGTTCCGCACGGCGAGAACGGAAAGGTCATCGGCATTCGCGTGTTCTCGCGCGAGGACGACGACGATCTGCCTCCCGGCGTGAACGAGCTGGTCCGCGTCTACGTGGCCCAGAAGCGCAAGATCCAGGACGGCGACAAGCTCGCCGGCCGCCACGGCAACAAGGGCGTCATCGGCAAGATCCTCCCCCAGGAGGACATGCCGTTCCTGTCCGACGGCACCCCGGTCGACATCATCCTGAACACGCACGGCGTGCCGCGTCGTATGAACATCGGTCAGATCCTCGAGACTCACCTCGGCTGGATCGGCAAGACCGGATGGAACATTCAGGTGGCCGCGGACGGAGTCCGACCCGACTGGGCCGCGACGCTGCCCGAGGAGATGCTGGCCGCCGAGGCGGACACCAACATCGCCACCCCGGTGTTCGACGGTGCGAAGGAGGACGAGCTCACCGGCCTGCTGGCGAGCACGATCCCGAACCGCGACGGCGAGCGCATGGTCGGCGCGGACGGAAAGGCCACCCTGTTCGACGGCCGTTCCGGCGAGCCGTTCCCGTACCCGGTCTCCGTGGGCTACATGTACATCATCAAGCTGCACCACCTCGTCGACGACAAGATCCACGCTCGTTCGACCGGTCCGTACTCGATGATCACGCAGCAGCCCCTCGGTGGTAAGGCGCAGTTCGGTGGACAGCGCTTCGGCGAGATGGAGTGCTGGGCCATGCAGGCCTACGGCGCTGCGTACACGCTGCAGGAGCTCCTCACCATCAAGTCCGACGACGTGGTCGGCCGCGTGAAGGTCTACGAGGCCATCGTCAAGGGCGAGAACATTCCGGAGCCCGGTATCCCCGAGTCCTTCAAGGTGCTCCTCAAGGAGCTCCAGTCGCTGTGCCTCAACGTGGAGGTGCTGTCCTCGGACGGCGCGGCCATCACGATGGCGGACGGCGACGACGAGGATCTCGAGCGTGCCGCGGCCAACCTGGGAATCAATCTCTCCCGCAACGAGTCCGCGACCGTCGACGATCTCGCGCAGTAATCGGTGACAGGCCGGCGCGAGGGGACTCGCGCCGGCCCACCCCCGATCACTCGTAGCAGCAGAAAACTATCCCTGAGAAGGGGAAAGGAAGTACGACGTGCTGGACGTCAACTTCTTCGATGAACTCCGCATCGGTCTCGCGACCGCGGACGACATCCGCAATTGGTCCTACGGCGAGGTCAAGAAGCCGGAGACCATCAACTACCGCACGCTCAAGCCCGAGAAGGACGGCCTGTTCTGCGAGAAGATCTTCGGACCTACTCGCGACTGGGAGTGCTACTGCGGCAAGTACAAGCGCGTGCGCTTCAAGGGCATCATCTGTGAGCGCTGTGGCGTCGAGGTGACTCGCGCCAAGGTGCGTCGTGAGCGCATGGGACACATCGAGCTGGCCGCACCGGTCACGCACATCTGGTACTTCAAGGGTGTTCCGTCGCGCCTCGGCTACCTGCTGGACCTGGCGCCGAAGGATCTCGAGAAGATCATCTACTTCGCCGCCTACGTCATCACGTCGGTCGACGACGAGCTGCGCCACAACGAGCTCTCCACTCTCGAGGCCGAGATGGAGGTCGAGAAGAAGGCCGTCGCCGATCAGCGTGACGCCGACCTCGAGGCCCGTGCGCAGAAGCTCGAGGCAGACATCGCCGAGCTCGAGGCGGAGGGCGCCAAGTCCGACGTCCGTCGCAAGGTCAAGGACGGTGGCGAGCGCGAGATGCGTCAGCTCCGTGACCGCGCGCAGCGTGAGCTGGATCGTCTCGAGGAGATCTGGACCACCTTCACCAAGCTGGCCAAGAAGCAGCTCATCGTCGACGAGCTCATCTACCGCGAGCTGATCGACCGCTACGGCGAGTACTTCACGGGTGCGATGGGCGCGGAGTCCATCCAGAAGCTCATGGAGACCTTCGACATCGAGGCCGAGGCCGAGAGCCTGCGCGAGACCATCCGCAGTGGCAAGGGCCAGAAGAAGCTCCGTGCGCTGAAGCGTCTCAAGGTCGTCGCCGCGTTCCAGTCCACGGGCAACTCGCCCATGGGCATGGTGCTCGACGCCGTGCCGGTGATCCCGCCGGAGCTGCGTCCGATGGTGCAGCTCGACGGTGGACGTTTCGCGACGTCCGACCTCAACGATCTGTACCGCCGCGTCATCAACCGCAACAACCGCCTCAAGCGACTGATCGACCTCGGTGCTCCCGAGATCATCGTCAACAACGAGAAGCGGATGCTGCAGGAGTCGGTCGACGCCCTGTTCGACAACGGTCGTCGTGGCCGTCCGGTCACCGGACCGGGCAATCGCCCGCTCAAGTCGCTGTCCGATCTGCTCAAGGGCAAGCAGGGTCGTTTCCGTCAGAACCTGCTCGGCAAGCGCGTCGACTACTCGGGCCGTTCGGTCATCGTCGTCGGACCGCAGCTCAAGCTGCACCAGTGCGGTCTGCCGAAGCTCATGGCACTCGAGCTGTTCAAGCCGTTCGTGATGAAGCGTCTGGTGGATCTCAACCACGCGCAGAACATCAAGTCGGCCAAGCGCATGGTCGAGCGTCAGCGCGCACAGGTGTGGGACGTCCTCGAAGAGGTCATCGCCGAGCACCCCGTGCTGCTGAACCGCGCACCGACGCTGCACCGTCTGGGCATCCAGGCATTCGAGCCGCAGCTGGTCGAGGGCAAGGCCATCCAGCTGCACCCCCTCGTGTGCGAGGCGTTCAACGCCGACTTCGACGGTGACCAGATGGCAGTACACCTGCCGCTGTCCGCCGAGGCGCAGGCCGAGGCGCGCATCCTGATGCTGTCGTCGAACAACATCCTGTCGCCGGCATCGGGCCGACCGCTCGCCATGCCGCGTCTGGACATGGTGACGGGTCTGTTCCACCTGACGCGTCTCGACGACAAGGCTCTGGGCGAGTTCCAGGCCTCGACGTCCGACTCGGCGGAGCTGGGCATCTACGCCAGCCCGGCCGAGGCGCAGATGGCCGTCGATCGCGGCGTCCTGACCGTGCAGTCGCAGATCAAGGTGCGTCTGACGCAGCAGCGTCCGTCGCGCGAGATCGAGGCGGAGCTGTTCCCCGACGGCTGGACCCCGGGCGATGCCTGGACCGCCGAGACGACGCTGGGCCGCGTGCTCTTCAACGAGCTGCTCCCGACGAACTACCCGTTCGTCAACGAGCAGATGCCGAAGAAGCGCCAGGCGACGATCATCAACGATCTCGCCGAGCGGTACCCGATGATCGTGGTCGCGCAGACCGTCGACAAGCTCAAGGACGCCGGCTTCTACTGGGCCACGCGTTCGGGTGTCACGATCTCCATCTCCGACGTCCTCGTGCCGCCGGAGAAGCCGCAGATCCTCGAGGAGTTCGAGGCTCAGGCCGACCGCCTGGAGAAGCAGTACCAGCGTGGCGCTCTCGACCGGACCGAGCGCAACTCGGCCCTGGTCAAGATCTGGCAGGAAGCCACCGAGCAGGTCGGTAAGGCCATGGAGGCCCACTTCCCCGACGAGAACCCGATCCCGATGATCGTGAAGTCCGGCGCAGCCGGAAACATGACGCAGGTGCGGTCGCTCGCCGGCATGAAGGGTCTGGTGACCAACCCGAAGGGTGAGTTCATCCCGCGCCCGATCAAGTCCTCCTTCAAGGAGGGCTTGACGGTCCTGGAGTACTTCATCAACACGCACGGTGCTCGTAAGGGTCTGGCCGACACGGCGCTTCGTACCGCCGACTCGGGCTACCTGACGCGTCGTCTGGTCGACGTCTCGCAGGACGTCATCGTTCGGGAGACCGACTGTGGCACCGAGCGCGGCATCACCACGGTGATCGCGGAGAAGCTGGCCGACGGCTCGATGATCCGCGACGCGCACGTCGAGACCTCGACGTACGCCCGCACCCTGGCCGCCGACGCGGTCGACGCCGACGGCAACGTCATCGTCGAGCGTGGACACGACCTGGGCGACCCGGCCATCGACGCGCTGCTCGCAGCGGGCATCACGTCGGTCAAGGTCCGTTCGGTGCTCACCTGCACCACCGGAACCGGCGTCTGCGCCACCTGCTACGGCCGTTCCATGGCCACCGGCAAGCTCGTCGACATCGGCGAGGCCGTCGGTATCGTCGCGGCACAGTCGATCGGTGAGCCCGGCACGCAGCTCACGATGCGTACCTTCCACCAGGGTGGTGTGGCCGGCGACGACATCACCGGTGGTCTGCCCCGAGTGCAGGAGCTCTTCGAGGCTCGTGTGCCCAAGGGCAAGGCGCCCATCGCGGACGTCTCGGGTCGCATCCAGCTCGAGGACGGTGACCGTTTCTACAAGATCACCATCGTCCCGGACGACGGCGGCGAAGAGGTCGTCTACGACAAGCTCTCCAAGCGTCAGCGTCTGCGTGTCTTCAAGCACGACGACGGCACGGAGCGTCTGTTGTCGGACGGTGACCACGTCGAGGTCGGTCAGCAGCTCATGGAAGGTGCTGCCGATCCCCACGAGGTCCTGCGAGTCATGGGCCCGCGCCAGGTGCAGATCCACCTCGTCAACGAGGTCCAGGAGGTGTACCGCAGCCAGGGTGTGTCCATCCACGACAAGCACATCGAGACGATCGTTCGTCAGATGCTCCGCCGCGTGACCATCATCGATTCGGGCTCCACGGAGTTCCTGCCCGGATCGCTGACCGAGCGCAGTGAGTTCGAGTCGAGCAACCGTCGCGTCGTGTCCGAGGGTGGCGAGCCCGCGGCCGGACGTCCGGTGCTGATGGGTATCACCAAGGCATCGCTGGCGACCGACTCGTGGCTGTCCGCGGCGTCGTTCCAGGAGACCACCCGAGTGCTGACCGACGCGGCGATCAACTGCCGCTCGGACAAGCTCATCGGTCTCAAGGAGAACGTGATCATCGGAAAGCTGATCCCCGCCGGCACCGGCATCAACCGGTACCGGAACATCACGGTTCAGCCCACCGAGGAAGCACGTGCCGCGGCCTACGCGGTGCCGTCGTACGACGATCAGTACTACAGCGCGGACGGCTTCGGCCAGAACACCGGTGCTGCAGTGCCGCTCGACGACTACGGTTTCTCCGGCGACTACCGCTAGAGACGAGCAACATCGAGCCCCATCCCGCTTCGGCGGGGTGGGGCTCGTGTCGTTTCCGAGCTGCTCGCGCTGCTCGGCTGGGTTGCGCCGCGCGCTGCGCACGGTGGTGTGCGCAGGTTGCAGAGTGCGCTGATGGCCGGGCGCTGCGCGCGCCGGCCCCGGTGGGGCACCGCGATGAGTTCCGGGCCACCGCGGAGTCGGCACCTGTATGACCGAGACTCCCAGCACCATCACGAACATCGGCGTGGCCATGTTCACCGTCGCCGACCAGGACGCAGCCCTCGACTTCTACACGCGTGTACTCGGATTCGAGGTGCGCGGAGACACCCGCTTCGGTCCGAACCAGGAGTACCGCTGGCTGGAGGTGGCGCCGCCGGGGTCCACAGCGCGCCTGGCGCTCAACCCGCCGATGTACGACACGCCGGGAGGTTCCGCGATCGGGGTGGAGACCGCGGACGTCCGGGCGGAACACGCACGTCTGAGTGCCATCGGCGGCGTCGACATGGAACCGCTCGGTGAGGACGACGATCCGAACGTGCCGCCGATGTTCATGCTGAAGGATCCCGACGGCAACGTCATCACCGTCGTGCAGGCGTGATCCGTTCCCTCCCGGCTCAGCGCAGAGCGAGGGTCGGGAGGGACAAGCTCACCAGCATCAGCGCGAACAGCAGCCAGGCGGCGCCCTGCCAGACGGGCCACGTCCCGCGGTGGCGGTAGGAGCGGTAGCCGATCCACAGTGCGCCGATCCCCCCGAGCAGACAGACACCCGGGACGAGCGCGGCGATCACGACGCTGGACGCGCCCGCTGCGAGGAACACGGCCACCGCGACGGCAGCGATGCCGATCACTGCCCCGTCGTACGTGGCCGCGTGCCGGATCGCGCGCGGATCGCGCCACCGCTTCTCGACGTCGCGTCTGCCCATCTCTCGTTTGTCGTCCATGTCGTCTGCGTACCCGATTCGGGTGGCTTCAGCGCGAGTCCTCGCGCGCGTCGTCTCCGATCCACACGGAGTTTCCTTTCGAGGGGCACCGTTCGGTCCATGAGCCGTCGTGATCTCGTCATCGGTGCCGATCGTTCTCTGCGTGCCGGCACCACGCGTCGTTCGTTCCTCACGTGGACCGCACTGGTCGGTGCGCTCGCGATGACACCGGAACTGTCGAGCGCGACGTCGCACGCGCAGCCGCAACGCGGCACCCCGGCCGACTACCCGTTCCGCCTCGGCGTCGCGTCGGGCGATCCGCTTCCGGACTCGGTGGTGCTGTGGACTCGTCTCGCGGTCGACCCACTCGCTCCGGTCGGCGGTATGCGGCCGGGTGTGGTGCCGGTGCGGTGGGAGATCGCCGAGGACGAACGGTTCGGGCGGGCGGTGAGCCAGGGCATCGAACTGGCATCCGATGCGGACGGCTGGTCGGTGCACGTGGACGTACGGGGTCTGGCTCCGGCGCGGGAGTACTTCTACCGCTTCATGGTCGGTCCGCACGTGAGCACCGTCGGGCGAACGAGGACGGCGCCCGCACCGGGATCACCCCTCGCGTCACTGTCGTTCGCATGGGCGTCGTGCCAGAAGTGGGAGGACGGGTTCTACGGCGCCTATGCCGATCTCGCGGCGAGTGACCCGGACGTCGTGTTCTTCCTCGGCGACTACATCTACGAGTACGCGATCGAAGGTACAGGCGCCCGCGCGTCGCAGCCACGGCCCGAGTCCGCGGGACGAGAGACGCTGGCACTGAACGACTATCGCGATCGGTACGCGCTGTACAAGTCGGATCCCGACCTGGCGTCGGCGCACGCAGCGGCGCCGTGGATCACCACCTTCGACGATCACGAGGTGGACAACAACTGGGCCGGGGCGATCAGCCAGGATGCCGGCACCGCCGCTCCCGGCGATCCTGCGGGTGATCCGCGGTTGTTCCTCCTGCGCCGCGCCGATGCGTTCAAGGCGTGGTGGGAGAACACTCCCGTGCGGATGGCCCAGCGACCGACGGGGCCGGATCTGACGGCGTACCGCCGCTTCAGTTTCGGTGACCTGGTGGACTTCTCGGTGCTCGACACCCGGCAGTACCGCAGCGATCAGGCCAACGGGGACGGCGAACACGCGCAGAACGCGGAGACCGCGGACCCGAGTCGCACCATCACCGGAGCGGCACAGGAGAAGTGGATCCTCGACGGCTTCGGGTCCGGCGCCACGTGGAAGTTCCTCGCGCACCAGACGGTGATCTCCGACCTCGCCCGCATCAGTGACGGCGAGCGGAAGGTCGGGATGGACCCGTGGAGTGGGTACGAGGCGTCACGGCACCGCATCCTCGACGGCGCTCGCGACCGGGGCATCACCCTCGCGTCCATCGTGGGCGACATCCACCGCACCATCGTGTCGGAACTGCGCCGCGACTATCAGGACGACTCCGCCCCGGTGGTGGGCGTCGAGATCGCGTCGACCTCCATCGCGTCGGGCAAGGACGGTGCGGACGTCGACACGGCCGGTGCGGACATCGCGGCCGCGTCACCGCACGTCAAATTCGGCAATGCCCGACGCGGTTACCTGCGTGCGACGCTGACGCCGACGGAGTGGCGGTCCGAGGTCCGGGTCCTGGACGCGATCTCGATTCCCGGCGCGCCGGTCCGCACGGCAGCGACCGTGACGGTGCCGGAGGGGCGGCCGGAGATCGGCTTGGCCTAGCGGACGGCCGGGTACGCCTAGCGGCCCGCGGCGATGACGGCCGCGATGTTGCGCTCGGCGAGCGCGGTGATGGTGAGAGACGGGTTGGCGGCGCCCGTACTGCCCGGTACGAGAGCTCCGTCCATGACGTACAGGCCGGGATGCCCCTTCACTCGTCCGTACGCATCGGTGACGTCGCCCAGGACCGCACCGCCGAGAGGGTGCGCGGTGAACGTGTCGTCGACGTCGCGAGTGAACGGCTCGGCGGAGACGACGGTGCGGCCGGCCTGTGCCATCCGGTTCTGCACCGCGCGCAGTGCCTCGACGGTGTCGCGGCTGCCGCCCTTGGGCCAGGTCAAGCTCATCCCGTCCGTCGCACGGTCGTAACGGAAATCGGCCCGCAGCGGGTCGATGGTCATACCGAGCGATCCGAGGAACCCCATCTCGGTGGGAACGCCCGGGACGTACCAGTTCTCGACGCTGAGAGGCAGGCCCGTGTCGTCGACGATGCGGGAGGCGCACGGCGCCCCCTGCGGTCCGCCGCCGATGGGGCCGAGCGAGCGGGTCATGAAGGCGTCGCCGTTGGTGCCCCATCCGCGTCCGACGAACTCGTTGAGCTCCGGAAGCGCGCCGGTGGCCTGTGCGCGGACCAGCAGTTCGGTGGTGCCGATGGATCCTGCGCCGAGGATCAGCGAGTCGCAGGTCAGCGTGCGCGTCTCGAGTACGTTGCCCTCGGGATCGAGGCGCCGCACCTCCACGCGGTAGCGGCCACCGCTCTCGGTGCCGATGGCGACGACCTCGTGGCTGTGACACACCACGGCGTTGCCCGTGGCCTCGGCCTGCGGGATGTAGTTCTGCGTCAGGTCGTGCTTCGCGCCGTTGGAGTTGCCGAACGTGCTGCAACCGACGGTGGCGGACGGCCGGGACCGACCCGACATCTCGTCACGCAGCACGTTCCAGTTCCAGCCTCCGTCGACGCGCTGCGGGTCGAAACCGGCGCGGCGGGCGTGGTCGTCCCACGTCCTGGAGTGGGCGAACCCGGGGGAGGCGTAGATGTCGTCGGGCATGGTCGACGGCCGGAGCACCGAGCGAGCCTTGGGGTACCACTGCGACGCCATCTCGTCGTAGTCCACGCGGCCACCGAAGGAGAGATCGAAGAAGCGCTTGTCCGGGGCGATGCTGACGCCGGTGTAGACGACGGAGCCGCCGCCCACCGCGGCTGCACGCCACACCGACAGGTTCTCGTATCGGGTGGTGTCGAGGACGCCGTTGAACCAGTCGACGGGCCCCACAGGCATGCCGGTGAGGTTGGTGAACGAACGCTGATGCCACAGGCCGCGCCCGTCGGCCGTCATGTCGGCGGTGAAGATGTCGCGGAACGGATCGCGCGGCCAGCGGAGTCCTCGTTCGAGCACGGTGACCGACGTACCGGCCTGCGCGAGCCGCAACGCCGCGGCGCTGGCTCCGAAGCCCGATCCGATGACGAGGGCGGGTGAGTGGTCCGGTGGACGCGGAGGGTCGGCGAACAGTTCGGGCAAGAGGTTCCGGATCGAGGGGACGCCGAGCGGGAGTGCGGACGCCGTCGACCGGGTGATCGCGGGCGGGACCGCGAGGCCCACCATTCCTGCTGCGGCCAGTTGCAGCAGTTGCCTGCGCTTCACGTGCACACCCACCATCGATCGAGAACAGTCGAATGGTCAGTCTCCCGTGAATGGTGCAGGTGGTGGAACCACTCGACCGGATTGTATGACTGTTAACCAATCTTCGTGCTGGTTTTTCGGGCGGGTCGGGGCGGAACAGGGCGGCTCCCGCGAGGGTTGTGCAGAGTATGCGTCTGTCCCTTCTCGATCGCTCCCGTACCCGCACCGATCGGTCTGCCGCCGCCGCGGTGTCGGACACGATCGAGCGTGCGCGGTGGGCCGAGGCGGCGGGTTACGAGCGGTTCTGGGTGGCCGAGCATCACGCCGTCCCCGGCATCGCGAGCGGCTCACCCGCGGTGTTGCTCGCCGCGATCGGCGCGGCGACGTCGCGGATTCGGCTGGGGTCGGGCGGCGTCATGCTGCCGAACCACTCGCCCATCGTCGTCGCCGAGCAGTTCGCGATGCTCGACGCGCTGTGTCCCGGCCGGGTCGACCTCGGTGTCGGCCGGTCGCTGGGGTTCACTCCGCCGATACGCAAGGTGCTGCGGGCGGACACCGAGGACGCCGAGCGCTTCGCCGACGACCTCGCGGATCTGCAGGACTTCCTGCTCGGCACCGGTCCGGTGACCGTGCAGCCCGCGCCCGAGCGACTGATCCCGATCCACGTTCTCGCGACGGGTCACGGGCTGGCGATCGCCGCGCAGCGCGGGCTCCCCGTCGTGGTGGGCGGTCCGATGCTGTCGGGGGACCTGGCTCCACTGGAGGCGTATCGACGCGAGTTCGTTCCCTCGGCCTTCGCGGCGCAGCCGTCCGTGACGGTGTCGCTCGACGTGCTGGTCGCCGACACCGACGCCGAGGCCCGCCGTCTCGCCATGGCGGAGGCCGTGGCCATGGCGGACTCCCGCCGGACCGGGGAGTTCCCACCGTTGCGGGCGGTCACCGAGATGCCCGACGGACTCACTCCCCGAGCTCGGGAGTCGGCCCAGCGCTCCCTCGACGGCAGCGTGCACGGCAGTCCGGCGACGGTGCGCCGCCGGCTCGAGGACCTCGTCGACCGCACCGGTGCCGACGAGATCCTGTCCTCGGCATCGACGTTCGACCGTGACGCTCTGCGTGCGTCCGACGAGGCGTTGGCCGCACTGCTGCGCTGACGGGTCAGACCTGTAGGTCCACCCATACCAGTCTGTGATCGCTGGCCGACAGCAACTCGGCGCCCGGCTCGCCGGGCGCGGGCCAGAAGACCCCCGACCCGGTGACCGTCAGATCGGTGCTCGGCAGGACGTAGTCCACCCGCAGATCACCCGGCACGGGATCGGCGAAGTCCGCCGTGTGGGTGCCGGCGGTCGGCGAGGTGGGCGCCGGGTCCTGCAGCGCCGGGCTGTCGAGCAGTTGCGCGATGGCGCCCGGATAGGAGTCCCCGTCGACCGGATCGCTGTTCTGGTCCCCCAACACCACGAACGAGGAGCCGTTCGGCAGGCCGCCGGCGAGTCCGGTGTCGTCGACGAGGTAGTCGGCGCCGGCGATGTAGTCCGCGGTGAGCCGGATCTCGTCGTGATTGCGTCGGCCGTTGCGGTCCTCGGGCCCGTCGAAGGAGGGCGGCGTGGGGTGCGAGACGAGCAGGTGGATCACCCGCCCGTCGATGTCCACGGGCACGTCCCAGTGCGATTTGCTCGACAGGCGCAGGGCGTCCGAGTTCGCGCCGTAGTACTCGCGCGGGAGCAGGTTGTCGGGCATGTCGGCCCAGCGGAAGGTCTGGAACGTGCGGACCGCGGCGGCGTCGAGTGGGAACTTCGAGAGGACGACCATGCCGTACTGGCCGGGAACTGCCCGAAGCCCCAGGCATCGTTCGGTCCGTCGGACCGCCCGTCGCCGTCGAGGTCGAGCCCGGACGGCTCGCCGGTGTTGACAGGTGCCGTGTACGCGAACGGGTAGTCGATCGGTGCGTCGCCGACGGCGAGGTAGTTGTCGCGGAAGAGGTCGACGGCGCCGTCGGAGTAGTCGAACTCATTAAGCAGCAGCATGTCCGGGGCGTTGCGCTGAACCACGTCGGCCACCGACCGGATCTGCGGATCCGTTCCGGACCGCAGAGCCGCGACCAGATCGCCGGCGGCGGGGCGGTTCATGCTGGCGTTGTACGTCGCGACGCGGACGGTGCGCGGGTCACCGGGCGGCTCGTCGGCGGCAGGCGCGCTGCAGGCGGTGATCGTCAGGACGGACGCGGCGAGAAGCACGCGGGTGAGTCGCATGGTGCGGGACGCTATCGCGCCGCCCTGACAGACGGGCGAACACGAGGGGGCGGGCAGGGGCGCGTCAGGCCACGCCGTCCAGCACCCGCTGCGCGTCCGGCGACACGTACGGGTAGGCGCAGAGGGCGAGCACGCCCCCGATCAGCAGCAGGGGCAGCAGCGGGACCATGCCGGTGGTGAGGGAGCCGTACGCGTCGGACACCGCGCCGACGAGGAGCGGTCCGACGGCGCCGCCCACGGTCGCGGCGATCTGCAGCAGTCCGTAACCCAGTCCGCGGTCGCGCGGGGCGAGCACGTCGGCGACGCACGAGGTGAGCGTGGGGATCGCCCAGGCGGTGAAGAAGCCGAAGACGGTGAGCAGCACGGTGAAGGGCAGCCAGCTCTCGGAGGCCAACGCCCCGGCCATGGCCGCGGTGCCCTGCAGGATTCCGGTGCCGCCCACCAGGACGCGCCACTGCGACGGCGTCGAGAACAGGGTTCGCCGGGTGAGCAGGGATCCGACGAGCGTGCCGCCGACGATGCCGATCAGTGTCAGACCACCGCCCGCGGACGCGGCGGCCGCTTCGCCGAGGCCGAATCGGCGTTGCAACAGGCTGGGCACCCAGAACGTCAGGCCACCGACCGCGAGGCTCATGACGGTGAGCGCGCCGCCGGTGAACCACAGCGTCCGGATCGGTGCGACGCGGCGGAGTTGGACCGGCATCGGGTCGGTGGTGGCCTCCGGCGCAGGCGTGTCCGCGCTGCCCGCGGCCAGTCTGTCGGCGTACCCCCGTTCGGGCTCGCGCACGCGTGACATCAGGACGGCGACCACCACACCGGGAATCGCCATGACGAGGAAGGCGCCGCGCCACCCGAGCCACTCGGCGAGCACTCCGCCCAGCACGATGCCGGCGCCGCCGAGGTAGGCCGCGGTCCGCCACCACCCGAAGGCCGTCGGGCGGGTCGCGGGTGGGTGGAAGTCGGCGAGCATGCTGGCGCTGGCCGGGTTGTCGACGGCCTCGGCGGCGGCGAGGCCCATGCGCACCAGGTAGAAGACGGCGAAGGTGGGAGCGAGCGCGGAACCGACCGTCGCCAGGGCCCACAGGAACACGACGACGGTGATGATGCGGCCGCGGTCGTGGCGATCGGCGAGGTAGGCGGCGGGCATCGCGAGGAGGCCCGCGGCGACGGCGGCCGCGGTGGGGATGGAACCGGCCGCCGTGTCGCCGAACCCGAACTCCGCCTGCAGCTGCGGCAGCACGGCGGCGACCAGGCTGAACTCGATGCGGTCTACGAGGGAGACCAGCACCAGCACGATCGCGGGTCCCCACCCGTACGGGAGGGTGAGGGAGTCGCGCCGCGCCCCGATCGTGCGCCACCGCGGTGCTCGCGTCGCCGCCGCACCCCGCTCGGTCCGATTCTCGGTCTCCGTCACTGCCGCCCCCGTCCGACCGGCGCGCCTGCCGATTCGGGCGCAGCCTATTCCGGCGAAACGCCCGGGTGCCGTCGTCGGGAGAAGCTTGGGCGGACCCACCATCGGGCCCGCCCGGACCCTTGCTCCGTCACCCCCGTGCGCCTTTTGCGTATCCCTGGATGCGCGAAAGGCGCACGGGGGCGTCAGCCCACCGGCAGTTGCTGCACCGCCCACCTGTTGCCGTCCGGGTCGGCGAAGTACGTGAACAACCCCCAGCCCTCGTCCTTCACCGGGGTGGCCTCGACGCCCGCGGACAGCAGCATCTCGTACGCGGCCTGCGCGTCCTGCACGACGACGAGCATGCCCTCGACGGATCCGGGTGCGGCGGAGGTGATGTTCCTCCCGATCGCGATCGAGCACGCGGAACCGGGTGGGGTCAGCTGCACGTAGCGCACGTCAGGGAACGGACTCGCGTCGTGGTCTGCGTGGAAGCCGATGCGCGTGTAGAACTCCTTCGCGCGGTCCACGTCGGTGACGGGCAGCATGACGAGCTGGATCTCCATGGTGAGCGGGTGCGTGGCGGTCATGGTCGGCCTCTCCTCGTGTCGGATGATGACCGAGATTCTGCTCCCGATCGAGGACGATCCCGGTCCGCAATGCGCCGCCGATTCCGAGGAACAGTAGGTGTCATCTCCGGTCACAGGTACTGTGACCGGACATTCGTCGTCAGGAGGACTCACATGGTCAGCGTGCGCAACAAGGTCGTGCTCATCACCGGAGCGGGCCGCGGTATCGGCGAGGCGACGGCGCGGGCTCTCGCGGCCAAGGGCGCGAAGTTGGTGCTGACCGACGTGGACGAGGCGCCTCTGACGGCACTCGTGGCCGATCTGGGCGACGTCGCCGTGGGGGTGCGCGCCGACGTGCGGGATCTCGCGGACATGCAGGCCGCCGTGGACGCGGGAATCGCGCGATTCGGAGGCATCGACGTGGTCCTCGCGAACGCCGGCATCTCGAGCTACGGGTCGGTGCTCAACGTCGATCCGGAGACGTTCAAGCGCGTGATCGACATCAACACCACGGGCGTCTTCCACACCGTCCGCGCGGCGCTGCCCTCGCTCATCGAGCGCAAGGGCTACGTGCTCGTCGTCTCGTCGCTCGCGGCCTTCACCGCGTGCCCCGGCCTCGCGTCGTACAACGCGAGCAAGGCGGGAGCCGAACACTTCGCCAACGCCCTGCGCCTCGAGGTGAAGTACCAGGGTGTGGACGTCGGCTCCGCCCACATGGCGTGGATCGACACTCCACTGGTGCAGGACGCCAAGTCCGACCTCACCGCGTTCCAGGATCTGCTGGCCGTGCTGCCCTGGCCGCTCGGCCGCACCCTGCCGGTCGAGGCGTGTGTCGACGCCTTCGTCCGCGCGGTGGAGCGGCGGTCACGCCGGGTCTACGTTCCCGGGATCGTGGGCGGCATCGGGTGGGTGCGCTCCGTGCTCACCACTCGGCTCGGTGAGGCCACGACGCTGCGCCACGTGCCGCGCATCCTGCCGAAGATGGACGCCGAGGTGAAGGCGCTGGGTCGCTCGGAGAGCGCGCGCAATCGCGCTGTGGTGGAGGGTCAGTCGACGCGGAGCGCGTGAGTCAGGCGGGCGCGCCCCGGCCCGAGATCCGACCAGTCGCCGGTGAACTCCAGCACCGCCAGCGCGGAGGTGGGGTAGCCCCGACGGATCCACACCGCCGCGTCCGACTCCTGATCGTCGGCGAGTTCCAGTGCCGTGAAGGGGATTCCGGGTGCGTGGCCCACCACCAACACGCTGGCCGCCGAGTCGTCTGTCGCGGTGATCTCGCGGACGATGTCGTCGGGGGAGCCCCCGTAGACGGTGCCCTCGAAGCGCACCGGCGCGTCGACGGCCGTGCGCTCGAGAGTCTGGCGAGTACGCGTCGCCGTCGAGCAGATCACCGCGTCCACGGCGCCGACGTTCGCCCGGATCCAGTCGCCGGCCGCGGCGGCCTGGCGACGGCCCCGCTCGTCGAGCGGCCGGTCGTGGTCGTCCACCCCGTCCGGGTACGAGGACTTGCCGTGGCGCATCAGGATCAGGGTGCGGGTGTCGGACATCGCTCGATGCTAGTGCCCGACCGGGCGGCGAGCGATGCTGCTGCCCTCGGGTGTCCAGTCGATGTCGCCGCGCTCGCGAAAAGCGTTCAGCCACCCGATCATCGGCCAGTGTCCCCATCGACCGCGGAAGATGGCGGCGTTGGTCACGATGTCGTCGAGATGCTCGATCGGCGGCGAGGACACGGGGTGCCACTGATGGTGCGCGTGCGCTCCGCCGACCCACAGCAGATCCAGCCCCGATCGTTCCGCGACGCGGCCGACGTCGGTGTCCTCGCCGCCGTAGCCCGTGTAGTCCTCGCAGAACCCCCCGAGCGTGTGCCACGTCGCCGACGTGACCGCGAACGACAGCGACCAGAACAGATCCCAGTTCGTTCCGATCTCGACGTGCCCGGGCGCCGGATTCGGGCGCGCCGCATGGGGATTCGTCCATCCGTCGAGGTCGTCCGGGTACCCACCGGAGACCTCGGGCAGGTAGGTGACCGGCCCGCACAGCACGGCTCCGTCGCGCGCACGACGGACGTACCGGTCGATCATCTCGCGGCTCGGGATGCAGTCGACGTCCAGGAAGATCAGCAGATCGGCACCGGCCTCGAGGGCGAGGCGGGCACCCTCGTTGCGCGCCCGCGCCAGGGGGAGCGCGTCGCCGACGCGGGGAACGACGGCGGTGGCGTCCACGACCGTCGGGTCACCCATCGACACCACGACGTGCAGATCGGCTCGCCGTGTCGAGCGAGCGAGACCGCGGCGTTGCGCAGCGAGGTGCCCCGCGCGACCCGACACGATGGTCACCACGGCCACCGAAGTCATGTAAGCACCGACGTCATGTCCGCACCGACGTCACGCCCACACGTCCTCGATCGCCGCTGCCGCACGACGCGCTGCGCCGTCCACCTCGGTCCGTGCCCGGATGTCGCCGGTCAGCGCACCGGCACGGTTCAGGATCTCGGGCCACCGGTCCGGATCGGGCCACGACTCGAGCGAGATCGCCAGCCCCGCGGCCCCCAGCGCGCGAGTGGTCGCGAGTTGCTCCCCGTGCGGGCGACTCTCGGCCACGACCACCGCGGGGGCACCCGATGCGGCCACGTCGGCCACCGCGTTCTGCCCGCCGTGCGTGACCACCACGCCGGCACCGGTCAGCAGCGGCCACACGTCGTCCACCCAGGGGGTGCCGGGCGCGCCGACACCGCGCCAGGTGCGGGTCGGCGTGGCAGCACCCGCTCGGGCGAGGTGGTCCGGGGTGAGAGCTGAGCCCCCTGCGCCCGCGAGCACGACGACGGACGTCGGGTCGCGGTCGGTTCCGGCGCGGGCACGATCGGCGTGGGCACTGATCGAGCCGACGTACACGGTCCTGTCCTCGAACTCGCGCAACCACTCCGGCCGGTACACCGAGGCCGACCACGGAGCGACGATGCGGTCGGCGACGCGATAGGCCAGCTGATGGGGCGCATCGGTGCGCTCGCCCGGCATCGCGAACACGACCACCCGAACACCCATGAGTCGCACGAACATCGCAACCTCGACGGACACGTCCACGACGACGCATCGGGGGCGAAGCTCGTCCACGAACCGCGCGAGGGCGGCCGTGCGGTCGGTCATCCCGGGGACCGAGATGGGCGCCCAGTGGACGACCCCGTGAGCGGTGGGGTCGTCCGGATCGTCACCGCCGTCGGGTGTGTCGAGAGGAAGTGTGATCCAGCCCGCGAACGGGTCGATGTCCGACGGCCGGGGGCGCGAGGACAGCACCGTCACCGGCTCGGCGAGCGCCCGTGCGACGGACCGGGCGCGGGTCAGATGCCCCACGCCGTGGTGGTGGACGTAGTACCCGATCATGCAGGGACGGCGGCGGTTCGGCCCGACGTCGTCAGCAACTCGCGGTAGAGGTCGAGATAGCTGTCCACCATCGTCGCGTCCGAACAGATGCGCTCCGCGCGAGCGCGGGCGTGCGCACGGGGGAGGCGCGCAGCATCTCCGATGGCCCCGGCGAGAGCGTCGATGTCGTCGGCGGGCACCATCCGGCCGCACGTGTCGTCGAGGATCTCCGGGATGCCGCCGCGACGGAAGGCCGCGACCGGTGTGCCGCACGCGAGTGCTTCGGCGACCACGAGCCCGTACGGCTCGTCCCACTGCGGCGTCACCAGTGCGACGGCGGCTCCGCCGACCAGATCGGCGAGTTCCTTCTGCATCAGGTGGCCCTCGTAGGTGACGCCGTCGCCGAGGCGGGGCTCCACCGCCGTCCGGAAGTAGTCGTCGTCGGCTGCCGGTCCGGCGATGCGCAGGTGGTAACCGGCGCGCCGCGCGGCGCCGATGGCGAGATCGACCCCCTTCTCGGGAACCAACCGGCCCGTCCACACCGCGTACTCGCCCGCCCCGCCGCGATCGCCGGTGCCCTGGCCGAACGGCCACCGGTCGAGCGGGATCCCGTTGGGAACCACGGGGATCGGACCCGCGACGGGTAGCCACTGTTGCGCCGTGTACTCGCTCACCGCGGCGTACCCGGTGTTCGGATTGAGCGGCACCGCGGCCGCCGACTCCAGCCAGGCGAGCGGTGGCGTGTGCAGCGTCGTGAGCATGGGGACCGGCACCATCGAGGACATCGCGATGGGCAGGTAGTGGAGGCTGTGATTGTGGATCACGTCGAACGACTGTGCCAGGGGCCCGGCCAGTTCGAGCATGACCGACAGATAGGCGTGATGCTCGTGCACCACCCACGACGGTCCCATGTGTTCGGTCCGCGCGTGCGGACTCATCTGGAACGTGTGGACGTCGATGACGTCGTGCGCGACGTCGGTCGACGTGCCTTCGGCACCGAAGAGCGTGACGCGATGGCCGCGCTCGGTGAGGGCATGGGCGAGATGCCACACGTGTGCCTCGAGGCCACCCGCGAACGGTTGCGCGATGGGGAAGCGCGACGATCCGAGAAGGGCGATGCGCAGTGGACGTGCGGCGGCGGCGACCGTCATACGAGCACGGCTCCGTCCGCGCGGCCCGAGGCGACGGGAGCGGACAGGGCACGGTAGAGCGCGGCGTGCTCGGCGGCGATCGCGCTCTGCTGATGGCGTCGGTAGTCGGCGAAGTCCGGGCCGGTCGGCTCGGTGCGCAGCGCCTCGCCCACCGCGGCATCGAGCGACGCGGGATCGAAGAGGCCGGGTCCGAACACGAAGGTGGGGCACGGGAACTGATCGGCGAAGTGGCCGATGTCCGGGACGACGGGGACGACGCCGAGGTCGCGGCACGCCTCCATCCAGCCAGAGTGCGTACCGAAGCGGTACGGAAGCACGGACACGTCGATCTCGGACAGGTACTGCCACAGCTCCGCGTCGGTGAACCGACGATGCACCCGCACGTCGACGTCCGGGTGATCACGGAAGGCCAGCAATCGCTCGCCGCGCTCCGGTGCGTACCAGTGGCTCGTGTGGTCGAACACGTCGTCGTCGATGTCGAGACGCACCACGGCGTCGCGTGCCGACGCGGCCGCCACGACGGTCGCCATGACCGCCTCGGGATCGAGGTTCGCGCGCAACGACTTGGCGTGCACGGCGACGACTGCGCGCTCGCGCGCCGTGGTGTCGCGTGCGGTGATGACGTCGAGCGGTGCGACGTGCGGATGCGGGATCACCATTGCCGAGCGGCCCCACAGACGTTCGATCTCCCGAGCGGCGCGGTCGGTCAGCGTGATGACGGCGGCCGCGGCGGGGACGAGGACGTCGAGCTGGGACCGGTGCATGTCGAGCTCGGCGAAGTGTGGATTGTGCAGGTCGTGCACCGTGAGAACCAGGGGGGTCGACGACTCGCGCAGCACGGAGACGACGTCGGCGAGACGGTCCGGTGTGGCGGCGTCGAAGCCGAAGTGCAGGTGCACCACGTCGATGTCGTCGATGTGCGCGCGGAGATAGTCGGGCTCGAGCAGGCGCGGCGGCCACCACTGCCCGGGCGTGGTCGCCTCGAGGGGCCGGGGATCGTCGAGCAGAAGAATGTCGTCGCCCGTGGCGACGACAGCGGCGACGTACGGGTGCGCAGCAGGGATGGATGCGACGGCGATCACGGCTCGGGTCATCCTCTCGGGGGCAGACGCGCGCGCCCGAGGGGTGGGCAGGGCGGCACGGGTGTACGAACAGGGATCGGGCCGCCTTCTGGACCACGACAAAAGAGGAATGCCCCGGGGGGCTCGTCCACAAACGCGGTGTCGTGCAGGTCTCTCACCGCTTCGCCTGCGCGCTGTCCGGGTAACCCGACGTCATGCCTCACTCTGCGTCGACCGAGCCGGACGGCCGGACGCGTCACTACGGCGAGTTCTACGGTCTCGACCCGGTGCCCGACGATCCACCGCTGTGGATCGTGCTCGGGAACTGCCAGGCCGAGGCCGTGCGAGTGATGCTCGACGAGGTGCCGGACGCGCCGTTCCGGACTGTGCGCATGCCGCCGGTGCACGAACTCGACTCGGCCGACGTGCGGCACCTCGCCGAGCTGGCCGGCCGGGCCTCGGTGTTGCTGGCGCAGCCGGTTCGCGACGACTACCGCGACCTGCCGATCGGGACGAACCAGGTGGCGTCGATGCTGCCGGAGCACGCCCGGGTCGTGCGGTGGCCGGTCTTCCGGTACAGCGGGCTGTACCCGTTCCAGGTGATCGTGCGGCACCCGAGCAACCCGTCGGCGTCTCCCGCCGGCGCTCCGTACCACGATCTGCGCACGGTGCTCGTGGCCGCAGGCAGGGTGGCATCCGAGGAGTGGCGCGCCGCTCCCGTCGCCCCTGACGCGCTGCGCGCGAACGCCGAGGCGAGCATCGCCGAACTCGCACGACGCGAGCGCCGGGACTGCGACGTCGCGATCTCGGACGTCCTGACCGCCCATGGAGCGGACGCCGCACACACGATCAACCACCCCGGCAATCCGGTGCTGCTCGAGCTGGCCACGCGCATCCTGTCGGCAGCCGGTGTCGACGCTGCGGCGGCGGATCCCGGCCGCGTACTGCTCGATTCTGTGCACACGCCGCTGGAGTCCGCTGTCATCGACGCGCTCGACCTCGGCGCCGCGCCCCGGCCGGACTGGGTGATCGGCGGCTCCGTCGTCGATGCCGAGGACATTCACCGTCGCCAACTGCAGTGGTACGCCGAGCATCCCGCGTTCGTGGACGCCGCGCTCACCCGACACGCGGACACGCTCTCGCTGCTGCTGTCGGAGGTCGACTCGTGACGTCGGTCGCGCATCTCGTCATCGGTCCCGAGCGACACGGGGTGGTGCAGTTCGCGCTCCGCATCCGCGACGGCATCACCGACGCCGGTCTCGAGTCGACGCTCCTGCGTCACGAGTCCGCGAGTGACGTCACGTCGATTCCGGACGTCGACGTCGTGCACCTGCACGTGACGGACCGGTTGTTCGGGTCACCGGCGACGGCTGCGGCCGGGGTGGTCGAGGACCTGGCGCGGCGCATCCACGCATCGGGTTCCGCTTTCGTGGTGACGCTGCACGATCTGCCGCAGCCGTCCGACGGTCGATCCGCGTCCGCGCGCGTCGAGTGCTACCGACGGGTGGTCGCGTGCGCGGACACCGTGATCGTCAGCAGCGAGCACGAACGAGACCTGTCGCGCGAGGCCGGTATCGGTACCCCGTCCGTCGTGATCCCGCTTCCCGTCGCGACGGGGGCCGGCATCCGCACGGACAGCGGCGAGGTGACCGTCGGCGTCCTCGGGTTCCTGTACCCGGGCAAGGGACACGCCGAGGTGCTGGACGCGCTGCCCCCGGGCGCGCACCTGCTGGCACTGGGAACGCCGTCGCCGGGACACGATCATCTGGTCGACGAGCTGACCGAGTCCGCAGCGGCACACGGCACCACCGTGCGTGTCACCGGCTACATCGACGACGCCGACCTTCCGGTCGAACTCGGCCGCGTCACCGTTCCCGTGGCGCATCATCGGCACATGTCCGCCTCCGGGTCGATCAACACCTGGATCGAGCACGGCCGTCGACCGCTGGTGGTGGCCGGCGCGTACACCCGTGAGTTCGCCCGGCGCTCGCCCGGCACCGTGACCCTGTACGAGGAGGACCGACTCGCCGAGGCGCTCGCCGACGCGGCGGGTGACCCCGAGTCGACGTGGCTGGAGGACGGGGTCGTCGCGCACCCCACGCGCGCGGAGGTCGGCGCCGCGCACGTGCGGGTGTACGCGAGGTCGGCCGTGGTGCACGCGTGATCACCACCGCCGTCCCCACCCCGCTCGGCCACGCGGTGCCCGGCAACAGGTGGGACCTGCTGCGCGACATCGATGCTCCGCGCCCGTCGGTCAGCGTCGTCGTGCCCTATTTCGAACAGCAACGGTCGCTGGATCTGGTTCTCGCGGCGCTCGAGCAGCAGACGTACCGCGCGTTCGAGGTGATCGTCGCGGACGACGGCTCGGCCACGGCGCCGCTCATCCGCAGTGCACTCGACGTCACGGTGGTCTCGCAGGAGGACCGTGGCTTCCGCGCCGCCGCGGCGCGCAATCTCGGGGCGCGTGCCGCGTCCGGTGACGTGCTCTGTTTCCTCGACGCCGACACGGTTCCCGAGCCCGGGTACCTCCAGGCGCTCGTGCGTCTGCCGTCGCTGGTTCCCGATGCACTCACGGTCGGTCGACGGCGACACGCGGACCTGTCCGCGCTGGGCCGACTTCCGGGGCCGGACGACGGAATCCTCGACGAGCCGCGCTGGTTGATCGACGCGTACCGCGGTTCGCGCGATCTGCTCGATGCCGATCATCGCTCCTATCGCCACGTCATCAGCGCGGTGATGTGTTGCACCGCAGCATTCTTCGAGGAGATCGGCGGCTTCGACGAGTCGTTCGGCGGATACGGCGGAGAGGACTGGGAGCTGGCGAATCGCGCCTACCTCGCCGGCGCCCTGATCGCGCATGTGCCGGACGCCGTCGCCTGGCACGACGGTCCCGACTGGGCGGGCCGACCCGGTGAGCAACGCACCGAGCAGAAGAACGCTGAGGCTCTGTCCCTGCTTCCACTCGTCACCGACCCCGCTGCGCGCACCCACGGCGTCCGGTACGCCGTTCCCGACCTCACGGCCGTCGTGCACGCCGACGGACACAGTGCCGCATCGCTGTTGGTGACGGTGGGATCGGTGCTCGCGCAGGGGGACGTCACCGTGTGGGTGGACGGGACGGACGCCGCGGATCTCGTCGCGTCGTGGCGGACCGACGACCCGCGAATCCGCCTCGGTGTCCCCGGCGGCGACGACGTACGGCGCAGCCGCTTCGGGCTCGACCTCGTCGGTCCGGTCGTCCTGGCCCCGGATGCAGCGCGGACGCTGGAGGCGTCGACGCCTCCGCAAGGCCCCGGTCTGGTGCGGTCGAGCGTGCCGGGCGGCAGTGTCGAGTGGTGGTCGTGGCGCGCCGTGCGCCGGGCCCGCCGGTGGGCCGACGCACTGGATCGCACCCCGCAGCAGGCCCTCGCCGACCTGTTCGGCATCACGGACGTACCGGCCGACGAGGTCGGCATCGCGGCGGGTCCGCATCAGCCGGACCTGTCGTGGTGAGACCCCCGAACCATTCGAGTCACAGGACACCGGAGGCACCATGACCACCGAGCACGACATCGTCATCATCGGCGGGGGCAACGCGGGCATCAGCGCCGCCGCCCGTTTCCTGAACAAGGGCGTCTCCGACGTGGTGGTCATCGAACCGCAGGAGGTGCACACCTATCGGCCGCTGCTGTCCTACGTCGGCGGCGGGCAGGCGTCCCTCGCCTCCGCGCAGCGCTCCCAGCGCTCGGTGACACCGAAGGGCTGTACCTGGATCCAGGAGCGAGTCGTCTCGGTGGACACCGTGACGCGGACGGTGCGCACCGAGTCGGGCACGGAGGTGCGCTACCGCGACCTCGTCGTGGGATCCGGTCTCGTGCCCGATCACGACGCACTGCCCGGAATCGACGCGGCGCTCGCGTCGTCGTCGGTGGCGAGCAACTACCTCGACGAGGCGACGCGCACCTGGCACCTCGTGCAGACGATGCGTCCCGACGGGCACGCCGTCTTCACGGTTCCTCGTGCGCCGGTGAGCTGCACCGGCACCACCATCAAGCCGCTGTTCCTCGCCGCCGCGCACTGGCGGAAGGTGGGTGCGGCGCCGTCGATGACGCTGGTGGTCGACCGCCCGGATCTCGTGGGAGTGCCGGCGCTCGACGCCCGGCTGCGGAAGTACCTGCGGGAGCTGGATGTCCGAGTGCTTCACCGCACCGCCGTGACGGCGCTCGCGCCGGGCGAGCGATCGATCACGGTGACCGGCGCGGACGGTCGCACCGAGCGGATCGGCTACGACATGCTGCATCTGGTGCCGCCCTACCGCGGACCGCGGTGGGTCGAGGAGACCGGCCTGGCAAGCGCTGATCCCGGCACGCACGCAGTGGTGGACGTGGATCCGCGGACCTTCCGGCACCGCACACACGAGGGCGTGTGGGCCGTGGGCGACGGCGCGTCCATCGACACCGATCCCTCGGGCGGCGGACTACGGCGCCAGGTGTCGATCCTCGTCGACAACGTGCTGGCGCAACGATCGAACGAGACGCTGGGGGAGTACGACGGCTACACGGTGGCGCCGATCCCGGTGGACGCGCGGCGACTCATCGCGGCCGAGTTCGATCGCACCGGCGAGATCACGTCGTCGTTGCCGTCGTTCCTGGACCCGCTGAAGCCCCGTCGGCTCTCGTGGGCGGGCGACCGGTTCGGCCTGCCGTTCACGTACTGGCACCTGTTGTTGAAGGGCCATCTCTGAGTCAGCTCGTCGGGCGCAGCATTCCGGTGAGGAACAGTTGCGTAGCAGCATCGACGATCTCGTCGGGGGTCGCACCGATGTGGTCCTGCAACCGGGCGGAGACGAGTTCGGAGCAGGCGCCGATGAACATCAGCGCCATGAGCCGGTCCTGCGGCGGCGGGAGTGCGCGGTCGGCCCAGAGTTCGTGCGAGCGTTCGACGACCACGTCCGCGACGGCGTCGATGGTCGCCTGGCGTCGAGCTCGCAGGGTCGGTGACGCCATCGACTCGACGAACGCGATCCGGCCCTTGCGGGGGTCGGACAGCATGATCGACACCACGGCGCTCAGAGCGGCCCGCACGCGGTCGGCGACGTCTCCGTCCGTCGACGAGACGGCATGGATCGCAGCGCCTCTCACCTCGTCGGCAACGCTGTCGAGCACGGCGAGCAGCAGGTCCGACTTGGTGCGGAAGCTCTCGTAGAAATACCGCTCGGTGAGCCCGGCGGCCGCGCAGACCGCGGTCATCGTGGTCTTGTCGGTGCCCACCGAGGACATGAGGTCCAGGCCCGCCTCGATCAGTGCGGCCCGGCGGCGGACGGCGCGGTCCGCCGCGTCCACTCCGCCGTAGGTCCTGCTCGCGGGTTCCGCCATGCCGTCAGTCTCGCAGGTCTTGACGAGTGCCTCTCCTGTGACGCACACTATATCTGACAGGACGCCCTGTCAGATACTCAGGAGGCCCCATGGCTCACGCGCTCGCCGCCCCACCGCTCGGCTCCGATCTCCGTCCCGTCATGGGCGGCGCGGGCATCCCCTACGTCGGCCGTTCGATGCAGTACATCCGGGACCCCCTCGCCCTGTGGCGTCAGCAGGAGCGGCGCTACGGGCAGGTCTCGTGGCACACGATGGCGGGTCGGCGCGTGGTGCTGGTGCTCGGCGCCGACGGGTGCGAGGAGATCCTGACCAACCGGGACAAGGCGTTCAGCAACGCACTCGGCTGGCGGCCGCTCATCGGGCCGTTCTTCGACAACGGGCTCATGCTCATGGACCTCGGCGAGCACCGCCACCACCGGCGGCTGCTGCAGCAGGCGTTCACCAAGGACCGTCTCGCGTCCTACGCCGCGGCGATGGAACCGCTGATCGCCCGCACCGTGCAGGAGTGGGACTCGTCGGAGCACTTCGAGATCTATCCCGCCGTGAAGTCGTTGACGCTCGGCCTCGCGACCGAGGTGTTCATGGGCGGGGTGCGCGACGGTGACACCCGGCTGGACGCCGTCAACAAGGCCTTCGTCGACTGTGTTCAGGCGGCGACGTCCATCGTCCGGCTCGACGTGCCCGGTGGTCGGTGGCGCCGGGGTCTGAAGGGTCGACGCTTCCTCGAAGACTTTCTGCGGGACTATCTTCCGGATCGGCGGCGCGGCGACGGCCGAGATCTGTTCTCGGTGCTCGCCCACCTCGAGGACGACGACGGCGAGCGCTTCTCCGACGACGCGATCATCGACCACATGATCTTCCTGCTGATGGCAGCGCACGACACGTCGACCATCACCATCTCCACGATGGTCGATCAGCTCGGCCGACACCCGCAGTGGCAGGAGGAATGTCGCCGGCAGTCGCTGGCTGCGGGCCCCGATGTCTCCGCACCCGAGGCGCGGGCGGGTCTGACGGCACTCGACGCGGTGATGAAGGAATCGCTGCGCATGCTCGCTCCGCTGCCCACCATGGCGCGATGGACGGTGCGGGACACGGTGATCCGCGGCCATCACGTGCCTGCCGACGTGATGGTGGTGGCCACGCCGCATTACACGCATCACGATCCCACCTACTGGTCAGATCCCGAGGTCTTCGACCCCACCCGCTTCGACGGTCGCGCGCTGCCGCACAAGTTCGCGTGGCAACCGTTCGGCGGCGGGGTCCACACGTGCCTGGGTCAGTTCTTCTCGGCCATCGAGATCACGATGGTGCTGCACCACCTCCTGCGCCACCACACGTGGTCGGTGCCGGCCGATCGTGCGACACCGATCGACTTCACCTCCTTGCCGTATCCCAAGGACGGGCAGCCCGTGCGGCTGCAGCGCCGCAGCTGACGGTGCCGAGGCCCTGTGTCGCCGCGGCGATGCTGTGTACGAGCAGCACCATGCCCCACGGCCCGGCCACCCAGACGGGCCAGGGGTACAGCATCGATCCCGAGGCGACGCAGGTGATCACGTAGATCACGCTGCACAGCGCGACCACCGACGCCCACCGCAGCCACGCGGCCGCGGGCACGGTCGTCGGATGTCGGGGTGTGGACGGCGCTGGATGCAGATCGGCGGTGACGGCGGCCAGGTCTGTATCGGAGCGGGCCGAGACCACGGCCGCGGAGCGGGTGTCGAACTCGTCCAGGGTCAGGCGCCCGTCTCCCACCGCGGCGGTGAGGAGTGCGAGTGCCTGCTCGTGTGTCTGCGGTGCGGTCATCGAACGCTCGATTCGTCGGGGTGGTCGAGATCGGGGTGGTCGAGATCGGGGGTCGACAGTCCACTGTGGAATGTCCGATCTCAGACTGCACCGTCCACTGTGGACTGTCAAGGTGTGGGACGATGACGCCATGGCCGACACTCGTGGCACCACCGTCAACGCGACGGCGGCCTCTCTGCTGGGATTCCTGCACAACGGGCCCATGTCCGGATGGGACCTCGTCGCCACGGCGCAGGTCTGCATCGGCGGCTTCTGGACGGTCACGCGCTCCCAGGTCTACCGCGAACTCTCCGGCCTCGCCCGCGCCGGACTGGTGGAGGAACTCGAGACGCAGGCGCGTGATCGCAAGCCGTACCGCATCACCGACGCGGGGCGAACCGAGTTCGCCGCCTGGATCTCGGTGCTCCCCGAGCCGGAGGTCATTCGTCATCCGCTGCTGCTGATGATCTCCTTCGGCGAGCACGTGCCGGCGTCCGTGCTGAGCGAGGCAGTGGCGGCGCACCGGAGCACGCACGAGGAGAACCTGCGCCGGTATCGCGAGCAGAAGGACGCCGCGCTCGACGATCCGTACGCCGCGGCCACCCTCGATTTCGGCATCGCCTACGAGACGATGGTGCTGAGCTGGCTCGACGGCCTGCCCTGGCAGTAGGCGACCGGCCTCCGGCCTGCCCGGGCAGTAGGCGACCGGCCTCCGGCCTGCTCGGGCAGTAGGCGACCGGCCTCCGGGGTTTCTGCTCCCCTCGCGCCGCCTGCGAGCGGGATAGCGCCGATTCAGTCGGCGAGAGGAGCAGAAACGCCACTCGCGCCGGCGCGCGCCACCACGCACGCGATCGTGCGTACCGCGTCGTCCACCATGAACCACACCGTCACCGCCGGTGCACCGTCCACGTCGTGCCGACGCCAGCGGAGCGTGACGTGATCCGGCGCCATGATCGGCGAGAGGTACTCGATGACCGCGCGGTGCGGTCCGCCGGTGATCTCGCCGGACTCCGCGCGGGCGAGCACCTCCTCGACGGCCTGCCAGTAGGCGGCGTTGTTCACGTGGTTGAACGCGTCGACGTCGGTGATGCGCAGCGGGAACGCGAGATCTGTCAGTGAGGACTCCGGGGCCGGATCGCGGAGCCACTGCTTCCACCTGAGTCTGGTCTCGCCCGCTGTGCGGGTGAGCAGCGCGAGCCCCTCGTCGGAGATGCGCGTCGGCATGCCCGTCGTCGACGAGATGCTGATCCAGAATCCCTCGGTGCGGATGTGCGCGCCCTTGTCGCCGGTGATGTCGACGCGCATGTTCGACCATCGCGTCGACAGACCGGAACACCAGCGCCGCAACGTGATCCGCTCGGGCCAGACCGACGGTCGGTCGATGTCCATGATCGTGCGGCGCACGATCCAGAACGGATCCGTCTCCCCGAGTCCGGAGGCGTCGAGGTTGTCCGACCCGATGTCCTGCAGGTACCGGGCGACGGAGTCGTAGCGCAGCCGGTTCGCGGTGTCGACGTCGCCGGCGCGGATGGGCCACGCGGTCTCGAACCCCTCGCCCGTCGGCGGCTGTGGTGCGATTTCGTGGCTGGTGACGGGGGAGAGGTCCATGGTGCTCATTTCCGACGTGATGGTCAGGACGTGCGGGCGCAGATCTCGTCGACGGCGTAGCGGTACCCGCGGACGCCGCACCCGGCGATCACCGACACGGCGATCCCCGAGACGAAGCTGTGGTGTCGGAACTCCTCGCGGGCGTGCACGTTCGAGATGTGGATCTCGACGACGGGGATCTCGGGCACGACCAGAGCATCGCGCAGAACGACCGACGTGTGGGTCAGACCGCCCGGGTTGATGACGATTCCCGACGCCGTCCCGCGCGCCTCGTGAATCCAGTCGATCAACGTGCCCTCGTGGTTGGACTGCTCGGCACGAATCGTGCGTCCGTGGCGTTCCGCGGTCTCGCGGCACAGCGCGACCACGTCGTCGAGCGTCTCGGTGCCGTAGACCTCGGGTTGGCGGGTTCCGAGCATGTTCAGGTTCGGACCGTTGAGCACCAGGATGGGCAGCGGGGAGGCCGGAGGCCGGCCGTCGTCAGGCAGCGTGTCGTGGTGGGCGTGACCGTGGGTCATGGGTGCGGACTCTACCCGGGAGACTGAGCAGCATGCGCGCGTGGATCGTCTGGGGAACAGGTGTCCTCGCCTACATCGTCGGCGTCCTGCATCGCACGTCGTTCGGTGTGTCGGGGCTCGACGCGGCGGATCGGTACGCCGCGAGTCCGTCGGTGCTGTCGTCGTTCGTCGTCCTGCAGGTCGTCGTCTACGCGGCCATGCAGATCCCCGCGGGAGTGCTGCTCGACAGGGTGGGTCCGCGCGCGATGATCGTCACGGGAGCGCTGGTCATGGCGTCGGGGCAGATGATCCTGGCGTTCATCGACTCGCTGCCGGTGGCGGTGGCGGCCCGTGCCGTCGTGGGTGTCGGTGATGCGCTGACGTTCATCTCGGTGCTGCGGCTGGTGCCGAAATGGTTCGCGCCCCGCCGGGTTCCGCTGGTCTCGCAGCTGACGGGCATCTTCGGGCAGGTCGGGCAGGTGCTGTCCGCGGTGCCGTTCCTGACGCTGCTGCACGGCGGGGGGTGGTCCGTCGCCTACGGCGCGGCCGCGGGCAGCGGGGTGGTGGTCGCGCTGGCCGCGTTCCTCGCCGTCTCGAACTCGCCCGATCCCGGACCCGGCAGCGCGCCGCGGGTGACGTTCCGCGAGACGGTGCGCAACATCTCCGTCGTCTGGTCACGGCCCGGTACCCGGCTCGGCTTCTTCTCCCACATGGGGACGCAGTTCTCCATCACCGTGTTCGCGCTGATGTGGGGAGTGCCCTACCTCAGTTCGGCGCAGGGGGTGTCGTCCGCAGTGGTGGGCGCGCTGCTCACCACGTCGGTGGTGTCGGCCATCGTGTCGGGCATCGTCGTCGGCATCCTGACGGGGCGTTATCCCATGCGTCGGTCGTGGATGGTGCTGGCGATCATGGCCAGCAACGCCCTCATGTGGGCGGTGGTGCTCGCTCTTCCGGGACCCGCGCCGACGTGGTTGCTCTTCGTCCTGGTGATCGTCATCTCGGTCGGTGGCCCGGGGTCGGCCATCGGCTTCGACTACGCGCGCACGTTCAACCCGTCGGTCGCGCTCGGCACCGCCCAGGGCATGGTGAACATCGGCGGATTCCTCGCATCGCTGCTGGTGATGCAGGCCATGGGCGCCATTTTGAACGCGATGGGCGGCTACACCTTCGAAGCGTTCCGCGTCGCATGGCTCACGCAGTACGCGGTCTGGGCCGTGGCGGCGACGGGTGTGCTGGTGGCCCGCCGCAAGACCCGTCGCGACGCGGGGATCTCGCCCCGGACCTGGCGTGAGGTCAGGGAGCGGATGCGGTCGCAGCGACCGGCACGGGAGCCGTCGGAGCCGTGAAGGCCGACCGCCCGGCGAGGACCCCGAGCAGTGCCAGCAGCATGGTGACGGCCGCGAAGACCAGCACCGCCGTCACCGACAGGGTGTCGACGATGCCGCCGCCCACCAGGGCACCCGTCGCGATGGCCACCTGGAAGGTCACGACGTAGATCGCCGACGCGCGGTCCGCCGCGGCCCCGGCCGGTGCCGAGTGCAGGACGGCGGACTGGATGCACACCGGGATGGTGGTGAAGGCCATGCCCCACAGAGCGATGGCGACGATCGCCAGCACGCCGGATCCGGTGGACAGCGCCAGGACCAGCGCCGCGAGCGCCGTGGTGATGGCGGTGAGGACGACGATCGTCGAGCGCCACGGACCGCGGTCGTACGTGCGACCGATGAGCCAGATGCCGGCGACGCCGGCGAGTCCGTAGACGAACAGCATGGTCGAGAGCGCGCTCCCCGATGTGCCGATGCCCTCGCCGACCACGAGCGCGAAGTACGTGTAGCCGGCGAAGTGGCCCAGCGCGGCGAGGAACGTGATGCCGCACAGCAGGACGAGCACCCGGCTGATGCCGGGGCGCGACGTGGCCGCGGTGGCCACCGGAGCCTCGACCGGGAGAGCGGGCAGCAACCGGGTCAGGGCGACGGTGATGGCCAGCGCGACGACGCCGAGCGTCGCGGCGGCGACGCGCCAGTGCGTCCACTGTCCGAGGGCGGCGGTCAGCGGATTGCCCGCGACGAGTGCCAACGACGTCCCGGCGTAGACGAGCGCTATCGCCTTCGCGCGCTTGCCCGGTGCGGCGAGTGACGCCGCGACCGGAGCCACCACGGCCCAGAACACACCGTGGGTGGCCGCGCAGATCAGTCGTGCTCCGACCAGCATCGGATAGCCGACGGACACCGCCGACACGAGTTGCGACACCGCGAGTGCGCCGGCGGTGATGACGACGACCTTGCGACGGTCCCACGACTTCACCGCTGCCATCAGCGGCAACGTGATCACGGCGACCGCGTACGCGTAGAAGGTCAGCAGCAGCCCGATGGCCGATTCGCCGACACCGAGGTCGGCGGACATCTCGGGGAGCAGTCCCACCGGCAGCGTCTCCGCCGTGACGTAGATGAACGCGGTCGCGCCGAGGACGAGCAGAGCGGGCGTGTTCGCGCGCGGAGGTGCCGTGGACATGCTGTGTAACGATACACACGGACGCGGGTGGGCGATAGAGTGGCGATCGATGACCTCGCACACACGCGTCACCATGGCCGACGTCGCGGCGGCGGCCGGCGTCTCGGTCATGAGCGTGTCCTACGCGTACGGGCGGCCGGAGCGGGTCTCGGACGAGACGCGGGCGAAGGTGTTCGACGCCGCCGAGCGACTCGGCTACACCGGCCCGCACCGGGGCGCGCAGTCGCTGCGCAGCGGCCGCAGCAACAACCTCGCCGTGCTTCTGACGGAGAAGCTGACGTACGCGTTCGACGACCCGCAGGCCCGCCGGTTTCTGTCAGGGGTGGCCGATGCGTGCCTCGACACCGACACGGGCCTGGTGATCCTGCCGAACACGCGCGTCGCCCGCGACGTCGACCGGGTGCGCGACGCCGCCGTCGACGGGTACGTCTTCTGGACCACGGTCACCGGGGACCCACTGCTCGATGCGGCCGTCGCCACTGGGCGACCCGTGTGCGTGCAGGGCGGTCCGGAGCACGACGGCACGACGTTGGTCAGCATCGACGACGCCGCCGCGGCCGAGGCGGTCGCCCTGATCGCCCTCGCGGGTGCCGCGCGACCGCTAGTGCTCGCTTTTCCTGCCGACGAGCATCGGGAGCGGCGCCTCGTGCACGGACCGGATCCGGAGACGATCGACTTCCCGGTGACGAGGAACCGTCTGCGGGGCTACCGCGCGGCTGCCGAGGCGCTGGGGCTCGACTGGTCCGCGGTGCCCGTCGCGTTCGGCACCGGCAGCTTCCGCTCGGAGGGGACGCGCGCGATGCAGGATCACCTGGACGCGCTGCCGGACACGGTGCTGGCGATGAGTGACGAGATGGCGCTCGGGGCATTGTCGGTGGTGCGGGACCGCGGCCTGCAGGTGCCGGGCGACCTGGCGATGGTCGGGTGGGACGACACCGAGGAAGCGGCGGGCGCAGGGCTGACGACGGTGGCCCAGTCGCTGTACGAGCAGGGGCGCAGCGCTGCGCGGGCCGTGCTCGCGGGTGAGCCCGTCGCGACACCGGAGTGGCACGTCGTGCGGCGGACCTCGACGAGGTGAGGCGAGCGAGGCTGCACACGAACCACCGCCCCGGGGGTGGATGTGCTGATTCGTCACGGCCTGTGTGCAACCGGGGTACGGCGCATCTGACCGTGCAGTAGGTTCGGCCTCATGAGTGGCGCCGATCACACAGACATTTCCCCTGCCGACCATCGCGATCCCGAGCTGCAGGACCAGGCCGAGCGGGTCGCCGCCGCTGCCCGGCTGAAGATGAAGGACAAGCGCGAGAACGCGTCCGGTGGACTCGGTGGCCTGGTCGCCTCGCGAGCCGGCGACTGGGACCTCACGGACCAGGACGTCGACAGCATGCGGCGCCAGGAGAAGTTCTGGAACCCGCTCGTCGACAAGTACTTCCGCATGGAGATCGACGGGTGGGAGACCATCCCGCCGCCACCGGTGCTGCTGGTCGGCGTGCATTCGGGTGCACCGTTCGTGTGGGACGCCTGGACGGTGGGGGCGCAGTGGTGGCGACGGTTCGGCCCGTCACGCACGTTGCACGGCACCGCACACGACGCGCTGATGGCCTTCCCCCTCATCGGCACGGTGTTCCGGTCGATGGGTGTCCTGCCCGCTGCTCCAGACTCGATGTCCACGGCACTGGCCGAGGGGCGCGACGTCATCGTGTGGCCCGGAGGTGAGGTCGACTCGCTGCGACCGTGGAGCGAACGTGACGTCGCCACCCTCGGCGGGCGCACCGGCTTCATCAAGCTCGCCATCCGCTGCGGGGTGCCGATCGTGCCGATCGCCACCGTCGGCGGTGCCGACGCCATGCCCGTGCTGGTCCGCGGTGACAAGCTCTCGAAGATGTTGGGGCTGGACAAGATCGCGCGACTCAAGGTGTTCCCCATCGCCGTGTCGCTGCCGTGGATCATCGCGCCGGCCGCACTTCCGCAGATCCCGCTGCCCGCCAAGATCCGGACCCGCTTCATGCCGCCCGTCGAGGTGGATCACGATCTCGCCCGCGTGGACGACGAGGAGTACGTGGAGGCCAAGTACGAGGAGGTGCGGCGCTCCATCCAGTCCGGCATGGACGCGCTCGCCACCAAGAGGAAGTTCCCGCTCTTCCGCTGATGCCTAAGCTGACGGGGTGAGTCACAGCATCGCGGAGGCGTCCGAGCAGACCGGGCTGACCATCGACACGCTGCGGTACTACGAGCGTGACGGGTTGCTCCTGCGCGCGGTGCCGCGGTCGTCCACCGGACAACGCCGCTACAGCGACGACGACATCACGTGGATCGTCCTCATCACCCGACTGCGCGCCACCGGGATGTCGATCGCGGAGGTGCGGCACTACGCCGACCTGGTGCGTCAGGGCGAGGGGACGGAGCAGCAGCGGCTCGACGCCCTCCGCGCGCATCGGGAACGGGTGCTGGCGCAGCTCGCCGAGGTGACCGGCCATCTGCGCGCGATCGACCACAAGATCGAGCTCTACGTCGACAGGCTTGACCTGGAGCGCACTCCAGCACGTTGAGTGGGGGCATGACGCTCACCTCACGCACTCTCGGTACGCAGTCCCCTCTCACCGTCTCCGCCCTCGGCCTCGGCTGCATGGGTATGTCCGAGTTCTACGGCGACACCGACCGCGCCTCCGGCATCGCCACCATCCACCGCGCTCTCGAACTCGGTGTGACCTTCCTCGACACGGCCGACATGTACGGCCCGTTCGTCAACGAGGAGCTGGTCGGCGAGGCCATCGCCGGCCGTCGGGACCAGGTGGTGCTCGCCACCAAGTTCGGCAACGAGCGACTCGCCGACGGCACCCGTCTCGGCATCAACGGCACCCCCGAGTACGTCCGCGCGGCCTGCGACGCGTCGTTGTCGCGGCTCGGTGTCGACCACATCGACCTGTACTACCAGCACCGCGTCGACAAGTCGGTCCCCATCGAGGACACGGTCGGCGCGATGGCGGAACTGGTGCAGGCGGGCAAGGTGCGCCATCTCGGGATGTCCGAGGCGTCGGCCGCGACCATCCGTCGGGCGCACGCAGTGCACCCGATCACGGCTGTGCAGACCGAGTACTCCCTGTTCACGCGGGATCTCGAGGAGACTGTGCTCCCGACGCTCCGTGAGCTCGGCATCGGGTTGGTCCCGTATTCGCCGCTCGGTCGCGGGCTGTTGACCGGCGCCATCGCGCACGAGTCGGAGTTGGCGGAGAAGGACTCGCGCCGCACCGCGTACTTCCCGCGGTTCCAGGGCGAGGCGCTCGAGGCGAACCTGGCGCTCGTGGCGCGCATCCGTGAGATCGCGGACCGGCTGGGATGCACGCCCGGTCAGCTGGCTCTGGCGTGGGTGCTGGCGCAGGGCGAGGACGTCGCGCCGATCCCCGGAACCAAGCGCGTGCGCTACCTCGAGGAGAACGTGGCAGCGGCGGACGTCGCGGTGACGCAGGAGGTCCTCGACGAACTCGAGGCAGCGGTGCCCGCGTCGGCCGTGGCCGGAGCACGCTACGGAGACATGTCCAGCATCGACGAGTGAGCCCCGAGGCCACCCCCCACCGCGAGTACGTCGACAGTGTCGTGATTCCACTCGCGATCACGACACCACGGACGTACTCGCGGAGAGTGGCTCAGGACTGGTCGAGCCGCACTGCTCGCACGAACGTGTAGAGCAGTGCGGGAACGGCGATGACCAGTGACATGACCGGTGCCCACACGACCAGCGCGCCCAGCGGGGGGACGTCCTCGAACAGCATGTTGTAGCCGATGATGGACGTGACGGCGACACCGGCGATCGCGATGTGAGTGGCCAGCATCCAGCGGTCGAGGAAGACACCGGCGAACAGGCCGAGCACCACGAAGAAGGTGGTCTTCCCGACGGCGTAGGCGGGCGGCATGTCGGCGCTCAGGTTCGCGGCGAGGATGCCCAGGTTGGACAGGACGACGAAGGCGAAGGCGGTGTGCAGCCGCGGCCACGAGGTCACCGTCCACCAGAGAGCGGCGGCGAACGCGAAGGCCGCGCAGCCGATCTGCACGCCCACCGTGAACGTGGTGGTGCCGCCGAAGCCGTACAAGATCTCGAGGGTGGCGCACACGCCCATCGACGCGGTGAAGAAGGCGATGATCCACCGCACGACGCGCTGATCGGTGAACGACGACATGAGGCCGACGATCCACTCGTAGCGAGCCTCGAGTTCGCCGATCGGCTCGTCGTCGTCGTACCGGGGTTCGTCGTACCCGGTCTCGTCGTGCCGCACCGGTTCCGGCGCCGGGTACCCGGCTCGGGGTCCGACGCCCGGACTGAAGGCCGTGGTGAAGGCGCCCGGCGCGCTGTACCCCTGCCCCGGTCGTCCGTCTCGTGCACTGACCATGTCGGGTCCCGTTCCCTTCGGTGCCCGCATTCGCGGGCGGCCTCGTCCCGCCCGGCGTGTCGCGAGCGTCGTGATGGGTGTCGTGCGGTAAAGCGTCCAACCGCCTGTGGGATTCACCGTAAACCAGGCTTTCGGACCTGCGCTGCGGATGGATGGTGCCACGGATTGTTTTGGAGTTCGTCACAACGTCCAAGAACAAGCAAGCATGCTTGCTTTTTTGGCCCGTGGGTGCGACCGTTCCAGGCATGGCTGCTCTCGAGGTGTTGCTGCAGGACCTGCGTGCGGAGGGCGACGCGCTGGACGCGCTGGTCGCCGATGCCGACGACGCCGCGTGGCGTACGGACACCCCGGCGGCCGGTTGGACGGTGGCGCATCAGATCGCTCACCTGCACTGGACCGACCACGTCGCCGCGCTGACGACGGCCGGCGCCTCCGGTGACGAGGACGCCGAAGCGGCCTTCGACGCGGTGATCGCCGACGCGATGGGCAATCCGGACTCGTTCGTGGACTCCGCTGCCGACGCACTCGCCGGAGAGCAGGTCAGCACCCTGTTGTCGCGATGGCGGCTCGGCCGAGTGCAACTGCTCGACGTCCTGACACACGTGCCCGACGGCGTGAAGATCCGCTGGTTCGGCCCGCCGATGAGCGCGATGTCGATGGCCACCGCGCGCATCATGGAGACCTGGGCACACGGTCAGGACGTGGCGGACGCCCTCGGCATGGTCCGGGAACCCACCGAGCGGCTGCGTCACGTCGCGCACATCGGCGTACGCACCCGCGACTTCGCCTACGCGATCCGCGGCCTGACGCCGCCGTCGGCACCGTTCCGCGTCGTGCTCACCGCTCCCGACGGGAGTGAGTGGGCGTGGGGGCCGGAGGACGCGGAGCAGAGTGTCACGGGTTCCGCTTTGGACTTCTGCCTGCTCGTCACGCAGCGCGTGCACCGTGACGACACCGACCTCGTGGCCGTCGGCGACGACGCGGCGACGTGGCTGGGTCTCGCGCAGGCGTTCGCGGGTGCCCCCGGCGGTGGCCGGGACGTGCGGGTCGCGTCGTGACGGAGATGATCAGGGTCGGTAACTGCTCCGGCTTCTACGGTGACCGGGCGTCGGCCATGCGCGAGATGCTCGACGGCGGTGATCTCGACGTCCTCACGGGCGACTACCTGGCCGAGCTGACGATGCTCATTCTCGGACGCGACCGGATGAAGGATCCGACGCGCGGCTACGCCAAGACGTATCTGCGGCAGCTCGAGGAGTGCCTGGGCACTGCACTCGACAAGGGCGTCACCCTGGTCAGCAATGCCGGTGGGTTGGCGCCCGCACGACTGGCGGACGAGGTTCGGTCCCTCGCCGACCGTCTCGGTCTGACCGTCTCGGTCGCCCACGTGGAGGGAGACGATCTGCACGACCGCGCCGAGGAACTGGGCCTCGGCTCCCCGCTGACCGCCAATGCCTATCTCGGCGCCTTCGGTGTCGCGGCGTGCCTGGACGCCGGGGCGCAGGTCGTGGTCACCGGACGCGTCACGGATGCGTCGGTGGTGGTGGCCCCGGCGATCTCCCGGTTCGGGTGGACCCGCGATCACCTCGACGAACTCGCGGGCGCCGTCGTCGCCGGCCACATCATCGAATGCGGAACCCAGGCGACCGGCGGGAACTACTCCTTCTTCGGTGAGATCGAGGATCTGCGTCGACCGGGGTTCCCCCTCGCGGAGATCCGGTCGGACGGGTCGTCGGTGATCACTAAGCACGAGAACACCGGCGGCGCCGTGACGGTCGGAACGGTGACGGCGCAGTTGATGTACGAGATCACCGGCCCGCGCTACCTCGGCCCGGACGTCACCGCGCGGCTCGACACGGTGCGGGTCTCGCAGGACGGACGCGACCGCGTGCTGGTCACGGGGACTCGCGGCGAGGCGCCGCCGCCCACCCTCAAGGTCTCCCGGAACACGCTCGGCGGGTTCCGCAACGAGATGACCTTCGTGCTCACCGGCCTCGACATCGAGGCCAAGGCCGACCTGGTGCGCACTCAGATGACCGAGGCGCTGACGCCGCCGCCGCGCGAGGTCGACTGGACTCTCGCGCGCACCGATCACCCTGACGCCGACACCGAGGAGGCCGCCAGTGCGGTGCTCCGTGTCGTCGTCCGCGACGCTGATCCGCAGCGTGTGGGTCGCGTGTTCAGCGCTGCCGCAGTGGAACTCGCGCTGGCGAGCTACCCCGGTTTCTGTGTGACGACGCCTCCGGGTCAGGGGTCGCCCTACGGCGTCTTCGAGGCCGGGTTCGTCGATCAGGCGGTGCCGCGGCACGTGGCGGTTCTCGCGGACGGCACGCGCGTCGACGTCGCACCGCCCACCGTCACCACGGCTGTCGAGGCGGACCCGTCCGACGCGCCCGCAGGCCGCCCGCCGGCCGAACCCACACGCACGCTGCCGCTCGGCACGGTGGCGGCGGCGCGGAGCGGTGACAAGGGCGGCAGCGCCAACGTCGGGGTCTGGGTGCGCGGCGACGCCGCGTGGGCCTGGCTCCGGTCGACTCTCACCACCGAGCTGGTGACGACGCTGCTCCCGGAGACGGCGGGCCTGCGTGTGCACCGGTACGAGTTCCCGCACCTGCGGGCCGTGAACATCGTCGTCGACGGGATTCTCGGAGAGGGCGTCGCATCCGGCGCTCGCTTCGATCCCCAGGCCAAGGGCCTGGGGGAGTGGCTGCGATCGCGGCACGTCCCGATACCCGAATCAGTACTCGCAGAAAGTGGACTCGCATGAGCACCTGGGGTGGCCCCGACCGAGCGCAACTCCGTAAGACGGTCCGGGGGTTCGTCGACCGGGAGGTGCTGCCGCACCTCACCGAGTGGGAGCGTGACGGCGAGATTCCCCGCAGCCTGCACCGCGCGGCAGCCGAGATCGGTCTGCTCGGGGCGCCGTTCCCCGAGGCGGTCGGCGGTGGCGGCGGCTCGCTGGTCGACGCCACGGTCATCTGCGAGGAGATGCACGAGGCGGGTGCGTCCGGCGGCCTGTTCGCGTCCTTGTTCACCTGTGGGATCGCGTTGCCGCACATGGTCGCTGCGGGCAACCCCGACCACCTCGAGAAGTGGGTCCGGCCCACGCTCGACGGCGAGCTGATCGGGTCGCTGGCCATCACCGAGCCCGGCGGCGGATCCGACGTGGGACACCTGCGCACCCGAGCGGTGCGCGACGGGGACCACTTCGTCGTCAACGGCGCGAAGACCTACATCACCTCGGGGTGCCGGGCCGACTTCGTGGTCACCGCCGTCCGCACCGGGGGAGACGGCGCGGCCGGCGTCTCGCTGCTCGTCGTCGAGCGCGGCACACCGGGATTCGAGGTGTCCCGCAAGCTCGACAAGATGGGATGGCGGGCCTCCGACACCGCCGAACTGTCGTACACCGACGTGCGCGTGCCCGTGGAGAACCTGGTGGGCCCGGAGAACTCCGGGTTCGCCCAGATCGCGCAGGCCTTCGTCTCCGAACGCGCTGCGCTGGCCGCGCAGGCCTACTCCTCGGCGCAGCGGTGCCTCGATCTGACGGTGGCGTGGACGCGGGACCGCTCGACGTTCGGCAAGCCGCTCATCGCCCGTCAGGCGGTGCAGAACACGCTCAGCGAGATGCACCGCAAGATCGACGTGGCGCGCACGTACACGCACGCACTGATCGATCGCCACGTCGAGGACGGCGACGACTGCATCGCCGAGGTGTGCTTCGCGAAGAACACCGCGGTCGAGGCCGGCGAATGGGTCGCCTCGCAGGCGGTACAGCTGTTCGGTGGACTCGGCTACATGGCCGAGAGCGAGGTCGAGCGTCAGTACCGCGACATGCGCATCATCGGCATCGGCGGCGGCACCACCGAGATCCTCACCTCGCTGGCCGCGAAGCGACTGGGGTACACCGCATGACGACTCTGACCTCCCGACTCGACAGCTCCGGTAACGCGTACGTCTCGGCCGCCGACACCATGATCGCGAAGCTCTCCGAGGTGGAGACCGAACACGCCAAGGCACTGGGCGGCGGGGGCGAGAAGTACGTCGCACGGCACCGCGGCCGCGGCAAGATGACCCCGCGCGAGCGCATCGAGATGCTCGTCGACCCGGACTCGCCGTTCCTCGAGCTGTGCCCGCTCGCGGCCTGGGGCACGGACTTCCCGGTCGGCGCCAGCGTGGTCGTCGGCATCGGTGTCGTCAGCGGCGTCGAGTGCCTGATCGTCGCCAACGACCCCACCGTGCGGGGCGGCACGAGCAATCCGTGGACCCTGCGGAAGACGCTGCGAGCGAACGACATCGCAATGCAGAACCGGCTGCCGGTCATCTCACTGGTCGAGTCCGGCGGTGCCGACCTCCCCACGCAGAAGGAGGTGTTCATCCCGGGTGGCCGCATCTTCCGTGATCTGACGCGCCTCTCCGCGGCCGGCATCCCCACCATCGCCCTCGTGTTCGGCAACTCCACCGCCGGCGGCGCCTACATCCCCGGCATGTCCGATCACGTCGTCATGATCGAGGAGCGGTCCAAGGTGTTCCTCGCCGGACCGCCGCTGGTGAAGATGGCCACCGGCGAGGAGACCGACGACGAATCGCTCGGCGGCGCCCGCATGCACGCCCGGACCTCCGGTCTCGCAGACCATCTCGCCGCGGACGAGAAGGACGCCATCCGCATCGGCCGCGGCATCGTGAAGCGGCTCAACTGGCACAAGAAGGGTCCGGCGCCGCGCACCGAGGTGCTCCCGCCCCGGTACGACGAGGAGGAACTGCTCGGTATCGTGCCGGCCGACCTCAAGATCCCGTTCGACCCCCGCGACGTCATCGCGCGCATCGTCGACGACAGCGACTTCGACGAGTTCAAGCCGCTCTACGGCTCGTCTCTGGTCACCGGATGGGCGGAACTGCACGGGTATCCGGTCGGGATCCTCGCCAACGCCCGCGGCGTCCTCTTCAGTGAGGAGTCGCAGAAGGCGACGCAGTTCATCCAACTGGCGAACCGTTCGAACACGCCACTGCTGTTCCTGCACAACACCACCGGCTACATGGTGGGCAAGGAGTACGAGGAGGGCGGGATGATCAAGCACGGGTCGATGATGATCAACGCCGTCTCGAACTCCACCGTCCCGCACATCTCGGTGCTGCTCGGTGCGTCGTACGGCGCCGGGCACTACGGCATGTGCGGTCGCGCCTTCGACCCGCGCTTCCTCTTCGCCTGGCCCAGCGCCAAGTCCGCGGTCATGGGCGGTGCCCAACTCGCGGGCGTCATCTCGATCGTCTCCCGCGCCTCCGCCGAGGCCCGCGGACAGGCGTTCGACGAGGAGGCCGACGCGGGTCTGCGCGCGATGATCGAGCAGCAGATCGAGGCCGAGTCGGTTCCCATGTTCCTGTCCGGACGCCTGTACGACGACGGCGTGATCGACCCCCGAGACACCCGCACGGTGGTGGGGATGTGCCTGTCGGCCATCGCCTCCGCCCCGATCGAGGGCACCGCCAACTTCGGTGTCTTCCGGATGTGACCGTCATGACCATTTCGTCAGTACTCGTTGCCAACCGCGGCGAGATCGCCCGCCGCGTGTTCACGACCTGCCGCGCCGAGGGCATCGACACGGTCGCCGTGTTCTCCGATCCGGACTCCGCGTCACCGCACGTCGCCGACGCCGACGTCGCCGTCCGGTTGCCCGGTTCCGCGTCGTCGGAGACGTACCTCCGCGGAGATCTGATCATCGAGGCGGCGCAGCGCGCCGGCGCCGACGCGATCCACCCCGGTTACGGGTTCCTGTCCGAGAACGCGGAGTTCGCGCGCGCCGTGCAGGATGCGGGCCTCACCTGGATCGGTCCGCCGGTGAAGGCGATCGAATCGATGGGGTCGAAGGTCGAGTCCAAGGCCATGATGCAGAGCGCCGGTGTGCCGGTGCTCGATCGGCTCGACCCCGCGTCCGTCACGCAGGACGATCTGCCGGTGCTCGTGAAGGCGTCCGCCGGTGGTGGTGGTCGCGGTATGCGCGTGGTGCGTGAACTCGACGCACTGCAGGACGAGATCGACGCGGCGTCGCGGGAGGCGCTGTCCGCCTTCGGTGACGCGACGGTCTTCTGCGAGCGCTATCTCGAGACGGGCCGCCACATCGAGGTCCAGGTCATGGCGGACCGCCACGGCACGGTGTGGGCGGTGGGCGAGCGAGAGTGCTCCATCCAACGACGCCACCAGAAGGTGGTCGAGGAGGCGCCGTCTCCGCTCGTCGAGCGCGTTCCGGGTATGCGGGAGAAGCTCTTCGAGGCGGCACGCATCGCCACCGAGGCGCTCGACTACGAGGGGGCCGGCACCGTCGAATTCCTCAGCGACGAGCGCGGCAACTTCTACTTTCTCGAGATGAACACGCGCCTGCAGGTCGAGCACCCGGTGACCGAGTGCACCACCGGTCTCGATCTGGTGGCACTGCAGATCCACGTCGCCGCGGGCGGCGCGCTCCCGGCCGAGCGGCCCACCACGCGTGGACACTCGATCGAAGTGCGTCTGTACGCGGAGGATCCGGCGCGCGACTGGCAGCCGCAGAGCGGCGTCGTGCACCACGTCGAGTTCGACGGAGCGCGAGAGTTCGAGGTGCTCACGCGGACAGGCCTGCGGGTGGACTCGGGCATCGTCGACGGCAGCGTGGTGGGGACCCACTACGACCCTATGCTCGCCAAGGTGATCTCGTACGCGCCCACCCGGGAGCAGGCGGCCGGAATCCTGGCGAAAGCGTTGCTGCGCGCGCGCATTCACGGGGTGCGCACCAACCGCGACCTGCTCGTCACGGTGCTGAGACACCGCGCGTTCCTCGCGGGCGACACCGACACCGCGTTCTTCGCGACGCACGATCTCGCGGTGCTCGCTCGGCCGCTCGTCGACGACCGGGGTGTGCGGCTGTCCGCACTCGCCGCAGCGCTCGCGGACGCCACCCGATCGAGAGAATCGGCGACGGTGGGCCGATCCCTCCCCAGCGGCTGGCGCAACCTCGCCTCCGTGCCGCAACGCAAGACGTACGCGGTGAACGGCACCGAGATCGTCGCCGAGTACCGGCTGTCGCGCGGAACCCTCGTCACCGACGTCGACGACTGCGCACTGGTCCGGGCCGAGTCCGACCGGGTGGTGCTGCTGGCCGACGGTGTGCGACGCGAGTTCCACGTCGCGGTCCACGGCGACGCCGTGTTCGTCGACTCGTCGCTCGGACCGGTACGGCTCGAACGGGTTCCGGTGTTCGTCGATCCGAGCGAGATCGTCGCCGCCGGATCGCTGCTGGCACCGATGCCCGGCAGCGTCGTACGGATCGGTGCTGCCGTCGGCGACACCGTCACCGCCGGCCAACCGATCCTGTGGCTCGAGGCCATGAAGATGGAACACACGATCACCGCACCCGCGGCGGGCGTGCTGACCGAGCTCACGGTCACCGTGGGACACCAGGTGGACGTCGACGCCGTACTGGCGGTCGTCGCAGCAGAAGGAGATCAGGCATGAGCTTCATCGAGACGGACGAGCAGAAGAGCCTCCGCGCCGCGGTGGCCGGACTGGGCAAGCGCCACAACTACATCGACTACGTGCTGCCCAAGGCACGCAAGGGTGAGGCACTCACCGAACTGTGGCACGAGGCCGGGCAGTTGGGCTTCCTCGGGGTGAACCTCCCCGAGGAGTACGGCGGCGGCGGTGCCGGCATCTACGAGCTCGCACTGGTCCAGGAGGAGATGTCCTCGTTCGGTGCGGGCCTGTTGCTCGTGGTCGTCAGCCCGGCGATCTGCGGCACCATCATCGCGAAGTACGGCACCCCCGAACAGAAGCAGTCCTGGCTGCCCCGCCTCTCGGACGGCTCCGCGATCATGGCGTTCGGCATCACCGAGCCCGACGCCGGCTCCAACTCCCACCAGATCACCACCACCGCGCGACGCGACGGTGACGAGTGGGTGCTGCGCGGCAGCAAGATCTACATCTCCGGCGTCGACCAGGCCGACGCGGTGCTCATCGTCTCCCGTACGGAGGACGCGAAGACCGGGAAGCTCAAGCCAGCGCTGTTCATCGTGCCGACCGATGCACCGGGCCTGAACAAGACGCAGATGCGCATGGACATCATCGAGCCCGACCACCAGTTCACGCTCTTCCTCGACGACGTCCGGCTGCCGGCCGAGGCGCTGGTCGGTGAGCCCGACGCGGCGCTGATGCAGTTGTTCGCGGGTCTCAACCCCGAGCGCATCCTCGGTGCGGCGATGGCCGTCGGCATGGGCCGCTACGCCCTCGACGCCGCGGTGAAGTACGCGAACGAGCGCACCGTGTGGAAGAGCCCCATCGGGGCGCACCAGGGAATCGCGCATCCGTTGGCGCAGTGCAAGATCGAGCTCGAACTGGCGAAGCTGATGATGCAGAAGGCCGCGGTGCTCTACGACAGCGGTGACGATTTCGGTGCGGCGGAAGCGGCCAACATGGCGAAGTACGCGGCCGCCGAGGCCAGCATCAAGGCCATCGACCAGGCCATCCAGACGCACGGCGGCGCAGGCCTGACCGAGGAGTACGGCCTCGCGTCCATGCTCGGTGCGGCGCGCATCGCCCGCGTGGCTCCCGTCAGTCGGGAGATGATCCTGAACTTCGTGTCCCAGCACTCGCTGGGCCTGCCGAAGAGCTACTGATGGCGGGCAGGCCGGAGGCCGGTCGGGGCCCGGGCAGGCCGGAGGCCGGTCGGGGCGACGGACCACCTGTGCGGGTCGATCGGTCGGAGGGCGTGGTGACTCTGACACTCGACACCCCGCACAATCGCAACGCCCTCTCCACCGCCCTGGTCGACGACCTGACGGCGGCGCTCCGCGACGCGGGCGCGGATCGGGACGTCCGCGCCGTGGTCCTCACCCACACCGGCGGAACGTTTTGTGCAGGTGCCGATCTCACGGAGGCGGGCAGTTCGGTCTCCTCGCGCACCGAGCAGATGCTGACGCTGCTGCGGGCGATCCTCGAGACGCCGAAGCCGGTGATCGGCAGGATCGACGGGCATGTGCGTGCCGGCGGTATGGGCCTCGTGGGCGCGTGCGATCTGGTGGTGGCCGGGCCGAAGAGTTCGTTCGCGCTGACGGAGGCGCGGCTGGGGTTGGCCGCGTCCATCGTCTCCTTGACGGTGGTGCCGAGGATGACCTCGCGTGCGGCGAGCCGGTACTTCCTGACGACGGAGACGTTCGGCGCGCACGAGGCGGAGGCCATCGGGCTCGTCACCGAGGCTGCGGCCGACACCGCGGCCACGGTGGCCGAACTCGTCGCGGCGATCCGTCCGTCGTCACCGCAGGGTCTCGCGGCGTCGAAACGCCTCACCACCGCCGCGATGCTCGAGGAGTTCGACCGCCGGGGCGCGGACCTGGCGGAGGAGTCCGCGAGGCTGTTCGCTTCGGACGAGGCGCGGGAGGGGATGATGGCCTTTCTGCAGAAGCGCAGCCCGTCGTGGGCCGCACCGGCGGAGTCGTCCGGTGCCGCTGTGGGGAAGGAGACGTGACGGCCATGACCGTGCCCACTCGTCACCGGGTCGGTGACACCCGCAGCCCGAAGCAGGATCGCAGCCGCGCCACGCGACTGCGTCTGCTCGAGTCCACGATCGACGCGCTCGCCACCGAGGGATGGGCGGCGACGACGGTCGCCGTCGTGGCCGAGCGGGCCGGCGTCTCTCGCGGTGCCACCCAGCATCACTTCCCGACGCGGGAGGACCTCATCACCGCGGCGCTCGAGTACATGTTCGACACGCGCATGGGGGAGGCGCGAGCCGAGAGCAGTGCGCTCCCGCAGGGCGCCGGGCGGACCGAGGCCGTGGTCACCCGGCTGGTCGACTACTACACGAGCCCCATCTTCCGTGCCGCGCTGCAGGTCTGGACCGCCGCGGCCGCGGATCCCGAGATGCGTGCCCGGGTCCTGCCTCTCGAGGAGAAGTTCGGTCGCGTGGCGCACCGCACGGCGGTCGATCACCTCGGCGCCGACGACAGTGATCCGCGCACCCACCGACTCGTGCAGGCCACCCTCGACCTGGCCCGCGGGCTCGGTCTCGCCGACGTGCTCAGCGACGATTCGCGCCGCCGCGCCGAGATCGTGAAGGTGTGGGCCTCGGTGCTCGACGCGTCCCTCGCCCTCGATACCACCACCAGCACCAGCACCCCCGCGAATACGTCCGAACTGTCGTGATCGGCGCTCGCATCACGGCACTTTCGGCGTACTCGCGACAGTCCGCACTCCGATAAGCTGCCGCCATGAACTCCGTGCGGTGGGCCGGCGTGGCAGCAGTGGTGCTGCTCGGGCTCACCGGTTGCGGATCCGACTCCGATGCCGCCACCGACGACGCGCCGTCCACGTCCGCGTCGCAGGGACCCGGCCCGTTCTTCGGCGTCTGCGGCGGTCTGTCCGACGAGGAGGTCCGCACTGCGTTCGCCGTGCCGTCGTTCGCGATCGTGACCCGCAACTCGGTGGGCTGCGAGTGGGAGGTGTCGGGTCCGACCGGCCCGTCTGTCAGCTTCTCCTGGTACCGCGGGAGCCCGATCGGGCGTGAGCGCATGGGGTCGGAACTGATCGGCCGACCGGCAGCGGACATCGAGATCGAGGGTCGGCCGGGGTTCGAGGCGCGATCCGAGAACGCGACGGGTGTGACGTACCTCTGCGAGAACGGTCTGCAGTACGGCGACGACTTCGTCCACTTCTCCGTCATGTACGCCGACAGCGCTCCCACCGCGGATCCGTGCGCCGTCGCCGAGAGGCTGATGACGCTCGTCGCGGAGCGCGCGCAATGAGGGCCGGACGCGTGCTGGCGGCGCTGTCGGTCATCGCGGTGCTCGCCGGATGCGGGTCGACCATCGAGGGCACGCCCGTGGCAGCGGGCGTGAGTGGCGCGGACGGCGAGTTCCGCTCGCTCCTCGAGGAGTGCGACACCGTGACGCCGGAGCAGATCGCCGACGTCGTGGGCGGCGACGCCATCGACCAGGGCTTCATCGGGGCCATCTGCCGGTGGGACCTGACCGGCCCGGGCGGCGCGGTCAAGGTGACGTTCGACTGGTTCGAGACGGGGTCACTCGCGGCCGAGCGCGAGGCGAACGAACGTATGGGGTGGACGGTGAGCGACGTCGAGGTGTCCTCGCGGAAGGCCCTCGAGATCCGTCAACCGGACGACCCGGCATCGTGCGGCGTAGCGGCGCAGTCGCCCGATTCCGGGGTCATCGGCTGGTGGGTGCAGTATCGGCCGGGGAACCCGACCGATCCCTGTGAGTCGGCCACGCGGTTGATGCAGCTCTCGCTCAATCTGTCGGCGTGACGACGGAAGGGTGAACTCCTGTACCCGATGCAGGGGCGTTTTGACCATCAGGCGCGCCGCCGGGTACCGTTACAGGTCGTGCCCGGCCCAGCCGGTACGTCTGTGTGCCTATGCGAGGTACAGCCGTGTTCGAGTTCACCATCGAGCAAGAACCGCGGCTGCCGTGTGGGGGTATGCGACACACCCGACCGCGGGGTGCACGAAGCCCGCGGAAGCACTACTGGGTGAGGGGCAGCGTTCTCTTGCCCCAACTGCTAGATCCCTGTTTCTCGACACGAAGAAAGCCGGTTCATGCCAACAATCAACCAGCTGGTCCGCAAGGGTCGCACCGACAAGGTCGCGAAGCTGAAGACCGCTGCCCTGAAGGGCAGCCCGCAGCGCCGTGGTGTGTGCACTCGCGTTTACACCACCACCCCGAAGAAGCCGAACTCCGCGCTTCGTAAGGTCGCTCGCGTCCGCCTGACCACGTCCGTCGAGGTCACCGCCTACATCCCCGGTGAGGGCCACAACCTGCAGGAGCACTCCATGGTGCTCGTGCGCGGTGGTCGCGTGAAGGACCTCCCGGGTGTCCGTTACAAGATCATCCGTGGCTCGCTCGACACGCAGGGCGTGAAGAACCGCAAGCAGGCTCGCAGCAAGTACGGCGCCAAGAAGGAGAAGAGCTGACATGCCACGTAAAGGCCCAGCACCCAAGCGCCCGCTGATCAACGATCCCGTCTACGGTTCGCCGCTGGTCACCCAGCTGGTCAACAAGATCCTGCTGGACGGCAAGAAGTCGACCGCGGAGCGCATCGTGTACCAGGCTCTCGAGCAGGCACGCGAGAAGACGGGCACCGATCCCGTCGTGACGCTCAAGCGCGCACTGGACAACGTCAAGCCGGCCCTCGAGGTCCGCAGCCGTCGTGTCGGTGGCGCCACCTACCAGGTTCCGGTCGAGGTTCGTCCGGGCCGCTCCACCACGCTGGCTCTGCGCTGGCTCGTCTCGTTCTCCCGCGCTCGTCGCGAGAAGACGATGGTCGAGCGTCTGGCCAACGAACTCCTCGATGCCAGCAACGGTCTCGGCGCAGCAGTCAAGCGTCGCGAGGACACGCACAAGATGGCGGAAGCCAACAAGGCATTCGCGCACTACCGCTGGTGATCGCGTCTCGGGGGCGCCGGGAAACATCCGGCGCCACCCGAGCGTTGAACCTTCGACTCACTTCTTCCAACACCAAGGCGGGATGAATTCGTGGCACAGGACGTGCTGACCGACCTGAACAAGGTCCGCAACATCGGCATCATGGCCCACATCGATGCCGGTAAGACCACCACTACCGAGCGCATCCTCTTCTACACCGGTATCTCGTACAAGATCGGTGAGGTCCATGACGGCGCAGCCACCATGGACTGGATGGAGCAGGAGCAGGAGCGTGGCATCACCATCACGTCTGCTGCCACGACGTGCTTCTGGAACGACAACCAGATCAACATCATCGACACCCCCGGGCACGTCGACTTCACGGTCGAGGTGGAGCGTTCGCTCCGCGTCCTCGACGGTGCCGTCGCCGTGTTCGACGGCAAGGAGGGCGTCGAGCCCCAGTCCGAGCAGGTGTGGCGTCAGGCCGACAAGTACGACGTGCCGCGCATCTGTTTCGTCAACAAGATGGACAAGCTCGGTGCGGACTTCTACTTCACCGTGCAGACCATCAAGGATCGCCTCGGCGCCAAGCCGCTGGTCATCCAGTTGCCGATCGGCGCAGAGGACAGCTTCGAGGGCATCGTCGACCTGATCGAGATGAACGCGAAGGTCTGGCGCGGAGAGACGAAGCTCGGCGAGACCTACGAGACCGTCGAGATCCCCGAGGAGCTGAAGGAGCGGGCCGAGCAGTACCGCACCGAGCTGCTCGAGACCGTCGCCGAGTCCGACGAGGCACTGCTGGAGAAGCACTTCAGCGGTGACGAGCTGACCATCGACGAGGTCAAGACCGCGATTCGCAAGATGACGGTCAACTCCGAGCTGTACCCGATCCTGTGCGGTTCCGCGTTCAAGAACAAGGGCGTCCAGCCCATGCTCGACGCGGTCATCGACTACCTCCCGTCCCCGCTCGACGTCGCCGAGACCATCGGTCACGCCGTGGGCGACGAGGAGAAGGAACTCACTCGCAAGCCGTCCGCCGAAGAGCCGTTCGCGGCGCTCGCGTTCAAGATCGCGACGCACCCGTTCTTCGGCAAGCTGACGTACGTGCGCGTGTACTCGGGCAAGGTCGACTCCGGCTCGCAGGTCATCAACTCGACCAAGGGCAAGAAGGAGCGTCTGGGCAAGCTCTTCCAGATGCACTCCAACAAGGAGAACCCGGTCGCGACCGCCAGCGCCGGCCACATCTACGCCGTGATCGGTCTGAAGGACACGACGACGGGTGACACGCTCTGCGATCCGCAGAACCAGATCATCCTCGAGTCGATGACGTTCCCGGACCCGGTCATCCAGGTGTCGATCGAGCCGAAGACGAAGTCCGACCAGGAGAAGCTCGGCACGGCCATCCAGAAGCTGGCCGAAGAGGACCCGACCTTCTCGGTCAAGCTCGACGAGGAGACCGGCCAGACCGTCATCGGCGGCATGGGCGAGCTCCACCTCGACATCCTCGTCGACCGCATGCGTCGCGAGTTCAAGGTCGAGGCCAACGTCGGCAAGCCGCAGGTGGCCTACCGCGAGACGATCACCAAGATCGTCGAGAAGCAGGAGTTCACCCACAAGAAGCAGACGGGTGGCTCCGGCCAGTTCGCGAAGGTCATCATCGGCCTCGAGCCCTTCATCGGCGAGGACGGCGCGACCTACGAGTTCGAGAACAAGGTTTCCGGCGGTCGTATCCCGCGCGAGTACATCCCGTCCGTGGATGCCGGCGCGCAGGACGCGATGCAGTACGGCGTTCTCGCCGGCTACCCGCTGGTGAACGTCAAGCTGATCCTGCTCGACGGCGCGTACCACGACGTCGACTCGTCCGAGATGGCGTTCAAGATCGCGGGTTCGCAGGCCTTCAAGGAAGCTGCCCGCAAGGCCGGTCCGGTCATCCTCGAACCGCTCATGGCGGTCGAGGTGATCACGCCCGAGGAGTACATGGGCGACGTGATCGGCGATGTGAACTCCCGCCGTGGCCAGATCCAGGCCATGGAGGAACGCAGTGGTGCCCGTGTCGTCAAGGCGCTGGTTCCGCTGTCGGAGATGTTCGGTTACATCGGTGACCTGCGGTCTCGCACCCAGGGCCGAGCGAACTACTCCATGGTCTTCGACTCCTACGCAGAGGTTCCCTCGAACGTCTCGAAGGAGATCATCGCGAAGGCCACCGGAGAATAGTCTCCGAAGCTGGACCCGGTACCACCGTCACACCGCACCACCCGTAAGTACATCCGTAATGCTGCATAACGCAGGCAATAACAGTCCAGGAGGACACAGTGGCCAAGGCGAAGTTCGATCGGACCAAGCCGCACGTCAACATCGGCACCATCGGTCACGTTGACCACGGTAAGACGACGCTGACGGCTGCAATCACCAAGGTTCTGCACGACAAGTTCCCGGACCTGAACGAGGCGTCGGCCTTCGACCAGATCGACAAGGCTCCGGAGGAGAAGGCTCGTGGTATCACGATCAACATCTCCCACGTCGAGTACCAGACCGAGAAGCGTCACTACGCACACGTCGACGCTCCCGGCCACGCCGACTACATCAAGAACATGATCACCGGCGCGGCACAGATGGACGGCGCGATCCTCGTCGTCGCAGCGACCGACGGCCCCATGCCCCAGACGCGCGAGCATGTCCTGCTCGCTCGCCAGGTCGGCGTGCCGTACATCCTCGTCGCGCTGAACAAGGCCGACATGGTGGACGACGACGAGATCATCGAGCTCGTCGAGATGGAGGTGCGCGAGCTCCTCGCCGCACAGGAGTTCGACGAGGACGCTCCCGTCGTCAAGGTCTCCGCTCTCAAGGCCCTCGAGGGCGACGAGAAGTGGGCCGAGTCGGTTCTCGAGCTCATGCAGGCAGTGGACGACTCGGTTCCGGACCCCGTCCGTGAGACCGAGAAGCCCTTCCTCATGCCCGTCGAGGACGTCTTCACCATCACCGGTCGCGGCACCGTCGTCACCGGCCGTATCGAGCGTGGCTCGGTCAACGTCAACGAGGATGTCGAGATCGTCGGCATCAAGGAGAAGTCGACCAAGACCACGGTCACCGGCATCGAGATGTTCCGCAAGCTCCTCGACTCGGGCCAGGCGGGCGACAACGTCGGCCTCCTCGTCCGCGGCATCAAGCGCGAAGATGTCGAGCGTGGACAGGTCGTCGTCAAGCCCGGCACCACCACTCCCCACACGGAGTTCGAGGGCCAGGCATACATCCTGTCGAAGGACGAGGGCGGTCGCCACACCCCGTTCTTCAACAACTACCGCCCGCAGTTCTACTTCCGTACCACGGACGTGACGGGCGTCGTGACCCTCCCCGAGGGCACCGAGATGGTCATGCCCGGTGACAACACCGAGATGTCCGTCGTGCTGATCCAGCCGGTCGCCATGGACGAGGGCCTGCGCTTCGCGATCCGCGAGGGTGGCCGCACCGTCGGCGCCGGTCGCGTCACGAAGATCAACAAGTAAGACCGCCTCACACCGAACGGCGCTCACCCTGCGGGGTGGGCGCCGTTCGGCGTGTGTGGAATCAGGGCAGCACGACGACGTCCGCGGGAGAGCGCGGATCGATCTCGTAGTGGTCCTCGTACTGGCTGCTCATGCCGGTGACGCGCAGTGTCTGCCCCGCGCGGATCGCGCTCACGTCGATGCCCGTCTGCGTGTTGACGAAGACGGTGGTCTCCCCGGTCCGGTCCGCGATCGTGAACTTGTACCCGTACGGCAGATCGTCCACCACGGCGCTCGTGACGCGTCCGACGACCGTCACCAGCGACGCCTCGGTGGACTCGCCGACCACGCGGACCACCACCGGTCTGGGTGCCACCGCATCGACCGGTCCCAGCGACACGATGCTCGTCGGTCGCACCACCAGAAGTCCGGACTGGTCCGCGAGCGACCCCGTGACACGCACCGATGTACCCGGCACGACGTCGGTGGGCGCCGAGGCGCTGATGTAGATGCCGGCGGTGCGGTCCTGGATCCCGAACCCGACGTCGAGGAAGCTCGATGCGAAGGCGCCGGGCGGTGTGGTGACCGTGCCGACCACGGTGACCGTGGCGCCGGCGGAGAGAGTGCGCACCTGCGCGATGGGCGGAGCACCGCCCGGAGCGGCCGATGCAGGGGATGCTCCGAGCGTGAGTGCCACGAGGGCGGTGAGGGTCGTGCCGACAGTGCGGCGAAGGATCGTGCGCATCATGTGAGTTCCGTTTCCGCGCCGATCCCGCGTCGGCGCGCGCGCAACCCTCGTCCTCTCGGGTCGCGACGGCAACCGTGCCGAAAAGCGTTGTGACGCCGACTCACTCGACGGCGAAATCCTCCACCGTGACCACAACGGGAATCCGGACGACACGCGCGAGCGTCTCCTGGACGGCGTGGACGACGGAGTCGGGATCTCCCGGACAGCGGACCGTGATGTGCACGGCGCAGGACTCGTGCCCCACCACCACGCCCTCGATGCGTCGACCCGGCAGCAGCGTCACGGCCTCACCGAAGAGGCCGGAGTGCAGGCCGGCCACACCGGGGACCGCGAGCACCGCCGCGGCGATGAGGTCGGCCTCATCGGGCTCGAGCGGAGCGGTCATCCGCTCAGTCTGCGCTCTGTCACATTCCGACCGGCCTCCGGCCTTCCGCATCCATCGTGGCCGCGCGCCGACGTCCGGAGGTCGGCCGGTGCCGGGGCGGTAGATTGTCACCGTGAACGTCGCGCTGATCGACTCGGGCCTGGGGTCGTTGCCCACGGCAGCCCGCCTGCGTCGACTGCGCCCGTCGCTCGACCTTCATCTGTACCTCGACCCGGACAACGCGCCGTGGGGACCCAAGCCCACCGCGTGGACGGAGGCGCACGTCGTGGAGACGGCGCGGCGCGCCGTCGACGGTGGAGCCGAGGTGGTGGTGCTGCCGTGCAACACCGCCAGCGTCATCGCGCTCGACGCGACCCGCGCGGCCCTGGGGTCCACCCCCGTGGTCGGGACGGTTCCGGCCATCAAACCCGCTGCACTGCAGTGTGACTCGATCACGGTGTGGGCGACGGCGGCGACCACCGCGTCGTCGTATCAGGCGCGCTTGATCGCGGAGTTCGCGTCGGGTCGCACGGTGTCGGCCGTCGCGTGCCACGGGCTCGCCGATGCCATCGACCGTGGTGATCTCGCGGCCGTCAGCGCGGCCATCGCGTCGGCAGCGGCGCGGACGCCGGACGACGTGCAGGGCATCGTCCTGGGGTGCACCCACTATCCGCTGGTAGCGGACGAGATCATGGCGGCGCTGCCGCCGGGTGTGCGGATGTTCGACAGCGCCGAGGCCGTCGCGGCCCAGACTCTGCGCCGCCTCGACGAGATGTCGTCGCCGCGTGAGGGACACGGGAGCGTGTCGGTGACCCTGTCGGGACGCGACGGTTCCCTCCCCGACAGTGCGTTGCGCTTCGCGGCCGGGCGATCGCTCGCGGTGCCCGCGACGCTCTGACGCCGTCACCGTCCCGGGAATGAGGAGTCGGTGGGGGGAGTTGGACCCACGGTGACGACGACCGAGGTGCGACCCCAGTCCTGGATGACCCCCGTTCGCTCGTTCTGGGTGGTGGCCCTCGTGTTCTTCACCGTCATGGGATCGTCGGCGGCGCCGTCCCCGCTGTACCCCGTGTACCAGTCCCGATGGGGATTCGGCGCGTCGACGCTGACCATCGTCTTCGCCGTGTACGTCTTCGCACTACTCGCCGCCCTGTTGACCGTCGGGTCGCTGTCCGACCACCTCGGCCGTAAGCCCGTGATCGTGACGTCGCTGCTCGTGCTGATCGCCAGCCAGGTCGTCTTCGTGTTCGCCGACGGGGTCGGCTGGCTCATCGCCGCGCGCGTCGTGCAGGGCCTGGCGGCCGGCGCGGCCATGGGTGCCCTGACCGCTGCGATCATCGATCTGCAGCCGACCGACCGTCTCGGCCCCCTGGTGAGCTCGGTCGCACCGGCCTTCGGGCTGGGAGCAGGCGGTATCGCGGCCGGACTGCTGGTGCAGTTCGCGCCGTTCCCCACCACGCTCGTGTACGTCGTGATGATCGTCGCGCTGGTCGTCCTCACGGCGCTCGTCGTGGCGGTGCCGGAATCCGCGGTCCGGGCAGGCTTCGACGACCGTCGACACGTCATGCGGGTGCTGACGCCGACCCTCGGGCTGCCCGTGTCGATCCGCGCCCACTTCTGGCCGGTCGTCCCCGCGCTCGTCGCGACGTGGTCGCTGGGCGGGTTCCACCTGTCGCTGGGGCCGTCCATCATGGGCACGGTCTTCGATCTCCGCGGCGCCGTCGTGGGCGGGCTGGACATCTTCACGATGTTCACGGCCGGAGCGATCGGTGCCGCGTCCGCTCGTACTCTTCTCCCGCGCACGGCCATGACCGCCGGTGCACTCACTCTCGCCGCGGGCATCGTGGTGAATCTCGTCGGGCTGCACATCGCGTCGGCGCCGCTGTACTTCGTCGGGACCGCGGTGTCCGGGTTCGGCTGGGGCGCGACGTTCCTCGGCGCGATGAGCATCATCGGCGCTCTCGCACCGCCGGAGCATCGCGGCAGTGTCTTCGCCACGACGCTCGTGCTGAGTTACCTCGCCTTCAGCGTGCCGGCCATCGTCGCGGGTGTTGCGATCCACTCGGCCGGTCTCCTCGTCACCGCGACGGTCTACGGAGCGGTCGTCGTGGCGCTGGCATCGGTTGCCGTCACGACGACGGTGCTCCGTTCACCCGCGCGCGTCTGATCCAGCACTGCGCGGACGGGCTCCATGAGGAATATTGGTGTCCCATGACGTCTGCCGACACCGTGACCGGACGTGCGCGTTTCACCCGCGACGAGATCCCCCGGCTCCTGGGCCTGGCAGCAGTGCTCGTGGCGCTGCACGTCGTCGGGTGGGGCCTGTTCCTGCACTACGACTCGATCCCGGCGATCCACGGCCTCACCGGCGCGGACGGCACTCTCGTCTACGCGGGCGCCGGGGTGTTGGCCTACACGTTGGGCATGCGGCACGCCTTCGACGCCGACCACATCGCGGCCATCGACGACACCACCCGACTGTTGCTGCAGAAGGGCAAGCGGCCCCTGGCGGTCGGACTGTTCTTCTCGCTCGGGCACTCGACGGTCGTGTTCGCGTTCGTCGCCGCGATCGCGTTCGCCGCATCGCGCGCGACGGACTTCCGGGACGCCTTCGCGGACACCGGCGGCATCATCGGCACCCTCGTCTCCGGCACGTTCCTCTACCTCATCGCGGCCCTGAACCTGGTCGTCCTCGTCGGCATCGTGCGCATGTGGCGTGCCGCGCGGCGCGGACAGTTCTCCGACGAGACGCTCGACGATCTCCTCGCACGCAGAGGACTGCTCAATCGGATCTTCCGCGGCCGCTACGACCGGATGATCAGCCACTCGTGGCAGATGTATCCGCTGGGGCTGCTCTTCGGCCTGGGGTTCGACACCGCCACGCAGGTCGGTCTGCTCGCCGTGGCGGGCACCAGCGCCATCGCCGGTGGCCTGCCGCCGATGGCCATCATCGCGCTGCCGGTGCTGTTCGCGGCCGGCATGTCGACGATGGACACGCTCGACGGCGTCTTCATGTCCAAGGCGTACGGCTGGGCCTTCGTCACGCCGGTCCGGAAGATCTACTACAACATCACGATGACGGGCCTGTCGATCTTCCTCGCCCTCGTGGTGGGCACCGTGCAGATCCTGTCGTTGCTCGGTGAGGAACTCGGACTGTCCGGCGGCATCTGGGACGCGGTGGCCGCAGTGGATCTCACCCTGGCGGGCCAGATCGTGGTGGTCGTGTTCGTGGTGGTCTGGATCGGCTCGATCGTCTACTACAAGGCGGCGCGCATCGACGACCGGTTCGAGCGGGAGACGCCGGCGAGCTGACCCGCGGGAGTCATCGGGCGACGATCGCGTCGTGCAGTTCGGCATGATCGTCGAAGTACACGGTTCGGCTGCCGAAGTGCTGCCAGGTGTCGCTGCCTCGCCCCGCCACGACGACGGTGTCCCCGGCCGCCGCGTCCGCCACGGCGTGGTGGAATGCTGCGCGCCGGTCCGCGATCTCCACCACGCGGACGCCCCGATCCCCGGACCGGGCGCCGCGGACGACGTCGGCGCGAATCGAGTGCGGATCCTCGCCGTTGGCACTCTCGTCCGTGACGACGATGTCGTCCGCGTAGGCCGCGGCGACCGCGCCCAGCTCGACGCGCTTGCCCACGTCACGGTCACCGGTCGCCCCGATGACCAGGATCAGGCGCCCCGGGGTGATGCGCCGCAGGTACGGCAGGATCGCGCGCTGGCCGGACACGTTGTGCATGTAGTCGACGAGGGCGGTGAAGTCCTGGCCGGCCGACACGGTCTCGCATCGGCCGGGAATGTTGTGCAGCGCCGAGATGCCGGCGGCCGCACGCTCCGCGTCCACCCCACCGGAGACGAGGGAGGCGAGTGCGACCAGAGCGTTCGCCACCTGGTGGGGGCCGAGAACCTGCAGTGAGAGCGGGATGTCGCCCACCGGGGTCCGGGCGAGGAATCGGGTGCGATGCGTCGTGCAGTCGATGCGATCGGCGCGGAAGTCCGCCGAAGGATCGGACACCGAGCACGTCACCGTCGGCACCGCGCACTCCGACACGAGCCGCCGCCCGTACTCGTCGTCGATCATGACGACGGCCCGTCCGGTGCGGTCAGGGGTGAACAGTGAGGCCTTGGTCCGGTAGTACTCCTCCATCGAGCCGTGGAAGTCGAGGTGATCCCGGCCGAGATTGGTGAAGGCGGTGACGGCGAACTCCACCCCGTCGACGCGGTGCTGGGCGATGGCGTGCGAGGACACCTCGAGGGCGGCGGCCGTGCATCCGTTGTGGACGAACGTCGACAGCGTGCGTTGGAGCACCGTCGCCTCGGGAGTGGTGCGCACCGGGGCCTCGTCGCTGCCGGCGCCGCTGACCGCGACCCCGGAGATCATCCCCGCACGATGACCCGCGGCGCGCAGGCCGGCGTGGTGGAAGTGCGTCGTGCTGGTCTTGCCGTTGGTGCCCGTCGCTCCGAACACGGCCATCGACGAGGACGGGCTCCCGTGGAACCATGCGGCCAGCGGACCGACGACGACCCGCGGATCCGCGACCACGATGCTCGGCAACCGGGTGCCGGGCCGATCGCTGAGCACGGCCACCGCGCCGGCGCGCTGGGCGTCCTCCTCGAAATCGAGACCGTGCCAGCGTGTTCCGGGGAGCGCGACATACAGATCGCCGGGCCGCACCGCACGCGAATCGTCACAGAGATCGTCCACCGTGACAGGCTCGGCGGGACCTGTGACCGATCCGCCCGCGCGGTCGGCGACATCGACGAGGGACCTCGCCCCCTGGCCACCGGCATGCCGGATCGGACGGCGGGACACGACACTCACCAGGATGCGGTACCCGAAAGTAGAACGCTCAACCACCTCTGTGCGGCACCCGGGACACTGGAGGGGTGAGCGCAGCCGACGGAGACTCCACGCAGGCCCGAGTGGTGCTGAGGACCATGCCCGACGATCGACTTCCCGAATGGGTCGAGCGCAGCCGCGGTGACTACCGCGCGGATCGCGTCCGGGCGGGTGACACCCTCGAACAGGCGACCGACAACGCCGAGCAGAGTTTCTCCGCTTACTTCCCCGACGGTCGTCCGGCTCCGCATCATCAGGTGTACGACGTGCTGGACGGCGAGACCGTGGTGGGGTCACTGTGGATCGGGCCCCAGTCGATCGCGACCACGACCGACTGGTGGGTCTGGGACGTCGCCATCGACGAGCGGTACCGGGGTCGCGGTCTCGGCCGGGCGGCGATGCTCCTGGCGGAGGACGCGGTACGGGAGAACGGCGGAACAGTGCTCGGGCTCAACGTGTTCGGCTTCAACACGGCGGCGCGTCGGCTGTACGAGTCGCTGGGGTACGACACCGCGTCCCTCCGGATGCAGAAGGTTCTCCGGGAGGACGCGCGATGAGCGTGGACGAGCCGGTGGTGTTCGACCTCACCGCGGCGCGCGACGAGTTCACGCGCTTCATGATGTCCTACCGCTTCGGCATGCAGGAGCTCACCACCAAGATCGACATCCTCAAGGACGAGTTCACGCACCTGCATTCCTACAGCCCCATCGAGCACGTGGTGTCGCGGCTGAAGACGCCGCGCAGCATCGCCGAGAAGGCCGTGCGCAAGGGGATTCCGTTGACGTTCCAGGCGATTCGCGCCGGTCTGTTCGACATCGCCGGCGTCCGGATCACCTGTAGTTTCATCGCCGACACCTATGCGGTGAAGGAGATGCTGGCGTCGCAGAGCGACATCCGAGTGCTCGAGTTCGAGGACTACATCGCGAATCCGAAGCCCAACGGGTACCGCAGTCTCCACCTCACCATCGAGATTCCGGTGTTCCTGTCCGACCGCACGGAGCACGTCTTCGTGGAGCTGCAGATCCGGACCATCGCGATGGACTTCTGGGCGAGTCTCGAACACAAGATCTTCTACAAGTACGACGGTGAGGTGCCGCAACGCCTGCGGGACGAGTTGCGCGAGGCGGCGATGGCCGCGGGCACGCTCGACATCACGATGGAGCGACTGCACGCCGAGGTGGTCCGTCTCGGCGACGCCCGCACCGACGCCGGCCCCGACTACGAGGAGCTGTTCCTGCGCTCGCTCATGCCGGGACTGGCGCCGGATCCGCGGTCAGGCGGGGACGTTCCGCACCCGTAGCGAGGTCTTCGTGGCCAGCACCCAGTAGAGGGCGAAGCCGATGCCGCAGCCGATGAACCAGCTGTACTGCGCCGCGGTGTGCATTCCGGTGAGGGTGCCGCCCGTGAGCACGGGGAACATCGCGAAGACGGCACCGACGGCGGTGGCGATCAGCGCGGCCGGGTTGTAGCCCTTGGCGTAGTGGTACGTGCCGCTCTCGTCCATGGTGAACAGGTCGTCGACGATGACCTTCTGCTTGCGGATGAGGTAGTAGTCCGCGATGAGGATGCCGAACAGCGGTCCGATGAACGCTCCCAGGGTCTCGAGCGTGTAGTGGATGACGTCGGGATTGTTGTAGAGGTTCCACGGCGTGATGAGCACGGAGCCGACGGCGGCGATCATGCCGCCGGCGCGCCAGCTGATCTTCTGCGGGCTGACGTTGGAGAAGTCGAAGGCCGGCGAGATGAAGTTCGCGACGATGTTGATACCGATCGTGGCGATCGTGAAGGTCAACGCGCCCAACACGATCGCGAAGGTGCTGTCGATGCGCGCCACCGTCGTGACGGGGTCGGTGATGAGCTCGCCGAAGACGGGAACGGTGAGGGACGCGGTGACGACGACGAGGATCGAGAAGAGCAGGAAGTTGACGGGCAGGCCCAGGAAGTTGCCGCGCTTCACGGCGGCGTAGCTCTTTCCGTAGCGCGAGAAGTCGCCGAAGTTGAGCATCGGACCCGAGAAGTAGGAGACGACGAGCGCGATCGCGCCGAGCATGACGGGCACCGCGGCGAACCCCGTGTAGGTGACGTCGCCGAGGTTCAGGTCGATGGCGCTCCAGCCGGCTTCGTGAATCAGGTAGCCGCACAACAGGAACATGACGACGTAGACGGCCGGGCCGCAGAAGTCGATGAACTTGCGGATGGACTCCATGCCGCGCCAGAAGACCGCCGCCTGCAGGACCCACAGGAGCATGAAGCTGCCCCACCCCAGAGTGGACAGTCCCGCGAAGCCGTGGAGATCTCGGTCCGCCCACGGACCGAGCGCCGGGAACAGCTTGATCAACACGATGTCGAGCGCGGCGGAGGCCAGGAAGGTCTGGATCCCGTACCACGCCACCGCGATCAGTCCTCGGATGATGGCGGGAACGTTGGCCCCGAGGACGCCGAAGACCGATCGACAGATCACCGGGTACGGGACACCTGCGACCTGACTGGGCTTGGCCACCAGGTTGCAGAAGACGTAGACGATCGAGATGCCGACGAGGAGACAGACGAGCACCTGCCAACTGGCCAGTCCCAGCGCGAAAAGGCTGCCCGCGGTGACGTATCCGCCCACGGAGTGCACGTCGGACATCCAGAACGCGAAGATGTTGTAGGACGACCAGGTCTGCTTCCGCAGCGGGGCGAGGTCCTCGTTGGTGAGCCTCGGGTCGTACCCCTCCTTGATCACTCCACCCCCCACCGGATGTCCCTCTGCTGTCGACCCGCCTCCGGCGTACCCGTGTGCCTCGATCAGATCGTTCACACCGGAGCGGGACCCGGGAGGCGGGTCGAACGGGCCGGTGTGCGGAATGGTGTCGGTCATCGTGTCTCCGTCGCTGGTGCGGACCGTGGTCGGTGCTGCGGAGAAGTCTGAGCCCGTTGTATTTCCGTGTCGTGACGAAACCGATATATCTCTTTACCGGCAGGTTTCCGGGTCCGGTCTGTCCGGTTCCGGCTCAGGAGAGCAGGCCGGAACCCGCCGGAAGCGTCGCGATGACGTCGTTCAGCCGCTCGTTGTGGTGCCCTGCCGCCGCCAGGAGTGCCGCCGAGTCGCGGTCGACGAACGCGCGGACCATGACGCTGTGATCGTCGTTCAACGCCGCGCGGTCCGCACCCTTCACGTGCACCATCGGTTGGACCGGCTCCGTGACGTTCCACGCGACGTCGAGCATGTGGAGCAGGCGGTACATCCGGGACGGCGCGGTGAGGGCGATGTGGAACTCGCGGCTCAACCGGTGGTAGCGCTGGGGATCGTCGTCCGCGATCGAGGATCGGAGGTCTCGCTCGATCTGTTCGGCACGACGCCGTTCCCCGTCGGTGGCGGCCTCGGCCGCCACCGCGAGGGCGGCGTTCTCGAGCACCTCCCGAACGATGTACATCTCGCGCAGTTCCTGAGACGTCAACTGCGCGACCGTGTATCCGAGGTTGGGTCGATGCGACACCAGATTCTCGCCGATGAGGGTCTTCAGCGATTCGCGCACCGGGATGCGGCTGACTCCGAACACGTCGGCGACGTCGCCCAGGGGAATGGGCGTTCCCGGCGGGGCGTCACCCGACAGGATGACCCGGCGGAGTTCGGTGAGGATCTCCTCCTGTGAACCACCCGCGACGTCGCGGGACAGTTTCGCGAGCAGGGCCGAGCGGCGACGCGGCGGCATCGTGACCCCTTCTGCGAACCGGGACGGGACATGGCGACTCTAACCGGGGGAGTCGTCGGACGCTCGCGTGTCGCCGCATCGGTGCGACGAGAGATGGTGAACGTTCACGTCGGCGGACGCCGGTCGATCGATCCGCTGCCGGGCAGTCGGCTCGCCTGCCCGAGCTCGCGGCGCGGGCTCCCCGGTGCACGTCGATCTGCCGTGGACGATCCGGTCGGCGGCCGCTCGATCCGAGCGAACCTCAAGTCTCGCTTGACAGTCGAGACCAGGCACGCCGACCGGTCGGGGCCACGGCGCGCCGAGCAGCGCCGATGCACGGTGCGCGCGGGGCGGGTGTCCCTCGAACGGACCACAGCGCGATTCCAGCGTCGGCGGGTGTTCGGGCCGATCCTGCCCGACTTATGACAAATACCGAGAAAGGCCCTTACGATGACCCGATGCGCGACGGTCGTCTTCCCGATGGATTCGGAGTGCGTATCGATCCTCGAGTGCGGACTCTCTCGAACGGTCGAGTTCTCCTCGGCGGATCGCCCACCAGGATGGTGATGCTGGCACCCGCCGCGGCCGCGATGATCGGCGACGGATTCCTGCGGGTGTCCGATCCCGACTCCGCCACGGTGGCGCGTCGACTGCTCGACTCCGGTGTCGCGAACCCCCGGCCGATGAGCACTCCGTCCGCCGCGGACGTGACGGTCGTGATCCCGGTCCGCGACAACCACGAGGGACTGCTGCGGCTGATGCGCGCGCTGCGTGGACTCCGCGTGATCGTCGTGGACGACGGGTCCCGCGTTCCCGTCCGGCACGCCGAGATCGCCGTGGACGAACTGTGTGCCTCGGTCGCGGTGGTGCGGCACGACGCCCCGAGGGGACCGTCCGCGGCGCGCAACGCCGGCCTCGCCGCGGCCACGACCGACTTCGTCGCGTTCCTCGACTCCGACGTGGTGCCGCGCAAGGGCTGGCTCGAAGTCGTCCTCAGTCATTTCTCCGACCCCTCCGTGGGGCTGGTCGCTCCGCGCATCGTGGCGCTCGAGCCGGAGGGTAGTGCGCTCGCCCGCTACGAGCGCGCACGGTCCTCCCTCGATCTCGGTCGCCGGGAGGCCCCGGTGTTCGCGGGTGGCCCGGTGTCGTACGTCCCCAGTGCGGCGGTCGTCGCCCGGCGACGGGCCGTGCTCGACTGCGGAGGCTTCGACGAGGCGATGCATGTGGCCGAGGACGTCGATCTGTGCTGGCGACTGCAGGACGCGGGATGGCGCCTGCGGTACGAGCCGGTGGCCCGCGTCGCCCACGATCACCGCGTCACGCTGCGAAAGTGGTTCGGCCGCAAGCTGTTCTACGGTACCGGTGCCACCGAGCTGGCTTCCCGCCACCACGGGAAGGTGCCGCCCGTGGCCATGGCGCGGTCGACCCTGCTCGCACTGCTGCTGGCCGCCTCGGGGACGCGTGCGGGCATGGTCGGTGCGCTGGTCACGCTGATCACCACGGTGGTCCGCCTACGGCGCCTGTTCGTCGATCTGGATCACCCCACCCGCCTCGCCGCTGTGTTCGCGGCACGCGGAACCGTCGGGGGCGCTTGGCAGTTGGCCTCCGCGGCGGTGCGGCACTACTGGCCGGTCACGCTGGTGGCCGTGCTGTTCTCCCGGCGCATCCGACGTCTGGCGCTGGCCATCGCGGTGGCGGAGGGTGTGCGGGACTGGGTCGAGCACCGGGAGCCGGGCGGCCTCGGTCCGGTGCGCTACGCGGCGTACAAGCGCATCGACGACGTCGCCTACGGCACCGGGCTCTGGGTGGGCGCCGTGTCGCACCGCGACCCCCGTGCTCTGGTGCCGCGTCTCGGCAACCAGTAGTCCCCACCACCCGCTCTGTGAGCTGGGTTACAGTGGAGGCCGGTCGAGTGTGCCGATCTGCCGGGCGAGCTGTTGACGGAAGCGGGGTCTGTGGTGACGGTCAATCCGTGGGTCGCGATGAGGCCCGGGGACGACGCCGCCACGCTCGCGCGCTCCGTCTCCCGCGCTCACGAGACCTTCGTCGGGCCGGGCCTGTCGACCGTGGGACTCGCCCGTCCCGTCGACCCCCAGTCGCCCGTGCGGTCCGTCGTTCTCGACTCCTGGCTGCGTAGCCGCGACATGGGCGTCGACCCCGATCGTGGTGCGGACGATCTCCTCGACGACGTCACGCTCGCGCAGTACCGCGCCGATCACCCGATGTCCGTCATCCGACCCGTGGTGCGCAAACTCCTCGTCGAGGACGCCGCCGACACCGGTCTTCTCGTGGCCATCACCGACGCGTCGGGCCGGCTGCTGTGGGTCGAGGGCGACACCGCGGCGAAGGATCGCGCGAACGCCATGAACTTCACCGAGGGCGCTGACTGGAGCGAGGGGCGGATGGGCACCAACGCCCCCGGCACCGCGTTGGCCATCGATCACTGCGTGCAGATCTTCGCGGCCGAGCACTTCTCGCGGCCCGTGCACGAGTGGAGTTGCAGTGCAGCCCCCGTCCACCACCCCGTCACCGGCCGCATCCTGGGGGCCATCGACATCACGGGCGGTCCGCGCGTCGCGGTTCCCGAGGTGCTCTCGTTGGTCCGCGCGACGGTGGCGGCGGCCGAGTCCGAACTGCGATTGCATCTGCTCGAGTCCCCGCGTCCCGATCTCGACACCGGAGTCCGGCTGGAGGTACTCGGAGCCGGGCGCCCGTCGTTGGTCCGCGGCGGTGAACGCGTCGCCCTGTCCGGACGGCACGCCGAGATGCTGCTGCTGTTGCGGGCGCATCCCGAGGGGCTGAGCTCCGACCATCTCGCCGTGCTGCTCGACGAGAACGAGCTGGACTCGGTCACCGTCCGAGCCGAGATGTCTCGCCTGCGCAAGGTTTTCGGGGCCGACGGTGTGGCCTCGCGGCCCTATCGACTGGTGGCGGAACTGTCGTCGGACGTCGAGGACGTGCGGGCGGCTCTCGACCGCGGGGACATCGACGCGGCGCTGCGGCTCTACTCCGGCGTGGTGCTCCCGTCGTCGTACGCCCCGGGTATCGCGGAGATCCGCGAGGAGTTGCGAGTGCGCGTCCACGCGGCGCTGCTGCGGTCCGGTGACCCGGTGCTGCTGGCGCGGTGGACGGCGTCGGTGCACGGCCGCGAGGACGCCGCCGCGTGGTCGGCCTACCTCGCCACGCTCAGCCCGTCCTCGGCGCTGTACGGGCAGGTCCAGGCTCGCCTCGCCCTGCTGGGCTGACCGAGTCGGCTCTGCAACGGTCATGCAACCGTCGTCGTTCTAGTGTCCTGCATCACAGCCCCCGATGACCGTGGGGGTGGATCACCGATGAAGGAGCATGTTCGATGACTGTCTTCGCTCGCCCGGGTACGCCCGACGCCGCCATGTCTTTCGAGGCCCGCTACGACAACTGGATCGGCAACGAGTGGGTGGCTCCGGTCAAGGGTCAGTACTTCGAGAACCCGACGCCCGTCACGGGACAGAACTTCTGCGAGATCGCGCGCTCCACCGCCGAGGACATCGACCTCGCTCTGGACGCCGCACACAAGGCCGCGCCGGCGTGGGGCAAGACCTCACCCGCCGAGCGCGCCGTCATTCTGAACAAGATCGCCGACCGCATCGCCGAGAACCTCGACTCCATCGCGCTCGCCGAGTCGTGGGACAACGGCAAGCCGATCCGCGAGACGCTCAACGCCGACATCCCGCTCGCGATCGATCACTTCCGCTACTTCGCCGGATGCATTCGTGCGCAGGAGGGTTCGCTGTCCGAGATCGACAGTGACACCGTCGCGTACCACTTCCACGAGCCGCTCGGCGTCGTCGGCCAGATCATCCCGTGGAACTTCCCGATCCTGATGGCCGTGTGGAAGCTCGCCCCCGCACTCGCCGCCGGCAACGCCGTCGTCCTCAAGCCGGCCGAGCAGACACCCGCGTCGATCATGTACCTGATCAGCGTCATCGGTGACCTGCTGCCTCCGGGCGTGCTCAACATCGTCAACGGCTTCGGCACCGAGGCAGGCAAGCCCCTCGCGTCGAGCCCGCGCATCAAGAAGATCGCCTTCACCGGTGAGACCACGACCGGGCGCCTGATCATGCAGTACGCCTCGCAGAACCTCATCCCGGTGACGCTCGAGCTCGGCGGCAAGAGCCCCAACATCTTCTTCTCCGACGTGCTGTCGCAGAACGACGACTACCAGGACAAGGCCCTCGAGGGCTTCACGATGTTCGCCCTCAACCAGGGCGAGGTCTGCACCTGCCCGTCGCGTTCGCTGATCCAGCAGGACATCTACGACGACTTCCTCGCACTCGCCGCGATCCGCACCAAGGCCGTCCGCCAGGGTGATCCGCTGGACACCGAGACGATGATCGGCGCCCAGGCCTCGAATGACCAGCTCGAGAAGATCCTGTCCTACATCGAGATCGGCAAGGGCGAGGGCGCCAAGATCGTCACCGGCGGCGAGCGCGCGCAGCTCGGCGGCGACCTCAACGGCGGCTACTACGTGCAGCCCACCATCTTCACCGGTAAGAACAACATGCGCATCTTCCAGGAGGAGATCTTCGGACCCGTCGTCTCGGTCACGTCGTTCACCGACTACGCCAACGCCATCGAGATCGCCAACGACACGCTCTACGGCCTCGGCGCCGGTGTCTGGTCGCGTGACGGCGGCGTCGCCTACCGCGCCGGCCGCGACATCCAGGCCGGTCGTGTGTGGACCAACACGTACCACCAGTACCCGGCCCACGCGGCCTTCGGTGGCTACAAGCAGTCGGGAATCGGCCGCGAGAACCACAAGATGATGCTCGACCACTACCAGCAGACCAAGAACCTGCTGGTGAGCTACGCCCCGAAGGCTCAGGGCTTCTTCTGATGCAGCCGAACCACGGGTCGGCACCGCCTCCGAGGCTCAAAGCAACCGCCGGGGCGATGGAGCTTCTCCGTCGCCTCGGCGGGCTCCACGGCGCGCTGATGATGCATCAGAGCGGCGGATGCTGCGACGGGTCGTCGCCGATGTGTTACCCCGCAGGCGAATTCATCGTCGGGGACCGCGACGTTCTGCTCGGCCTCCTCGACCTGCGCGCGGAGGTCGGCACCGTCGCGGACGACCTGCCGAGCGACGGCGACGCCGTTCCGGTGTGGATCTCGGGGTCGCAGTTCCAGGCGTGGAAGCACACCCAGATGGTGCTCGACGTGGTGCCGGGCCGGGGCAGCGGCTTCTCCCTCGAGACGCCGGAGGGGCTGCGGTTCCTCAGTCGTGGCCGGGCCTACACCCCCGAGGAGAACGCGGAACTCGAGTCGCAGGACCCCATCACCGGCGCGCAGTGGGAGGAGGGCGCTCGCCCGCCCGTCCCCACCGAGTCGATCGTGGTCGCCGAGGCCGTCGACGCCTGTCCGGTGCCAGGGATGGCGATACAGGGTTGACGTGAATCCGGTGCAGAATTCTTCGCTCAGCGAGGGATTCTGCACCGGACCTCCTCCAGCACCGCCGCGGGACGCTCGACGAGGTCCGCCCACGTGTAGCGAAGCACGGTCCAGTCCCGGCTCAGGTCGTTCTGACGGCGCCGGTCGCGTCGGAAGGCGGTCACATCCGAATGGAACGCCCATCCGTCGATCTCGATCGCCAGCCCTACTGCCGGGAAGGCGAAGTCGATGACGTACGCGCCGAAGCGGTAGTTCGCGATCCAGCCGGTGATACCGGCGGCGCGCAACAACCTGATGAACAACCGCTCGGCCTCCGACCGCGCACCACCCTCGGCGGCGCGCAGCATTCGTTCGGCTGCGGCGGCTCCACGGCGGCCGGCGTTGCGAGAGTGTGCGGCGCGCAGAGCCGACACGGTCGTGTGTCTGCCGAGTGCCCGGTCCATCACGGCGATGCCTCCAGTCGGGTCGACGGATGCCTCGAGAACGGTCAGTGCCAGAGCCGTGACTCGAACGCCTCTGCGCACGACGACGTCCGAGTAGGTGAGGTCGCGACGCCGTACCCGGGTACCGCTCAAAGCGTGGCTTCGCCCCCGGCGAGGGGTGGTGACGTCGACGATGCGGGGTGGTGTGGTGACGAGGTCGAGCCAGAACGCAGCAGTCATACCGGACGCGGTGGCACCTGCGCCCGAGCCCCACACCGCACTGCGGATACGTGCCCGGTCGGTGAACTCGCGGTCGTTCACGAAGTACACGTTGGGCGCCACCCGCAGCCACACGCCGCCTCGAACACGGCGGTCGATGCTCTGACGCGACAGACCGCACGCGAGGGCTTGCGCTCCCGTGATCACCCCGTCCTGGCTTCCGATCACCTCGTTCAGCATGCGAGATGGACGGTTCTTCGCTCCGCGAGGTTCCCGTTCGACGGAATCCGGTGCGGAAATCGTCGCTCACCGAGCATTTCTGCACCGGATCGGCAAAACAGCAGCAACGTCCCCGCAACACGGCAGTCCTAGCCTCACCTCACCACCCGCCCACACTCCGAAAGAGGCTCACCCATGGCCGTGAAGGAACCGCGCCCCGTAGCGTCCGATTCTCAGGCAGAATCGTCCGACTACCTGGCCAAGCGCACGCTCAAGACCGGTAGCGCGGGGTGGGTGCTGCTGGCAGGGTTGGGCGTCAGCTACGTCATCTCGGGTGACTATTCGGGGTGGAACTTCGGGCTCGAGCAGGGTGGGTTCGGTGGTCTGCTGATCGCGGGCATCCTGATCGCCGGCATGTACCTGGCGATGGTGCTGGGCATGGCGGAGATGTCGTCTGCGCTCCCGGCAGCGGGCGGCGGGTACACGTTCGCCCGGCGCGCGCTCGGACCGTGGGGCGGATTCGCCACCGGCACAGCCATTCTCATCGAGTATGCCATCGCCCCCGCGGCCATCGCGACCTTCATCGGCGCCTACGTCGAGTCGCTCGGCCTGTTCGGGATCACCGACGGGTGGTGGGTGTACCTCGCCGTCTACGCCATCTTCATCGGCGTGCACCTCGCCGGTGTGGGTGAAGCGCTGAAGGTCATGTTCGTCATCACCGGCATCGCCCTCGTCGGCCTCGTGATCTTCGCGGTCGCCGCGGTCTTCCAGTTCGACGCCTCCAACCTGACCGACATCGCCCCGACGGATGCCGCGGGCGCCTCGAGTTTCCTGCCGATGGGGTACCTGGGGATCTGGGCCGCGGTGCCGTTCGCGATCTGGTTCTTCCTCGCGATCGAGGGCGTGCCGCTCGCGGCCGAGGAAGCGAAGGATCCGGCGCGCAACGTGCCACGCGGCATCATCGCCGCCATGGCGGTGCTGCTGGTGACCGCCGCCGCCATGCTGATCCTCGTGACGGGCGCCGGCGGAGCCGACGCGATGCAGGCGTCGGGCAACCCGTTGGTGGAGGCGCTGGGAGACAGCGGCGCCGCGACGGTGGTCAACTACATCGGCCTCGCCGGTCTGATCGCCAGCTTCTTCTCCATCATGTACGCCTACTCCCGGCAGCTGTTCGCGCTGAGCCGCGCCGGCTACCTGCCGAAGTCGATGTCCGTCGTCAACAGCCGCAAGGCGCCGACGCTGGCACTGATCGTGCCCGGCGTCATCGGCTTCGCCCTGACGTTCACCGGCAAGGGCTCGATGTTGTTGAACATGGCCGTCTTCGGGGCAGCGCTGAGCTACGTTCTGATGATGGTGAGCCACATCGTGCTCCGTCGCCGCGAGCCCGACATGCCGCGTCCGTACCGCACCCCGGGCGGCACGGTCACGACCGGATTCGCGCTCGTCATCGCCGCCTTCGCCGTGATCGCGACGTTCCTCGTGGACAGTCAGGCGGCGCTGTGGTGCCTGGTCGTGTTCGCGCTCTTCATGGTCTACTTCGGCGTCTACAGCCGCCATCACCTGGTGGCCAATTCCCCGGACGAGGAGTTCGCGGCGCTCGCCGCTGCCGAGGACGAACTCGGGTGAGCACCTACCACCAGCAGATCTCGGGAACCACGTACACCTTCGACGGTCTCGTCGAGGTCATGGCGAAGGCCACCCCGGCGCGATCGGGCGATCAACTCGCAGGCTGCGCGGCGGAGTCGGACGCCGAACGTGCCGCCGCCGCCTGGGTTCTGGCGGATCTCCCGCTGCAGACGTTCCTCGACGAGCAGGTGGTGCCGTACGAGAGCGACGAGGTCACCCGCCTCATCATCGACAGCCATGACGCGCAGGCATTCGACGCTGTCTCGCATCTGACGGTGGGCGGTCTGCGGGACTGGTTGCTCACGGTCGCAGCGGAACCCGACAGCGCCCGGACACTGCGGGACGTCGCGCCCGGCCTCACCCCGGAGATGGTGGCCGCGACGAGCAAGATCATGCGCAACCAGGATCTGATCGCGGTGGCGCGGGCGGCGGCGGTGATCTCGGCGTTCCGCACCACCATCGGTCTGCCCGGAACGATGGCCACCCGCCTGCAGCCCAACCATCCGACGGACGACCCGCACGGCATCGCCGCGGCGACGCTGGACGGTCTCCTGATGGGCTCGGGCGACGCCGTCATCGGTATCAACCCGGCGACCGACTCACCGGCTGCGACAGCGGATCTGCTGTATCTGCTGGACGAGATCCGCCAGCGTTTCGAGATTCCGGTGCAGTCGTGCGTACTTTCCCACGTCACGACCACCGTGGACCTGATCGGCAAGGGTGTCCCGGTGGATCTCGTGTTCCAGTCCATCGCCGGAACCGAGGGTGCCAACTCCAGTTTCGGGGTGACGGTGCCGATGCTTCTGGAGGCCAACGAAGCGGGAAAGTCGTTGCACCGCGGCACTGTCGGGAACAACGTCATGTACCTGGAGACGGGCCAGGGTTCGGCGCTGTCCGCGAACTCCCACTTCGGTACCGGGGGCAAGCCGGTCGATCAGCAGACGCTCGAGACCCGCGCGTACGGGCTGGCCCGCGCTCTCGATCCGCTGTTGGTCAACACGGTGGTGGGCTTCATCGGACCCGAGTACCTATACGACGGCAAACAGATCATCCGCGCCGGCCTCGAGGATCACTTCTGCGGCAAGATCCTGGGCCTGCCGATGGGTGTCGACGTCTGCTACACCAACCATGCCGAAGCGGACCAGGACGACATGGACACGTTGTTGACGCTGCTCGGTGCCGCGGGCGCTGCCTTCGTCATCGCCGTGCCGGGTGCCGACGACATCATGCTCGGCTACCAGAGCCTGTCCTTCCACGATGCCCTCTACGTCCGGCAGGTGTTGGGCCTCAAGCCCGCTCCCGAGTTCGAGGCGTGGATGCACCGGCTGGGGATGACCGACGACGCGGGGCGGGTCCTGCCCGTCGACGCCGCGTCGTCGCCGCTGCGAGCACTGACGACGCCGGCATGAGCACATCGGACTTCTGGACCGACCTGCGTGTCACGACGCAGGCGCGCATCGGGCTCGGCCGGGCGGGGGACGCCCTGCCGACGACGCGGGTGCTCGAGTTCCGGGCCGCCCACGCCGCGGCGCGGGACGCGGTCCACATGCCGCTCGACACCGACAGCTTCGCTCGGGAGATCGCCGCCGTCGGACTCGGTGATCCGGTGGTCGTGTCCAGCAAGGCGTCCACCCGCAGCGAGTATCTGCGTCGTCCCGATCTGGGACGGCAGCCCGAGGACCTGTCCGGCGTCGACACGGTCGACGCGGACATCGGAATCGTGTTGTGCGACGGTCTGTCCCCGCGGGCACTGATGGATCACGGTGCGGGTCTGCTCGCTGCGCTGAAGGAGTCGCTGGGTACGTTCACGATCGCGTCCCCGGTGATCGCGACCCAGGCCAGGGTGGCGCTGGGTGACCACGTGGGCGCTGCGCTCGGGGTGTCCACGCTGATCGTCGTCATCGGCGAGCGTCCCGGTCTCTCGGTGGCGGACAGCCTCGGCATCTATCTGACGCACGGTCCGAAGCCGGGCCGCAACGATTCCGAGCGCAACTGCATCTCGAACATCCACCCGCCCGGCGGCATGCACTACGACCACGCGGCGCGGGTGACGGCATCGTTGGTCGCGGGTGCGCGCACGCTCGGGCGGTCCGGCGTCGATCTCAAGGACTCCTCTCGCGAACTGACCTGACCCGCGCACCGTTAGGGTCTGACATCGTGCTGCTGCAACGTGTGCGCGTCGATCCCGCGCGGGACGACCTCTCGGACGTCCGCATCGTCGACGACCTGGTGAGCGAGATCTCGGCACCCGGGGAGCGCCTGACTCCCGCCTCCGCCGAGACCGTCGTCGACGGGCGCGGGGGAGTGGTGCTGCCCGGGTTCGTCGACGGGCACCTGCACATGGCGCAGTGGGCACTCGCGCGCCGCCGACTGGACGTCGGCGCGGCCACCAGTGCACGGCACCTCGTCGACCTGCTGGTGGCGTCGGGCCTCACCGGCGACGTTCGTGCACAGGGCTTCCGGGGTGCCCTCTGGCCGGACGCACCGCACAAGGACATGCTCGAGGCCGCGCTGCCGGGTGTGTCCGTCGCGGTGACGAGCATGGATCTGCACACCGTCTGGCTCTCCCCGGCGTTGCTGCGCGAGCTCGCGGTCGATCACCCCACCGGTGTCTTCCGCGATCACGACGCCATCGCGATCGCGAGTGCCGTCGACGCGCGTGTCGGTACGGGCGTGCTCGACGAGTACGTGTGCGAGGCGACCGAGGATCTCGCCGCGCGGGGCGTGACCGAGGTCCTCGACTTCGAGTTCGACGACAACCTCACCGCGTGGACGCGGCGCTTCGCCTCCGGTCGTCCGGCGGTGCGGGTGAGCGCGTCGACGTGGCCGACGTGGCTCGACGAGACTCTGGCGGCCGGACACCGGACCGGCGACGTCGCCGCGGACACGGGCCGCATGCTCCGCATGGGGCCGCTGAAGATCATGGCCGACGGGTCGCTCAACACGCGGACGGCCTGCTGCCACGACCCCTATCCCGACGCGGGGCACGCGGCGCCGGCGACGCACGACGCCGAGGCACACGGGCTGCTGCTCGTCGACCATCCGGAGCTGGTGCGATTGATCTCGCGCGCGGCGGGCGGTGGGATCGCCGCCGCGGTGCACGCCATCGGTGACCGCGCCAACACCGTCGTGCTCGACGCCTTCGAGACCGTGCGCGCGCTCATGGACTCGGGTGCTCTCCCCGTCGTCGGTGGACGCGTCGAGCACGCGCAGCAGGTCCGCCCGGAAGACCTGGACCGGTTCGCGGCGCTGGGCGTCGTCGCCTCTGTCCAGCCTCAGCACGCGGTGACCGACCGCGACGTCGCCGACGTGCTGTGGTCCGGCCGACGATCTATCGCGTACGGCTACCACTCGCTGCACCGCCACGGCGCGCTGCTGCAGTTCGGGTCCGACGCTCCCGTCTCCCCGCCCGATCCGCGGTCGGCCGTCGCCGACGCCGTGTTCCGCACCGACGACGAGCGACCGTCCTGGCATCCGGGCGAGGCGGTGCCGATGGACGTCGCACTGCGGGCGGCATCGGGTGGGCGCGCAGGTGTCGCCGTCGGATCCGCCGCCGATCTCGTCGTGCTCGCCGAGTCCCCGTACGTCCTGTCGAACGCCGACCTGCGGTCCGTTCCGGTGATCGCCACGATCAGCGGTGGGCGCGCGACCCACGTGTCCTGAGCCTTCGCCACCGTGTCGGAGACACACGTGGTGGCGAGCAACCCGACCCGTGTCGCTACCCGGCGGTAGTGTCGATGTGTGACAACAGTCTCGCGGTGTGGGTGCATGTTCCACGCCCGGTCGACGCCGCCGGGAGCGTCGCGGGCCGCATTCGGCGCGTCGGTGGGCCACGGGCGGCGCCTGTTCGGTGGAAAGTCCGACAATCCCTCCGGAAACGGGATCGTCGACCGTTTTCGTACCATTCCTCGTGACGGGGGTGGGGACCGTGTTCCGAGGGCGTCGTCCCTGCTCACACACCCTTTTCTCGCGTTGCGCGGCGAGCGCGTTGGGTCGTACCCGACGTGGTCGACTAGCATGGAGGGCTGCTTGCCAACGAAAGGACTGTCATCGACCACGTCGATTCATCGTCACTGATCAGCGACGTAACGAGTGGCGCCCGCATTCCGGTAAGGAATGAGGTGGAAGTGGAGCACGACGCCCACGGGCGAATCGACGGGCACAGCGCCGGGTACGGATCGCGAATCGGGGGAATCGCTGTCCTGCCACCGTTCACGACGGTGGGCTCGGTCGGCCGGGGCGCGGTGCGCGAGCACGGTGTCGCGAGAGATCACGGGGAGTAGACGAGTGGATGACGGTGCACGGTTCGACGGCGGACCGGCTGACGACGACCGCCCCGACGAGACGGTGACGAGCGAGACGCAGGTGAGCTCGGCGGGAGTGCTGCCCGAGGGCGCGTTCCCGCTGTCGGGAGCACAGCGCGGCATCTGGTTCGCGCAGCAGTTGGCCGGGGACGTGCCGATCGCGATCGCGCACTACGTCGAGCTGAACGGAAGCCTCGACCTCGACCGTCTCGAGTACGCGCTGGACCGGGCGGGCCGCGAGTTCGGATCGGGCTATCTGCGTCTGGCCGAGGTGGACGGCGAGCCGTTCCAGTACGTGGACCTCAGCATGCGTGATCACATCTCCTACTTCGACCTGCGCTCCGAGTCCGACCCGGAAGCCGCGGCGATGGACTGGATGACGCGCGAGTACAGCACGCCGGTGGACATGCTCGTCGACCGCCTCGTGGTGTCCCACGTGCTGCAGTTGAGCGACGAGCGGTGGTTCTGGTACTCCCGAATCCATCACGTCGCGCTCGACGGTTTCGGCGCGATGACGATGATCCAGCGCACCGCTGCGCTGTACACGGCAGCGGTGGAGGGCAGGGAGCCCGAACCCTCCAAGGCCGTCGATCTGAACGATCTCTATGTCGACGACGCCAAGTACCGCTCGTCGGACCGCTTCGAGAAGGACGCCGCGTACTGGGCGGAGAGAGTGCGCAGCCTCCCGGATCCGCCGTCCCTCTCGGCCGTCACCGCTCCGCCGACGTCGCCCGCGCTCATCGCCGGTGGCTTCGTCTCCACCGACCTCGCCGAGCGCCTCGACCGGCGGGTCACCGAACTCGGCACCGCGTCGGCACCGTTCGTGGTCGCCGCCTTCGCCGCGTTCGTCTCCCGCATGACGGGGGCCGAGGACACGGTCCTGAGCCTGCCGGTCTCGGCGCGCACGACGGCGGCCATGCGTCGCTCGGGCGGCATGGTCTCCAACGTCGTCCCGCTGCGTCTCGCACTCCCGCCGAGCTGCACGGTCGCCGAGTCCGCGTCCCGCGCCCAGCTCGAACTCACCGGCGCCCTGCGCCGGCAGCGCTACCGCCACGAGGACATTCGTCGCGACAGCGGCGAGTCGGCGACCCAACGCGGACTGTTCGGCCCGTCGATCAACATCATGCTGTTCCACGACGAGCTGCGGCTCGGCGACCTCAACGGCTCGTACAACGTCCTGACCACGGGTCCGGTCGAGGACCTGGCGCTGAACATCTATCCCGGTGCGGACAGCCGCGAACTGCGGATCGACTTCGAGGCGAACCCGCTGCGGTACACGCAGGACCAGCTGAACGCGCATCGTGCCCGCTTCGTGCGCTTCCTCGATGCGCTGATCGATGCCGAGCCCGACGCACCGCTCGGGTCGCTCGAGGTGCTGACCGACGACGAGCGGCGGCGTTTCGTCCCCGCGCTGGGCGGCGAGAGCTTCCCGCAGGTCACTTTCGGCGACATCATCGCCCGCGCCGTCGACGCCGCTCCGGACACGGTGGCCGTCACGTGCGGGTCGGAATCGGTCACGTACGCCGAACTCGACGCGCGCTCCAACCGCCTGGCCCGGCTGCTGATCTCGCGGGGCGTCGGACCGGAGAGCGTCGTCGCGGTCGCACTCGGTCGATCGGTCGAGATGATCCACGCGACGTGGTCGATCGTGGCGTCGGGCGGCGCCTTCCTGCCCATCGACCCGGCGTATCCGCTCGAGCGCATCGTGCACATGCTCGGGGACTCGGGCGCCCGGATCGGCGTGACCACCCGACGACACGTCGCGGACCTGCCGGACACGATCGACTGGCTCGTCGTCGACGACGACGAGCTGTGCGGCGACCTCGAGGTCTGCTCGCCCGCCCGCATCACCGACGCCGAGCGATCGGCTCCGGTCCGACCGTTCACCGCTGCGTGGATGATCTACACCTCGGGATCCACCGGCTTGCCGAAGGGCGTCACCGTCGGCCACGACGGACTGTCGAACATCATCGGCGAGATGACCGTCTCGTACGGGGTGTCGACGAAGTCGGTCGTCCTCGGTGTCGCGTCGCCGAGTTTCGACGCGTCCATCTTCGAGCAGCTGATGGCGCTCTCGTCGGCGACGACGCTGGCTCTCGCTCCGTCGGGGGTGTTCGGCGGAGAGGAACTCGCGGACTACATCCGCGAGAAGAACGTCACGCACGTCGTCATCACGCCGGCCGCGTTGGGATCGTTGGACCCGGACGGTCTCGAGCAGATCGAGTCGATCATCAGCGCCGGTGAGGCACTGCCGTCCGAGGTGGCGGCACGCTGGGCTCCGCGCACCGCGCTGCGGAACGCCTACGGCCCCACCGAGACCACGATGATCGGATCGATCTCCGATCCACTGGTGCCCGGTGCTCCCGTGACCATCGGGTCGCCCATCCGAGGAACGCGACAGGTGGTGTTGGACAACAGGCTCCGGCCCGTTCCCGTGGGTGTCGTGGGTGAGCTGTATCTCGCCGGTGTGGACCTCGCCCGCGGGTACGCCAATCGCTTCGCGCTCACCGCCACGCGCTTCGTGGCCGGACCGTGGGCCGAGCCGGGCGGGCGCATGTACCGCACCGGTGACCTGGTCCGGTGGACCGAGGACGGCGACATCGTCTACGTCGGTCGCGCCGACTCGCAGGTGAAGATCCGCGGCTTCCGCATCGAACTGGGCGAGATCGACGCGGTGCTCGCCGAGCATCCCAGCGTCCGTACCGCCGTCACCGTGGCGCACCGGCAGTCGTCCGGGGCCACGGTGCTCGCGGCGTACGTCGTGCTGCGTCCGGACACGACGCTCGAGCACACCGAACTGCTACGCCATGCGGCGCAGCATCTTCCGTCGCACATGATCCCTGCCGCCGTCGTGGTCCTGGACCGCCTGCCCGTCACCGTCAACGGCAAGATCGACCACCGGCGGCTGCCCGAGCCGGTGCTCGCGACGCGCGAGTTCCGCGCCCCGACCACCGTGGTCGAGGAGATCGTGGCATCCGTCTTCACGCAACTGATGGGTGTCGACCGGGTCGGACTCGACGACGACTTCTTCGCTCTCGGCGGCAACTCGCTCATCGCGACGCGCGCCGTCTCCCGTCTGGGTGCCGCACTGGGGACACAGGTCTCGGTGCGCACGTTGTTCGAGGCACCCACCGTCGAGTCGCTCGCGTCCCGGCTGCAGCAGGGTGGCCACGGCGAGACCCGCACGCCGCTGGTGCCCCGCGAGCGGACCGGGCCGGTGCCGCTGTCGCTCGCGCAGCGCCGCATGTGGTTCCTCAATCAGTTCGACCCGTCGTCGGTCGCCTACAACATCCCGTTGGCCCTGCGCCTCGAGGGTGATCTGGACATCGCCGCGCTGCAGGTCGCGATCATGGACGTCGTCGACCGCCACGAGGCGCTGCGGACGTCCTACCCGGACACCGAGAACGGACCGGTCCAGGTCGTCCACGATCCCGAGGCCGTGGTGCCGGACCTGACACCCGTGCCGGTCGACGCGGAGGATCTGCACGGCGTGCTGATCTCCTTCGCGATGACCACCTTCCAGGTCACGGAGCACGTCCCGCTGGTCGGTCGCCTGTTCCAGATCAGCGAGACCAACCACGTGCTGGCCATCGTGGTGCATCACATCTCCGCCGACGGTGCATCCCTGACACCCCTCGCGCGCGACCTGATGGCGGCCTACAGCGCCCGCATCGCGTTCTACGCGCCAACGTGGACCCCACTGCCCGTGCAGTACGTCGACTACACGTTGTGGCAGCGGGAGGTGCTGGGGTCCGAGGACGATCCCACGTCGCTCATCGCGCAGCAGGAGCGCTACTGGGTCGAGACCCTGCGCGACGCACCGGATCTGCTGCCGCTCCCGATCGACCGGGCCCGTCCGTCCCGGTCGTCGCTCAGCGGCGGAGCGCACGCGTTCGAGATCGATGCCGAGCTCCACGCGAAGATGATCGACCTGGCCGGGCGCCACCGCACCACGCTCTTCATGGTGGTGCACTCGGCGCTGGCCGTGACGCTCGCCAAGATCAGCTCGACCGACGACATCGTCATCGGTACCCCGGTCGCGGGACGCGGCGACGCGGCGATCGACGACCTCGTCGGCATGTTCGTCAACACCTTGGCGCTGCGCACCACCGTGGGCAGTCGCCAGCCGTTCGACGCGCTGCTGGACCACGTCCGCGAACGCGACCTGCAGGCGTTCGCCAACAGTGACGTGCCGTTCGAGCGTCTCGTGGAGGTGCTGTCCCCGGCGCGGTCGGAGTCGCGTCACCCGATCTTCCAGGTGATGCTGGCGTTCGAGAACATGGGTCACTCGACGGTGGAACTCACCGGACTGCGCCTGTCCACGGTCGATCTCGACCTGCAGGTGGTCAAGTTCGATCTGCAGCTGACCATGACCGACCGCACCGACGACGCGGGCCGTCCGGCCGGTATGCCGGCCACGTTCTCGTACGCGTCGACACTGTTCGACGCCTCGACCATCGAGGCGATCACGCGCCGGTTCGTGCAGGTGCTGACCACCATCGTCGACGATCCCAGTGTGTCGGTCGCCGACATCGACGTGCTCGACGCCAGTGACCGCGTGGTCGCCGAGAGGTCTATCCAGCGCGTGTCCGAGGGCCGTCCCGTGGGCGACGACACCATCGTCTCGCGGGTGCTCGATCACGCGGCGAGCCACCCCGAGGCGAGTGCGGTGCGGTTCGGCGAGGTCTCGATCACGTACGGCGAGTTGGACTCTCGTTCGCGCGCTGCTGCAGCGAGGCTGTACGCGATGGGGGTGCGGTCCGGCGATCGGGTCGCGGTGGTGTGCGACCGGTCGGTGGATCTGGTCGCCGTGCTGTTCTCCGTCATGCGGGCCGGCGCGACCTACGTGCCGATCGACCCGGAGTATCCCGGTGACCGTGTCGACTACGTCGTCGCCGACTCCGGTGCGCGCTTCGCCGTGGTCTCCGCGCGGCTCGAGGACCAGGTGCGCCGCGACGGCCTGACCGTCGTCGTGGACACCGATGTGGTGGCGCCGGAATCGGATTCGGAGGCGGGGTCCACCGCGCTGCTGCCCATGGCACGGCCGGACGACGTCGCGTACATCATCTACACCTCCGGATCCACCGGGAACCCGAAGGGTGTCGCGATCCCGCACACCAACGTGGTGACGTTGCTGACGAACACCGAGCAGTACTTCGGCTTCGGACCCGACGACGTCTGGACGATGTTTCACTCCTACGCCTTCGACTTCTCGGTGTGGGAGTTGTGGGGCGCGCTCACCACGGGCGGCAGCGTCGTCGTGGTGGACCACTGGACCGCGCGCTCGCCGGGCGACTTCCTGGACATGCTCGCCGACCGGGGCGTGACGGTGCTCAACCAGACACCGTCGGCGTTCTACCAACTCGCCGAGGCCGAGCGCGATCGGGCGGGCACCGAGCTGTCCCTGCGCCACGTCGTCTTCGGCGGTGAGGCGCTGGATCTGTCGCAGCTGCAGCGCTGGTACGCGCGGCACGCGGACGACAGTCCCCGCCTCGTGAACATGTACGGCATCACCGAGACGACGGTGCACGTCACCTACCAGGAGCTGACGGCGGCATTCGCGGCCGCGGCCCAGGGCAGTGTGATCGGCGTTCCCGTCCCGGGGCTCGGCGGCATCGTGCTCGACGACGCCCTGCGGCCCGTGCCCGTCGGAGTTCCCGGTGAGCTCTACGTCCTGGGTGATCAGTTGGCACAGGGCTACGTCGGTCGCCCCGACCTGAACGCCACCCGGTTCGTGGCCAACCCGTACCTGGCCGGTCAGCGGATGTACCGATCCGGTGACGTCGTGCGGTGGAACCGCGACGGTGCACTGGAGTACCTCGCACGTGCGGACGCGCAGGTCCAGATCCGCGGTTTCCGCGTGGAACTGGGCGAGATCGAGACCGTGGTGGCGTCCACGCCCGGTGTCGCGGGGGCCGCGGCGTCGGTGGTGCGGCGTCCGGCCGGCGACGTGCTGGTCGCGTTCGTGGTGCCCGAATCGGGCTCCACGGTCGACGCGGCGGCAGTCACCGAACACGTCGCCTCGCTGTTGCCGGCGTACATGGTTCCCGCGCGCATCGTCGAGCTGGACCGTCTGCCGCTGACCGTGAACGGCAAGCTCGACCGCAAGGCGCTGCCCGAGGTCACCGAGGACTCCGATCGCACGTACCGCGCACCCGAGACGCGGGTGGAGAAGGCGATCGCGGGGGTCTTCGAGGACATCCTCGACGTCACGCCCGTCGGCCTGGACGACGACTTCTTCGGGCTCGGCGGCAACTCGCTCGTCGCGACGCAGGTCGCGTCCCGCATCGGTACCGAACTGGGCGTGCACGTTCCGGTCCGCGCGGTGTTCGACGCGACCACCGTCGCCCGACTCGCGGCGGTCGTCGCCGAGCTCGGCGCGTCCGATCGACCCGCGCTCGTCGCCGGTCCCCGTCCCGACGTGATCCCGCTGGCACTCGCGCAGCAGCGCATGTGGCTGAGCAACCGGCTCGACCCGTCGTCGCCGATGTACAACCTGCCGTTGGGCATCCGACTCGAGGGCCGTCTCGATCTCGACGCCCTGCGCCGGGCCGTGCACGACCTCGTGACGCGGCACGAGATCCTCCGCACCGTCTATCCCCACACGGACGGCGTACCGCGGCAGGAGATCCTCACGGTCGACGAGGCGGGCGTCGAGCTCGCGGTCGAGGACGTTCCGTCCGCGCGCTGGATCGACGAGTTCGTCGCTCTCGCGACGAGCGGCTTCGACGTCACCACGGCGGTCCCGCTGCGGCTCGCGGTCTTCCGTGACCCTGAGGTCTCCACCGAGGCCGTGCTCGCGATCGTCGTGCACCACATCGCCGCGGACGGCGTGAGCCGCGTGGCGCTGACCCGCGACCTCGTCACCGCCTACCTCGCACGCACCGAGGGCGTCGACCCCGCGTGGGCTCCGCTCCCCGTCCAGTACGCGGACTACGCGGTGTGGCAGCGCGACGTCATCGGCTCGCCCCGCGACGCCGAGTCGGGTCGCGTCCGCCCAGATCGCCTACTGGAAGCAGGCTCTCGACGGCCTGCCCCCGGAGCTGGACCTGCCGCGTGACCGGGAGCGGCCGGCGTCGCCCACCCGCGAGGGTGCGTCCGTCCACTTCGCCGTGGACGGGTTCGCGGCGGACCGGGTGGAGGCACTGGCGCGCGACCACAACGCGACGCGATTCATGGTGGTGCACGCGGCACTCGCCGTCGTCCTCTCCCGCCTGTCCGGATCGACGGACATCGCGATCGGCACCGCTCTCGCGGGCCGCGGAGATCCGGCGCTCGACAACCTGGTCGGCATGCTCGTCAACACGGTGGCCCTGCGTCTGCGGGTCGACGAGGATCTGAGCTTCGCCGAACTGGTGGCCGCAGCCCGTCGCGTGGACGTCGACGCGTTCGCGCACTCGGAGGTGCCGTTCGAGACCGTCGTCGACGCCGTCGCGCCGCAGCGCACGGGATCGGTGCCGCCGCTCTTCCAGACCGCACTGGCGTTCCGCAACATCACGCCGGCGCGGGTGGAGCTGCCCGAGATCACCGTGTCCGAACTGGAGAATCCGTTCGAGCCCGCCAACTTCGATCTGTTGCTCACGGTCGACGACGACGGCTCGCGGAAGCCGGGCGGCGACATGACGATGATGTTCACGTACTCGACCGAGCTGTTCGACGAGGAGACGGTGGAGACCTTCGGCCGGCATCTGGCGTCGGTGCTGCGGGCCGGGGTCACCGAACCCACGCGCGTCGTCGCCGATCTGCCGCTCGCCGAGGTGGTCACCGCGGCGCCCGTGGTGGAGCCCACGACTCCCGCGGCGTACTCGGGACCGTCGGTGGTCACGTCGTTCGCGTCGGCCGTGGAATCCGATCCGGACGCCCCCGCCGTCGTGATCGGCGAGAACGAGGTCAGCTACGCCGACCTCGACGCTCGTTCCAACCGCCTGGCGCGCTGGCTCGCGGGGGCAGGAGTCGGTGCCGGGTCGACGGTCGCGGTCCGGTCCGGCGACTCCGGCCTCGACACGGACACCCTGGCCCTGTGGTGGGGGATCCTCAAGGCAGGCGCGGCGTTGGACATCGGCCGAGTCGCACCCGACGTGATCGTGCTGTCCGGCGCATCCCGCAACGGGAGTCGGGCGCCGCTGATCCTGTCGGTGGACGACGCCGCCGACGACGTGGCGCAGTTCTCCGCGCGCCCCGTCACGTACGCGGATCGGGCACGCCCGCAGAACGGAGCCGATCCGGCGCTGGTCCTGCCGACCGGGACGGGCTCGGTCGGCGTGCTCACGTTCGACGAGCTCTCCGGCATCGTGTCCGCCGAACTCGATCGACTCGCCGTGGACTACGAGTCCCGGTTGTTCGCGACGGCGGCGGTCTCGACCGTGTCGCAGGCGCTGCGGGCGCTGGTCGCCGGTGTCGCGGGCGCCGCTGTGCTGGTGCAGGACGGTGCGGCGGAGTCGCTGACGGACGTGCTGCTCGATCAGTGGGTGACGCACCTGTTCGCCACCCCGTCGGACCTGTCGGCGGTGGACGCCGGGGAGTTCGAGGATCTCGCCGTGGTGGTCACCGACGCGGGCCGGGGCGACAGCGAGTCGTGCGACGGCTTCGCCGACGGCACCGAGATCGACGTCGTGCCGTTGACCTCGACGGGTATCGGACTCGCCATGCGGAGCTCATGACGGGATCCGTCCACACCACGGTGACAGGCGCCGTTCACACCACCCGGGTGAGCGGCGTGCGCGCCGCCCTGCTCGATAGGGTGGATCAGATGGGGCGACGCCCCATGAAGCACGCGTGCGCGCATCCGCGGGGAGTGTCGCGAGTACGCAGCGGGATCGTCGGTGGGCAACCACGGGCGAGGCTCGGTATCGATTCACGAGGAGCACGACGATGACGGATGGCACTCCCGACGAGACCTCGAACGAGGACCGGTCGCGGGCGGAACGTCCGGGACGCGCGGGGGCACCCCGCCGCGAGCGTCCGACCAGGGAACGCCCGCGTCGCCGGCAGCGTCCTCGCGCGGCCACCCTGCCGCAGATCCTCGCGGCCGCCGTGGAGGCGAACGCCGACGGTGTGGCTCTCGTGTTCCGCGACGAGTCCGGCGCGACCACCGAGTGGACCTACCGCGAGCTCGACGCGGCGTCGTCGAAGCTGGCGCGCGAGCTGATCGCGCGCGGCATCGGCGCCGAGGACGTGGTGGCGCTGGCCGTCACGCGGTCCGCCGAGTCGATCCTGTCGATCTGGGCGGTCGCCAAGACCGGTGCGGCATACGTGCCGGTCGATCCGAAGTACCCCGCGGACCGCATCGAGTACATGCTCACCGATTCGGGGGCCACCCTCGGGATCACCACCACGGAGCACCGCGAGACCCTGCCGGAGGGAGTGGGCCCCAGCTGGCTCGTCCTGGGCGACGCCGACCTGGACGCCGCCGTCGACGCACGGTCCGCCGAGCCGGTCACCTACGCCGATCGCGTGCGGGTGCTCGGCCCCGCGAACACGGCCTACATGATCTACACGTCCGGATCGACGGGTCGACCCAAGGGCGTCGAGGTGACGCACGCCGGCCTCTCGAGCCTGGTCGCCGAGCAGCGTGAGCGCTTCGGTATCGACGCGTCCGCCCGCACCCTCGCCGTCGCGTCCCCGAGCTTCGACGCCTCGGTCTTCGAACTGCTCATGGCCGTGGGGTCCGGAGCGACGATGGTCGTCTCGCCGCCCGACGTCTTCGGTGGCGACGATCTGACGGCTCTGCTGCGCGAGCAGCGGGTGACCCATGCCGTCATCACCCCGTCCGTGCTGGCCTCGGTCACGCCGTCGGAGTTGCCCGACCTGCGGGTCGTGGTCACCGCCGGTGAGGCGTGCCCGCCGGAACTGGTGTCCCGCTTCGTGACCGACACCCGCCGCATGTTCAACGGCTTCGGTCCGACCGAGGCCACCATCATGACCAACTGCGCGGAGCTGTTCCCGGACGCGCCCGTCTCCATCGGCGGCGCGATCCGCGACTTCCGCACGCCCGTGCTCGACGGCCGCCTGCGCGACGTCCCGGCCGGTGTCGCCGGTGAGCTGTACGCGGCCGGCCCCGGTCTGGCCCGCGGGTATCACGGTCGGCCGTCGCTCACCGCGGAGCGTTTCGTCGCGGACCCCTTCGGTGAACCCGGCTCGCGCGTGTACCGCACCGGTGACCTCGCCCGCGTGCGCAGCGGCGGCGCGGTCGACTACCTGGGCCGCTCCGACTTCCAGGTGAAGGTCCGCGGGTTCCGCATCGAACTCGGCGAGATCGACGCCGCCCTGACGGCGCACCCGGACGTCCGCTTCGCCGCGGCGGCCGGTCATCAGCTGCCCGACGGCTCGACGGTGCTCGTGGCCTACGTGCAGCCCGAGCCGGGCCACGAGATCGACGTCGACGACGTCACGGCCTTCGTCGGCCGGAGCCTCACCGCGTACATGGTGCCGTCCGAGATCATCGTCATCGACGCCGTGCCCCTCACACCCGTCGGCAAGCTCGATCGCGCGGCGCTGCCGCAGCCGACCATCGGCACGTCGACGAAGGAGTACCGGGCCCCGGAGACCCGGACCGAGATCACGGTGTCCGAGGTGCTGGCGGACCTGTTGTCGGCCGAGCGCGTGGGTCTGGACGACACCTTCTTCGAACTCGGTGGCAACTCGCTGCTCGCGACCCAGGTGGTCGCCCGGATCAACCAGGCGGCGCAGTCCCGCATCGCGGTGCGGGACGTGTTCGAGGCGACCTCCGTCGCGGATCTCGCTGCGCGCGTGGATCTCTCGCTCGGTGCCCCGGAGCGGCCGCCGCTCGTGCGTCGTGATCGCTCGGGTGACCTGCCGCTGTCCTACGCCCAGCAGCGGATGTGGCTCACCAACCAGTACGACGTGACGTCGCCCGCGTACAACCAGCCTGTCGTGCTGCGGATGACGGGTGCGCTGGATCTCGAGGCGCTCGGCCACGCGTTCGAGGATCTCATCACGCGGCACGAGACGCTGCGCACCGTCTACCCGCAGACCGACAGTGGTCCGGTGCAGCGCATCGAGCCCGCGTCGTCGGTGTCGGTGGTGCTCGATCCGGAGCGGATCGACGAGAGCTCGGTGTACGAGCGACTGACCCCGGTGGTGCTCGACGGCTTCGACGTGTCGTCCTCGGTGCCCTTCCGTGCCAAGCTGTTCCAGATCGCGGACCAGGACTACGTCCTCGCCGTGGTCATGCACCACATCGCCAGTGACGGTGGATCGCTCGCCCCGCTGGTGCGCGACCTCACCACGGCCTACGTGGCGCGCAGCGCCGGTGCGGCTCCCGAGCTGCCCGAGCTCGAGGTGCAGTACGCGGACTACGCGATGTGGCACCGTGAGCTCCTCGGCGACGAGAGCGACCCGGAGTCGTTGAGCGCCAAGCAGATCGACTTCTGGACGCGCGCCCTCGCCGGCACTCCCGAGGTCATCGAACTCCCCACCGACCGGCCGCGACCGGCGCAGCCGTCGTCCCGCGGTGCGACGGTGCCGTTCCGACTCGAGTCGGACGTCGCCGAGGGTCTGAACGACCTCGCGCGACGCACCAACTCGACGCTGTTCATGGTGGTGCACGCCGCCCTGGCCGTGCTGCTCTCGCGCATGGCCGCGACCGACGACGTGTCCGTCGGCACGCAGATCGCGGGCCGCGGCGAGCAGGCGCTCGATCCGCTCGTCGGCATGTTCGGCAACACGCTGGTCCTGCGATCGCATCTGGAGCCGGGGGAGTCGTTCGAGGACTTCCTGCTCCGCACCCGCACCGCGGACCTCGATGCACTGGGCAACTCGGACCTGCCGCTGGACCGGCTGGTCGAGATCCTGCGACCCCAGCGCTCGCTCGCCTACGCGCCGCTGTTCCAGGTACTGCTCATGCTGCAGAACTTCGAACGCACCGAGATCGAGCTGCCCGACGTCACCATCGGTCTCCTCGACTCGGACGTGCCGGTCGCGAAGCTCGACCTGACGCTGACGCTCATGGAGCAGGTGAACCCCGACGGGTCGCCCGGTCCCATCGACGGATCGCTGCTGTACGCCACGGATCTGTTCGACGAACCCACCGCACGCACCATCGCGGAACGCTACGTCGGCATCCTCGCCGCCGTCGTGGCCGATTCCTCCACCGCCGTCGGCGATCTCCCGCTGACCACCTCCGGCGAGCAGACGCAGCTCGCAGCGCTGCGCGGCATCGACGCTCCGCTGCCCGCCGAGACCCTCGTCGACGCGTTCCGCCGCGGCGCCGCACAGGATCCGAGTCGGACCGCGCTCGTGTACGAGGGGACCTCTCTCACGTATGCCGAGTTCTCCACGCGGGTGAACCTGTTGGCACGGCACCTCGTCGCACTGGGGGTCGGTCCCGACGCCCGCGTGGCCGTCGGCATGCGCCGCTCGCTCGAGATGATGATCGGGATCTACGCGGTGCTCGAGGCCGGTGGCGCCTACGTGCCGGTGGATCCGGACCACCCGCACGAGCGCACCGAGTACGTCCTGTCCAGCGCCGCGCCCGTCGTCGTGCTGACCACCACGCGCGATCACCGGGACCTGCCCGAGCACCACAACGTGATCGACGTCGACACAGTTGATCTCGCCGACGTGTCCGCGGAGCCGCTGACGGACGCGGAGCGGACGGGCACGCTCGTGCCGTCCAACATCGCCTACATCATCTACACATCGGGCTCGACCGGCCGCCCCAAGGGCGTGGCGGTCTCGCACCGCTCCGTCCTGAACCAGATGCTCTGGATGCACGAGACGTACGACCTCACGGTCGGCGACACGATGCTGCAGAAGACGCCGGTGACGTTCGACGCGTCGGTGTGGGAACTCTTCCTGCCCTTCCAGCTCGGAGCCACCCTCGTCGTCGCGCGTCCGGACGGCCACCTCGACGTGCAGTACCTGCTCGACCAGGCGCGCTCGCACGGCATCGCGATCCTCGAGTTCGTACCGTCCATGCTCGAGCTCTTCATGTCCGATGCCGGTCTGGCCCTGCCGGGATCGCTGCGCTACCTGTCGGTGGGCGGCGAGGCGTTGTCCGCCGATCTGGTGCGTCGGTTCGCGGCCTCGTCGGCCGCCGAGCTCGACAACACGTACGGCCCCACCGAGGCGACGGTCACGTCCACGCTGCACCGGACCACCGACGCGGACGTCCGTACCGTGCCCATCGGTCGCCCGATCCGTAACACCGGTGCGCGCGTGCTGGACTCGCGTCTGCACGACGTTCCGGTCGGTGTCCCGGGAGAGCTCTATCTCACGGGCGCGCAGCTGGCTCGTGGGTACTTCGGTCGGCCCGACCTCACCGCCGATCGCTTCGTCGCCGATCCCCGCACGACCGGTGAGCGGATGTACCGGACCGGCGACCTCGTCTCGGTCACCGCGTCGGGTGAGCTGGAGTTCCTCGGCCGCACCGACTTTCAGGTCAAGCTCCGTGGTCTGCGCATCGAGCTCGGCGAGATCGAGTCCGCTCTCACCGCGCACCCGGACGTGGCCCGCGCCGTGGCCATCGTGCACTCCGACGAGCGCACCGGCGAAGCTCTGGTGGCGTACATCGTGCCGGAGGCCGGGCGCGCACCGGAACTGGCGAGTGTCCTCGACCTGGTCGCCGAGCGCGTCCCCGCGTACATGGTGCCGTCACACCTGACGGTGCTCGACGAGATCCCGCTCAGCCCCAGCGGCAAGCTCGACCGCCGCGCTCTGCCCGAGCCCGTGGACGTGTCCGGACCGCGGGAGTACCGGGCTCCGGAGACGGTGTCCGAGAAGGTCGTCGCGGACGTCTTCTCCGCACTGCTCGATGCCCCGCGCGTCGGCATCGACGACTCGTTCTTCGAGCTCGGCGGCAACTCGCTGGTCGGCATGCGCGCCGTCGCGCGGGTCAACGAGGCGCTGTCCAGCTCCATCGGCGTCCGCGATCTGTTCGAGAAGCCCACGGTGGCCGCGCTCGCCGCCCGGATCGACGCCGCGGCACACACCGGCCGTACCCGGCCCGTGCTGGCGCCGAGGGAGCGCCCGGAGCGAATTCCGCTGTCGCTCGCGCAGTCCCGCATGTGGTTCGTCAACCAGTTCGACACCGAGTCGGCGGCCTACAACATCCCGCTCGTCATCACGCTGCGCGGTGCGCTCGACGTGGGCGTACTGCGCGCGGCCGTCGGCGACGTGCTCGAGCGCCACGAGTCTCTGCGTACCCTCTACCCGCAGGTGGACGGCACGCCGTACCAGGTGATCCTGCCCGCCGACCGGGTCGCCGGACAATTCGCCGTGACCGAGGTCGCCGCGGACGACGTGCAGGCGCGCGTCCTCGACATGGTGACCTCCGGTTTCGACGTCACCGCGGAGGTGCCGCTGCGCGGCGCACTGCTGCGGACGTCGGACACCGAGGCCGTGCTGGCGTTCGTCGTGCACCACGTCAGTGCCGACGGATTCTCGATGGGCCCGCTCGCCCGCGACGTCATGACCGCCTACGCGGCACGTCAGGCCGGCACGCCGGCGTGGTCCGAGAACGGCCCGCTGCGTCCGCTGACCGTGCAGTACGCCGACTTCTCCCTGTGGCAGCGCGAGATGCTGGGCTCCGAGTCCGACCCGGAATCGCTGGCGTCGCAGCAGGAGTCGTACTGGGTGACGCAGCTCGACGACCTGCCGGAGGTGCTCACGCTCCCGTCGGACCGCCCGCGTCCCGCGGTGTCCACCGGGGCCGGGTCCGCGGTCCAGCACACGATCGATGCCGAGATCCACACTCGCGCGGCAGACTTCGCACGCGCCCACGACGCGAGCCTCTTCATGGTCGTGCACAGTGCGCTCGCCGTCGTACTCGCCCGACTGTCGAACACCACCGACATCGCCGTCGGTGCCCCCATCGCCGGTCGCGGCGAGGAAGCGCTCGACGACCTCGTCGGCATGTTCGTCAACACGCTCGTGCTGCGCACGCAGGTCTCGCCGCACGCCACGTTCACCGAGCTGCTGGCCGAGACGAAGACCGTGGACCTCGGCGCCTTCGGCAACGCGGACATCCCGTTCGAGCGGCTCGTCGAGGTCCTCGCTCCGGAGCGCTCGACATCGCACAACCCGCTCTTCCAGGTGGCGCTGGCGTTCCAGAACCTCGAGCGCACGACGTTCGAACTCGGCGGCCTCGAGGTCGCCCGGTACGACGCCGGCATTCACTCCGCGAAGTTCGACCTGTCCATCGAGATCACCGAGACGGTGGAGGACGGCGGGCAGGCCGGAGGCCGGTCGGGTGACGTACAGGCCGCGGGCATGACGATGGAGGTGACGTTCTCGACCGACCTGTTCGATGCGGAGACCGTCACGCTGTTCTGCGAGCGCTTCGAGCGCGTGCTGGCCGCGGCGATCGAGACGCCCGATCGCGCCGTCGGCGACATCCCACTGCTCGACTCCGAGGAGGCGGCGTCGTTGGCACCCGTCACCGGGGACGACGCGGTGGCGGAGCGGACGCTCGGCGACCTCCTCGTCGATGCCGTCGAGAGCAACCCCGACGGCCCGGCACTGGTCTTCGACTCCGCGGTCCTGTTCGACGTGACGTCGATGTCCTACCGCGAACTCGGCGAGTTCTCGGCTCGACTCGCCCGCGTGCTCATCGACCGGGGCATCGGAGCCGGATCCGCCGTGGCGCTGTCCGTCCCGCGCTCCGCGGAGTCGGTCGCGTTGATGTGGGCGGTGACCCGTACGGGTGCGGCCTTCGTCCCGATCGACCCCAACTACCCGGCCGATCGCATCGAGCACATGGTGACCGACTCGGGCGTCCGTGTCGGCCTGACGCTCGGCGTGCACCGGGCGTCCCTGCCCGACGAGATCGACTGGCTTGTCGTCGATTCCGACGAGATCCAGGCACAGGTCTCGGCCGCGTCGGCGGATCCGATCACCGACGCCGACCGCCGGACGGCCGTCACGCCGGCCGACCGCGCGTACATCATCTACACCTCCGGTTCCACCGGTCTGCCCAAGGGCGTCTCGGTGTCCCATCGTGGTCTGAATCAGCTCGGGGTCTCCCAGCGCGAGCAGTACCGCGTCGAGAGCGACTCGCGCGTCATGCACTTCGCGTCGCCGAGCTTCGATGCCTCACTGCTCGAGCTGCTCCTCGCGGTGCCCGCTGCCGCCGCGCTGGTCATCGTTCCCACCACCGTGTACGGCGGTGAGGAGCTGGCGCAGTTCCTGCGCCGTCACGCGGTGACGCACGCGTTCATCACCCCGGCCGCGCTGGCCTCGGTCGACCACTCGGGTCTCGGTGCGCTGCAGACCATCTCGGTCGGCGGCGAGGCGTACTCGCAGGACCTGGTCACCAGGTTCGCGCCGGGTCGCCGCATGCTCAACGTGTACGGACCGACCGAGACCACGATCGTCTCGCACATCGGCAAGCCCATGGTGCCGGGTGGTCCCATGCCCTTCGGTGGCCCGATCCGCGGCGGTCGCGCCATGGTGCTCGACAGTCGACTGGGTCCCGTTCCCGTCGGTGTGCCGGGTGAGCTCTACACCGCGGGACCCGGTGTGGCGCAGCACTACCACGAGCGCCGGGCACTGTCGTCCGAGCGCTTCGTCGCCGATCCGTACGGCGAGCCCGGTGCTCGCATGTACCGCACGGGCGACGTCGTGCGCTGGTGGCGCCGCCCCGAGACGGGCGACCTCGAACTCGAGTACGTGGGTCGTGGCGACTCGCAGATCAAGATCCGCGGGTTCCGCATCGAGCCCGGCGAGATCGACGCCGTCGTGTCCTCGCACCCCGAGGTGCAGTTCGCGCTGACCACGCCGTTCACCACGGCAGCGGGGGCGAAGGTGCTGGTCACGTACGTCACGCTGACCGCGGGATCGTTGCTGCGCGAGTCGGACGTCACCGAGTGGGCAGCGGAATCACTTCCCGCGCACATGGTCCCGTCCGCCGTGGTCGTCATGGGCGAGGTGCCGCTGGGTGCCACGGGCAAGGTCGACCGACGGGCTCTGCCGATGCCCGAGTTCGGTACCGACACCGACACCTACCGCGAGCCGGCCACCGAGACCGAGCGCGCGCTGGCAGCGGTCTTCGCCGACGTGCTCGGCGTCGATCGGGTCGGCGCGGACGACGACTTCTTCGCCCTGGGCGGCGACTCCATCGTCTCCATCCAGTTGGTGTCGCGTGCTCGCGCCGCCGGACTGTCCCTCAGCCCGCGTGACGTCTTCGAGCGGCGCACGGTGGCTGCCCTGGCGGCCGTCGTGTCGTCGGGGGAGAACGCCGTCCGCATGCTGCCCGAGCTCGAGGGTGGCGGCGTCGGATCGCGTCCGCTGACCCCGGTGGAGCACTTCATGACCCGCCGCGGCGGCGCCTACGAGCGCTTCTCGCAGAGCGTCGTACTGGACCTGCCGACAGGTATCGACGAGGCCGGTATCACCGCGACACTGCAGGCCGTGCTGGACCGTCACGACATGTTCCGCGCGCGCCTCACCGGGTCACTCGACGACGGCTTCGAGATCGTCACCGCGGCACCGGGTTCGGTGGACGCCGCGTCGCTGCTCACCCGAGTCGACGTCGATGCCGACGTCACGGGCGACGACCTCGAGAAGGTGGCTCGCACGGCACTCGACTCGGCGCTGGATCGCCTGTCGACGGCCGAGGGTCGTCTCGTGCAGTTCGTCTGGCTGGACCGGGGGCCGTCGACCGGCGGCCACCTCGTCGTCGCCGGCCATCACCTGGCCGTCGACGGTGTCTCGTGGCGCATCATCGTGCCGGACCTGGTCACCGCGTGGTTCGGCGTGTCCTCCGGGACCGAGCCGACTCTGCAACCGGTGGGCACGTCGATGCGTACCTGGGCGCACGCGCTCGTGGACCAGGCGCCGTCGCGTCGTTCGGAACTGCCGTTCTGGAGTTCCGTCGTGCGGTCCGAGGACGTGCTGCTCGGCGACCGCGATCTCGACCCTGCCGTCGACGTGCAGGCCACGCTCGACAAGGTGCGCGTCACCGTCCCGGCGGACGTCACGACCGCCGTCGTCACCGCTCTGCCGCAGGTGTTCCGGGGCGGCGTGAACGACGGACTGTTGTCCGCACTGGCTCTGGCCGTGGCGAAGTGGCGCCGTGAGCGCGGCACCGAGACGTCGTCGCTGCTGCTGCGCCTCGAGGGCCATGGCCGCGAGGAGGACGTGCTCGGTGACGCCGGACTCGCGGATCTGTCGCGGACCGTCGGCTGGTTCACGTCGATCTTCCCCGTGCTGCTCGACCTCACCGACGTCGACCTCGACGACGCGTTCGCCGGTGGCGCCGCGGCCGGCCGAGCTGTCAAGGCCGTCAAGGAACAGCTGCTCGCGGTGCCCGATCGCGGTATGGGCTACGGCATGCTGCGCTACCTCGACGAGACGGGACGCTCGGTTCTCGCGCGATCCGTCGGCCAGATCAGCTTCAACTACCTGGGCCGCCTGTCCGCGGGCGAGCTGCCCGAGGGTGCGGAGGGTCTGGGCTTCCTCCCGTCGTCCGACATCACCACCCTCGCGGACGTGCCTCTCGATGCCGACATGCCGGCGATCGCCGTGCTCGACATCAACGCAGTCCTCGCGGACGAGCAGCTCGGTGCCACGTTCGCCTTCCCCCGCGGCATCCTGTCGTCGGAGGACGTGTCCGCGCTCGGCACCTACTGGGTCGAGGCGCTCACGGCGCTCGCTCAGCACGTCGGGAGCGGCGATGCCGGCGGCCTCACGCCGTCGGACGTACCGCTGGTGCCGGTGTCGCAGAAGGACATCGAGGTCTTCGAGAACGAGATGTCCGATGCCGGGTCCCATCTCGAGGACGTCTGGTCCCTTGCTCCGCTGCAGGCGGGTCTGCTGTTCCACTCGTCGATGCAGCCGGCCGGCGCTCCCGACGTCTACGTCATGCAGGTCGTGATGGACCTGACCGGCGACGTCGACCGGGACCGGTTCGTCGCCGCGGCCGGTGCGCTGCTCGCGCGCTACGACGGGCTGCGGACCTCGTTCCGCACCACCGCGGACGGTCGTGCGGTGCAACTGGTTCCGAGTTCCGCCGAGGTCCCGTGGGTCGACGTCGACTTGCGCGGCCACGACGACATCGAGGGCGACCTGCGCGTCGAGCTCGAGACCGAGCGGGACCGCCGGTTCGCGATGGACAGCGCGCCGCTGGTGCGCTTCCGGATGATCCGCACCGCCGACGACGCGGTCACGCTGTCGTTCATGGCGCACCACATCGTCATCGACGGATGGTCGATGCCGCTGGTGCTCAAGGATCTCCTCACGCTGTACGCGCTGCGCGGAGATGCGTCGCTGCTTCCCGAGGTCCGGTCCTACCGTTCCTTCCTGGAGTGGCTGTCGGTCCGCGACCGCGCCGTCTCGGTCAAGGCGTGGACCACGGCTTTCGCCGGGGCGGAAGAGCCGACACTGTTGTCGGGCATCACCGATACGTCCGGGGTCTCGACCGACACGGGTCGGGTCGAGGTCGTCATGGACGAGAAGGTCACGTCCGAGCTGACCGATCTGGGGTCGCGTCTCGGTGTCACGCTCAGCACGATCGTGCAGGCGGCGTGGGGCCTCGTGCTCGCGCGCCAGCTGGGCCGCGACGACGTCGCGTTCGGTGGGACGGTCTCCGGTCGCCCCGCCGACCTCGAGGGCGTCGAGACCATGGTCGGCCTGTTCATCAACACGCTGCCCGTCCGCGTGCGCATCGACGAGTCCGACAGCATCGAGTCCTTCCTGCTCCGGTTGCAGGAGGAGCAGACGGCGTTGCTCGACCACCACTACCTGGGGCTGGCGGACATCACCACCGCTGTCGGCCCGGGCGCGGTATTCGACTCGATCACCGTTCTCGAGTCCTACCCGGTGGACGAGGAGGGCCTGAAGGCCGCCGCGTCCATCGACGGCATGGCCGTCACCGGCGCTCAGGTGCTCGACGCGACGCACTACCCGATCAACGTGGTCACGTTCGCGGACACGCAGATCCGCATGACGCTGCGCTACCTGCGCGACCTGTTCTCCGACGAGTACGTGTCCGCACTGGGCAGTCGCCTGCAGGCCGTGTTCGCGGCGTTCGCCACGTCACCGGGTGCACCCGTCGGCCGCATCGAGACGCTGCTCGCCGACGAGCGCGCCGACCTGCTGTCGCGCCGCGGATCCGCCGACGTCGACGAGCGCACGCTCGTCCGGATCCTCGAGGACGCCGCGGATCACGCTCCCAGCAGACTCGCCGTCCGCCAGGGATCGGTGCAGTGGACGTACGAGGAGCTCGATTCTCGTGCCACGCGCCTCGCGCGCGTCCTCGTCGACGCGGGTGTCGGACCGGACGTCGTGGTGGCCGTGGCGGTTCCGCGGTCGCCCGAGTTCGTGCTCTGCGTCTGGGCGGTCGCCAAGGCGGGCGGTTACGTGGTGCCCGTCGACCCGGCACACCCTGCCGAGCGCATCGACTACATGGTGCACGACTCGACGGCGGCGCTCGGCATCACGACGGTCGCCGACCGCCCCGCCGACGTCGACGGGCTGCGGTGGCTCGTCCTCGACGACGAGCAGTTCGCGGCCGACGTCGACTCCCGCTCGCCCGAGCGCCTCACCGACGGTGAGCGTCTCGGCGCCGTGCGCATGAGCAACGCGGCGTACATGATCTACACATCCGGATCGACCGGTCGCCCCAAGGGTGTCGTCGTCCCGCACACCGGTCTCGCCAATCTGGTGGCTGCACAGACGGACTCGCTGGGTATCGACCACGCGTCGATCGTCCTGGCCGTGGCGTCGACGAGCTTCGACGCGTCGATCTTCGAGATCCTGCTGGCCGCCGGCAATGCCGTGCCGCTGGCACCGGCGCCCGCCGGTTTCTACGGCGGACCCGATCTGGCGCGCTTCGTCACCGACGAGGGTGTCACCCACATGGTGATCACGCCGTCCGCGCTGGCGACCGTCGAACCGGACGCGGTGCCGTCCGTGCGCGCCGTCATGCCCGTCGGCGAAGCTCTTCCGCCGGATCTGATGGCGGCGTGGGCGACGTCCGGCCGCACCGTCGTCAACGGGTACGGACCCGCCGAGACGACGATCATGATCAACGCGTCGGTGCCCCTCTCCGCAGGCGATCCGATCACGGTGGGCGGTCCCAGCAAGGGCACTCGCGAGTACGTGCTGGACGGCCGACTGCGGCCCGTGCCCGTCGGCGTTCCCGGTGAGCTCTACGCCGGAGGACCGGGTGTCGCGCGCGGCTACTTCGGCCGCCCGACGCTCACCTCCGAGCGCTTCGTCGCCGATCCGTACGGTCCCGCGGGGAGCCGTCTGTACCGCACCGGCGACGTGGTCCGCTGGACCGAGGCCGGCACCGTCGAGTACATCGGCCGCAGCGACTTCCAGGTCAAGATCCGGGGCCAGCGCATCGAGCTCGGCGAGATCGACGCCGCTCTCGCGGCGCACCCGGACGTGGACTTCGCCGTGACGGTCGGCCACCGATCCGTCGGTGGCGTCACCGACCTCGTGTCCTACGTCCTGCCGGCGGCGTCCCTGCTCGAGGCGGGCGCGACCCTGGACATCGCGGCCGTGCACGCCTCCGTCAAGGAGAGCCTGCCTGCGCACATGGTGCCCGCGGTGATCATGCCGCTCACCTCCGTGCCGTTGAACCCGGTCGGCAAGCTCGACCGTGCCGCGCTGCCGGAGCCCACCCTGGTGCGGCAGCAGGCCGAGTACCGCGCCCCGGAGACGCCCGAGGACCAGGCCGTCGCCGAGGTGTTCGCCGATCTTCTCGGCGTGGAGCGGGTCGGTGTCGACGACAGCTTCTTCGATCTCGGCGGCAACTCGCTCGTGGCCACCCAGGCCGTCGCGCGTATCAACGCGGCACTGGACACCCACATCGGCGTGCGCGACATCTTCGACGCGTCGACCGTGGGCGAACTCGCGGCGCGCGCACTCTCGGGTGGAGTCGGTCGTCGCCCCGCGCTCGTCGCGGGCGAGCGGCCCGATCCGGTGCCGCTGTCGCTCGCACAGCGCCGCATGTGGTTCCTCAACCAGTTCGACACCAGCTCGCCCGCGTACAACATCCCGCTGGCGGTGCGCCTCACCGGCACGCTCGACGTCGCCGCGCTGGAGGAGGCCGTCCGCGACGTCCTCGCCCGGCACGAGACGCTGCGCACGGTGTACCCCGGGTCGGAAGAGGGTCCCTACCAGGTCATCCTGGGTGTGGACGACGTTCCCCTCGACCTGGCGCCGCGACCGGTCGAGATCGCCGGTGTGCCCGGCGCGTTGTTCGAGTTCATCGCGTCCGGGTTCGACGTCACGGCCGCCGTGCCCGTGCGCGGTCTGCTGCTCGAGGTCGTCGACCCGGCCGGCGACGCGGCGGAGTACGTGCTGTCCATCGTCGTGCACCACATCTCCGCTGACGGATTCTCGCTCGGCCCGCTGGCACGCGACGTCATGGTCGCCTACTCGGCGCGCGTCGCCGGAGCGATCCCGGAGTGGGCACCCCTGCCCGTGCAGTACGCCGACTACGCGCTGTGGCAGCGCGAGGTGCTGGGATCGGAGAGCGACCCGGAGTCGTTGACCGCCCAGCAGATCGCGTACTGGAAGCAGCACCTCGCCGGTCTGGACGATCCGATCGAGCTGCCGACCGACAGGCCGCGCCCGGCGGTTCAGTCCATGCTCGGCCACTCGGTGCAGTTCGCGCTGACCCCCGAGCAGACGGCCGGACTGCGCGCCGTCGCCGCGTCGCGTCAGGGCACGCTGTTCATGGCCGTGCACGCGGCGTGGTCCGTGCTGCTCGGTGCCCTGTCGGGCTCGCGCGACATCGCCGTCGGAACCCCGATCGCCGGACGTGGCGAGCGCGAACTCGACGACATGGTCGGCATGTTCGTCAACACGCTGGCACTGCGTCTCGACGTCGATCCGGATGCGTCGTTCGCCGATCTGGTCGCGGCCGCCCGCTCGGCCGACCTGGCCGCGTTCGGTCACGCCGACGTGCCGTTCGAGCAGCTCGTCGAGGCCGTCGACCCGCGTCGGTCGACCGCGTACCACCCGATCTTCCAGGTGGGCTTCTCGTTCCAGAACCTCGCGCCGGTGACGTTCGAGCTCCCCGACCTCACCGTCGGGGACGTCGGGCTCGAGGCAGCGGTCTCGCAGTTCGATCTGCACCTCATCGTCAGTGAGGGAGCCGAGGACGGCTCGCTGCAGTCGGTGCTCACCTTCGCCGAGGCGCTGTTCGACCGTGCCACGGCCGAGTCGTTCACCGAGCGCTTCTCCCGCGTGGTCGACGCGCTGATCGCCCGTCCGGACGCACCGGTGCACACCGCGGACGTCCTGAGCGCGGACGAGCGTCGGTCGATCCTGGTGGACACCAACGACACTCGTGTCGCGGGTGCGCCCACCTCCGTCGCGAGAATGTTCGCCGATCGGGTCGCCGAGCGTCCCGACGTCGCGGCCTTGACCGAGGGTGACGTCTCACTCACGTACGGCGAGTTCGGCTCTCGCGTCGCACGGCTGGCGCGCAGGTTGCTCGCCGACGGCGTGCGTACCGGTGATCTCGTCGCCGTGGCGATGCCGCGGTCGACCGAGTCGATGGTCGCGATGTACGCGGTGGTCCAGGCCGGTGCGGCCTACCTGCCGATCGACCTCGACCACCCGGCCGAGCGCACGGAGTACGTGCTGGGTGATGCCCGGCCGTCGCTGATCCTGCTGGGCGGGCGAGCTCTGTCGGCGCCCTCGGACGTCCCGACGATCGACGTGCTCACGGCGGAGCTCTCGGACTTCTCCGACGCTCCCGTCACCGACGACGAGCGCAGCCGCCCGCTGTCGGCCGAGGACCCCGTGTACGTCATCTACACCTCGGGGTCGACCGGACGTCCCAAGGGCGTCGCGCTGCCGCATCGCGCAGTGGCGAACCAGCTCTGGTGGATCCAGAACGAGTTCGAACTCACGGCGGACGACGCGATGGTGCAGAAGACACCGTCCACGTTCGACCTGTCGGTGTGGGAGCTGTGGTGGCCGCTGACCGCGGGCGCCCGGTTGGTGATCGGTTCGCCCGAGGCGAACCGGGACCCCGCCGAACTCGCGCGACTGATGCGCGAGCAGAACGTCACCGTCGCCGACTTCGTGCCGTCGCTCCTCGGTGCGTTCGCCTCGGTGGCGTCGGCCGTGGACGTCGCGTCACTGCGAGCGGTCCTGTGCATCGGCGAGGCGCTGCCGCGCGATGTGGTCACCGCGTTCGGCCGACTGTCCGACGCTCCGGTGGTGAACCTCTACGGACCGACGGAGGCTGCGGTCTCGGTCACCGTGCACCACATCGCGTCCGACGAGACGGGTCCGGTGTCCATCGGTGGACCCGAGGCGAACGTGCAGGTCTACGTTCTCGATTCGCGACTGCGGCCGGTACCCGTCGGTGTCGCGGGTGAGCTCTACCTCGCGGGCGATCAGCTGGCGCTCGGCTACTTCGGCAACACCACCCTGACGGCGGAGCGCTTCGTCGCCGATCCGTTCGGGTCCGGCAGGCTCTACCGCACCGGTGACGCGGTCCGCTGGGTCACCCGCGGAGACGCGCGGGTGCTCGAGTTCGTCGCCCGCACCGACGACCAGGTCAAGGTGCGCGGTTTCCGTATCGAACTCGGCGAGGTCGAGGCCGCGCTGACCACCGCCGACGGTGTCGCCGCATCGGCCGCCACCGTCGCCCGTACCGCCGGCGGCGAGCTGCTGGTGGGCTACGTGGTGCCCGAGAAGGACGTCACCCTCGACGTCGACGCGGTGCGATCCGCTGCGGCCGAAGCGGTTCCGGGCTACATGGTTCCCGCGCGCATCGTGGTGATCGAGGAGTTGCCGCTGAGCGTCAACGGCAAGCTCGACCGTCGCCGATTGCCCTCGATCGATCTGGACGTGGCGCGGGAGTACCGCGCGCCGTCCACCCCGGTCGAGGAGATCGTCGCCGCCGCGTACGCCGCGGTGCTCGGTGTCGAGCGAGTCGGCATGGACGACAACTTCTTCGAGCTCGGTGGCAACTCGCTGTCGGCGACGCAGGTGGTGGCGCGGGTCAACGCCCGGCTGAACACCCGCATCGGCATCCGTGAGATGTTCGAGTCGGCCGACGTCGCGACGTTCGCGGCGCGCGCCGAGTCGGCGTCGACGTCGGACACCCGTGCACCGCTGGTGCCCGTCGAACGTCCTGCTCACGTGCCACTCTCGCTCGCGCAGTCGCGCATGTGGTTCCTCAACCAGTTCGACACGTCGTCGCCCGCCTACAACGTGCCGCTGGCCATCCGCCTCGAGGGTCGCCTCGATCTCGACGCACTGACGCTCGCCGTCCGGGACGTCCTCGACCGCCACGAGTCGCTGCGCACGGTCTACCCGCAGACTCCGGACGGCCCGACCCAGGTGGTTCTCCCCACTCGCGACGTGCCGCTCGACCTCGCGGTCGAGGACGTCACCGAGGAGAACATCGCCGCACGGCTGTTCACTTTCGTCTCCGGCGGCTTCGACGTCACCGCGGAGGTGCCCGTCCGCGGACTCCTGCTGCAGGTGACGGACGCGGCGGGAGACGCCCCCGCGCACGTGCTCGGCATCGTGATCCACCACGTGTCGTCGGACGGCTTCTCGCAGGGCCCGTTGGCCCGTGACGTCATGGTGGCCTACACCGCCCGCGTCCGCGGCGAGGCTCCCGGCTGGACGCCGCTCCCGGTGCAGTACGCCGACTTCGCGCTGTGGCAGCGGACCGTCCTGGGATCGCTGGACGACGACACCTCCGTCGTCTCGCGGCAGGTCGCGTACTGGCGGACCCGTCTCGCCGGCCTCGGCGACGCGCTGCCGCTGCCCACCGACCGCCCCCGCCCCGCGGTGCAGTCGTTGCAGGGCAAGTCGATCCGCTTCGAGATCTCCGCGGACACCACCGCCGCGCTCACCCGCATCGCGCAGGAGCGCCGCGCGACGCTGTTCATGGCGATGCACGCCGCCTGGTCCGTCACCCTGTCCGCACTCAGCGGCAGTCGCGACATCGCCGTCGGCACCCCGATCGCCGGTCGCGGCGAGCCGGAGCTCGACGACATGGTCGGCATGTTCGTGAACACGCTGGCACTCCGCGTCGACGTGGACCCGGACCTCACGTTCGGCGCCCTCGTGGACGCGGTTCGCGAGTCCGATCTCGCGGCCTTCGGCAACGCCGACGTGCCCTTCGAGCAGCTGGTCGAGGCACTGAACCCCGTGCGCTCCACGGCGTACCACCCGTTGTTCCAGGTGGGCTTCTCGTTCCAGAACCTCTCGCCCGTCCGGTTCGAACTCCCCGACCTCACGGTCTCCGACGCGGGCTTCGACTTCGACGTGTCGCAGTTCGACCTGCACCTCATCGTCAGCGAGGACGCCGCCGCAGGACAGATCGCGATGCTCACCTTCGCCACGTCGCTCTTCGACGAGTCCACGGCACAGGTCTTCGTCGACCGCTTCCTGCGCGTGCTCGACGCCGTCACCGCGCGGCCCGAGGACCGCATCGCCGCCGTGGACGTCCTGTCGCCCGAGGAGCGCCGCGACATCCTCGTCACGCGCAACGACACCGCGGTGGCCGGCGTGCCCGAGCTCCTCACGGACATGTTCGCCGCGCGCGTCGCGGCGGCGCCCGACACCACGGCACTGACATATCTCGACGACTCGATCACCTACGGTGAGTTCTCCGAGAGGGTGTCCCGTCTCGCCCGGTTCCTCATCGGTGAGGGCGTGCGGACCGGTGACCTCGTCGCCGTCGCGATCCCGCGCTCGATCGACGCGATGGTCGCGATGTACGGCGTCGTCGCGGCGGGTGCCGGCTATCTGCCGATCGACCTCGACCACCCTGCCGAACGCACCGAATACGTCCTCGACAGCGCGTCCCCGTCGGTCGTCGTCATCGCGGGCACCCCGCTGTCCGTCGAGACCACGATCCCGACGGTGGATCTGGCGACCGTCGACGTGTCGCTCTTCGACGGCTCGCCCATCACCGACATCGATCGCAGTCGGCCCCTGTTGCCGCAGGACCGCGCCTACGTCATCTACACGTCGGGATCGACGGGTCGTCCCAAGGGCGTGGCCCTTCCGCATCGCGCCGTCGCCAATCAGATGACGTGGATCCAGAACGAGTACCGGCTCACGGCGACCGACGCGATGGTGCAGAAGACGCCCGCGACGTTCGACCTGTCCGTGTGGGAACTGTGGTGGCCGCTGACCGCCGGCGCGCGTCTCGTGCTGGCGTCGCCCGAGGGGAACCGCGACCCGTCGTACCTCGCTCGTCTGATGCGCGAGGAACGCGTCACCGTCGCCGACTTCGTGCCGTCGTTGCTCGGTGCGTTCTGCGCCGTCGCGTCGCGGGAGGACCTCGTGTCCCTGCGCGCCGTCCTGTGCATCGGCGAGGCGCTCCCGCGTGACGTCGTCCGGGCGTTCGAGGCACTGTCCGACGCGCCGCTCGACAACCTCTACGGACCGACCGAGGCCGCCGTCTCCGTGACCGCCCACCGCACGGTGCGCGGCGCGACCGGAGCCGTGCCCATCGGTACCCCCGAGGCAAACGTGCGCGTCTACGTTCTCGACGACCGGCTGCGTCCGGTCCCGGCCGGCGTCGGGGGAGAGCTCTATCTCGGCGGCGTCCAGCTCGCACTCGGCTACGTCGGTCGCCCGGATCTGACGAGCGACCGCTTCGTGGCGGATCCGTTCGGCGAGAACGGGTCTCGGCTCTACCGCACCGGTGACGCCGTGCGATGGAACGCCGACGGCGCACTGGTGTTCCTCGATCGCACGGACACCCAGGTCAAGATCCGCGGGTTCCGCATCGAGCTCGGCGAGATCGAGAGCGTGCTCGTGTCCCACGAGTCGGTGGCCGCGGCCGCCGCCGCCGTGTCCTCGGGACGCGGTGGAGACACCCTCGTCGGCTACGTCGTCGCCCGTCCGGACACGACCGTGGACGTCGACGCCGTACGGGCCGCGGCGGCGGAACAGCTGCCGTCCTACATGGTTCCGCAGCGCGTCGTCGTGATCGACGAACTGCCGTTGAGCGTCAACGGCAAGCTCGACCGACGTCGTCTGCCGCAGGTCGGCGTGGACACCGCCTCGACCTACCGCGCGCCGTCGACGCCGGTGGAGGAAGTGGTGGCGGGAGCCATCGCCTCGGTGCTCGGCGTGCCGCGCGTCGGCGTGGACGACAACTTCTTCGAGCTCGGCGGCAACTCGCTGTCGGCGACGCAGGTGATCGCCCGCGTCAACGCCGCACTGAACGCCCGCGTCGGGATCCGGGAGATCTTCGAGGCGCCCACCGCGGCCGGTCTCGCCCTGCGCGCCGAGCGTGCGGTGGAGTACGGCACCCGCGTACCGCTCGCTCCCCGCGAGCGCCCGGACGAGATCCCGCTGTCGCTCGCTCAGCAGCGCATGTGGTTCCTCAACCGGTTCGACGCGTCGTCTGCGGCCTACAACATCCCGCTCGCCATCAAGCTCACCGGCGATCTCGACGTCGCGGCACTCGAGCAGGCGGTCGTGGACGTCGTCGGGCGGCACGAGGTGTTGCGCACGGTCTACCCCGAGGGCGAGAAGGGCCCGCACCAGGTGGTGCTGCCGATCGACCGCACGGGGCTGTCGCTCACGGTCGACGACGTCGACGAGGCGGACGTCCGCGCACGCCTCTACGGCTTCGTGACTCGCGGGTTCGACGTCACCACCGAGGTGCCCGTGCGAGCGGCGATCTACCGGACCGGACCGTCGGAGCAGATCCTGGCGTTCGTCATCCACCACGTGTCGTCGGACGGGTTCTCGCTCGGGCCCCTCGCCCGCGACGTCATGGTGGCGTACTCGTCCCGCATCGCCGGCAACGCTCCGGTGTGGGCGCCGCTGCCGGTGCAGTACGCGGACTACACCCTGTGGCAGCTCGAGGTGCTGGGAGACGAGTCGGATCCCGAGTCCGTGCTCGCCCGGCAGGTCGAGTTCTGGCGTACCGCACTGGCGGGCATCGAGGGACCGATCGAGCTGCCGTTCGATCGCCCGCGCCCGGAGATCCAGGCCATGGACGGCGAGTCGGTGCGCTTCACCATCTCCGCCGACCGTGCGTCCGCTCTGAACCGTGTCGCCGCGGCGTCGCGTTCGACGCTGTTCATGGCGATGCACGCCGCGTTCGCGGTGACCTTGTCGAAGCTGTCGGGATCGCGCGACATCGTGGTCGGCACCCCCATCGCCGGCCGCGGCGAGCAGGAGCTCGACCAGATGATCGGCCAGTTCGCGAACACGCTGGGCCTGCGGCTCGACGTCGACCCCGACAGCACGTTCGCCGATCTCGTCGAGCAGGCGCGCGGCCGCGATCTCGCGGCATTCGGCAACGCCGACGTCCCGTTCGAGCGTCTCGTCGAGGCGATCAACCCCGAGCGGTCGACGGCGTACCACCCGCTGTTCCAGGTCGGCTTCTCGTTCCAGAATCTCGAGCAGATCTCGCTGACCCTGCCCGGTCTCGAGATCTCCGACCTCGGCGTCGAGACCGGCGCGGCGCAGTTCGATCTGCAGTTGCTCGTGGGTGCGGAGGAAGGTGGCGACGGTGTCACCAGTGCGCTCGACTGCGCGTTGACGTTCTCGACGGCGCTGTTCGATCGCAGTACCGCAGACCAGCTCGTGGAGCGGCTGCTGCGCGTTCTCGACACGGTGACGGACGATCCGACGGTGCCGGTGCGCGCCGTCGACGTCTTGTCCGACGCCGAACAGCGCACGCTGATCGACTCGGTCAACGCCACCGACCGCGACGGTGCGCCGTCGCTGCTCTCCGCGATGTTCACGTCGCAGGTCGCGGCCACCCCGGACGCGGTCGCCGTCACGTTCGAGGGTGAGTCCCTGACGTACGCCGAACTCGGCGCCCGTGTCGCTCGCTCCGCTCGCCACCTGATGGCGTCGGGAGTGGGCACCGGCGATCTCGTCGCCGTCGCGGTTCCGCGGTCGCTCGACTCGATCGTCGCGCTGTACGCCGTCGTGCAGACCGGCGCCGCGTACCTGCCGATCGATCCGGATCACCCGGCGGACCGCACCGAGTACGTGCTCGCGGACGCCGGGCCGTCACTCGTGATCACCGGACCCGACGGGCTCGCCGTGTCGAGCGACCTCGTGCAGATCGATCTGTCCTCGGTCGACCTCTCGACGTACCCGTCCGATCCGGTCACCGATGCCGAACGCAGCCGCACACTCCTCCCAGGTGACATCGCGTACGTCATCTACACCTCCGGGTCGACCGGCAGGCCGAAGGGCGTGGCCCTGCCGCACCGTGCCGTCGCGAACCAGATCTGGTGGATGCAGTCGGAGTTCGCCCTCACGGTCGACGACGCGATGGTGCAGAAGACGCCCTCGACCTTCGATCTCTCGGTCTGGGAACTCTGGTGGCCCCTCACCACGGGCGCCCGGCTCGTCGTGGCGAACGCTGAGGGCAACCGCGATCCGGTGTATCTCGCGCGCCTCATGCGCGACGAGCGCGTCACGGTGGCCGACTTCGTGCCGTCACTGCTCGGTGCGTTCACGGCCGTCGCGACCCGCGACGACGTCGCCGCGCTGCGTGCCGTCGTCTGCATCGGCGAGGCGCTGCCGCGCGACGTGGTCACCGCGTTCGCACGCCTGTCCGACGCGCCCGTGATCAACCTGTACGGGCCGACCGAGGCCGCGGTCTCGGCGACCGCCCACCGCATCACGGCGGCCGAGTCGGGTGTCGTGCCCATCGGCGCACCCGAGGCGAACGTGCGTGTGTACGTGCTCGACGACCGGTTGCGACCGGTGCCGCAGGGCGTCATGGGAGAGCTCTACCTGTCCGGCGTGCAGCTCGCCCGCGGCTACCACCGTCGGCCGGGTCTGACGTCGGAGCGCTTCGTCGCCCACCCGTTCGGCGAGGGCCGCCTGTACCGGACCGGCGACGCCGTGCGCTGGAGCGCCGGCGCCGACGGGCCCGAACTGGAGTTCGTGGCGCGGACCGACGACCAGGTGAAGGTGCGTGGTTTCCGCATCGAGCTCGGCGAGGTCGAGTCCGCCCTCACGTCGGCCGACGGTGTGTCCGCAGCCGCGGCCGCGGTCAAGCGCATTGCCGGCGGCGACGTCCTCATCGGCTACGCCGTGCCCGAGGCCGGCAGCACGGTCGACGTCGACGCCGTCCGGGAGACCATGCGAGGACTGGTCCCCGCGTACATGGTTCCGGCGCGGATCGTCGTCATCGACGAGCTTCCGCTCAGCGTCAACGGCAAGCTCGATCGCCGACTGCTCCCCGCGGTCGACGCGTCGGTCACCCGTGAGTACCGCGCACCCTCCACTCCCGTCGAGGAAGCGGTCGCGGACGCGTTCGCCTCCGTCCTCGGGGTTCAGCGTGTCGGCGTCGACGACAACTTCTTCGAACTCGGCGGCAACTCGCTGTCGGCCACGCGGGTCATCGCGCGGATCAACGCGCGCCTCGGAACCTCCGTCGGCATTCGCGAGATGTTCGAGACCGCGGATGTCGCCGGGTTCGCCGCGAGGGTGGAATCGGCGACGTCCGACACCCGCGCGCCGCTGGTCGCCAGGGAACGGCCGGACCGCATCCCGCTGTCGCTCGCGCAGCAGCGCATGTGGTTCCTGAACCAGTTCGACACCGTCTCGCCGGCCTACAACGTGCCGCTGGCCGTGCGACTCACCGGGCCGCTCGACGTCGACGCGCTCGTGCGTGCGGTGCAGGACGTCGTCGCCCGGCACGAGAGCCTGCGCACGTACTACCCGCAGGACGAACTCGGACCGTTCCAGAAGATCGTTCCGGCGGCCGAGCTCACCCTCGACTTCGAACGGGACTCCGTGGCCGAGGACCGCGTGCGCGGGCGACTGGTGTCGTTCGTCGCCCGCGGGTTCGACGTCACCGCGGGGGTGCCGGTGCGCGGTCTCCTGCTCGAGACCGGCGCGGACAGCCACGTGCTGATGATCGTCATGCACCACATCTCGGCGGACGGTTTCTCCGTCGCTCCGCTCGCACGTGACGTGATGATCGCGTACGGATCCCGGTCCGAGGGCAACGCACCCGTGTGGAGTCCGCTCGAGGTGCAGTACGCGGACTACACGTTGTGGCAGCGCGACGTTCTCGGGGCCGTGGACAATCCGGATTCCGTTCTCGCCGAACAGCTCTCGTACTGGAAGGAGTCGATGGCCGGGCTGGACGGGCCCATCGAACTGCCCTTCGACCGACCTCGTCCCGAGGTCCAGTCCATGAGCGGACACGAGATCGGGTTCTTCGTCCCGGCGCGCGTCATGGACGCGTTGCAGGAGGTGTGCCGAGGATCGCGGGCGACGCTGTTCATGGGTGTGCACGCGGCCTTCTCGGTGTTGCTCTCCAAGCTCGGCAACACCCGCGACGTCGTCGTCGGCACCCCGATCGCCGGTCGCGGCGACGAGGCGCTCGATCACCTCGTCGGCATGTTCGTGAACACGCTCGCGCTGCGACTGGACGTCGATCCCGACCTGTCGTTCGTCGATCTGGTGCGCAGTGCGTCGGCGGTCGATCTCGGCGCCTTCGCCAACGCGGACGTGCCGTTCGAGAACGTGGTCGAGGCGGTGGACCCGGAACGGTCGACCGCCTTCAACCCGCTCTTCCAGGTGGGCTTCTCGTTCCAGAACCTCGCACCGGTACAGGCCACGCTCTCCGGCCTGGAGGTCGCGGCGCTCGAACCGGGCTCCGAGATCTCGCAGTACGACCTGCATCTGGTCGTCGCCGAGGGACACGAGAACTCCGAGTACGGACGCGGTCTGGAGATGGCGTTCACCTACGCGACGTCGCTCTTCGACGAGGCGACCGTGCAGAGCTTCGCCGATCGTCTGCTGCGCGTGCTCGAGTCGGTCGCCTTCGCGCCCGACACTCGGGTCCGCGACATCGAGATCATGAGCGACGACGAGCGGTCCGTCGTGGTGGTCGAGCGCAACCGCACCGAGATGGCGGGAGTGCCGCCGACGGTCACCGAGATGCTCGATCGTCAGTTCTCGGCGTCACCGGACGACACCGCGATCGTGGCGGGCGACGTCTCGCTCACGTACCGCGAGTTCGACGAGCGGGTACAGGCGCTCGCCCGCTATCTGATCGCCCACTCCGTCGGACCGGGAGACCTCGTGGCGGTCGCGATTCCGCGATCGTTCGACATGATGATCGCCCTGCACGCGATCGTGCGGTCCGGGGCGGCGTACCTGCCGATCGACCTCGAGCATCCGCCGGAGCGCACCAGGTACGTGTTGGCGAACGCGCGTCCGCGCGGCGTCCTGACGGTCTCCCCGGTGGTCCTGGATCTGGACGAGACGGGATGCTCACGCGTCGACGTGGACACGTTGGATCTGGACGAGTTCGCCCTCGGACCGATCCGCGAGGAGGAGCGCACCAGGCCCATCACGGGCGACGACCTGATGTACGTCATCTACACGTCGGGATCGACGGGCAAGCCGAAGGGCGTCGCGGTGGGTCATTCCGCCGTCGCGAACCAGCTGGCCTGGATGACGCGGGAGTACTCGCTGTCCACGGCGGACGCGGTGATCCAGAAGACGCCGGTCACGTTCGACGTGTCCGTGTGGGAGCTGTGGTGGCCGCTGACCGCGGGCGCCACGGTGGTGCTGGCCAAGCCGGGCGGGCAGAGCGATTCGCTCTACATCGCGGATCTGATCCGCACGCGGAACGTCACCGTCGCGGTGTTCGTGCCGTCCCCGTTCGTCGCCTTCCTCACGGTGGCCGAGGCCGCCGACGTGGCGTCGGTGCGTGCCGTGCTCTGCGCCGGCGAGGCGCTGCCGAGAGACAGTGTCGACGCGTTCGGCCGGATCAGCGACGCGCAGGTGGACAACCTCTACGGCCCGACCGAGGCCGCCGTCACCGTCACCCGTTTCTCGGGCGCGTACACCGGTACCTCGTCGTCGATCCCCATCGGGCGTCCGGCCGCGAACACCAGCGTCTACGTGCTCGACGGTGCCCTGCGTCCGGTCCCGGACGGTGTCGTGGGCGAGCTGTACCTGGCCGGCGACCAGCTGGCATGGGGATACTTCGGCCGGACCGAACTCACCGCGGACCGATTCGTTGCCAACCCCTTCGAGCCCGGCCGGATGTACCGCACGGGTGACGCCGTCCGGTGGACCACAGCCGGCGACATCGAGTACATCGGCCGTACCGACGATCAGGTGAAGGTCCGCGGCTTCCGCATCGAGCTCGGCGAGGTCGAGAAGGTTCTCGCCTCGTTCGACGGCGTGACCGTGGCCGCGGCCGCGGTCAAGCGCTTCGGCGGCAACCCCGCCCTGATCGGCTACGTCGTCCCACAGGAGGGCTCGACGGTCGATCTCGCCGCGCTCGAGGAGTTCGCGGGAACCAGACTGCCGTCGTACATGGTGCCGAGCCGGATCGTCGTCATCGACGCCATCCCACTCGGAGCCAGCGGCAAGATGGATCGCAAGTCGCTGCCCAGCCCCGAGATGGCGGCCCAGCGGGAGTACCGGGCGCCCTCCACCCCGATCGAGGCCGCGTTCGCCGAGGCCTTCGCGTCGGTACTGGGCGTCGACCGGGTCGGCGTGGACGACAACTTCTTCGAGCTCGGCGGCAACTCGCTGAGTGCGACCAAGTTGGTCTCCGCCATCAGGTCGTCGGACGGCATCGTGGCGACAGTGCCGCTGCAGTGGATCTTCACCTCGCCCACGCCCGCGACACTCGCGACGAGAGTGGAAGCCGGGTCCGTGGCCGATCACGAGGACTCCCTCGGAATACTGCTCCCGATCCGGACCACGGGCGATCAGGCACCACTGTTCTGCTTCCATCCGATCGTCGGGTTGGCGTGGAGCTTCACGGGTCTCGCGTCGCGACTGAGCCCGGAGATCCCGATCTACGGCATCCAGACGCCGGCCCTGTCCGGGGACGACACGCTGGAGGAGTCACTGGTGGCGGTGGCTGAGCGCTACCTCGCCGAGATCAGGACGGTTCGTCCCGAGGGGCCGTACCGACTGCTGGGGTGGTCCTTCGGTGGCAAGGTGGCGCAGGCAGTCGCGGTGCTCATGCGCGAGGCCGGGGAGACCGTGGAGATGGTGGCCGTTCTCGACACGTACGGCACGCCGCCGACCACGTCGTCGCTGGACGCCGAGGCGGGTCTGTCGTTGACGGACATTCTGGGTGCGGTCGGTGTGAGCACGGAGGGTGTACCGGACGTCCCGTTGGAGAACACCGCTGAGGCCGCTCGCCTGATCGCGTCCGCTCCAGCGGTCGCGGACGTCCTCGACGAGCGCACGGTCGAGCTGATGTTGCGAGGCGCGGCACACAACGGTGTGCTGATGGAACGGCACCAGCCTGCCCACTTCGACGGGACGATCCTGTTGTTCGCGGCCGGAATCGACGACCCGAGTGGGCGTGTCTACGCCGATTCCTGGTTGCCCTACGCCGACGTGGTCGACGCGTACTCGGTGCCCGTGACGCACTGGTCGATGACCACCGACGCCGCGTGGGACGTCATCGTCCCGGTGATCCGCCGGGCCATCGGGGGCTGACGACGCCGGACCGGCGGGCGGGACGACGCGACCAGCGCCGTCCCGCCCGCGGTCAGGCCCGAGTCGTGTCGACGTCCGGGTCCAGCAGATCGAGTGCGTGTCGGACGACGTCCATGTAGTGCTCGATGTCCGGCAGGGACTGTGCGTTCGCTGCGACGGACAGGGAGATCGACGTGCCGACCGACCGCGCCGAGTGCGTGAGATGCACCCCGCGCACGGCGGGAAGAACTCCGTAGCAGCCGACCACCGGCGCGCCGAGCAGCGCGAGTGGCCCGCGTCCGTAGCTCACGTTGCTGAGCATCGTGGTCACCGGCGCGGTCGCGGGATCGATCGACGGCGCCCGCGTGAGGGCACCGATCACGGGGACCACGACGGAGGGCAACGCACCGAGAGGGTGTGGTGGGCCCGTGCGCTCGGTGGAGCGAGCCACCGATTCCTTCGCTGCCACCAGCGACTCGTGGATTTTGCGGAGGCGTTCCGCCGGATCCCGCACGTCGGTGTGCAGGTCGACCATCATCGGCGTGAGTTGGTTCGCGGTGGTCGCGTCGGTGAGCGAGCGTGTGCTCATCGGCATCGAGATCGAGAGACTGCTGGCGGGCAACTCGCCTCGTTCCTCGAGATAGGTCGAGAGGGCGAGCGAGATGATCGCGGTCAGCATGTCGTTGACCGTCGTGCCCGGGTACGCGGACTTGACGCGCCGGATGCGGTCGAGGTCGAACCAGGCCAGGTCCCACGACATGTCCGGTTCCTTGTCACCGTTGAACCGTGTCGCGGGCACTGCGGTCGACGACGCCGGTGGGGTCCCGGCACGAGACCGCGTCGACCAGCGGACCGCCACCGCGGCGAGGCGCACCAGGTCGGCCGGAACGCGAGAGAATGCCCGCACTCGACCGGGAACCGGAACCTCGGCGGTCTCCGGTCGCGGCTCTGCCGGAGTGGGGGACAACATGCGGGAGATGAGGTCGGAGGCACTCACACCGTCGATCGCGCTGTGGTGGAACTTGGCGATCATCACCGTGCCCCCGTCGGGGACCCCGTCGACGCCGTGCAGGTCCACCAGGAAGTGCAGTTGCCACGCCGGCCCGGTGGTGAAGTCGAAGAACTCACGGGAGAGTTCGACCGTCCGGCGGCGCACGATCTCGACGTCGCCGTCCTGCTGGTGCGTCACGGTGACGTGCGAGTCGACGTCCGCGTCGGGGTCGTCCACCCAGAAGGGGTAGTGGATGTCGCCGGGGTAACGGTGGAGCCGCTGCCGGAAGATCGGGTCGAGGTGCACGATCGAGCGGGCGTAGGCCGCCGCATCGGCGTGCGTGCGTAGTCCGGTACCGGGGCCCGCGGCGACGTCGACCACGAAGGCGTGGATGAGGATCGCCGACGTGTGCGGCGACTCGAGATAGAGGTTGAGGGCGTCACGGGACGTCATCGGTCGCCCTCGGGTGGGGGTGGAGCGTCGTGTGGTTCGCCGGAATCGGCTCACGGGATCTCCTGTGCATGTCACGTCGGGTGGTGCCGCTTCCACGGTAGACAGCGGTGTCTCCGTCCAGGTGGTTCGTGCCTGATCCCGACAAGGTTCGGTCTGCTTTGTGTACTCTCCCGAATCGTGACGAATCAGTGATCGCGTCTCGCTTTCGCCGACCGACTCGGGTCGTACGTCGTCGGCGGACCGTGCAGCGAACTCGATGGTCGGACCCGGTTGCCTTGTCGGGGTTTTGGGACTGTGAAACACTGAATAACCGGATCGAGGACCAGCAGTCGAGGGTGGCGCGGACCGGGTTGCGATCCTCATCGACGACGCAGAGTGCGGTCGTCCCCGGATTCGGAGGTCCAGATCGGTGCAGTCGTTCGACACCGCGCGCGTAGCGAACCGAAGCGTCGGTATCGCCGAGGCGACGGACGCGGAGGACGACGGCGCCCGTGAGGACGGCCCCGCGCCCGTGCTCGACGCGGTTCCCCTGACCGCGGCTCAGCGCGGGATCTGGTTCGCTCAGCAGCTCGCCGGCTCCGTGCCGGTGTCGATAGCCCACTACGTCGACCTGCGTGGACCGGTCGACGCGGCGGCTCTCGAGGCGGCGATGATCTCGGTCGGCCGGCAGTTCGGGTCCGGGTTCGTGCGCATCGTCGAAGAGGACGGAGTGCCGGCCCAGGTGGTCGACCTGTCCATCACCGACACGGTGCGTTTCCTCGATCTGCGCGAGGATGCGACTCCCGTCGAGACGGCGATCGAGTGGATGCGCGCCGAGTGCGCCGCGCCTCTCGACATGACCTCCGACCGGCTGGTCGTCACCTACCTGATCAGGGTCGAGGACGAGCGCTACTTCTGGTACTGCCGGATCCACCACATCGTGTTGGACGGCTTCGGTGCGATGACCATGATCCGCCAGGTCGCGGCGCACTACACCGCGCTCGTCGAGGGCCGCGAGCCGACGCCGACGCGGGCGGGCGACCTCCGCACGGTCTACGACGACGACGTCGCCTACCGCGAGTCGACGCGATTCGAGAACGATCGCCGCCACTGGGCCGAGAAGTTCGAGACGCTCCCCACCGGAGTCTCGTTCGTCGACAGCACCGCACCGGTCTCGGTGCCGTGCCGGGCGGCGTCGGGACGCACTCCCGTCGAGGTCGCGGAATCTCTCGCGAAGGGTGTCGACTCGCTCGGCACCACCACGGTCACGCTGGCCATCGCCGCGTTCTCGGCGTTCGTCTCCCGCACCACCGGAACCACCGACGTCGTGCTGTCCCTCCCCGTGTCGGGCCGCGCGAGCGCGGTCCTGCGGCGCTCGGGCGGCATGGTCTCCAACGTCGTTCCCCTCGTCGTCCGCGTCGACGCCGCCGCCACCGTGTCCGACGTCATCGACCGCGTGCAGCGCGAACTCACCGGTGCGCTGCGCCGACAGCGGTACCGGCACGAGGACATCCGGCGCGACGCGGGTGAGATGACGAACACGCGCGGCCTCTTCGGTCCCACCGTGAACCTGATGATGTTCGACAACGAGATCGTGCTCGGCGACGTTCGTGGGTCGTACCACGTGCTCACCACCGGCCCGGTCGAGGATCTCTCGATCAACCTGTACCCGGCTCCCGGCGACGGCGACGAGCTGCAGATCGACTTCGAGTCCAACCCGAACCTCTACACCCAGCAGCGCGTCGAGGACCTGCGGTCGCGGTTCCTCGACTACCTCCGGCGCTTCTCGCACAGCGCCGCGGACGGCCGGGTCCTCGACATCGAGGTCCTCTCCCCGCACGAGCGCGCCACCCTGGTGCCCGCGCGGGGAGCATCGAGCGTTCGACCTCGGCGGTTCGTCGACGTCATCGACGACGCCGTCGCAGGGTCGCCCGACGCCATCGCGGTCGAGACGGCGCACGGCGCCCTCACCTACGCGCAGATGGACGCCTCGGCGAACCGCATCGCTCGACTGCTCGTCTCCCGCGGCGCGGGGCCGGAGACCACCGTGGCGATCGCCCTCCCACGGTCGCTGCACTCGATTCTCAGCACGTGGGCCGTGGCGCGAACGGGCGCGGCGTTCCTGCCGATCGACCCGGCGCTGCCCACCGCGCGCATCCTGCACCTCGTCTCCGACTCCGGGGCCGTCCTCGGGATCACCGACACCACCCGCGCGGGCAGCCTCCCCGATGCGCTCGACTGGCTCGCGATCGACGCCGTCGAGACCGACCGCCTGGTGTCGCAGTACTCGCCGGCGCGCGTCACGGACGCGCATCGGCTCTCGCCGATCCACCTCGAGACTCCGGCCTGGATGATCTACACCTCCGGATCGACCGGTCTCCCGAAGGGCGTCGTCGTCGGCAACGGCGGTGTCGCGAACCTGACGCGAGACATCGCTCTGCGTCTGGACGTCGAGTCGTCCTCCCGTGTCCTGGCCCTGGCCTCGCCCAGCTTCGACTCGTCGTTGTTCGAGATGCTCTCCGCCCTGAGCCGGTCGGCGACGCTGGTGGTGTCGCCGGCGGACGTCTTCGGCGGCGAGGAACTCGCGCGCTACCTGTCGGAGAAGGCGGTCACCCACGTGACCATCACCCCCGCCGCGCTGGCCTCGGTCGATCCGGACGGGCTCGATCACGTGCAGCACGTCGTCACCGCAGGCGAGGCCTGCCCACCCGATCTCGTGGCGCGGTGGGGTACCGGCCGACGCATGTACAACGCGTACGGACCCACCGAGATCACCATGATCAGCCACATGTCGCGGCCGCTGGATCCGGCCGCGCCGATCACCGTCGGCCGCCTGGTGCGCGGAGCCTCGTGCCTCGTTCTCGATCCATGGCTCCGGCCCGTGCCCGAGGGCGTCGTCGGCGAGCTGTATCTGTCGGGACCGTCCGTCGCGCGGGGTTATGTCCACGTACCCGGCGTCACGTCGGGGCGCTTCGTCGCGTCGCCGTACGAGCCGGGCGCACGGATGTACCGCACAGGCGATCTGGTGCGCTGGTCGGCCGACACCGAGATCGCGTACGTCGGCCGAGCCGACTTCCAGATCAAGATTCGCGGCATGCGCGTCGAACTCGGCGAGGTCGACGCGGTGCTGTCGATGCACGAGAGCGTCCGCGCGTCCGTGACCATCGCGCACCGACCGTCGTCCGGCTCCCTCGCGCTCGCGTCCTATGTCGTCCTGCAGGACGGCCGCACCGTCGACAGCGACGAGATCCACCGCTTCGCCGTGCAGAGTCTGCCGTCGCACATGGTGCCGTCGTCGGTGATGGTGCTCGACGCGCTCCCCATCACCGTCCAGGGCAAGATCGACCGGCGGAGTCTGCCCGAACCGGTCGTCGAGGTGCACGAGTTCCGGGCGCCGTCCATGCCGGTCGAGGAGATCGTCGCGTCGGTGTTCGGCGAGCTGCTCGGCGTCGACCGGGTCGGTCGCGACGACGACTTCTTCGCCCTCGGCGGGAACTCGTTGATCGCCACTCGCGCGGTCGCGCGACTCGGCAAGGCTCTGGACACCACGGTGACCGTGCGGACGCTGTTCGAGGCGCCGTCGGTGGCGGCCCTGGCGGCACGGGTGCAGTTCGAGTCCGGAGTCCCGCCGCGGCCACCCCTGGTCCGCCGCACGGCCGCCGACTCGGACGCTCTCGAGGACGCGCCGCCGTTGTCGTACGCGCAGCGCCGCATGTGGTTCCTCAACCGATTCGATCCGACGTCGGCCGCCTACAACATCCCGTTCGCCGTCCGGTTGGTCGGCGATCTCGACGTGCCGGCGCTGCAGGTGGCGATGCTCGACGTCATCGATCGGCACGAGTCGCTCCGCACGATGTATCCGGACACCCCGAACGGTCCCGTGCAGCTCGCACTGACGGCGGAGTCGATCGTTCCCGACCTCACCCCGGTCGACGTCCACGAGAACGCGCTGCCGTCCGCGGTGGCCGCGCTCGCCGGTCGTGCGTTCGACGTGACGGAGGAGGTCCCCGTCGCGGCGACCCTGTTCCGGACCGCGTACGACACGCACGTGCTCGCCGTCGTCGTGCACCACATCTCCGCGGACGGCGCCTCGATGGCTCCGCTCGCCCGCGATCTCATGGCGGCCTACAGCGCCCGGGTGTCGTGGTTCGCACCGACCTGGGCACCGCTTCCCGTCCAGTACGCCGACTTCTCGGTGTGGCAGCGCGACGCCCTGGGCGACGAGAACGATCCCGAGTCGGTCATCGCGCAGCAGGAGCGGTACTGGCTCACCGCGCTCGCCGCCCTGCCGGACGAGCTGCCCTTCCCGGTCGACCGGTCGCGGCCCACCGAGCCGACGTATGCCGGTGCGTCGCACACCTTCTCGATCGAACCGGAGCTTCACGCGGCGCTCGTCGACGTGGCGCGCGCCCACAGCTCCACGCTGTTCATGGTCGTGCACTCGATCCTCGCGATCGTGCTCGCACGCCACTCGGGCACGGACGACGTGACGGTGGGGACACCGGTCGCCGGTCGCGGCGACGCCGCCGTCGACGACATGATCGGCATGTTCGTCAACACCCTCGCGCTGCGTACCCGCGTCGACGTCGGCGCCGGATACCGCGACCTGCTGGCCCACATCCGCGAGCAGGACCTCGGTGCCTTCGCCCACGCCGACGTCCCGTTCGAGCGGCTCGTGGAGGTCATCGATCCGCCGCGCTCACGTGCGCGGCACCCCATCTTCCAGGTGCTCCTGTCGTTCCAGAATCTCGGCCAGGCGCACTTCGAGCTGACCGACCTGCGCCTCGAGACCGTCGAGTTCGATCTGGGTGTGGCCAAGTTCGACCTGCAGTTCACCCTCGTGGACTCCCTGACACCGCTCGGAGCTCCGGACGGTCTCGCCGCGACCATCGCGTACGCGACGGACCTGTTCGACCGGGAGACCATCGGGTCCCTCGCGGAACGTTTCGTGGCCGTCGCCCGCGCGGTGGCCGCGGATCCCGATGTCGTCCTCGACGAGATCGACCTGCTCGGCGGAGTGGAACGCGAGCGCGTCACGGCGCCCGTGTTGCCGGAGGGGACCACGGAGGCGGTCTCGCTGACCTCGCGATTCCGTCGGCGCGCAGCCGAGAACCCCGATGCGACGGCACTCGTCGACGCCGCGGGTTCGCACACGTACGGAGACTTCGCGGCGCGCGTGAATCGCGTCGCCCGATCCCTGGTCGAGCGTGGCGTCGGCCCGGAGGTCGCCGTCGTCGTCGCTCTCCCGCGCTCGGTCGACGCACTCGTCGCGGTGTACGCCGTGCTCGAGGCCGGTGGCGCGTACGTCCCCGTGGATCCGGAGCAGCCTGCGGCCCGCATCGATCAGATCGTCGCCGCCACCGCGGCGCGCTGCGTTGTCGTGGCCGAGCCCGACGCACTCCCGGTGGCGGGCGAGAGAGCCGTGTCGTTGGCGACACTCGACGATCCGTCCGTCTCGTCCGCTCCGCTGACCGACGCCGACCGGACGGGCGCCGTGCGCGCCGGCACCACCGCCTACGTCATCTTCACGTCCGGCTCGACGGGTGTGCCGAAGGGTGTGTCCGTCCCGCACGGTGCCGTCACGCACCAGGTGGACTGGTTCGCGCGCACCTATGCGCTGACCGAGAACGACGTGGTGCTCGCCAAGACCCCGATGACCTTCGACGTCTCGGTGTGGGAGATGTTCGCGACACTGGCGGTCGGGGGCACCCTCGCCGTCGCCGATGCCGACGGTCACCGTGATCCCGAGTACCTGATGCGGGCCATCTCGCGGTACGGCGTGACGGCCGTGTCGTTCGTCCCGTCGATGTTCGCCGTCTTCACCGAGGCCGCTGACGACTACGCCTGCCGCTCACTGCGTCTGGTGTTCCTGGCAGGTGAGGCCCTCGGTCGCGCCGCGGTGGACACGTTCCGCGAGAAGTGCGACATCGACGTGCACAACCTGTACGGCCCCACCGAGTTCGCGGTTCACGCGACGGCACATCCGGTCGGGCGGGGCGAACCGCCGTCCGTGCCGATCGGGATCCCGGTCGACGGCACCGCCGCGCTCGTGCTCGACGGTCGCTTCCGGCCCGTGCCGGACGGTGTCGTGGGCGAGCTGTATCTGTGCGGCGTCCAGGCGGCGCGGGGGTATCACGGGCGTCCGGACCTGACGGCGGACCGGTTCGTCGCACTGCCCGGCCACGACGGTGCGCGCATGTACCGCACCGGTGACCTGGCCCGGTGGAACCACCACGGCCATCTCGAGTTCGCGGGGCGCGTCGACCACCAGGTCAAGCTGCGTGGATTGCGCATCGAACTCGGCGAGGTGGAGGCGGCGGTCTCCGCGTCGTCGCGCGTCGCCCGTTCGGTCGCCATCGTCCGCGACGACACGCTCGTCGCCTACGTCGTGCCCGCGCCGGGAGCGACGGTCGACACCGACCTGCTCCGAGCGGACGCGGCGCGCATCCTGCCGGCGTACATGGTGCCGGTCGTGGTCGTCCTGGACGCGCTGCCCGTCAGCGCGAGCGGCAAGCTCGATCGCTCGGCGCTGCCCGACCCGGTGGTGGACGTGCAGCGATACCGCGCACCGCGTACGCAGGAGCAACGCGTCGTGGCCGAGGTCCTCGCGGAACTCCTGGGCGTGGAGCGCGTCGGGCTCAACGACAACTTCTTCGCTCTCGGCGGGAACTCGCTGGTGGCGACCCGCGTCGCGGCCCGCATCGGAGACGAGCTGGGTGTGCGGGTGCCGTTGCGCGCCGTCTTCGACGCGGCCACGGTGGCAGACCTCGCGGACAGCCTCGACACAGTCGTCACCACCAGCCGACACCTGACGTCGACTCCCCGCCCCGAGGTCGTTCCTCTCGCTCCGGCACAGCAACGGCTCTGGCTCGCCAACCGTGTCGATCCGACGGCGGCGACCTACAACCTGCCGATGGGCCTGCGGCTCACGGGACCACTCGATGTGGATGCCCTGCGCGTCGCGGTCGACGACGTCGTCGCCCGACACGAGACGCTGCGCACCGTCTACCCCGACGTCGACGGTCACGGGCGTCAGTCCGTGCTCGCACCGGTGGGCCGGCCGCTGACCCCGATCCCGGTGACGGAGGCCGAGCTCGCGGCGCGTGTGGTGGCGGTGGCGACCACGCCGTTCGACGTGACGACGCAGGTGCCGCTGCGCGTCGAGTTGTTCCGCCTCGGCGACGAGGAGCACGTGCTCGTCGTGGTCGTGCACCACATCGCGGCCGACGGCTTCTCGATCGCGCCCCTCACCGTCGACGTCGTGACGGCATTCGCGTCGCGCACGGCGGGCGTGCTGCCGGCGTGGACGCCGCTCGAGGTCCAGTACGCGGACTACGCCCTGTGGCACCGCACGCTGCTGGGCGACCCGGCAGATCCCGAGTCGGTCTCGGCACGTCAGCTCGCCTACTGGCGCGAGACCCTGGCAGGGCTCCCTGGTGAGCTGTCCTTGCCGCAGGACCGTCCGCGTCCTCCGGCACCGTCCGGTGTGGGTGCCTCCGTGCGCTTCGAGATCCCGGCGCAGACGTACGAGCTGGTCCGCGATCTGGCGCGAGAGCGGCGCGCGACTCCGTTCATGGTGGTGCACGCGGCGCTGTCCGTCGCCCTGTCGCGCATCAGCGGGTCGACCGACATCTGCGTCGGCACCGCGGTGGCGGGTCGAGGCAGCGCCGAACTCGATCCTCTGGTCGGCATGCTCGTGAACACCCTGGTGCTGCGCCTGGCGGTCGACGAGGACGCGTCCGTCGTCGATCTTGTCGACGATGCGCGGGGTGTCGCCCTCTCGGCGTTCGCCCACGCGGACGTGCCGTTCGACACCGTGGTCGACACGGTGGCGCCTGCGCGGTCGTCGTCGCTGTTCCGCGTGGCTCTGGCGTACCAGAACACCGAGCGTTCGGAGATCGATCTCGCGGGTCTGCACGTCGAGCAGTTGCAGAACCCGTTCGATCCCGCCCAGTTCGATCTCACGCTGACCATCGAGGACTCTCCTCACCGCGAGCACTCGGACCCGGTGACCGGCATCGTCACCTATGCTACCGATCTGTTCGACGAGGCCACGGCGGCCACCTTCGCCACCGTCTTCTCGTCCGCGCTCGACGCGGTGGTGGCGGATCCGGGCGGTGCCGTCTCCTCGATCGCCCTGGCCTCGGGCCCGTCGACCGACGCCGACGAGCCGGTGGCCGCGGCCGTGCAGACGAGTCGGCCGCAGCCCGTCGACCTGCCCTCGATGATCACCGCGTCCGTCGAGGCGGATCCGGGAGCTCCCGCGTACGCACGGGGCGAGTTCGAGATCAGCTGGGCCGAGATGGACGCCCGGTCCAATCGCATCGCCCGGGTCCTGCTGGCCGAGGGGGGTGGGCCCGGCCGACCGGTCACCCCGCTGGTCGAGGCACCCGAGGACAGGATCGCGGCGACCTGGGCCGCGGCGAAGATCGGCGCGACGCTGACGGACGCGGACACCGCGATCCGGGTGACGTCCGACGACCGTTTCACGCAGGGCCCGGTCGGACCGCTGTCCGCCGCGGACGGCATCGTGTCCGCCGGTCCCGGCGATCCACTCGTCGCCCTGGGCGATGCCACGCTGACGCACGCAGCGCTCGCCTCGTGCATCACTGCGGACAGTCTTCAGGTGACGTACGAATCGCGGGTGGCGGTGGCCGCCGGGGCGCCGCTGGACCTCGAGGTGCTCGCCGTGGTGGTCGCTGCCGCGGCCGGAGCGACGACCGTGAGTCTCGACGCCTCCGGCGATCTCGCCGACGCGCTCGCCGACGAGTGGGTCACCCATGTCGTGCTGTCCGAGTCCCAACTGGCGTCGCTCGACACGCAGGGACTGGACGACCTCGAGGTCATCGTCGTGAGCGATGCCGATCAGGCACCCGCGGCGGCGCCGCTGGACGTCACGGTGCTCACCGGGACGGCGCTGCGAGGCTAGTCGGTGTCGACGCTCGCGGGGGCCGCTGCGCGCGGCGCGGCGACGTCGTCGAGCGTGGCCGCCGCGAGCGCGTCCACGGCGTCCCGGATCATCGCGCAGTAGCGGTCCGGCTCCGCCATCATGGTCGACTCGACCGTCACGGTGAGTGCCAGACGGTCGCCGAGCGAGGTGATGTGGTGGATGAGTCCCATGCCGTCGACCGTGGGCATCGGCATGAACGCGGCCACCGCGCGGGCGCCCAGGAACCACAGGTCGTCGCTTCCGTGCGGCATGTTCGACACCACGGTGGTGGACGGCACTGTCGGACGGTCGTGAGGAGCCAGAGTGGACAGGGCGCCGATCGCCCGCAGGAGAAGGGGCGGGGCGACGTCGAAAGGGCTGACCTCGTGCCGAGACGTCAGATCCTGCACCCGCCTCTTGGCGTCGGCAGCCGAAGCGTGCACAGCGCGGAGGCGCAGGAGCGGGTCGACGACCGTGGTGTGCAGGTCGACGTCCGCGAACGTGGTCTGATTCGCCGCTGCGGTGTCGTGGGTCGCGTGGATGTCGAGCGGCATGGTCGTACTCAAGGTGGCCGCAGGGTGTTCCCCTGCCTGGTCGAGGAACTGGGTGAGTGCCAGGGAGACCGCCGTGAGCAGCACGTCGTTCACGGTGATTCCGGGAACGGCTCGCGAGATCGTCCGGACGTGTGCGAGGTCCAGCCAGACGATCCGGACGCGGTGGTCGAGTGCGATCCGGGCGTTGAAGCGGGTCGCGGGCCGCGGTGGCCGTGGTGTCTCGGGTGCAGCCCGGCGCACGGCCGCCATCGTCCGGACGAACATCGCCGTCCGGCGGGGCATCGTGGCGGCGTCCTTCCACAGCGGCGGAATCGGGCCCGGAACCGCGGTTCCGCGGCGCTCCGCGACACGTCCGTCGTGCGAGAGGTCGGGAGACGCGAACAGGGCTCGGACCACGGCCACCAGCCCCAACCCGTCCATCGACGCGTGATGGACCTTGATCACCACCGCGGTCGCGCCCTCCGGAAGGTGCGGCACGCCGTGGATGCCCGTCAGGACGTGCAGTTCCCACCCCGACGACGCCAGCGTCATCGGAGTGGCCATGACCCGAGCGATGTGGCGCTCGACGGGGTCCCATCCCGGTCGATCGATCGGAGTGACGACGACGTGGTCGTCGAGGTCCACGTCGCCGGTCACCCAGAACGGGTCACCGAGATCGCCGGCGCGCCGTCGGAGCCGCCGGCGGAACACGGGGGAGACGTCGAGACGTCCACGCATCCACGCGCACACCGTGGCGTGGGTCGGGGATGCTCCCATCGTGCCGGCGGCGTCGAACACCATCACGTCGACGAGGTTGGCGATCACCCGCTCGCTCTCGGCGAGGACGTTGATCGCGTCCCGGGGTGATACTCGAACGCCGATGAAGGGCTGTCGGAATCGTGTCACGGCGTCGGTCCTCGCGTTCGGCCACTGCGCCGACCAGCATCCGCGGGCCGCGCCTACAGCGACTACATTGCCGGAACCGAGCGTTCTGTTACGCCCTTTTCGGGCCGATCGGGCGGCCATTGTGACCGGCCGGTCGCGGCAGCGTCAGAACGTCTCGGCGGCGCGACGGTACCCACGCACCGCAGGCCCCACGAACACCAGGAACAACCCGAACGACCAGGCCAGCGACTGCAACAGCGGGGAGGTGACCGGGCCACCGAGTGTGAGGCCCTTCATCGAATCGACCGCACAGGAGATGGGGTTGTGCTCGACGAACGGTTGCAACCACGTCGGATAGGCCCGCGTCGGGACGAAACCGGAATTGAAGAACATGAGAATGGTGAACACCATTCCGACGGCCTCGACCAGAGGGAAGGTGGTGGTCACGATCGCGGCCGAGGTGACGAACACCGCGAACCCGAGGCCGAACGCGAGCGGCACGAGCATCGCCAGCACGCCCGGAACGGGCCCCTGCTCGAACCGGAAGCCGAGCGTGAACCCGACGACGACGATGAGCAACGTCGTGGTGACGATGCGGGCGGTCTCGGCCAGGAGTCGACCCACCAGACCCGCGGCGCGGTGCACCGGCAGGGTCTGGAAGCGGGACACCAGACCGGCCGCACGCTCTCGGCGCAGACCCACCGCGCTCGCGAGCGACCCGGACATGGCGGCGACCATGGCGATCAGCGGGACGGTGCCGAAGATGCTGTTCTCTCCGGTGGCCGCCGACACGGAGTTGCCGAGCACCGTGCGGAGCATGAGAAGGAAGACCACCGGGTACACGACGGCCTGGATGATGGTGAGCGGATCGCGAGCCCAGCGACGGAGCAGGCGGCCACAGTGCAGCACGCTCTGCGACGCCAGCCCGGCGAGGCTGCGTTCGCCCACGAGGCGTTCCGGTTCGGGGAGCGCGCGCAGATCGAAGCGGGGTTCGGACGCGGTGTCGGTCATGATCGCCTCGTGCTGGCCCAGACCGCGAGCGGTACGAGGACCACGATGAGGCCCACCGCCCAGGCGATCGCCGGCCACAGTGTCGCGGAGTTGACGCCCCCTTCGGCCATGTCACGCATGGCCTTCGAGAAGAGGGAGATGGGCTGGTTGCGGACGAACGGACGGATCCATTCGGGGAAGCCTGTCTCGGGAACGAAGCCCGACGACAACATGCCGAGGATCAGCTGGGGCAGGGTCAGTGCCTGGCTGGTGGCCTCGGGGGACCGGGACAACGATCCGATCGCGTCGCCGCCCGTGGTCAGCGCCGCGCCGACGAGGAGTGCGAACAGCATGAAGATGACGGCGTCGTCGAGTCCTGCCTGGAATCGGAACCCGATGAGGGAGCCGTAGACCAGCGCGGCTATCAGGGAGAGACTCGCGTGCACCAGGTTGGCCGTCGCTCTCGACAGCAGCGGTACCCACGGGGTGACCGGCATCGTCTGAAGACGGGTGGTCATACCCGACTGACCCTCGATGGCAGCACGCTGCGCTGCGGAGATGGCGGTGAACGCCATGGCCTGCAGGCAGATGATCGGCATGAGGAACTGGGCGTAGTCCAGGCCCTGGAACTGCATGACGAGCCGGAGCGGCAGGTAGAAGCCGACCGTGTAGACGGCCGGGGCGACCACGGCGACCACGAGGCTGCCGGACCTGGCCATCGATCCCAGGGACCGTCCGGACAGGCTCGCCCACTGCTTGAACGCCGTGGGTTCCGGTGCTCGGTGCGAGGCACGTCCTGCGTCTCGGGTGGCCGTCACGAGGGTGCGCCCGAGCCGATGGCGGGTTCGGCCGGAGCCGCATCACCCTGCGACTGACCGGTGAGGCTCAGGAACACGTCGTCGAGGGACGGCCGGCGCAGACCGATGTCGGACAGTTCGATGCCCGCGGCGTCGAGCCTCTTCAGCGCCTCGGCCAGCGTGCCGGGGCCGTCCGGTGCGGGAATGATGATGCTGTCGCCCTGCAGGTCGGCGGCGCTGAAGGTGGGCGGAAGCAGACCGGCGAGAGCATCTGCGGCGCGGCGCAGTTCGGTGGGATCCAGCGGGCTGATGTGGCAGTAGTTGCCGCCCGTCATCGACTTCAACTCGTCGGCCGTGCCCTGCGCGATGACTCGACCGCGATCGATGACGATGATGCTGTCGCTGAGAACGTCGGCTTCCTCGAGGTACTGCGTGGTCAGGAGCGTCGTGATGCCCTGGTCTCGCAGCGACGACACGAGTGACCACACCGCCTTGCGGCTGCGCGGGTCGAGTCCGGTGGTCGGCTCGTCGAGGAACACGACCTTCGGACGCACCACGAGACCGCACGCGATGTCGATGCGTCGACGCATACCGCCGGAGTAGCCGCGGACCTGTCGATCCCCGGCCTCGATCAGGTCGAAGTCGTTGAGAAGGTTCTCGGCGCGCACACGGGCCGACTTCTTCGTCAGTCCCATGAGACGACCGAAGAGGACGAGGTTCTCCCGGCCCGTAAGGGCGTCGTCGAGAGCGGCGTACTGACCCGTCATGAGGATGGAACGCCGGACGGCCGCAGGATCCTGCGCCACGTCGTGGCCGGACACCACCGCACGCCCGCGATCCGGTCGGACCAGCGTCGCGAGCACTTTCACGGTGGTGGTCTTCCCGGCGCCGTTGGGCCCGAGAACTCCGAGGATGGAGCCGGTGGGGACGCTGAAATCGATGCCGCGCAGTGCGTCAACCGTTCCGAAGGACTTGTGAACGTCCTCTACGAGTACGGCTGTGTCGTCTGATGGCATTGGTCTCCACTGTCGTCGGGTGCGGTGTCGTCAGTGCTCGTCGCTCGAGAGCGATCATGCCCGACCGAGTCGGTCGCGGAGCGACGTGTCGAGCGTGCGGCACTGTCGAAGTCATCCCGCGAACCCCGACCGATGTTACTTCTTCCACGTGGGAGCCGTGGTGGTGGACCGAGTCCGACCACGTCCGAGGACGCGGCCGAACCCGTTTCGACTGTGTGGTGGCAGGTGAGTCAGGAGGCGACGTTCGCGCGCTCCCGTGCGTGGCGAGAGAGTGATCCCAGGCGAGAGAACTGGGCGGCGGCGGAGTGCTCCAGGCCTCGCAGCCCGTCCTCCACGTGGTGCAGAACGGTGGCGAGGTCGAGTGCAGGCACCGAGGAGGAGAGTGTCACCACGGTGGCTGCGCCGACACGGCACACGGTTGCGGTGACGGAACGCGCGTCCTCCGCGATGTGCGGTCCGAAGGACAGAAGGTCGGGCGTGTCGACCCCGGACGGCGGGACCGGCATGTCCGCGACGAGCAGAGCGGTGACGGGTGACGTCCCGGCCGGAACCGCGCGCCGCACGGCGGTGGAGACGACCGTCGACACCACGTCCGCGATCGTGGTCTGACCGAGTCCCGCGGAGATCTGCTCGAGTCGGACGGTGGGGAACTGCGCGACGAGCGAACGGGCGTCACCCAGCGGTGCCGGGTACGCCGGCGCGTCGGCACCGTCGAACGGTCGGTACGCGTGGCGTGCCACGGGACCACCCGGACGAGCGGGACGGCCGGGGGCGAGGACGGTCTCGACGATGCGGGTGATCGTGCGCGACTCGACGGGCCCGACTGCGGAGCGGAACACGGCGACTGCCGATCCGCTCGGCACCGCATCGAAGCCCGACACCTCGGTGAAGACGTCGAGGCACCACGGTGCGTCGGTCGACGGGTGCGCGGCGTCGAGAAGCGCGACGACGGTTCCGGCCGCGACGCCCGGCGCGTGGACGGTCACCCGGGCGTGCTCGTCGGTTCCGAGCAGACCTGCCTCTGCGGCGAGGTCGGTCAGGTGCCTCGACATGCGATCCGGCGTGGAGCTCTCGGATCCCGGACGGACGACGAACACGTGACGGCGTAGAGACGTGGGTGCATGCGTCCAGACGCCGACGGATGCGCGAGGGGTGTCCGTCGTGGTGACGGGAGTGCGGCTGTGTCGGGGCGCCATGGCGTGTCCTTCGGTGTGCGGGTTCGGGCTGCGGAACGAGTGAGAGGACGTCACGGCGAGACCGTGATCGTCGTGGGGGTGGCGGCGGCCTGCGTCGCCGGAGGATCGGCGTCGCTCGGAGCGACCGCCGCCTCCAGACGGTCGAATGCGGTGCGGATGTGGCGTATGTATCGAGCGGTGTCCGGCATCGCGTCGTCCACGGACGTGACCGACACGAACATCGACGCGCCGAAGGTGGCGACGGCGTGCGCCAGAGCCACTCCGGTGACGGTGGGGAGGGGCCCGAAGACGCCCACCATGGATGATCCGGCGATCGTGACTCCGCCCACGCCGTACGGCACGTTGGTGATCATCGTGTTGGTGGCGACCCGTGCCGGTGCGGCCGGTGACCTCATGGTCTTGCCCAGCAACGCCATCAGCGGCGCCGGCATCACGGTGAGCGGATGCGCCGGCAGCCGGGTGGCGACAGCGGTGGCGTGGTCCTTGGCCCGCGACGCCGACGCGTGCACGGCCCGCAGGCGCACCACCGGGTCGATCACATCGGTGTGCAGCGACAACGTCGCGACCGCGATCCGGTTGGCGTTGGTGCTCTCCCCCATGGCGCGCGTGCTCACCGGGATGGTGGTGCCCAACGAGTCGGTGGGCAGCTCACCGTCCTCCGCGAGATACGCGGACAGCGCGAGCGAGACGACCGTGACCATGACGTCGTTGAGAGTGACGCCTCCGGCCCTGTTCTTCAGTGCGCGGACACGGCTCATCTCGAAGAACGTCATGTCGAAGACCATCGACGGGCGTACTCGACGGTTGAAGCGCGTGGCGGGGAAGGATTCGTGCGCTGCGGTGCCGGAGTCGGACGAGGCCTTCAGCGCGCGGGCCGCCGTTCGCCGCCGCAGCGCCGCTCCCGTGAGGGTCACGATGTCGCGCGGAAGTGCGCGTGCCGCTCGGACGGGACCCGGGACGTCCACCGCAGTGTCCGGGTCCACGCGCGGTGTCGGGTTCGGGCCGAAGACGCGGTTCACCAGTTCGACGGACCCCATGCCGTCGATCGCGCTGTGGTGGCTCCGGAAGATCACCACGGTGGCGCCCTCGGCCACCCCGTCGATGCCGGTGACGTCGAGGACGAAGTGGAACTGCCACGGCGGGCGTTCACGCGGCAGCCGTGTGGTCGTGAAGTCGGTGATCATCGACACGAGCAGGTCGCGGCTCTGTCCCGCCCGCGGCGTGTGCACGTAGACGTGCTCGGTGACGTCGACCTCGGTCGGTACCCAGTGAGGGAACGCCAGGTTCGCGGGGACCGACACCAGCCGCCGGGTGAAGAGCGGATCGAGCGCGAGGATGCCGCGCCCGAACTCGGCGGCATCGGCGACGGAGCGCACGGACGCGCCGTCGGCCAGGACGTAGCAGTGCACCACGGCGGCGGACGTCAGCGGCGACTCGAAGAAGAAATTGAGGGCGTCGCGTGCGTGCATGGCGGTACCACGTTCGGCCGTGCCCCGACGTGCCATGGTCATGTTCCGGCCCTTCAGCGATGTGATGAAGGGGAAAGCTACTCCGACCGAACGTTCTGTACAAGCTTTATGCCCGTTTTTACGCTGTAACAAAACTGTAGGCATGCTAAGCAACGGTGGCGACGGACGTGCGCTCGCTGGTGTCGGTCGCGACCGCGAGCGTGTCCACCGCCGAGGCGAGCAGGGCCGTGTAGCGGTCGACGTCCGGCATCAGGGCGCGGTGGGACACCGCGCTCAGGCACATCCGACGGCCGGCCGACACGACGACGTGTGCGAGTTGGACCCCCTCCACCACGGGGAGGGGTGCGAACACGCCCGTCACGGGCGCGCCCGCCAACTCCATCCGGTCGTTGCCGTAGGCGATGTTGGAGATCAACGTGTTCGTGCCGGTCGTCGTGGGGGCAGCGGGGCGGCGGGGCATCAGTCGAGCGATCGCCGCCAGCAGTGGGGCCGGTGCCGAGTTCATGGGATGGGAGGGGAGGCTGCGGAGCCGCGTCGCGAGGTCCGACTTGCGGTCGCGTGCTGCCGCGGAGACCGCGCGCAGACGGTCGACCGGATCTGCGACGTCCGTGAACAGATCGACCACGGCGATCGCGAGCTGGTTCGCGGTCTCGCCCGTCGTGTCGACGGTGCGCACGTCGACGGGGAACGACGCCCCGAGGCTCGCGGCCGGGAGCTCGCCGCCCAGGTAGTCCGACAGCGCGATCGACACCACTGTCATGACGACGTCGTTCACGGTCGCGCCAGGCACGGCGGACTTGATCGCGCGAACACGATCGAGGTCGAACCACGCCAATCCGAACGTCATGTCCGGAGCGAGATTTCGATTGAAACGCGTGGCCGGGTAGTGATGGGCGGTGGGTCGCTGTGCAGGGTCGAGCTGCCGGACCGCACGCCACCGGCGGACGCCGCGGCCGGCGAAACCGGCGAACTCGCGGGGAAGCGAACGGAGAGCAGCGAACGGGGTCGGCACGGCGATGCTCTCGCGGTCGAAGACGTCGTTGCGGTGCGCCGAGACGTCCGCGGACGGCGGGGCCAGCATCCGGTGGACGAGCGACGTGGTGCCCATCCCGTCGATGGCGCTGTGGTGCACCTTGAGGAGGAGCACGCTGCCGCCCTCGGGAACGCCCGGTACTCCGCGCAGACCTGTCACGAGGTGGATCTGCCACGCGGGGACGTCGAAGTCGAACGGCGTGCTCGAGGCGTCCATCACTCGTCGACGCAGGAAGTGGTCCGGATGCTCGTCGGCCGCGGAAGCATCGTGGACGAACACGTGCGCGCGGACGTCGACGTCGCACTCGACCCACACGGGAAAGGCGAGGTCGGCGATCGTCGTCCGCAGGCGACGCCGGAACAGAGGGTGGAGGTCGAGCACGCTTCGCGCGAAGCGCTCGACGTCCGCAAGCGTGCGGAGCGATCCGTCCGAGCGGGCGGCGTCCACGACGATGCCGTGCACGATGGTGCCCGGCGTGCGCTCGCTCTCGAAGTAGTAGTTCAGCGCGTCCCGCGGTGCCATCGGCTCACCCACCGCGGAGGTATGTCGTCGTGTCGCCATCGGAAGTACCGCCTTCGTCTCGGTCGGGGCCGGAACGCTGTCACCGGGCCGCAGCCTCGTTCGGCCGCCTGTACCCGATGATCGCCCTGTTTCAGGCCCGTGTTACCGGAATGACGAATCTTCTTGCTCGTGCATGGCCGCACGCCCGTCTGTGACGTCGCCTAGAGTGCGAGGCGATGGGGCGCATGACACTGCTGTGACGGCAGTGCACTGTCGCCGGGAGTGCAGTGCGAGAGGGATACGACGATGACGTGGACACGACGGCCGATCACCGCTCTGGTCGCCGCTGCGGTGGTCGGTGCGCTCATGACTGCCACCCCCACCGTCGCCCGAGCGGACGACGCACCGATCGCCGCGGTCGAGACCGCCTCGGGTGCGCGGGTGGAGAATGTGGAGTTCGTCGGCGGTCAGCAGTACCTCGTCACCGTGTACTCGCCGTCGATGGATCGGTCGGTTCCGCTGCAGGTGTTCCGGCCGGCCGACACCTCGGCCCCGCGCCCCACGTACTACCTGCTCAACGGGGCGAGTGGCGGCGAGGATCCGTCGAGCAACTGGCCCGATCAGGCCGATGTGTCCACTTTCTTCGCGGACAAGAACGTCAACGTGGTCGTGCCCAAGGCCGGCGCCTTCAGCTACTACACCGACTGGGTCGCGGACGACCCGGAGCTCGGCCGCAACAAGTGGGAGACCTTCCTGCTGGACGAGCTGCCCCCTCTCATGAACCGCTCGCTCGGAACAACGGGTACCCAGGCCGTCGGCGGCATCTCGATGGCAGCGAGCGCGGTTCTGATGCTGGCCGCCGATCGACCCGGCTTCTACTCGTCGGTCGCGTCCTTCAGCGGCTGTGCCGGCACATCGGACGACCTGGGCCGCGCCTTCGTCAAGCTCGTGGTCGAGGCGCGCGGCGGGGGCGACACGGAGAACATGTGGGGACCCGACGACGGTCCGGAGTGGGCGGCCAACGACGCGTTGCTCAACGCGGACAAGCTGCGCGGCACTCCTCTCTACGTCACCACGGGGAGTGGGCTGCCGGGCTTCGACGAGACTCTCCAGAGTGCCCGCATCGCAGGCGACGTCCCCGCACTGATCAACCGGGTCGTCGTGGGCGGCGGCATCGAGTCGATCACCAACACGTGCACGCGGACGTTCGCGGAGCGACTGGCGCAACTCGGCATTCCGGCCACGGTGAAGTTCCGAGACAACGGAACGCATTCCTGGGCCTACTGGCAGGAGGACCTGCACGAATCCTGGCCCATGGTGGCGGCGTCCCTCGGAGTCTGATTCTCCGGCTGTGCGCCACGGCCGCGAGCGTGTCGAACTTTGCGGCGCGTCCCCTTATTGTCGACGGTGGAAAGGGGGTCGCCGATCATGACATTGCAGGGAACGGTCACCAGTCTCGTCATTCCTGTCCTCGACGAGGAGGACTACATCGCAGCGTGTCTCGATCACGTGTTGCCGCAGATCGACGAGTTGTCCGAGGTCATCGTCGTGGACAACGGGTCGATGGACGACACGGTGCAGATCGTGAAGGAGTACGCGGCGCGCGAGCCGAAGATTCGCCTCGTGCACGAACCGCGAAAAGGATTGTTCTTCTCCCGTAATACGGGTTTCCGGGAAGCGACATCGGACATCATCGGGCGTATCGACGCGGACACCCGAATCGGCGCCGGATGGGTGTCCGCCGTGAAGCAGACATTCCGGGACGCGGATTCCGATCTCAATCTCGGTGGTATCACGGGATTGAGCGCGCCCTACGACTCACCGTTCACCAGGTCGAAGAAATGGCTCGTCGACGCGCTCGTCCGGGCGAAGGTCCTGGGCAACGGCATGAAGATCGACAACATGCACGGCGCCAACATGGCGGTGCGGCTGGAGGCCTGGGACGCGGTCCAGGACAAGCTGACGTCCCGTTCCGACGTGCACGAGGACATCGACTTCGCGCTGTGTCTCATCGAGGCCGGCTACTCCATCGTCCAGCCCACCGAGATGTGGGCCGACATCTCGCCGCGGCGCGCGTTGACACCGCCGCTGCAGTACACGTCGTTCGTCAAGGCCGGCATCACCAGTTTCGAGATCCACGGTCGCTCGAACTGGTCGTTGCGGTGGCTCGTCGCACCGGTCACCTGGCTCTCGCACGCGGTGTTCTGGTTCCCGTACCGCGCCTACGACCCTGTTCGCCGGTCCTTCTCGCCGAGACGTCTGCTCACCGAGCGCACCTTCCGGCCGGCAGCGCTGTCGGAAGCACCTCCCGGGAGCTGACCGACAGCAGAGCACCGGATGTCACCGCGGGCAGGCCGGAGGCCGGTCGGATGTCACCGCGGGCAGGCCGGAGGCCGGTCGGACGTCACCGCGGGCAGGCCGGAGGCCGGTCGGAAGTCACCGCGGGCTGACCCACACGGTGATGTCGGCGTGGACGACCTCGGTGCCGCCGGCGTCGCGCAGGCTGACCGGGATGACGAGTTCCACGCCGCTGGTCACCGATTCCCAGTCCGGCCGATCGTCGAGCAGCGCGGTGGCGGTGAGCCCGGATCTGCCGGGGGCCAGGTACTGGACGTTCATGCCCTTGGGGATCCACCGGTGGGTCGTGGGGATCGTCGCCTCGGCGAGCATCCCCATCGCCACCTCGGCCAGATTGCAGGCCGCGATGGCGTGGAAGGTGCCCAGGTGGTTGTGCACTCCGAACCACGTGGGCCCGGAGACCACGCACCGCCCGGGGGCGAGCTCCCGTACGCGGGGGAGGACCGTGGCGAAGAAGGGCACGCGGACACACATTCCCGCGGAGAACGCCAGGGAGCGGGTGATCCCGCCGGGGAGTCGCTGCCAGAGCGCGTACGTGCTGGTGACCGTTGCCATGGCTGCACCTTACTCGGCGGTAAGTTGGTCGGGCGCGGTAAATCCGCGCGCTGACCGGTCGTCCGCGCTGGTTGCACCACGTGCGGATGGGTACCACCTGCGCGGATCGCTGCGATCGACCGTGCGTTCCGGCCGCGGTACCGCCTCGATTTGAACTCGACCCCCGGCGTGGGTAATACTGTTCGGGTTGCCTTGACCGAGGTGATCTCTGTTGTGCGTGTTGCGACGTGATCTCGCGGTCGAGGTATGCGACGAGAACGACATGCAGTGATTGCGCCGGCACGATGGGCGCATCCGGTCCGCGTTCTCCCGCCGGTCGAGTTCGGGCCGAGGGAGAAATCATGTGCGGGAATGCGACACGCCCGACCGCGTGGACCGGAGAACCATGACAGATGAACAGCGGCAACGGATTCCTCCTGGCTACGCGTGTGCGTGGATGCGAGAGTCCGCCACGTTCGTCCTCATGGATGCGCCTCGCGCTCGGCTTCATGCCGGCGTCGGGTCAGCACACTGCCGGGTTCTCCGGATCGACATCCGGAGACGAGAGACCTGACCAACGGTTAACCAGGGCAAGGAAGAGGACATAAGCGTGGCGGGACAAAAGATCCGCATCAGGCTCAAGGCCTACGACCACGAGGCGATCGACGCGTCCGCGCGCAAGATCGTCGAGACCGTGACCCGCACCGGGGCACGCGTGGTCGGACCTGTGCCGTTGCCCACCGAGAAGAACGTGTACTGCGTCATCCGTTCGCCGCACAAGTACAAGGACTCTCGCGAGCACTTCGAGATGCGCACGCACAAGCGACTCATCGACATTCTCGACCCGACGCCGAAGACGGTCGACGCGCTCATGCGCATCGACCTGCCGGCAAGCGTCGACGTCAACATTCAGTGAGCGCGGAGACAACCATGACTGACAACATCAAGCGTCCGGCCAAGGGCATTCTGGGCACCAAGCTCGGCATGACCCAGGTCTTCGACGAGAACAACCGCGTCGTCCCGGTCACCGTCGTGAAGGCTGACCCGAACGTCGTGACCGCGATCCGTACCGAGGAGCGCGACGGCTACAGCGCCGTCCAGGTCGCCTTCGGTGCCATCGATCCCCGCAAGGTGAACAAGCCGGTCACCGGCCAGTTCGCCAAGGCAGGCGTCACGCCTCGCCGCCATCTCGCGGAGCTGCGCGTCGCCGACGCCGCAGGCTACGAGATCGGCCAGGAGCTCACCGCAGCCGAGTTCGAGGACGGCGCTTTCGTCGACGTCACCGGAGTCAGCAAGGGCAAGGGCTTCGCGGGAACGATGAAGCGCCACGGCTTCAAGGGCCAGGGCGCGAGCCACGGTGCGCAGGCTGTCCACCGCCGCCCCGGTTCCATCGGTGGCTGCGCGACCCCCGGCCGTGTCTTCAAGGGCATGCGCATGTCGGGCCGCATGGGTAGCGACCGCATCACCACGCAGAACCTCTCGGTGCACAAGGTCGATGCCGAGAACGGTCTGCTGCTGATCAAGGGTGCGATCCCGGGCCGCAAGGGCGGCGTCGTGATCGTCAAGAGCGCAGTGAAGGGTGGTGCGCGAGCATGACCAGTCTCGAGAAGAAGACCGAAGCCAACCTGACGCTCGACGTCAAGGAGCTCGGTGGCAAGACCAACGGCACCGTCGATCTCCCCGCCGAGATCTTCGATCGCACCGCGAACATCGCGCTGATGCACCAGGTCGTCGTCGCGCAGCTCGCTGCGGCACGTCAGGGAACGCACTCGACGAAGACGCGTGGCGAGGTCCGCGGTGGCGGCAAGAAGCCGTACCGCCAGAAGGGCACCGGCCGCGCACGTCAGGGCTCGACCCGCGCACCGCAGTTCGTCGGCGGTGGCACCGTCCACGGCCCGCAGCCGCGCGACTACAGCCAGCGCACCCCCAAGAAGATGATCGCTGCAGCTCTCCGCGGTGCCCTCTCCGACCGGGCGCGCAGCGAGCGCATCCACGTGATCACCGAGCTCGTCGCGGGACAGGTGCCCTCCACCAAGGGTGCTCGCACGTTCCTCGCGGAGCTCACCGATCGCAAGAAGGTTCTGCTGGTCATCGGCCGCGCAGACCTGGCCGCATGGAAGTCCGTCCAGAACCTCGACGGCGTTCACCCCATCGCGCCCGATCAGCTCAACACCTACGACGTCCTCGAGGCAGACGACGTGATCTTCAGTGTCGAGGCACTGAACACGTTCATCGCAGGACCGGCCAAGGCAGCAACGGATTCACAGGAGGAGGACAAGTGAGCACCATTGCCGATCCCCGCGACATCCTGCTGGCCCCGGTCATCTCGGAGAAGTCGTACGGGCTCATCGAGCAGGGGACCTACACGTTCATCGTGCACCCGGACTCGAACAAGACGCAGATCAAGATCGCTGTCGAGAAGGTCTTCGGCGTGACTGTGACCAGCGTGAACACCGCCAACCGGCAGGGCAAGCGCAAGCGGACCCGATTCGGCTACGGCACGCGTAAGAGCACCAAGCGCGCGCTCGTGACCCTCTCGGCCGACAGCAAGCCCATCGAGATCTTCGGAGGCCCGGTCGCGTAAGCGGCCGGAGCTCAGAGGGTCCTCGAGGATCAAGGGACGAGACAAACATGGCAATTCGTAAGTACAAGCCGACCACTCCCGGTCGTCGTGGCGCGAGTGTCTCCGATTTCGCGGAGATCACGCGCTCGACACCGGAGAAGTCGCTCATCCGCCCGCTGCACGGCCGCGGTGGCCGCAACGCACACGGCCGCATCACCACCCGTCACAAGGGTGGCGGTCACAAGCGCGCCTACCGGCTCATCGACTTCCGCCGCAACGACAAGGACGGCGTGCCGGCCAAGGTCGCTCACATCGAGTACGACCCCAACCGCACCGCCAACATCGCGCTGCTGCACTTCGCAGACGGTGAGAAGCGCTACATCATCGCGCCGAAGGGCATCTCGCAGGGTTCGCCCATCGAGTCGGGTGCCACGGCCGACATCAAGCCCGGCAACAACCTCCCGCTCCGCAACATCCCGACGGGTACCACCATCCACGCGGTGGAGCTTCGTCCGGGTGGCGGCGCCAAGATGGTTCGCTCCGCCGGTGCCGGTGCTCAGCTCCTCGGTAAGGAAGGCGCCTACGCCACGCTGCGTATGCCGTCCGGTGAGATCCGTCGAGTCGACGTGCGCTGCCGCGCCACCGTCGGCGAGGTGGGCAACGCCGAACAGTCCAACATCAACTGGGGCAAGGCCGGCCGTATGCGCTGGAAGGGCAAGCGCCCGACCGTCCGTGGTGTCGTCATGAACCCGGTCGACCACCCGCACGGTGGTGGCGAGGGCAAGACCTCCGGTGGTCGCCACCCGGTCAGCCCGTGGGGACAGCCGGAAGGCCGTACCCGCAAGAACAAGCCGAGCGATCAGCTCATCGTCCGCCGCCGCCGCACCGGCAAGAACAAGCGATAATCAGGAGGGAGTAGCAGATGCCACGCAGTCTGAAGAAAGGCCCGTTCGTCGACGACCACCTCCTGAAAAAGGTGGACGTTCAGAACGACAAGGGCACGAAGCAGGTCATCAAGACCTGGTCACGCCGCTCGACCATCACCCCCGACTTCATCGGTCACACCTTCGCCGTCCACGACGGTCGCAAGCACGTCCCGGTGTTCGTCTCGGATGCGATGGTCGGACACAAGCTCGGTGAATTCGCGCCGACGAGGACCTTCAAGGGTCACATCAAGGACGACCGGAAGGCGAAGCGGCGATGACCAACTTCACCCCCACCGACAACCCGATCGCCCGGGCCACGGCCAAGCACGTTCGCGTGACGCCGATGAAGGCCCGTCGCGTCGTGGACCTGGTCCGCGGAAAGAGCGTCGAGGATGCCCTGAACATCCTCAAGTTCGCACCGCAGGCTGCCAGCGAGCCCGTCGCCAAGGTCGTTGCCTCGGCAGCGGCCAACGCGGAGAACAACCTGGATCTCGATCCGAGCACGTTGATCGTCTCGGCTGCATTCGTCGACGAGGGCGCGACCCTCAAGCGTTTCCAGCCTCGTGCCCAGGGTCGTGCGTTCCGCATTCGTAAGCGCACATCTCACATCACGGTCATCGTGGAGAGCCTGCCCAAGACCGGCGGCTCGACACGTGGTCGCCGGAAGGGAGCTCAGTAGTGGGCCAGAAGATCAACCCGCACGGCTTCCGCCTCGGCATCACGACCGACTGGAAGTCCCGCTGGTACGCAGACAAGCAGTACGCGGAGTACGTCAAGGAAGACGTGCAGATCCGCAAGCTCCTCGCCACGGGCATGGAGCGCGCCGGCATCGCCAAGGTGGAGATCGAGCGCACCCGTGATCGGGTTCGCGTCGACATCCACACCGCGCGTCCGGGCATCGTCATCGGTCGCCGCGGCGCCGAGGCGGATCGCATCCGTTCCGAGCTCGAGAAGCTGACCGGCAAGCAGGTCCAGCTGAACATCCTCGAGGTCAAGAACGCCGAGTCAGAGGCACAGCTCGTCGCACAGGGTGTGGCCGAGCAGCTCTCGAACCGTGTCGCTTTCCGTCGTGCGATGCGCAAGGCCATTCAGTCGGCCATGCGTCAGCCGAACGTCAAGGGCATCCGCGTTCAGTGCTCCGGTCGCCTCGGCGGCGCGGAGATGAGCCGTTCCGAGTTCTACCGCGAAGGTCGCGTTCCGCTGCACACACTGCGTGCGGACATCGACTACGGCCTCTACGAGGCGAAGACCACCTTCGGTCGCATCGGCGTGAAGGTCTGGATCTACAAGGGCGACATCGTCGGTGGCAAGCGTGAAGCTGTCGCCGCCGCTGCTCCGGCAGGCGATCGTCCCCGTCGCGAGCGTCCGTCTCGTCCGCGTCGCAGCGGTGCCTCGGGCACCACGGCGACCAGCACCGAGGCCGGCCGCGCAGCGACCGCAACCGCTGATGCACCCGCTACGACCGAGCAGAAGGAGGGCTGACGCATGTTGATCCCCCGTCGGGTCAAGCACCGCAAGCAGCACCACCCCAAGCGTTCGGGTGCCGCCAAGGGCGGAACTCAGGTGACCTTCGGTGAATACGGCATCCAGGCTCTCGAGCCCGCCTACATCACCAACCGTCAGATCGAGGCAGCCCGTATCGCCGTCACCCGCCACATCAAGCGTGGTGGCAAGGTCTGGATCAACATCTACCCGGACCGTCCGCTCACGAAGAAGCCTGCCGAGACCCGCATGGGTTCCGGTAAGGGTTCGCCGGAGTGGTGGGTCGCCAACGTCAAGCCCGGCCGCGTGCTCTTCGAGCTCAGCTACCCGGACGAGCAGATCGCTCGTGAAGCACTGACGCGCGCGATTCACAAGCTGCCGATCAAGGCACGCATCATCACGAGGGAGGTTCAGTTCTGATGGCTACCGGTACCCCGGCTGCCGAGCTCCGCGAGCTCGGCGACGAAGAACTGATCACCCGCCTTCGTGAGTCGAAGGAGGAGCTGTTCAACCTCCGCTTCCAGATGGCCACCGGCCAGCTGGACAACAACCGTCGGCTGCGCGTCGTCCGCCACGAGATCGCGCGCATCTACACCGTGATGCGCGAGCGCGAGCTCGGGCTTGCCGCCGGACCTTCCGAGGACACGGCAGGTGACGCAGCATGAGCGAGGAAACAGTGACTGAAGAGACCACCCGCAACAGCCGGAAGACGCGTATCGGATACGTCGTCTCCGACAAGATGCAGAAGACGATCGTCGTCGAGCTGGAGGACCGTGTGAAGCACGCCCTCTACGGCAAGATCATCCGACGCACCACCAAGGTCAAGGCCCATGACGAGAACGGAGTCGCCGGCGTCGGCGACCGCGTTCAGCTCATGGAGACCCGCCCCCTGTCCGCCACGAAGCACTGGCGACTGGTCGAGGTCCTCGAGAAGGCCAAGTAACACCTGCAGCACCCATGGACGACCCCGCACTCCTCGTGAGTGCGGGGTCGTTCTGCGTTCTCCGGTCCTCGCTACGATGGCCGGACGAGAGGGGATCGGCATGGACAGTGTGATGCAGTTCGCCGGCCAGTACTGGTGGCTGTGGTTCGTCTTCGGCGGGTCCATCGCGGGTGCGGCCAAGGCGGTCAGCGCCGCCAACGAGCGACGTGCGGATCGTCGCCTCGAGCGGTACCGCATCAAGCAGCAGGCCAAGGTCGCAGCGCTCGAACTCTCGAAGTCCACGAAGCAGGACGCGGAGACACAACGTCGATCCGTCGAGAAGGCGCTCGCCGAGCACGACGACGTGAACGCTCGGTGGTTCGCCTACGAGACCGACGTCATCAACCTGCTCGAGTTCCCCATGATGACGAACATGCGCGACCCGATGACGGTGGCCTTCCACCGAGCCAAGCTCGAAGCCGACTCCCTCCGGCCGTCGGCGGCGGACGAACTGGTCGGCGATGTCGAGGCGCAGCGGCTCTACCGCTCGGCCGTGCACGACTACGCAATGGCGTTCACCGCCGCCGAGTCCGAGGCCAAGCGTCGCCGCCGCGGGAACTTCAGTGAGGCGGAGCAGAACCGACTCACTCGCGCGCAGTCGCTGCTGCGCATGGCCTTGGACGGCGCCTCGACCCCCGCCGAGCGACAGGCGGCGTACCGCAAGGCGCGCACCGAGCTCGAGGGCCTGGTGACGCTGCCGACGACGGCGTACGCACAGATCGAACAGCGGATCGCGGGGGCGTTGGAGGCGTAGGCGCGGTCAGCCCGTGACGTCCACGTCGTCGACCGCCACCGTCTCGCCCCGGCGATGCGCCATGTAGTCGCGCAACTCCCGCTTCACGACGGGAAGCAGCAGGTAGAGGCCGATGATGTTGACGAAGGCCAGGGCAAACAGCGCCGCATCCGCGAAGTCCAGTACGGATCCGAGCGACAGCACCGTGCCGACGACGGTGAAGAGGCAGAAGATGACGGTGAAGCTGTGCCTGGCGAGGGCGCTGCGGCCGAAGAGGGACGTCCACGCCTGCGACCCGTAGTAGGCCCACGTGATGGCGGTGGACAGCGCGAAGAGCGCCACCGCGACCGTCAGAATGTACGGGAACCAGGGGAGCACCGTCTCGAACGCGTCCGAGGTGAGTGTGACGCCGCCGGCAGGAAGAGCGCCGGTCTCCGCGACGATGGCGCGCTGGTCCTGCCAGGACTGCGTGTTCGCGATGACGATCGTCAGAGCGGTGGCCGTGCAGATCACGACCGTGTCGATGAACGGTTCGAGCATGGCCACGAATCCCTCGGTGACCGGATGACGCGTCTTGACTGCCGAGTGCGCGATGGAGGCCGAACCCAGTCCCGTTCGAGAACGCGGCGCGCTGGATGCCGATGATCATGACGCCCAGTACGCCACCCGCCACGCCCGTGGGGGAGAAGGCGCCCGTCACGATCGCACTCATGGCGCCGGGGACCTGCTCGATGTTGACGGCGATCACCACGGCGCATCCCAGCACGTAGACGATGGCCATGGCGGGAACCAGCTTGGCCGTCACGGCGGAGATGGACTTCATCCCGCCGATGATGACCAGCCCGATCACCACGGCGACGACGAGCCCGAAACCGAACTTCGCGCCGTCCGAGCCGAGGAAACCCTCGTCGCCACCGGTGACACTGCGCACCTGAGCGTAGGTCTGGTTCGCCTGGAACATGTTTCCGCCGGAGATGCCGAAGAAGATGATGATCACGGCGTAGACGGTGGCCATGATCTTCCCGACTCGGCTCATCCCGCGCTCCGCGAGCCCCTTGGTGAGGTACTTCATGGGACCACCGGAGACGGTGCCGTCCTCGTGGACGTCGCGGTACTTCACACCCAGCGTGCACTCGACGAACTTGGTGGCCATACCGAGGAAGCCGGCGAGGATCATCCACAGCGTGGCACCGGGTCCGCCCAGGGTGACCGCGACCGCGACACCGGCGATGTTGCCGAGCCCGACGGTGCCGGACACGGCGGCGGTCAGGGCTCCCAAGTGGCTCACCTCGCCGGGTGCTGTGGGGTCGTCGTGTTTCCCGCGGACCAGTTCCACCGCGTGTTTGGCGCCGCGTACCTGCAGGAACTTGAAGGTGACCGTGAAGATGATCGCGGCGGCCAGGAGCCAGATCACGACCAGAGGGACCGACGCGCCGCCGATGTCGACGGAGAAGAAGACGACGGTGGTGACCGCCTCGGTGACGGGTTCGAAGGTGGAATTGATGGCATTCTCGATGGTGGTGAGGGTGCCACCGTCGGCCGCAAGGATCCGGGGTACGGAAGTCCTGTCTCATTCGACCCCGGCATCCCGGATCCTGCACGCCTTCAGACGTATCTGACCGATCCTTTACCTGATCTTGACCTCAGACCAGACGCTTCTCGGGACTCACCGTCTTCGACGGATCCTTCTCGACGATGTCGCCCAGCGCCTCGTCGATCTTGGCGAGCACGTCGGGGTCGAGGGTGACGTCCTGCGCCTTGACGTTGTCGGCGATCTGCTCGGGACGAGACGCGCCGACGAGAGCGGCCGCGATGTTGTCGTTGGCCAGCACCCAGGCGATGGCGAGCTGGGACATCGTGATGCCCAGGTCGTCGGCGATCGGCTTCAGCTTCTGCACGCGCGTCAGCGTCTCGTCGTTCATGTAGCGCGAGATCATGTCCGCGCCGCCCTTGTCGTCGGTCGCGCGCGACCCCTCGGGAAGCGGCTGTCCGGGAACGTACTTGCCCGTGAGGACGCCCTGAGCCAGCGGTGACCAGACGACCTGCGAGATACCGAGTTCCTTGGACGCCGGGACCACGTCGGACTCGATGACGCGCCAGAGTGCGGAGTACTGAGGCTGATTGGAGACGATGGAGAAACCGCGCTGCCGGGCCAGTGTCTGCGCTTCGCGGAGCTGGTCCGCGGTCCACTCGGACACGCCGATGTACAACGCCTTGCCCTGCTGGACGACGTCACCGAAGGCGGCGATGGTCTCCTCGAGCGGCGTCTCGTGGTCGTATCGGTGCGCCTGGTAGAGATCCACGTAGTCGGTGCCGAGGCGTCGCAGAGAGTTCTCGATGCCCTCGAAGATGTGCTTGCGCGAGAGCCCCGTGTCGTTCGGGCCCTTCTCGCCGACCGGGAAATACACCTTGGTGAAGATCTCGAGACCTTCACGACGCTCGCCCGCCACCGCCTTGCCCAGCACGGTCTCGGCCGCGCCGTTGGCGTAGACGTCCGCGGTGTCGAACGTCGTGATGCCGGCGTCGAGAGCCGCCTTCACGCAGGCGGTCGCGACGTCGTTCTCCACCTGCGACCCGTGGGTGAGCCAGTTGCCGTAGGTGATCTCGGAAACCTTGAGTCCGCTGTTGCCCAGAAATCTATAAGCCATGCGAACAACGCTACTCGCGCGCCGGCGCCAGGACTTCTCCTCTCACTCGCGCGCCAGCGCGAGGACCTCCTCTTCGGTGGGGGGACTCTTCGGGTGGAAGGTGAGGCACAGGGGAGTGGCCGTACGCCGGAACTCCGAACCCTCGACGGCCGCGTAGAACTGACCTGCGGGGAGACGTCCGACGTCGGGTACGGAACCGCCCTTGGCGCGCGCCATTTCCTGCGCCGCCTGGATCTGGGCGGGACTGTTCAGCAGGCCGTAGAACTGGGTGGCCGCGTTTCCGGCGATGCGATTGTGCAGCCCCTTGGGTGCCTGTGTCGCAAAGACGAGGCCCAAGCCGTACTTCCGGGCCTGCGACGCGAGTGCGAGCGTGCTGTGCGTGGCCGGTGTCGCCTTGTCCGAGGGCGCGTAGTTCTGCGCCTCGTCCATGACGAAGAGTCCGCCGAGCGGTCGATCACCCGCCGGGTTCTTCTTGATCCAAGCGAACAGACCCATCTGCAGCTGATTGACGAAGCTCTGCTTCTGCTCCTCGGTGGTGAGCCCCGAGAGGTTGATGACGGACACGCGCGCCTTCTTTCCCTCGGCCGGGGTGAGCAGCACGCCCGGATCGACGGGAGTGCCGGACCCGGCGAACATCGGGTCGTTCGTCATCGCGGCCTTGAGGTTCTCGGCGAGATCGGCCGCGATGCGCACGGCGTCGCGCAGATCGCTGGCGTCGGCGGGGAGATTCTCCAGCAGGTCGATGAAGTCCGACATGTCGCCGGCCGAGCGCCGCCCGAACCCGTCGAGTGCCGCGCGCAGCACCGCCTGGCGGTGCTTCGCCTTCTCCGTGGTGCCCGTCGCCAGTGCGGCGGGAGCCAGCGCCGCGAGACCCGACTCGACGGACGCGTCGAACTCGTCCTTGTCGTTGACGACGCTGGCGAAGTCGGGGAGCGGCTGGAAACTGAGCGGCCGCCCCGACGACTTGCGCGGAGTCCAGACGACGACGTCCGTGTCCCGCAGGTACGCAGCAGCTTTCGCCTCGTCGCCCGGCGGCCACGTGCGTTCGTCCTCCGGCCACGGTGTCCCGAGGCGGGCGAGATCGTTGTTGATGTCGAGCACGATCGACGAGACACCGTGCAGGGCACACTCCCTCGACCAGCCGGCGGATGAGCACGGTCTTGCCGCTGCCCGATCCGGCGAAGATCGCCGTGTGCTTGCGCAGCGCCTCGAGCGGAATGCGGACCTCGGCGTTGGTGCTGAGCTCCGTCCCCATCTCGATCTGCTCCCGGCGCGGAGTTGCCGCGGGAGCCTGCGACACCTCGGGTTCGATGAGTGCCTGGTCGTCGTCGACGACGCTCGCGTCGGGCAGCACCTCGCGGAACAACGCGATCTCGTGCGCCGGCTTGCGAGCGAGCAGCCACGACGTGAGGGCCGGCGAGTTCTCCGACCGGAGAGCGCCCAGGGCGTGCAGCGAGCGGCGATCGTCCTCGCTCAGCGGCACCTCGACACCACCGGCGCGGTGCAGCGCCGCCACGGTCTGTTCCGTCTTCGCGCCCTTGGGCCACGGTGCGTTGCGGATGAGGATCAACCGACGGCGCGGCATGTCGATGTGGAGACCCGCCGCGGTGACGGCCCGCTCGATACGGGCCAGGGCCGCACGGGCATTGGTGGAGGAGACGGCGCGGAAGCACCAGTGTTCCTCGTCGTCGGTGTCGCTGTCGACGGTGTGGCGGAGCCGTGCGTGCAATGCTGGGCGGCCGCTCGGCGGAGGATCCTGCGCGAGGCTGTCGTCGGACGACTGGTGCTCGTGGATCCAGGCGTCGAGACCGGCGGAGAGCAGTGCCGGGACGAGGCTGTCCTCGGTGCCGGGTTCGAGCGGTGTCGAGACGTCCGCGGCGCTGCGCAACTGCGCGTACCGCTCGTCGAGCGCCTCGAGTTCGGATCGCTTGGCCGTGGGGAGCGACGGTGTGTCGGATCCCCCTCCGCTGGAGGCGAAGTCGGTCAGTTCCGTCGCGACCCCCGTCTCGAGGCAGTGGCGGATGTGCTTGTCGACGGCGATGAGCAGCTGGCGGGGAGTGAAGTCCGGCGCCTTGTCGAACGCGTCGACGGCCACCGGCCATGTCGGGTGCGGGGTGGCGAAGCCGACCTCGCGGAAGCACGCCTCGAGGCGACGCTCGAGCAGCAGGCGGCCGACGTCCGACGACGGAATCGGCTTGAGCCGCTGCGTCACCCGGAACCGGTCACGCATCGGTGCGACCCCGCGAGCGGCGATCAGATCCCACGCGCTCGACAGCGCCGACAACACGGAGGCGGTGCGCGGCAACGTCTCACGGAGAGTCATCAGACCGTGGGCGAGCTGCTCGACCACCTTGTCCTCCTGCTCGTCCGCGTAGTCCTTGTCGGCGCCGGTGCGCGCCTGCGCGACGAGGGTGTCGATCTGATCGATGGCGAGGATGGTGGGACCCGTGATCGCGAGCAGTCGGGAGATGTTCTCCGCGATGCCCTGGTGACCGAGCTCCGCGCGGCGGATGCCCCACGACTCGAACTCGTCGGCGTCCACGTCGTCGATCGACTGCAGGTAGGCGTCGCCGATGTCCTGCACGGCCGCGTCGGGTGCGATCGAGAGGACCAGGGCACGCAGGGTGTGCTGGGAGGTCCGACGATGGCGGGGATGGGCCTTGTAGACGCCGGTGACGAACTCGTTCAGCGTGTCGGCGTCGATCATGGTCTCGCCCATGACCTGTCGCCGCTGGTCCTCGCTCACGCCGGCGATGTCGCAGAGCCGCCGCAGGACCAGGCGGAGCTGACTGTCGTCACCGCGACCCGATGGGCGGTTGAGATCGTCGAGCATGCCCATCAGCGTCGAGCGCCAGAAACCCGCGGCGTCGAGGAGCCGGATGAGGAAGAAGTAGCCGCCGCGCGACTGCACCTCCTCGCGGACCTGCCCGAGAAGGTGCGTCTTGCCGGAACCCGCGGGGCCCTGCACGACGACGCCGAGCGGACTGGCGTCGTCCGAGTTCTCGGCGTCGGTGTACGCACTCATGACCTCGGTGAACACCCGCTCGTGCATCCCGGGCACGTGGACGTCCGACTGGGACCGCCACACGTCGTCGGGTGTGGGGGCCCAACTCAGCCGCACCGACTCGAGAGCGCGGATCTGTTCGGACTTCGTGGTCGTCATCGTGGAGCCGCCCATCACTGTTCGATCGCCAAGAGGTGGTTCTGCTGGTTGCCGACATCGACGGCCGCGGCGCGGTCCTCGTCGGTCAGCGTCTTCTGGTTCTCCTCGGGGATGAGGGAGACGTCGGGGGCGCGTCGCAGCCGGGCGAGCGCCTCGTCGAGATCCGTGCGCGAGATGTCGGACAGGGCGGGCCGCAGCCGCGACAGCCGCACCCAGGCCCCGGGCTCACGAGCGAGGTCCGCGTACGTCGACCGGATCCGCTGTTCGACGTCCGCGGCGGACAGTTCACTGCGGACCGCGGGGGCGACGATGGCGTTGGGTGGCGTCGGCGGCGCCGTGATCGACGTCGGAGTGTCGCGCGGGAAGAAGACCTCGGCGGGACGTACGTCGTCGCGGTGGAACCACCGGCCGAGGCCTGCCATGACGGTGAACAGGGCCTTGCCGGGGCCGGCCGCACCCTTCGGCGCCTGCGTGCCCATCAGGTCGGAGCAGTGCTTCCAGCCCTTGTCGGTGAGCTCGACGGTCATCGTCCGACCCTGCTTGCCCACCTCGATCAGGCCGAGCGACGCGAGGTGGTCCCGGTGGGGCTTCTTCAACTCGGGCCCGAGCGTCGACAGTTCGGGGTTGCGCACCGCGCGTGCCTCGGCCATCAGCACCATCAGCACGGACACCTCGGTGCCGGTCAACTCGTTCGCGCTCACGTGGGAGTCCCCTTCGATCGTCGTCGGTGCAGTGCCTGTTCGATCATCGTCATCACGCTCTCGTGGTCCGCGAGCACGTCCTCGTTGGTGAAGCGCAGCACGATCCAGCCGTGCGTCTGCAGCAGGTTGTCGCGGGACCGGTCGTCGGCGAACTGAGCACGCGCACGGTGCTCGTGGCCGTCGATCTCGATGGCGACCCTCTCATCGACCCACGACACGTCCAGCGTGAACGGTCTGCTCAACGTCGTCGGCCGGACGGAGCGGTTGTGGCGTCGGCCCGCCGCCCACTCGCGGGTGGAGAGGACGCGGTCCAGCAGGATCTCCGCCGCGCTGGCCGCGTACGGACGCCCCTCGACGGGCGGGTAGCTCAGCGGCCGGAAGCGGTCGACGATGGTGTCGACGTCGTCCGGGGTCGACGGAGTGCGCACGGTCAGCACCGGGAACCTGTCCACGGCGGGTGCACCGGCCCCGGTCAACCACACGCCCGTCCCGGTGCTGCACCACCATTCCGCGGCGGTCGCCACCGCTGCCGGGTCGGCGTCGGCGGGGACGTCCACGACGAGGACGGCGCGCTCTCGCCCGTGGACGTCGGCGATCACGCGGGCGGCACCGGCGGCTCGGGTCTCGCGAGCGAAGGCGTCGACACGCAGGGGACGACCCGACGTCGACGCGCCCGCGAGATGGGCGAGGTACGGACCGAAGTGTTCGCTCGTCGACGCCCACTGCCGCGCTCGGGTCCGCGCGGCGTCGCGCGCCAGCGACGAGCGGTCGCCGACATCGCCGGGCAGCAGGAAGGGGACGAGGTCGAGCGCGGCCTGCTCGATCGCGGCGACGACGGCGTCCACCATCTCCGACGCGGAGCCGTTCGACAGGGTGAAGAAGAGTGCGGCCGGAGCATCGGACGGCAGCGGGTCCACCGACTCGGCGAGATCGCGCATCGCGGCGCCGGACAGTCGTACGACCCGGTCCAGCGGGGCGTCGTGCCACCAGGGCGTCGCGGTGTCGACGCGTGTCGTCACGTCATCACCCCCGCCCTGGTGTCGAGGCAGACCGGACCGGCCACCGCCCCGCGGCCGATTTCGGCCGACTTCAGGCCTGCCCTGTCGGTTACCATCCCCGAAACCGTACCCGGGGACGGGAACCCGTGTCGCGCGGGTCACCGTCCGAGCAGGCCACCCAGCGCGCCGCCGACACCGGCCTGCTGCCCGCCGCCCGTGCCGCCGACGAACCCGCCGGGCGGCTGCTCCGACGGCTGCACGACGACGAACCCCTGCCCGGAGAACTGCAGGGTGAAGCGCTCGCCGGTGCTGCGGCCGATGAGGGTGCCGAAGTTGAGTTGATCGTTGCTCTTCACCGAGGTCTGCAGGCTCGACGACCACGCGACCGCAGCCTGCGGATCCGCGAAGGTGGGCTGGTCGACGTTCAGCACGACGGGTTGCCCGTCGGTGGTGATGGCGATGCGCCCCTGCCCGGTGAAGATGCAGTTGAACAGGCCCGCGTTGCTGCTGGCGGCCGCACCCTGGACCCGGCCGATGCGGTACGACAGCGACGAGTCGAACGCGAGCACGTTGGCGCCGTTGATGGTGAGACCGTCGCTGCCGTCGAGGTCGATGATGTGCACGTCCTGGGCAGCGTTCGCGAGGAAGAGGTCGCCGCGACCGGACACCTTCATCAGCGGCACACCCTCGCCCGTCACCGTGCGACGGATCATGTTGCCGATGCCGCCGGATCCCTGCGCCTCGAACTTCAGGTCGCCCTGGTAGGCCACCATCGATCCCGAGCGCGCCATGATCTCGCCGTTCATCGCGACGCGGGCCATCTTGCTGCCCTGCTTCTGGATGCCGACGCCCTGGACCTCGGCGTGGGTGGGGGCGAACAGTTCACTTCTCACGGCCAGTGCTCCCTGCGTCGGTACGGGTTGTGGTGCTGCTGTGGTGGGGACGACGGTCGGTGTCGGTGTCGGTGTCGGTGCCGGTGTCGTGGCCGGCGCGGGCTCGTCGTCGACGGTGATGCCGAAGTTCGTCGCGATGCCCGCGAGCCCGTCGTCGAAGCCCTGGCCCACGGCGCGGACCTTCCAGGCGTCGCCGCGTCGGTAGATCTCGACGCACACGACGGCGGTCTCGCTCGTGAGTCCGCTCATCCGGAACGACAGGTCCGGTCCGATGGAGATGGTCGGCTCCAGGCCGCCGAACGTGGTGGGGCCCGATCCGTCCAGGCTGGCGGTGACGGCCACGGTGTCGACGTCGCGGGGCACCGCACCGGTGTCCACGCGGATCCCGCCGCTGCCGTACGTCACACCGGGGCCGACCGGGTTGTTGAAGAAGACCAGGTCCGCGTCCGATCGAACCCGGCCCGCGGAGTTCAGCAGGAGCGCCGAGATGTCCACGGCGGCGCCGGACACGGAGATGTCGAGGCTGTCCGAGGGTGCGGGGCGGTTCTCCCCCCGTGCGAGGCTGTCCACGGACATCAGTGTGCCACCGGCGCCTGACAGAGACCTGTGCCGTCGCGCGTGGTGGGGATTTGGATCCCGTCCGCGTGTTCCCTACACTAGAGCGGTTGCCCGTGGTAGACGCATGCGTCGGCCAGGGCCACAGACCGCGCGCGTCGGGTCGGTATCCGCCGCGTACGTACATCCAGGTCACTAGGAGACCCATGATTCAGCAGGAGTCGCGGCTTCGCGTCGCCGACAACACGGGTGCCAAGGAAATCTTGTGCATTCGCGTTCTCGGTGGCTCGTCACGCCGTTACGCCGGGATCGGCGACGTCATCGTCGCCACCGTCAAGGACGCGATCCCCGGTGGAAACATCAAGAAGGGCGAGGTCGTCAAGGCCGTCATCGTCCGCACCACGAAGGAGCGTCGCCGCGCCGACGGTTCGTACATCAAGTTCGACGAGAACGCTGCCGTTCTCATCAAGCCTGACAACGACCCCCGCGGTACCCGCATCTTCGGCCCGGTCGGCCGCGAGCTGCGTGAGAAGAAGTTCATGCGCATCGTGTCGCTGGCTCCGGAGGTGTTGTGAGATGAAGGTGCACAAGGGCGACACGGTTCTCGTCATCTCCGGTAAGGACAAGGGAGCGAAGGGCAAGGTCATCACGGCCTACCCCGAGACCTCCAAGGTCCTCGTCGAGGGCGTCAACCGCATCAAGAAGCACACCGCTGTCTCGGCCAACGAGCGCGGCGCCTCCTCGGGCGGCATCGTCACGCAGGAAGCCCCCATTCACGTTTCCAACGTCGCGGTCATCGACTCGGACGGCAACCCCACCCGCGTGGGCTACCGCACCGACGACAACGGCAAGCGCGTTCGGATTTCCCGTAAGAACGGGAAGGACATCTGATGACGACCACCGAGAACAAGATCGTTCCGCGCCTGAAGACTCGCTACCGCGAGGAGATCAAGGACGCGCTGAACACCGAGTTCGAGTACGCCAACGTCATGCAGATCCCCGGCATCGTCAAGGTCGTCGTCAACATGGGTGTCGGCGACGCCGCCCGTGACGCGAAGCTGATCAACGGTGCGGTCGCAGACCTCGCCGCGATCACCGGCCAGAAGCCCGAGATCCGCAAGGCTCGCAAGTCCATCGCGCAGTTCAAGCTCCGCGAGGGCATGCCCATCGGCGCGCGCGTCACGCTGCGCGGCGACCGCATGTGGGAGTTCCTGGACCGTCTCGTGTCCATCGCGCTTCCCCGCATCAGGGACTTCCGTGGCCTGTCGGGCACGCAGTTCGACGGCAACGGCAACTACACGTTCGGCCTGAACGAGCAGTCGATGTTCCACGAGATCGACGTCGACAAGATCGATCGCCCTCGCGGCATGGACATCACCGTCGTCACGACGGCCACCAACAACGACGAAGGCCGCGCGCTGCTCAAGCACCTCGGCTTCCCGTTCAAGGAGAACTGAGCGTATGGCTAAGAAGGCACTGGTCAACAAGGCCAACAAGAAGCCGAAGTTCGCGGTTCGTGCGTACACCCGCTGCCAGCGTTGCGGCCGTCCGCACTCCGTGTTCCGCAAGTTCGGCCTCTGCCGTATCTGCGTGCGCGAGATGGCGCACCGCGGCGAGCTCCCCGGAGTGCACAAGAGCTCCTGGTGATCTGATCACCTGACACACCCCGACAGGCCCGAGCCATCACGGCTCGGGCCTGTCGGCGTTCACGGATGCAGTGCGTCGAGGAATGTCGCGCGGTCCGAACGGTCTGTTCCTCTCTGCGTGTCTCCCGCCGTATGCCTCGCGCCGGCGCCTCACCGGGCCTAGTGTTGCGCGACGGGGGAGCGAGCGGAGGAATCATGACTCAGACCGCGGAGACCGAGACCTCGGCCACGCCGGAACTCAAGCGGGTCCTCGGACCCGGACTGCTGTTGCTCTTCATCGTCGGCGACATCCTGGGCGCCGGCGTCTACGCCGTGACAGGCGACATGATCGCCAATGTCGGCGGAATGGCGTGGCTGCCGTTCATCCTCGCCTTCGTCGTGGCGACGCTGACCGCGTTCTCCTATCTCGAGCTGGTGTGCAAGTACCCGCAGGCCGCCGGCGCCGCGCTGTACACGCACAAGGCCTTCGGCATCCATTTCGCGACGTTCCTCGTCGCGTTCGCCGTCATCTGCTCCGGCATCACCAGCGCCTCGACGTCCTCGAACGTGGTGGCGGGCAACCTGTTGGCCGGCCTGCACGAGACCTTCAGCACCGAGGACGGCATCGGGTGGTTCGACGTACCCACCGGCGACACAGCGCAATTGGTGGTCGCACTGGCCTTCATGCTGCTGCTGGCGGCGATCAATCTGCGCGGTGTCGGCGAGTCGGTCAAGTTCAACGTGATCCTGACGATCATCGAGATGGCAGCGCTCGCCATCGTCATCGCGATCGGCTTCGTCGCGGTGGGAAGTGGTAGCGCCGAGGGCGACATCGCCAATCTGGTCGTGTTCGACGACGCCAACGAGAAGGGCTGGTTCCTCGCCGTCACCGTCGCGACCACCATTGCTTTCTTCGCGATGGTCGGCTTCGAGGACTCGGTGAACATGGTCGAGGAGACCAAGGAGCCCGAGAAGATCTTCCCGAAGATGATGCTCTCCGGACTCGGCATCGCCTGCCTCATCTACGTTCTCGTCGTCGTGGCCGTGATCGCGGTCCTGCCGCTGGACTACGACTCCGGCAGCGAGGGCATCCTGCTCCACGTCGTGAGACTCGGCGCACCGGGACTGCCGATCGACGAAATCTTCCCGTACCTGACGGTGTTCGCCGTCGCCAACACGGCGCTGATCAACATGCTGATGGCGAGTCGGTTGATCTACGGCCTCGGGCGTCAGCGCATCCTGCCCAAGTCGCTGAGCGCTGTTCTGCCGACGCGTCGCTCGCCGTGGGCGGCCATCATGTTCTCCACCGTCATGGCACTGGTGCTGATCGTGGTGGTCAACCAGCTGCAGGGGAACTCGGTCGTCAGCGCTCTGTCCGGAACGACCGGGCTGCTGCTGCTCTGCGTGTTCGCGGTGGTCAACGTCGCCAACCTGGTGCTCAAGCGTAAGAAGGAGACGACGGGCTTCAGTGCACCGCTGTGGGTTCCGGTGACGGGCGGCACGCTGTGCCTGTTCCTCGTCGGACCGTGGGCGCGGACCGATGCGCAGATGATCCAGTACCGCATCGCCGGCGCGATGCTGCTCCTCGGTGTGGCGCTGTGGGTGGTGACGTTCTTCGTCAACCGTGCCACGCAGGGCAAGTCGCGCTTCATCGACGTGGATGCGCTCGACCGCGACGAGAAGGCGAATCTCGGTGACCGGGTGCGTGATCGGGGAGACGGCAAGGACTGAGCGGCGGGATCGACCCGCCCACGAGACGAGCCCCGGACCTCCCTGAGGACCGGGGCTCGCGCCGTCGAACGTCAGCTCTCGAAGATGTCCAACGGCAGAGAGCCACCGCCACCGACAGGCGGGACGACGGGCGGGAGGCTGCCCTCCGGAAGCACTGTGACGGGGAGGTCGACGAGCGTGTCGACCGATGTGCCGCCGTCGTCACAGCTCACCGCGACGCTGTAGAGCCCGGCCTCGAGTCCGTCGATGACGACGGTGCCGACGGCGGGAGCGATCGGCAGGAATGGCGTGACGGGGCCCGAGGCGCTCGCCGTGTTGGTCTCGTCACCCACTTCGGTCGCGGTGACGGTGCAGTCCACCGCGCCCGTGAAGGCGAGAGCGGGTGTCACGGTCACCAGCGTGCTGATCGATTCGACGCCGGGCGTGGGTACCGCGACGACGGCGAGCACCGCCGCCGACGCCGTTCCCGACCCTGCCAACAGCGCCGCAGCAGCTGCCGCTCCCACCATTCCGACCTTGCCGAATGTGCGTACACCGGTCTTCACATCGTCCTCCATCACTCGTCGTGCGCGATAAACGTTGTGAATGGACACTAAAAGGCTGAACGAGAATGGCGGAGCGAAACGGACCAATCGGTCACCGAACTTGGTTCCGCGGCTGAACCCGACCGATGTCGCGGTGAACCGTTCGGGCCGGCGCTGGGCACCGTGCACACCTCCCGTGAGGCTCACACCTGTTGCGGCAGGCCGGAGGGGGTGTTCGCCCATCGCAACCTGTGTGCACACCCCCTGCGGCACTGGCGAGTGCCACACCGGCACCTCACGCCGCACCCGGCCGACACCACCGCCGCGCACTCGTTCCGTGATGCGCACACCCCTTGCCGCAGGCTGCAGAGGGTGTCCGCCCACCGGAACCGGTGTGCGCACCCCTGCAGTACCGGCACCACCCGCCCTACCTGCACCGATTTGGTCCCCGCAGGTCACTCCCTTACACTTGACCGGTTGCCCGGGTACCGTCATGCCTGCATACGACCCGAGCTACTCAGGTTTCTTGCCATGATGCTCGAAACACCCGCCAGTGCTCACGTCTGCACTGGTAGGAGCGCAACCCCTGACCGGCAACAGTCGGTCAGGACAGAACACTTCGCTGTAGGCCCACGACGGGACGAGTCAGGCCCTGCTACCAGGGCACCAGCTCGCACGTGCTGCATGGGAACCGCTGCGAGAAAGGGCCATGAACTCTGTCATGACCATGACCGACCCGATCGCAGACTTCTTGACGCGTCTGCGCAACGCCAATTCGGCGTACCACGATCAGGTGAAGCTGCCTCACTCGAAGATCAAGGCGAACATCGCCGAGATCCTCAAGCGTGAGGGCTACATCTCCGAGTACCGCACCGAGGACGCCGAGGTGGGCAAGACCCTCATCGTCGACCTCAAGTACGGCCCCAGCCGCGAGCGCAGCCTCGCCGGTGTGCGTCGGGTGTCCAAGCCCGGACTGCGTGTGTACGCAAAATCCACCAATCTGCCCAAGGTGCTCGGCGGCCTCGGCGTGGCGATCATCTCCACGTCCACCGGCCTGCTGACCGATCGCCAGGCGGCCAATCAGGGCGTCGGCGGCGAAGTCCTCGCGTACGTCTGGTAAGGGAGGCCACCACTATGTCGCGTATCGGAAAGCTTCCTGTGACAGTTCCCGCCGGAGTCGATGTCACCATCGCCGGCCAGGATGTCACCGTCAAGGGACCCAAGGGCACCTTGAGTCTCACCATCGCCGAGCCGATCACCATCGCCAAGAACGATGACGGATCCCTCTCGGTCAACCGGCCGGACGACGAGCGTCGTAGCCGCTCGCTCCACGGCCTCTCGCGCACTCTCGTCGCGAACCTCATCACGGGTGTGACCACCGGTTACACCACGAAGATGGAGATTCACGGCGTCGGCTACCGCGTGGCACTGAAGGGCAGCGACCTCGAGTTCGCTCTCGGCTACAGCCACCCGGTGCCGATCACGGCGCCCGACGGCATCACCTTCGCGGTCGAGACGCCCACCCGATTCTCGGTCTCGGGTATCGACAAGCAGAAGGTCGGCCAGATCTCTGCCAACATCCGTCGTCTCCGTCGTCCCGACCCGTACAAGGGCAAGGGCGTTCGGTACGAGGGTGAGCAGATCCGCCGCAAGGTCGGAAAGACAGGTAAGTGATGAGCAACTCCGCAGCAACGAAGGGTTCCGACGCGAACCCGAAGCGCATCCCGCTGGGCAAGGACGCCTCCACGCGTCGTCGCCTGTCCAAGACGCGCCGCCACTTCCGTCTTCGCAAGAAGGTCTCCGGAACCGCCGAGCGTCCCCGTCTGGTCGTCAACCGTTCCTCGCGTCACCTGCACGCACAGCTGATCGACGATCTGACCGGCCGCACTCTCGCGTCCGCGTCCAGCATCGAGGCCGATGTGCGCGCGACCGAGGGCGACAAGAAGGCCCGTGGCGCGAAGGTCGGCGCTCTCATCGCCGAGCGTGCCAAGGCGGCCGGCATCGAGGCAGTGGTCTTCGACCGCGGTGGCCACGGTTACGCCGGACGCATCGCGGCACTCGCCGATGCAGCTCGCGAAGGCGGGCTGACGTTCTGATGACCAACGCAGCGAAGATTCAGCTCACCAACGGAAGGACAGCCTGATGCCGGGACGTCAACGGCGTGACGGCGGCAGCGGACCCGCCGGAGCCAACGCAGGACCCAATGCAGGCGGAGGTGACAACCGCGGCGGAGACAACCGTGGAGGTCGCGACCGTCGCGACTCGCGGGGCGGCAACGCTCCCGAGAAGAACAACCTCGAGCGCGTCGTCGCGATCAACCGCGTCTCCAAGGTCGTGAAGGGTGGTCGTCGCTTCAGCTTCACCGCCCTCGTGATCGTCGGAGACGGCAACGGTCTGGTCGGCGTCGGCTACGGCAAGGCCAAGGAAGTTCCGGCCGCCATTCAGAAGGGTGTCGAGGAGGCTCGCAAGAGCTTCTTCCGCGTCCCGCTGATCGGTAGCACGATCACGCACCCCGTCCAGGGTGAGGCTGCGGCCGGTGTGGTCATGCTGCGCCCGGCAAGCCCCGGTACCGGTGTCATCGCCGGTGGCGCGGTGCGTGCCGTGCTCGAGTGTGCAGGTGTCCACGACATCCTCGCGAAGTCGCTGGGTAGCGACAACGCGATCAACGTCGTGCACGCCACCGTTGCGGCTCTCAAGAGCCTGCAGCGTCCGGAAGAGGTCGCGGCTCGTCGTGGTCTGCCGATCGAGGACGTCGCTCCCGCCGGCATGCTGCGCGCTCGCGCCCAGGCAGCAGCAGGAGCAGCTCATGGCTGACCTCAGAGTGACCCAGATCAAGAGCACCATCGGTCAGAAGAAGAACCAGCGTGACAGCATTCGCACGCTGGGCCTCAAGAAGATCCGCCAGTCGGTGATTCGCGAGGACACCCCGCAGACCCGCGGGCTGATCAACGTGGTGCGTCACCTCGTCGTCGTTGAGGAGGTCACCAAGTGACCATCAAATTGCATCATCTTCGCCCCGCACCGGGTTCGAAAAGCGCGAAGATCCGCGTCGGTCGCGGTGAAGGCGGAAAGCGCGGCAAGACCGCAGGTCGTGGCACCAAGGGCACGGGCGCTCGTAAGAACGTCCCGGCCGGCTTCGAGGGTGGCCAGATGCCGATCCACATGCGGCTGCCGAAGCTCAAGGGCTTCACCAACCGCAACCGGGTCGAGTACCAGGTCGTGAACCTGGTCGACATCGAGCGACTGTTCCCCGAGGGTGGCGAGATCTCCAAGGACGATCTGGTCGCCAAGGGTGCGGTGCGCAAGAACCGTCTCGTCAAGATCCTGGGCGACGGCGACCTGTCGGTGAAGGTGTCCATCACCGCCGACAAGTTCACCGGCAGTGCCAAGGAAAAGATCAACGCAGCCGGCGGATCCGTCACCGAGTTGTGAGTTCGGCGGCCCGCTCACTCGACGAGTGAGCGGGCCTCCGGCAGTACGGACCGATGGCCGTGGTACGACTCTCGTGCTGCGGCCATCGGCCGTTCGGTGCCACGGTGAGTGGGTTGTCCGGCTCGGCCCGGGCTGCGCACTCCGCGGCGCTGTTAGAGTTCGACGGGGTGCCAGTGCGCCCCGACCATCTCCCTCGTTAGTCACCCCGTCCAGGAGGATCGTTGCTTTCCGCCTTTGTGTCGGCCCTCAGGACACCTGACCTGAGACGGAAGATCCTCTTCACTCTCGGCCTCATCGCTCTGTACCGCTTCGGCGCGACGCTGCCGTCGCCCGGTGTCGACTACGGCAACGTCCGTCAGTGCATCGACCAGGTGTCGGGTGGCGACTCCGCCGGCATCTACTCGCTGATCAACCTGTTCTCGGGCGGCGCTCTGCTGCAGCTGTCCGTGTTCGCGATCGGCATCATGCCCTTCATCACCGCGAGCATCATCGTCCAGCTCCTCACCGTGGTCATCCCGCGGTTCGAGGAACTCCGCAAGGAGGGCCAGGCCGGCCAGGCGAAGATGACGCAGTACACGCGCTATCTCTCCATCGCGCTGGCGATCCTGCAGGCCACGGGTCTCGTTGCGCTCGCCTCGCGCGGGCAGCTGCTCCAGGGCTGCAACCTCGACATCATCGCGGACTCGTCCATCTTCGGACTGGTCACCATCGTGCTGGTGATGACCGCGGGTGCTGCCCTGGTCATGTGGTTCGGCGAGCTCATCACCGAGCGCGGCGTCGGCAACGGCATGTCGCTGCTCATCTTCGCCGGCATCGCCTCGCGCATCCCGTCCGAGGGCAAGTCGATTCTCGACAGCCGCGGCGGCATCGTCTTCGCGCTCGTCTGCCTCGCCGCTCTCGCCATCATCATCGGCGTCGTCTTCGTCGAGCAGGGCCAGCGCCGCATCCCGGTGCAGTACGCCAAGCGCATGGTCGGCCGCCGCATGTACGGCGGTTCGTCCACCTACCTGCCGCTGAAGGTCAACCAGGCCGGTGTCATCCCGGTGATCTTCGCGTCGTCGCTGCTGTACCTCCCCAATCTCATCGCCCAGCTGACCAATGCCAGCACGGCGGCGGATCCGAGTTGGTGGCAACGCGCCATCAACACGTATCTGGTGAACCCGGCGAACCCGGTGTACATCGCGATCTACTTCGGCCTCATCGTCTTCTTCACCTACTTCTACGTCGCCATCACGTTCAACCCCGAGGAACGTGCCGACGAGATGAAGAAGTACGGCGGATTCATCCCGGGCATCAGGCCGGGACGTCCGACGGCCGACTACCTCAATTTCGTTCTCAGTCGCATCACGCTGCCCGGTGCCATCTACCTCGGCACCATCGCTGTGCTTCCCAACCTGTTCCTCGACATCGGTAACTCCGGTGGCGCCCAGAACCTGCCCTTCGGCGGAACCGCGGTGCTCATCATGGTGAGCGTGGGACTCGACACGGTGAAGCAGATCGAAAGCCAGCTGATGCAGCGCAACTACGAAGGGTTCCTCAAGTGAGACTCGTCCTCCTCGGTCCTCCCGGAGCAGGCAAAGGTACGCAGGCGACGCTGCTGTCGGAGAAGCTGGGAATTCCCCACGTCTCGACGGGCGATCTCTTCCGCGCGAACATCGGCCAGAAGACGCCCCTGGGCATCGAGGCCAAGAAGTACCTCGACGCGGGCGACCTGGTCCCGAGTGCGCTGACCGTGGACATGGTGCGCGACCGTCTGGCCGAGCCCGACGCCACCAACGGCTTCATCCTCGACGGCTTCCCGCGATCGACCGATCAGGCCGACTCACTCGCCTCCATCCTCGAGGACGCGGGCACGACGCTCGACGCCGTCGTCTCCTTCGTCATCGACGAGGACGTCGTGGTCGAGCGCATGCTCGCCCGTGGGCGCGAGGACGACAAGGAGAGCGTCATCCGGAATCGGATGAAGGTCTACCGCGACGAGACGGCTCCGCTGCTCGAGTACTACAAGGGCCACGGTCGCCTCGTGACGGTCGACGCCGTCGGCGAGGTCGAGGACGTCAACAAGAAGGTCATCGACGCGATCCAGGGCGACGACTGACCCATGGCTTTCGGACGTAAGCGCAAGGTGGTCCCGTTCCGCAGCGCCGGTGAGCTCGACGCCATGGCTGCGGCCGGGGCAGTCGTGGGCGCCGCCCTCGTCGCAGTGCGCGACGCGGCGAAGCCCGGCGTGTCCACGCTCGAACTCGACGCCGTCGCCGAGTCGGTTATTCGCGCCGCCGGCGCGGTGCCGTCGTTCCTCGGGTACCACGGCTTCACGGGCAGCATCTGCAGCTCGATCAACGATCGCGTCGTGCACGGCATCCCGAACTCGTCCGACGTGCTCGCCGAGGGCGACCTCGTCTCGATCGACTGCGGCGCCATTCTCGACGGCTGGCACGGCGACTCCGCCTGGACGTTCGGTGTCGGTGCCGTCATCGAGGCCGACGAGCAGCTGAGCGAGGCCACTCGGTTGTCCATGGAGGCCGGTATCGCCGCGATGCTCCCGGGCAACCGCCTGACAGACGTCTCGCACGCCATCGAGCAGGGCACGCTGGCCGCCTCGGCGGCGCACGGACGTACCTACGGCATCGTCGACGGCTACGGCGGCCACGGCATCGGCCGCGAGATGCACATGGAGCCGTTCCTCGCCAACGAGGGTGCGCCGGGCAAGGGCCCCGAGCTGGTGGTGGGGTCGACGCTCGCCATCGAGCCGATGCTGACACTGGGCACCCACGAGACCCGCGTGTTGGACGACGACTGGACCGTGGTCACCACGGACGGATCGCGATCCGCGCACTGGGAGCACACGGTCGCCGTCACCGAGGACGGGCCGAGGATTCTCACTCTGCGTCCCTGACGCAGATCCTTCCGACCCGTCCGGGTCGTCAGGCCCAGTGCTCGGCCGGAACCTGCTCCGACTCCTTCGGCGGCGGCGGGGGAGTGCCGTCTCCGAACGGCCTGCCGCCCAACGCTTCCCGGCCGTGTGGGCTCAACCAGCTCGACAGGTCCGGCCCCTTGGGCACGATGCCGGTCGGGTTGATGTCGGTGTGCACCTCGTAGTAGTGCGACTTGATGTGCACGAAGTCCGTGGTGTCGCCGAATCCCGGTGTCTGGAACAGGTCTCGGGCGTAGGCCCACAGCACCGGCATCTCGGAGAGCTTGCTCCGGTTGCACTTGAAGTGGCCGTGGTAGACGGGATCGAACCGCGCCAGCGTCGTGAACAGGCGGACGTCGGCTTCGGTGATGGTGTCGCCCACCAGGAATCGCTGGTTCTCGAGGCGGTCGCTCAGCCAGTCCAGTCTCGCGAAGAGAGCGTCGTACGCCTTCTCGTACGCGCTCTGGGAGCCGGCGAAACCGCACTTGTAGACGCCGTTGTTGACGTCGTGGAAGATCAGTTCCGCCACCTCGTCGATCTCGCCGCGCAACGCTTCCGGGTAGAGGTCGGGTGCGCCCTCACGGTGGTACCGCGTCCACTCCGTCGAGAAGTCGAGCGTCATCTGCGGGTAGTCGTTGGTGACCACCTCGCCCGTCGACACCTCCACCATGGCGGGCACGGTGATCCCGCGTGGGTAGTCGGGGAAGCGCGCGAGAAACGCGTCCTGCAGACGTGGGATCTTCAGCACCGGGTCGAGGCCGTCGGGATCGAGATCGAAGGTCCAGCTCCGCTTGTCGTGGGTCGGTCCGCACACTCCCATCGAGATGGCGTCCTCGAGACCCAGGAGCCGACGCACGATGATGGCGCGGTTGGCCCACGGGCAGGCGCGGGCCACGACGAGGCGGTAACGACCGGCCTCCACCGGGTAGCGCGACGACGGATCGTCGGTGATGCGGTCCTCGATGTAGTTCGTGTCGCGGTCGAAGCCGCCCTTCTCCACGTAGGACGGGGTACCGCTGTCGGTGCTCATGGTCGTAACTTACCCGGGGTCGGTCAATTCCATCCCGATGTGCACTCCCAGTTCGGTGAAGCCGAGCGAGAGGCCGAACAGCCGGGCGGTCGCGTTGTCCATCGGCACCGACCACTGCGGCACGAGTCCCGCGTCGATGGCCTCGTTCGTGGCCAGCCGTGCGGCGGTCGAGCCGTACCCCCGCCGGCGTCGTGACGGCACGGTGACCGCGACGGTGTCGGCGAGGAAGCCACGCCACTCGACGTACCCGGCTGCGGCCGCGGGGAGAGCGTCGTCCTCACCGTCGGCGTCGTCGAACACCGTGAACCACGAGTCGACGCCGACCGCGCGGATCCCGGTGGCGTCGTCGGGAGGCACCAGTGCGAGGACGCGGTCCACATCGTGCCCGTCGTGGGAGATCAGAGGGTGTTCGACGCGCACGTCGTCGCGACTGTCGTCGAGGAAGGCGAGGACCCGTGGTCCACCGCAACGACCCCGGCGCTGTCCCGCGAGCTCGGCGAGACCGTCCCGCGTCGCGAGCACGTCGTTGCCCAGTGCCTCGGCGCGGTCGAGGATGTCGCCGGGTCCGACCAGGACCGCGTGGCCGTCCAGGACGACGAACGTGAGGCGGGTCGCGTCGTCGTCGACCACGTGCAACCGCTCCGCGTCGTCGAGCGAGGCGTCGTCGGGAAGACCCAGTTCTCGCGCCCAGGCGAGACGGACGATGTCGATCTGGTGGGAGTTCATCGCCGTCCACGCTAGCGCCGCTTGTGGCGACCATGCTCGGCGCCGTATATTCCAAGCGGAATAGACGGGCGAGGGGATCGACATGGAACGCGTGACACCGCTGGCCATCGCCGTGCTCGCGTGCCTGTTCGAGCGGCCGATGCACCCGTACGAGATGTATCAGCTCCTACTCGAGCGCAAGGACGACCGACTGCTCAAGGTACGTCCGGGGTCGCTCTACCACGCGGTCGACCGCCTGGCGGAGCGTGAGCTGATCGTGGCGGTCGGCACCGAACGGGAAGGTAATCGGCCCGAGCGCACCACCTACTCGGTGACCGACTCGGGTCGGGCGGCTCTGTCGGACACCCTGCGTACTCTCCTGGCGGAACCCACGCCCGAGTACTCGCAGTTCACCCTCGCCTTGTCCGAGTCGCACAACCTCCCCGGGCCGGAGGTCGCGACACTCGTCCGTACCCGTATCGCTCTGCTGGAGAAGGATCTCGACGAGATGCGCGTCATCGATGCGATGGCCGTCGATCGCCACGTTCCCCGGCTCTTCTCCGTGGGCCTCGACTACACCCTCGCCCTGCGCGAGGCCGAACTCACCTGGCTCCGGGCCTTCGTCGACGACATCGACTCCGGACGTCTCCCCTGGCTGGACAGCATTCTCACCGAACGACAGGACCACCGATGACCAGCACCACCAGCCCGGCCGTGAAGGAGGCGTCCCCCTGGATCGCGCTCTGGACCCTGTGCCTCGGCTTCTTCATGATTCTCGTGGACACCACCATCGTCGCCGTCGCGCAGCCGGCGATCCTCGAGGGTCTGCAGACCGACATCTCGAACGTCATCTGGGTGACCAGTGCGTACCTGCTCGCGTACGCGGTACCGCTCCTCGTGACCGGCCGTCTGGGCGACCGGTTCGGGCCGAAGAACCTCTACATCGGCGGGCTCGTCGTCTTCACTCTCGCCTCGCTGTGGTGTGGCGTGTCGGGGTCGATCGAGATGCTCATCGCTGCGCGCGCCGTGCAGGGCCTGGGCGCCGCGATGATCACGCCGCAGACCATGGCCGTCATCACCCGCATCTTCCCCAAGGACAAGCGCGGTGCCGCGATGGGCGCCTGGGGCGCGGTCGCCGGCGTCGCGACCCTGGTGGGTCCGCTGCTCGGTGGCGTGCTGGTCGACGCGTTCGGGTGGGAGTGGATCTTCTTCATCAACCTCCCCGTCGGTGTCGTCGCCATCGCACTGGCCGTCAAGTTCGTGCCGACGCTCCCCACCAACGACCATAAGTTCGACATCCCCGGCGTCGTGCTGTCCGCCGCCGGCCTGTTCTTCATCGTCTTCGGTCTGCAGGAGGGTCAGAAGTACGACTGGAACGGGTGGATCTGGACCTCCATCGCCGTCGGCGTGGTCGTCTTCGCCGCGTTCATCGTGTGGCAGTCGCGCAACCGCAACGAGCCTCTGGTGCCGCTCGGGTTGTTCCGCGACCGGAACTTCTCGCTCAGCAACATCGGCATCGCGGCCATGGGCTTCGCGATGACGGGCATGATGCTGCCGATCATGTTCTACGCGCAGAGCGTCACCGGACTGACGCCCACGCGTTCGGCCCTGCTGTTCGTGCCCATGGCGGTGCTCACCGGCGTGCTCGCGCCGAACGTCGGCCGTCTGGTGGACCGCGTGCACCCGCGCTACATCGCCGGTACCGGCCTGACCCTGCTCACCGTCGCCCTCGTCTGGCTCGCGATGGAGATGACACCGACCACGGCGATCGTCCGGCTCCTCATGCCCATCGCACTGATGGGTGTGGCCAACGCGCTCATCTGGTCTCCGCTCGGTGCCACGGCCACCCGCAACCTGCCGATGTCGCAGGCCGGCGCGGGCAGCGGCGTCTACAACACCACCCGCATGACCGGGTCTGTGCTGGGCAGCGCGGGTATCGGCGTGCTGATGCAGTCCCGCATCTCTGCCGAGGTGCCGTTCGCCGGTGCGGCCGGCGCGTCGGGCGAGCTGTCCACGGGCCGGGTGCCGGCACAGGTGGCGGAACCGTTCGCCACCGCGCTCGCCCAGTCGCTGTACCTCCCGGCCGCGGTCCTGCTGGTCGGAGCGATCGCGACGCTCTTCTACGCGCGCCCCAACTTCGGTGGGCACGGGGCTGCGGTTCCGGATCCGTCGGTCGAGGCGAGTGTTCCGGCCGGGACGACGCCCGTCCGTTAGGCGGGCAGGCCGGAGGCCGGTCGGGGTAGGCGGGCAGGCCGGAGGCCGGTCGGGGTAGGCGGGCAGGGCGGAGGCCCGAGGCCGGAGAACGAGGATGTGTGCTCACCTGGCATGCTCCGATCCATGAGTGAGAAGCCCACCCGTCTCGAGCGCACCACCACCGACGCGGGCGCCGAGGTCGCGATCCTCACGTTCGCCCACGGCGCCCTGAACCTGTTCGACCAGGCGATGTTCGATGCCGTGACGGCCGACGTCGTCGAGCTGGTGGCCGCTCCTCCGCGTGCGCTGCTGCTGCGCGCGGAGGGCAAGGTGGTCTCGGGTGGGGTCGACGTGCACGTCTTCGAGGGGCTGTCGGAGGCCGAGGGAACGGCGTTGTGGGAGGGGCTCTTCGCGGCCATCGCCCACCCGCTCGAGGCGCTGCCCTGCCCGGTGGTGTTCGCCGCGCACGGTCTGACGTTGACGGCCGCGTTGGAGATCGCCCTGGCCTGCGACATCATCCTCGCGTCGCCGAAGGCGAAGTTCGGTCTGGTGGAGACGGTGGTGGGTCTGACTCCGTCGATGGGTGGTCCGCAGAGGATGGCGGAGCGTGCGGGCAGCGGCCGGGCGCGTGAGTTCGTCATGACGGGCGACCTGTACACGGCGGAGACGATGCGCGAATGGGGAGTCGTCAACCAGATCCACGAGGACGTGGACTCCGCCGCCAGGGCTCTCGTCGCACGGCTCGCGGACGGGCCGACGCGCGCCCATGCGGCCACGAAGGAGATCATCGGTGCGTGGCGCTCCGGCGGTGTGCGCCATGCGGATTCGGTGACGTCTGCGGTGTCGGGTGCCCTGTTCGAGACCGAGGATCTGCAGGGCGCGGTGCGCAGCTTCCTCGATGTGGGGCCCGGCAAGGCGACCTACACCGGGCGCTGATCAGCGCTGGGGGTCCACCAGCGCACGTCGCAGTCCCGTGAGGGCGTCGTGGTCGAGGCCGAGCCGGTCCAGGTAGCCGTCGAACGAGCCGTGCGCCGTGGTCATCGCATCGAGCCCGGCGCGGTAGTACTCCTCCCGCACGCCCAGCAGGTCGTCGTCGAGGTCGGCGGGGGCCACCTCGTCGTGATCGAGAATGTGGCGCCGGAGTGGAGCGACGGCGGCGTTGCTGCGCAGGTAGTCCGCGACGATGTCCTCCTCGACGACGCCGGCGGCGCGCAGCACGGTGGCGACGGTCCACCCCGCGCGGTCCTTGCCGGCGGCGCAGTGCACCAGCGACGAGGTACCGGACGACAGGGCCTCGACCACGGACCTGATCGCCACCCGCGCACCGGGCAGCGTCGGAAAGGCGCGGTAGGCGCCGTCGAGGTAGCCGCGGGCGGTGGTGGCGGGTACGCCGCGCTCGTGCGGCGCGTCGCGTTCCGCGGCGATGTAGGGGACGCGATGCACGGTGACCGTGTCCGGGGCCCGGTCCGAGCCCCACCGCGTCACCTCGGCGTCGCCGCGCAGGTCGAACACGTCGCTGACCCCGAGTCCGGCCAGCGTGGCCCGGCCCTCGTCGGAGAGGTGCGTGAGTGCCGACGCGCGGAAGAGAAGTCCGCTGCGGGTGCGTCCGCCGTCGGACGTGCGCAGGCCGCCGGTGTCGCGGAAGTTCCACGCGCCGTGCAGGTGGAACTGGCCGGGTTCGGAACCATCCGTGCTGCGTTCACTCACCCGTCGACAGTAACGACGCGGTCTCCACGCGTCCGAGCCACCGTCCCACCAGGGGACCGATGTCCGCCACGGCGTCGCTCGACAGCAGTTCGCCGTGTCGCCACGGTACCGACTCCACGTCGGCGGGTCCGGTGCAGTACTGCGACCAGAAGTCCGACATGCGGCCGAGTTCGACGGCGGTGACGTCGGAGTCGATCATCAGGACGGCGCCGCTGTAGGTCGGCGGCACGTGCTCGTCGACGAGGGCGAACAGGGTGAGCATCGCCTTGGTGATCAACCACGCCTGGATGTCCGAGACCGGTAGCTGGTCGCCGCCCATCGCCGACCACACCGACCACAGCGCGTCCGGCGTCATGTCCGCCAGGTCGTCGGTCAGGTGCTGGTACGCGCCGAACATGGCGTCCGCCTGCGCCTTCTTGACCGCACTGCCCGGCACGATGCTGTGCACCGGGTCGAGCAGCGACAGCGACGCGACGGTGTGGCCCTGCGATTGCATCCGGGCCGCGACGGCATGGGCCAGCACACCGCCGACCGACCATCCGACGAGGTGGTACGGGCCGACGGGATCCACGCGACGGATCTCCTCGAGGTAGCGCTCGACGACGTCGTCCATCGACCGTGGTGCGAAGTCGGGGTCCGCCACCGCCGGCGTCTGCACGCCGTACAGGGGGCGGCCGCTCTCGAGGTGGCGGCCGAGCTCGAAGTACGGCCAGGCCAGCCCCATCATCGGGTGGATGCAGAACACCGGGGCGAGCTCGTCTCCGCCGCCCAGTCGGAGAACGGGACCGACTGCGTCGGACGAGGCGATCGACTCGTCGTCGTCCTCGCGGTCGAGATGCTCGGCGACGGCGCCGACGGTGCCGTGCGAGAACAGGAGTCGGAGCACGCGGTCGACCCCGGCGGCACGACCGAGGTGTGCGGCCACCCTGGTCGCGGTCAGCGAGGTCCCGCCGAGGGCGAAGAAGTCGTCGTCGAGTCCGACGTCGCCGACGCCCAGCACGAGGGCGAAGGCGTCGGCGACCATGTGTTCCGTCGAGGTCGTCGGCGCGCGGTACACCGTCGGTGCGAACGTCGGTGCGGGAAGGGCCGCCCGATCCACCTTGCCCGCGGTGGTGCGCGGTACCGCGTCCAGAGCGATGACGCGCGACGGCACCATGTACTGCGGAACCCGTTCCGCCACCGCCTCTCTGACAGAAGCGACGTCGATCCCGTCGCCGGCGACGTACGCGACGAGATGATCCGATCCGGTTCCGGCGTCGCGGTGAAGGAGGACCACCGCCTGCGTCACCGCGGGATGGGCGAGGGCGGCGTTCTCGATCTCGCCCGGCTCGATGCGCAGTCCGCGGAGCTTGATCTGGAAGTCGCTACGTCCCAGATACGCCAGCTCTCCGGCCGAGTTCCACCGCACCAGGTCGCCGGTGCGGTACAGGCGCGCGCCCGGCGGTCCGTACGGCGCGGCGACGAACCGGCTCGCCGTCAGCCCGGTCTGCCCGACGTACCCGCGGGCGAGATGTGGTCCGGACAGGTACAACTCACCGACGGCGCCGAGAGGAACTGGCCGCAGGCGGCCGTCGAGCACCACCGCGTCGACACCGCGGACCGGTGTGCCGATGCCGACGGGGCGGTCCGGCGTGATCGGTCCGTGCGCGGTGGCCCAGACGGTCGTCTCGGTGGGGCCGTAGTCGTCGTACATCTCGCGTCCGGCGGACCACGTCGCCGCGAGGTGATCCGGGAGGGCCTCGCCGCCCACGACGAGGACGCGCACGCAGTCGAGGCCGGCGGGGTCCAGGGAGTCGAGCACCCGGGGCGTGATGATCGTGTGCGTGACCCTCTCGTGGCGAATCAGCGCGCCGACCTCGTCGCCGCTGTGCACGTGCGCCGGCGCGAGAACGAGAGTGCCGCAGTGCGCCAGTGCCATCAGCATCTCGGCGATCGAGGCGTCGAAGGTCGGTGAGGCCACCGCGAGTACACGCACGTCCGGCACGTCGCCGCGCCGGGAACGTTGGTCAGCCAGCGCATCCGCCAGGCCCGCGTGGGTCACGGCGACGCCCTTGGGTCGGCCCGTGGAGCCGGAGGTGTAGATGACGTACGCGATCGAGCTCGGATGCAGCCCCGGACGACGCTCCGACGCGAGCACCGTGTGGGACGGGTGACGGTCGAGCGCCGACACGACGTCCGGATCGTCGAGCACGATGCGCGGAATCCACCGCGCGGCGGTCGAATTGGCCTGCTGGGACCGGGAGTCCGTGATCACGACGACGGCGCCGGAGTCCTGGAGGATGTGCGCAATTCGGTCGGCGGGTTGCGCGGGATCGACCGACAGGAACGCGGCCCCGGCCGCGGCGACGGCCCACACGGACAGGACATGGTCGATCGAGCGCGGCATCGCCAGCGCGACCACGACGTCGGGTCCTGCGCCGCATGCGATGAGTTCCCGCGCGAGACGATTCGCGCGCGCGGACAGGTCCGCGTAGCTCAGGTCGATGCCGTTCGCCCGCAGGGCGATCGCGCCGGGACGGGCCGCTACCGCGTCGGCCACGAGGTGGTCGAGAGTCCGGGCCGCCAGCGCGGGGGCACCGCTGCGGGGACGCATCGCGGCACGCTCCGAGGGCTCCACCGTTTCGAGGTCCCCGATCCTGACCGAGGTGTCGCGTGTCATCGACCGCAGTGTCCACACCAGTCTGCGCGAGACCCGCTCGATGGTGCTCCGGTCGAACAGATCGGTCGCGTAGGACAGCTCGATCAGCAGGCGCCCCTGGTCCTCGCGCAGCGTCACGGCGAGATCGAACTGCACGGGAGCGCCGCCGAGATCGAGCACCTCGACTGCCGGTGTGGTGACGGGGAATCGCGGCGGCGCGGTGTTCTGCAGAGTCAGCATCACCTGCACCACAGGGTGACTCGCAGTGGAACGCACCGGGTCGAGGGCCGTCACCAGGGTCTCGAACGGCAGAGCGGCATGCGCGAAGGCGTCCAGCGTGGTCTCGCGCGCTGCGGCGAGGTGGTCCGCGACGGTGCCGTCCTCGTCGATCGTGGACCGCAGGACCACCGTGTCCACGAACATGCCGACCACGTCGTCGAGTGCCGGATCGGTGCGACCCGCGATGGCCGTCCCGACGAGGAGATCGCGGGTTCCCGCCCACTGGGCGAGCACGATCGACAGCGCGGTGTGCGCGACCATGAAGAGGGTGACGTCGTGGGCCTGCGCGACGGATCGGAGCGCGCCCAGCGCGTCCGCGTCGAGAACGGTCCGCACCCGATCGCCCTGCTGCGACGGGGTTCTCGGCCGGGCGCGATCGGTCGGCAGCGCGAGATCGAGGGGTACGCCGGCCAACCGCTCCCGCCAGTGATCGAGGTGTCGCGACAACGCGGAGCCGGGATCGTTCAGCGATCCCAACGCTGCGCGCTGCGCGAGGGCATGGTCGGCGTACTGCACGGGCAGCGGTGGTAGGTCGAGTGGCCGTCCCTCCGCGCGAGCGGCGTACGCCGTGACGACGTCGCGCGTGAGCGGCGCCATCGACCACCCGTCCGCGGCGATGTGGTGCACGAGGATCACCAGCACGTGATCGGTCGGCGACACGACGAGAAGAGTGGCGCGCAGCGGAGTCTCGGTGGTGACGTCGATGCGCGCCGCCGCGGCCGTGCGTACCGCCGCGGGGACGTCTGCGGCAGAGGTGCGCACGATCTCGACGGGAACGTCGACCGTGGGCGACACCACCTGGTGCGGCACGCCGTCGAGGGCGGGATGGACGGTGCGCAGGATCTCGTGCCGGAGGGTCACGTCGTCGAGGGCGGACCGGAGCGCGTCGACGTCCAGCGGACCGGTCAGCCTCAGCGCGAGCGGGATCAACTGTCCACCGCGGTCGGCGTCGACGCGGCCGAGGAACCACATCCGGTGCTGAGCGAAGGAGAGCGGCACCCTGTCCGGGCGCGGCGCCGCCGTCAGGGGAGTGCGCGCCGCGGTCGGCGCCGCGACCAGCACTGCGGCGAGCGCACCCACGGTGGGGTGGTCGAACACCGCGCGCACCGACACCTCGCGCTCCGTCGCTGCCGACACCCGCGCGGCCACCCGGGTCGCGGACAGCGAATGGCCACCGAGAGCGAAGAAGTCGTCGTCCGGCCCCGGCAGCTCCGGCAACTCGAGCACGGTGGCGAAGGCCTCGGCGACGGCGCGCTCGGCCGGGCCGACCGCCTCGCGACGCGGAACCGTCGCCACGGTCCCGGGAAGGCCGGAGGTCGGTCGGCGAGGGGCCGACGGGAGTGCGCGACGGTCGAGCTTGCCCGACGCCGTCAACGGGATCGCGTCCACGGTGACGATGTGCGCGGGCACCATGTACCGCGGCAGGCGGCGCGCGGCGTCGTGTCGGAGGTCGGCGGGGTCGACGGCACTCGTGCCGGACGGCACCACGTACGCGACGAGGTGGTCGTCCTGCACCAGCACCGCGGCACGGTCGACCGACGGGTGCGAGGCGAGTGCCGCCTCGATCTCGCCGGGCTCGATGCGCAATCCGCGCAGTTTGACCTGGACGTCGGTGCGGCCCAGATACTCCAGATCTCCGCCGCTGGTCCAGCGCACGCGGTCGCCGGTGCGGTAGAGCCGCGCGCCCAGAGCCGCGGCGACGAACCGCTCGGCCGTCGCGGTGGGGCGGCCGACGTACCCGCGCGCGAGGTGGGTGCCGTCGAGGTAGAGCTCTCCGACCACCCCGATCGGCACCGGACGCAGGAACGTGTCGAGCACCCGCGCGCCGACCCCGCGGACGGGCCGCCCGATGGTCACGGCGTCGTCCGCCCGGAGCGGGCCGCTGCTCGTGGCCCAGACGGTGGTCTCGGTGGGACCGTAGTCGTTGAACAGGCGTCGACCGGGGGCCCACCGGGCGGCCAGTGCCGGTGGGCAGGCCTCACCGGCGGTGACCAGGACGTGGAGTGACGGAACGTCTTCGGGGATCAGCGAGTCGAGCACTCGCGGCGTGAGGAGAGCGTGGGTCACCGCCGACTCAGCCACGAGGCGACCCAGTGCCGGTCCGCCGAACACGTCTGGTGGAGCGACCACCAGGGGAGCGGACAGGGCCACGGCGATGAGCAGCTCGGCGATGGACGCGTCGAACGTGGGGGACGCGACCGCGAGCACACGTGCCTCCGCAGCCTCACGCAGTCGCTGGTCCGGCCGCGCAGCGCCGCGCAGTCGCTGGTCCCACAACGCGTCCACGAGGCCGCGGTGTGTGACGCCCACGCCCTTGGGGGTTCCGGTGGAGCCGGAGGTGTGGATGACGTACGCGAGGGTGTCGGGACGGATGGCACCGAGCCGGTCGGCGGGCGTCACGTCGGCCTCGGACTCCGCGCCCGTGTCGAGGACCGTCGGTGACACCGTGGCGAGACGTACCAGTGCGGCGGGAACCGTCACGGCGGTGACGGCGACTTTGGCGCCCGTCTCGGTGAGCATGTGCCGCAGTCGGTCCGGTGGCCCGTCGGGGTCGATCGGCAGGAACGCCGCGCCGGTCTTCACTACCGCCCACACCGCGGTGATCTGGTCCACCGAGCGCGGCAGCGCGACGGCGACGACGGTGTCGGGCGCGGCGCCGAGGGCGATCAATGCCCGCGCCCAGCGGTTGGAGCGGCGGTCCAGCTCGGTGTAGGTGAGCGTGCGCTCCCCGATCAGGGCGGGCCCGTCCGGGTTGCCGGCCACCGCGTCGGCCAGCAGACGAGGCAGCACGCGCGGTGGTAGTCCGGCGCTGCCGTGCTGGGAGAGCAACAGTGCCCGCTCCGACGGGTGCAGGATCTCGAGGGCGCCGATCCGGTCGAAGGGCCTGCGCGCCACCGCGTCGAGGACGCGGAGCAGGACGTCGACGATTCCGGCCGCGGTCCGCCGGTCGAAGAGGTCGACGGCGTAGGTCAGTGCGCCGCTCAGTCCGTCCCCGGTCTCCGTGAGATCCAGGGTCAGGTCCACCGGCGCGGCCACGGGAACCGAGTCCAGGACGTCGATCTCCAGTCCGGCGGCCACGAGAGTGGGCGGAGTCTGGTTCTGGAACGCGAACATGACCTGCACGACGGGATGGTGCGCGGTGGAGCGCACCGGATCGAGAGCGTCGACGATCAGCTCGAACGGCACGTCGGCGTGGTCGAGGGCCGCCACGGTGTCCTCGCGCACCTGATCGACCAGAGCCGCGACGGTATCGGTACCGGTGACGAACGCGCGGTGCACGACCGTGTCGACGAACATGCCGACCAGCTCGTCGAGATCCTCGTGACCGCGGCCTGCCACCGGTGTTCCGACGGCGATGTCCTCGCTTCCCGTCACGCGGGCGAGAGTGACGGCCCAGGCCGCCTGCAGGACCATGACGAGCGTCGCGTGGTGGGCGGTGGCGAGCGCACGCAGCGCCGCGGTCGTGGCGTCCGGCACCGTCACGCGTACACGCGCCCCGCGGTGCGAGGCCACCGGCGGCCGCGGTCGATCGGTCGGCAATGGCAGCACGTCCGGGAGACCGGCCAGGCGGTCCGTCCAGAACGCGACTCGACCACGGATGTCGTCCGCGTGATCCTGTTGCCACACGGCGTGATCCGCGTACTGCATGGGCAGGGGGTCGACAGTCCACTCTCGGCCGGACCGGCGCGCCGCGTAGGACGCCGTGAGATCGCGGGTGAGCGGCGCCAGGGACCAGCCGTCCGCGGCGATGTGGTGCAGCACGAGAAGCAGGACGTGATGCTCCTCGGTCACCGCCACGACGGAGGCGCGCAGCGGGAGATCCGTTGCCAGGTCGAACGGTGCCGACGCCATCCGGTCGAGGACGGCCTCCGGTGTCTCCGACTCCCGGTCGATCGCGATCCGCGCGTGATCGAGAACGTGTTGCCGCGGAACACCGTTCACGGCGGGGTAGACGGTGCGCAGTATCTCGTGGCGGTCGACCACGTCGGCGAGTGCGCCCTGTAGCGCGCCGTGGTCGAGGACACCGCGCAGCCCGAGTGCGAGCGGGATGACGTAGCCGCTGTCGCTGGAGACCGTGTTCAGGAACCACATGCGCTGTTGGGCGAACGACAGAGGCACCACGTCGGGGCGCGGCCGCGTCCGCCGCGGTGCGATCGCGCTCCGAGGCACGGCGTCGATCTGCGCGGCGAGTGCGTGCACGGTCGGTGCCTCGAACACGCTACGGACCGGAACCTGCAGTCGGGCAGCGACTCTGGTGGCACTGAGGGAGTGGCCACCGAGCGCGAAGAAGTCGTCGTCGAGTCCGACGGGGTCCGCGAGTTCCAGGACCGTCGCGAAGACGGCCGCGACGGCGACCTGCCCGGCGGTGGACGGAGCGCGGAACTCGGCCGTGTCGAGGGGCGGGCGGGGCAGCCGCGCGCGGTCGAGTTTGCCCGACGTCGTCATCGGCAGTGCGTCCATCACGACCACCGCGGCGGGAACCAGGTACCGCGGCAGTGCCGCCGCGGCTGCGGCCGACACCTCTGCCGCGTCGATGCTGTGCCCGTCGGCAGCGACCACGTAGCCGACGAGACGCTCGTCGATCACCCCGGCCGCGGCGGCGCCGACGCCCGCGGCGCCGACGAGCGCGGTCTCGACGTCCCCGAGCTCGATCCGCAGGCCGCGCACCGTGATCTGGTGATCGGACCGTCCGAGGTACAGCAGGTCGCCGACGGCGTTGCGGCGCATCAGGTCTCCGGTACGGTACGTCCGCTGTCCGTCGGGAGCCGCGACGAAGCGGGACGCGGTGAGTCCCGGCCTACCGAAGTACCCGCGTGCGAGATGGTCGCCTGCGACGTACAGCTCACCGACCACGCCGTCCGGAACCGCGTGCAGGCGGACGTCGCGAAGCGAGACCTCGACGCCGAGAGTCGGGGACCCGACGGTCACGGGATCCCCGGCGGCCAGGAGTGCCGTCGTCGACCAGATGGTCGCCTCGGTGGGTCCGTAGACGTTGGTCATCGTCCGGCCGGGTGCCCACGTGTCGACGAGACTCGGCGGGCACGCCTCGCCGGCGCTCATGACGACGCGGAGGTCACCGCCGGGATCGGGTGTCGCGTCCAGAGCGCGGGGTGTCATCAGCGTGTGGGTGACGCGGTGCCGCCGCATCAGGTCGCGGAGTTCGACACCGGCGTAGACCTCGGGAGGGGCGACGACGAGTGCGGCGTCCAGTGCGAGTGCGATGACCAGTTCGCCGACGGACGCATCGAACGTCGTCGACGACACAGCGAGCACCCGGGCATCGGATGCCGGTGCGTGCCGGGCCCGTTGGTCCTGGACGGCGTTGTGGAGTCCGCGGTGCGTGACGGCGACGCCCTTGGGCCGTCCGGTGGATCCCGAGGTGTAGAGGACGTAGGCGAGGTGGTCGGGTCGCAGAGTCGAGCGACGGTCGCGATCGGTGATCGCTGCGTCCGACAGCGCCGCGACCGCGGCGAGTGTGGCGGGATCGTCGACCGTGATCCGGACGACGTCTGTCGGGAACGGCGCCGCCGTGTCGGTGAGCACCAGCGTGGGCGCCGCCTCGGTCAGGATGTCCGCGAGCCGAGCCCTCGGCTGCTCGGGATCGATCGGGAGGAACGCGGCTCCCGCACGGCTGATCGCCGCGACGAGAACGAGGTACCGCGCCGACCTGGCGACGGCGACCGCGACGACGGTCTCGGGACCGGCACCGAGCGCGATCAGACGGCGCGCCCACCGGTTCGACGCTCGTGCCCACTCGTCCCGCGTGAGAACGGTGTCGCCCTCGATCACCGCGACTGCGGAGCCGTCCGCGTGGGCGTCGAGCAGGGCGGGGAGCGTCGTCGGGGTCGTGCGGGCGTCGGGATGCGTCCACGTGTCGGGCTCGTCCGCTCCGCGGATCGCGATGTCGCCCACTGCGATCTCCGAACCCGGGGCCGCCGCGCGCAGCACGTGCTCGAGGACGGACGAGAGGCATTCCGCGGTCGTGTGATCGAACAGGTCGCACGCGTAGGTGAGGACGACCGCGAGGCCGGCGCCGGCGGGGCGGACGTCGACGGTGAGGTCGAAGGTCGCGGGTGCCGGCCCGACGTCGAGCACCTCGATGTCGGGACTGCCCTGGAGCGGATCCACGTCCTGGAAGGCCAGCACGACTTGGAAGACCGGGTGATGCGCCGACGTGCGAGCCGCACCGAGGGTGTCGACCACGTGGTCGAACGGGACGTGCGCGCGCGCGAAGGCGTCCACCGTCTCGTCTCGGGTGCGGGAGAGCAGCTCGGCGAACGACTCCGACGGATCCACGCGGGTGCGCAGCACGACGGTGTCGACGAACAGGCCGACGAGGTCGTCGAGCGCAGGATCCGGTCGACCCGAGATCGGTGATCCCACCGCGATGTCCGTCGACCCGGTCCAGCGCGCGAGGGCGACGGCGAGGGCGGTGTGCACGACCATGAACACCGTGGCCCGGTGAGCGACGGCGAGCTCGCTCAGTGCGGCCACGGTCGCGTCGTCGAGATCGAGGCGCACCGCGGCGCTCGCCCGGCCGGGCCGCTCCGGGCGCGGTCGGTCGAGCGGCATGTCGAGGACGTCGGGCAGTCCGGAGAGACGGCGCTCCCACCATGCCGCCGCGTCGGAGTCGACGCCCTGTTCCGTCTGCCGCACAGCGACGTCGGCGTACTGCACCGGCAGCGGCGACTGTGCCGGTACCCGTTCCGAGCGATGGGACTGATACGCCGACAGCAGGTCTCGCGTGAGAGGGGCGAGAGACAGACCGTCCGCCGCGATGTGGTGCACGGTCAGCAGCAGGACGTGCTCGTCGTCGGCGAGGCGCAGCACCTCGGCCCGCAGAGGTGGTTCGGTGGCCAGGTCGAACCGCGTGGTCCGGGCATCCGAGAGTCGCTCCGCCAGTGCGTCGGGTGTGACGGCGGTGACCGTGAGGGTGGTCGGTGCCGGGGGCGGCAGCACGACCTGGTGCACGACACCGTCCGCATCGGCGTAGACGGTACGGAGGATCTCGTGGCGAGTCATGACGTGACCGATCGCGGACGACAGCGCGCCGAGATCCAGGTCGCCGAGGACGCGCAACGCCAGCGGCATGACGTAGGACCCCGGTTCGTACCGGTCGAGGAACCACATCCGGTGTTGGGCGTGCGTGAGCGGGATGCGGTCGGGACGCGCAGCGTGGAACCCGTGGTCGGTGTACGCGTCTCCCGCATCGACGGCGGCAGCCAGCCCCGCGATGGTCGGGACGTCGAAGAGCGTGCGGAGCGTCAGGTCGCGTCCGGTCGCCGACCGGATGCGCGCGACGACCCGCGCCGCGCTGAGGGAGGTGGCGCCGAGCGCGAAGACGTCGTCGTCGGCACCCACCGGAGCGGACGTCTGCAGGACGGCCTCCACGATGTCCGCGACGACACGCTGGGTCGGTGTGAAGGGAGTGCGGTGGACCTGGCCGCGGCGCGCGGGTGCGGGCAGCGCGCGCTTGTCGACCTTGCCCGACGCGGTGAGGGGAATGGTTTCGATCTCCACGATGTCGTCGGGAACCAGATGGCGCGGAAGCGACGAGCGCAGCGACTGCAGCAGCGCCTCCGTGACGGCTGAACGGCCCCGTGTCGGAACGACGTACGCGACCAGTCGGTCTCCGACGACCGTTGCCACCGCGCGGTCGATCAGGCCCGACCGCGTCAGCACGGCCTCGATCTCCGCCGGCTCGACGCGCACGCCGCGCACGGACAGCTGGTCGTCACTCCGGCCGAGGAAGTGCAGGTCGCCGGCGGCGGACCAGCGGACACGATCGCCGGTCCGGTAGAGACGAGATCCGTCCGGTCCGGCGACGAACCGCTCCGCGGTCAACGCGGTGCGATGCGCGTAGCCGCGGGCGAGTTGCGCACCACCGAGATACAGCTCGCCCGGGACGTCGATGGGAACGGGGCGCAGGGCGTCGTCCAGCACGAGGGTCGTCGTGTTCCACACCGGCCCCCCGAGGGGGACGTCCGTCGTGTCGGCGTCGGTCACGACGTGGGCGGTGACGTCCACCGCCGCTTCGGTCGGCCCGTACAGGTTCACCACTCGTACGGGGAGCACGGCGCGGACGGCGGCGGCGACCCCCGCGGGCAGTGCCTCGCCCGACGACAGGATCGTGCGCAGCGACGTGCAGGCGGCGAGGCCCGGTGCGTCCGCCATGAGCGCCAGCGTCGACGGGACGGCGTGCACCACGGTGACGCGGTGCCGTGCGATCAGTTCCACCAGCAGATCGGCGTCGCGGTGGTCGTCCGGATCCGCGACGACGACCCGGGCACCGATCTGCCACGGCAGGAACAGCTCCCACACCGAGACGTCGAAGGTGGCGGGTGTCTTGTGGAGCACGACGTCGTCCGCGGTGACACCGACGAACTCGGCGCGCCAACGCAGTTGGTTCACGATCGCGGCGTGCGACACCCCGACACCCTTGGGCTGCCCGGTGGAGCCGGACGTGAAGAGCACGTAGGCGAGGTGGTCCGGGCGCAGGGGTGCGAGGCGATCGTCGTCGGTGAGGGGTGTGTCGGAGAAGGACCCGAGGGGCGCATCGCTGATCGTGATCCACTCGACGTCCTCGGGAAGCGTTGCCGCACTCCCGATACCGAGCCGCGCACCCGACATGGTCACTGCGTGTCGGAGCCTCTCCGCGGGATGGCCGGGATCGAGCGGGACGTAGTGCGCGCCGGTGGCCACGACGGCGTGCACGGCGACGAGCAGATCGATCGACCGCTCGAGCGCCACCGCGACGGCCGTCTCCGGTCCGGCGCCGCGGCTGATCAGGTACCGGGCGAGGCGGTGGACGCGAGCCGAGAACTCGGCTCGGGTGACGTGTCGATCGCCGTGAGTGAAGGCCACACGGGACGGATCCAGAGCCGGCACGGCGCCCGGGAGTGTGGTGGGGACGAGGGGGTGCCGGGTGGAGTTCCACGTCTCGGTGACGAGGGTGCGCTCCGTCGCCCCGAGCAGGTCGATCTCGGCGAGCACACGCGAGGGGTCGAGTGCCTCGAGCACCCGCAGGAGTCGGTCCAGCAGTCGGTCCACGGCGTCGGTGTCGAGGACGTCGCGGCGGTGCGTCGCGCGCACGACGAGGCTCTCTCCCGGTTCGACCGCCAGGGACAGCGGGTAGTGCGTCGCGTCCCGCGCCTCGACGCCGAGAACGGAGAGGTCACCCGCCGCCGCGGTCAGAGCGGTGCGATCCAGTGGATACGACTCGAAGGCGAGCGACGTGTCGAATCCGGCGCCCGGCCCGACCTCCGCCTCGATGGCGGACGGAGCGAGGTGATGATGATCGAGCAGCGCGGCCTGCTCACGCTGCAGTCGCTGAGCCGACTCCCGCACCGTCGCTGCGCGTTCGAGGCGCACGCGAACCGGAACGGTGGAGATGAAGAGCCCCACCATGGATGCGGAACCGTCCAGCTCGGCCGGTCGGCCCGAGACGGTGGCTCCGAAGACGATGTCGGTACGGCCCGCCGCGGAGCCCAGTACGAGTGCCCACGCGAGTTGCACGAGGGTGTTGACCGTGACCCCCGCGGCGCCGGCGCGCGCCACGAGTTCGGCGGTGCGCTCGGTGCTCAGGGTCGCGATGCGCTGTCCGGGTGCCTCGTCGATTCCGGAACCGTGCGCGGGAGCGAGCAGCGTCGCCTCGGTCGACCCGGTCAGGGCCTCCGACCATGCCGCGAGCGAGGCCGTGGTGTCGCGTTCGCTCACCCACTGCAGGAAGCCGCGGAGCGGAGGCGGCGCGCGCCGGGGTTCCTCGCCGGAGTAGTCGGCCAGGAGGTCGGCGAGGACGATCGGCAGGGACCAGCCGTCGAGGAGCAGATGGTGATGGGTGAGCACCAGGGTGTGCCGCTCGTCCCCGGTGTGCAGCAGAGCGACGCGCAGCAGCGGTGCGGCGGCCACGTCGACGGCGACGCCGCGATCGTGCGCGAGGAAGGCGTCGAGCACGGCGGCAGGGTCGGGATCGGCCCGGACGTCCACCTCCGTCCACGGCACCGTGACGGAGGCCGCGATCACCTGGACGTCCGTCCCGTCGGCGGTGGTGTCGAAGGCGACCCGCAGCGCGTCGTGACGGTCCACCAGCGAGTACGCGGCCCGCTGCAGACGGCCGGCATCGAGCGCTCCACCGAGGTGCACGATCGTCTGCACCACATAGGGATCGACGCTCCCGGCGGCGAGACGGGCATGCACCAGCAGGCCCGCCTGCAGTGGCGCGGTGGGCAGGACGTCGATCAGCGTGGGATGACGCCCGGTCCACCCGTCGACATCGGATGGTGTCGCATCGACCAGCGGGAAGTCCGACGGTGACCGCCCGCCGGCGCCGGGGGTGTCGACGTGGCGCGCGACGGCCGTCGCCGCCTCGACCCACAGCGAGACGAAGGCCGCGACGTCCGCGTCCGCCAGGACGGCGTCGAGCGTGCTCAGTCGTGCGATCAGGGTGTCCCCGAGGACGACGGTGTCGATCTCGAGCACGGCGGCCGCACCCAGGTCGTCGGGCCGTGGTCCCGACAGCGGGGAGATGCCGGGAACCGGGAGCCAGTCACCGGTGTCCGTCGTCGTCATCCTGCCGAGGTGCGCGAACGAGATCTGCGGTGCCCAGCGCAGATCGTCGCGCGCGTCGTCGTCGGCCCCGTGCCGCAGCAGCCCGTAGCTCGCACCGTGGTCGGGAACTCGTGCGAGGTGGTCCTTGACCCGCAGGATCGTCTCGCCCGCAGCAGGTCCGCCGCGCAGCGCCTCGGCGAGGTCGAGACCCGTGAGGTCCAGTCGTACGGGGAACACCGTGGTGAACCAGCCGACGGTGCGCGCGGTGTCGGCGCCGGGAACCAGGTCGTCCTCCCGTCCGTGTCCCTCGAGTTGGACGAGCCTCGTCGGTGCGTCGTCCTGTCGCCAGGCGGCCAGCGCGAGGGCGAGCGCGGCGAGGAGCGCGTCGGTCGGTCCGGCGTGGAACAGGGTGGGCGCGCGGACCAGTAGTGCGTCGGCGATCTCTGCTGGAAAGGCGACGTCCCGGACCGTCGTGTCCCGTACCCGATCGACGACGGGGTCGAGGAGTCGTTGTCCGAGAACGGGATCCGGGCCGTCCAGAACGCCGGTCCAGTACGGCAGCCGCGCGCTCGCGTCGTGCGCTGCGAGACCGGACGACCAGCGCCGCATCGACGTGCGGACGGGGGCGAGAGTCGGTGCGGCCCCGTCGCGCACCGCGGCCCACGCCGCGACGAGATCGGCGACGAGGACGCCCCACGACACCACGTCCACCACCAGGTGGTGCGCCGCGATCACGAGTCGTCCCGCCGTGTGCTCGCCGACGCCGTTCCAGCCGAGTCCGAGCATCACGCCGTTCTCGGGATCGAGTGTCGCGACGATGTCCTCCACCGCGAGATCGGCGCCGCGGCGCAGCAGTCCGTCGACCCGGACGGCATCCCGCGGGCGCACCTCGAGGTGTACGCCGTCCGCGTCGCGGACGAGCACGGAGCGCAGCATGTCGTGGTGCGCGACCACGGCCTCGATCGTGGACACCAGGGATGCGCGGTCGATGCCGACCGGGAGCGAGAGCGTGAGGGTCTGAGCGAACCGATCCGGTGTTCCGCCGCGCTCCAGTAGGTGGCGCACGATGGGTGTCGGGTCGACGCGGCCGATGCCGCTGCCGGGTGGCTCGTCGACGGTGCCGACCGTGTCCGCCACGCGCGCGAGCCCGGCGGCACTGCGTTGTTCCACGACGTCACGAGCGCTGATCCGCACGCCCGACGCCGCCGCGACGGTGACCAGTCGGATCGAGAGGATGCTGTCACCGCCGAGCGCGAAGAAGTCGTCGTCGACCCCGACATCGTTGCGGGACAGCACGTGTGACACCGCGTCGAGCAGCCGCCGCTCGACGTCGGAGGCGGGTTCACGGCGGGTCGTGGTCCGGCGCTCCGGCTCGGGGAGTGCGCGGACGTCCACCTTGCCGGAGGCGCTCAGCGGGAGCGCGTCCAGCGGCACCACGTGCACCGGGACGAGGTGGCTCGGCAGCGTCCGGACGACGGCGGCGAGAACGTCCGTGGGGTCGGCGTCACCGGTCACGTACGAGACCAGCTGCTCGCTGTCGCCGTCACGGCGGACCACTGTGACGGCCTGCGTCACACCGGGAACCGCGACGAGGGCCGTGTCGATCTCGCCGGGTTCGACGCGGCGTCCTCGTACCTTGACCTGACTGTCTGTGCGCCCCAGATACTCCAGGTCACCGGACGACGTCCACCGTGCGCGGTCACCCGTGCGGTACAGCCGCGTTCCGTCGACCCCGGCCACGAAGCGCGCCGCGGTCTCCGCCGACCGTCCGACGTACCCGCGGGCCAGGCCGGCTCCGGCGAGGTGCAGCTCACCCGGAACTCCGACCGGGACGGGGCGCAGGCGGGAGTCGAGCACCACGGCGCGCACTCCGGGCAGGGGACGCCCGATGGTGACGGTTCCGGCCTCCGTCAGCGGCGCGGTCCCGGTGGCCCACACCGTGGCTTCGGTGGGTCCGTAGTCGTTGTGCAGCAGGAGGTCCGGTGACGTCGACCACCGGGACGCCAGCGCGGGAGAGCACACGTCGCCGACGCTGAGGACCTGTCGCAGCGACGGAGCTTCGGTCGGGGACAGTGTCTCGAGCACCCGCGGAGTCAGGATCGCGTGGGTGATCGATTCTCGTCGCAGCAGATCCTGCAGAGGTGCACCGGAGTACGCGTCGGAATCGGCGACGACGAGGCAGCCGGACAGTGCGAGGGCGAGAAGGTGTTCCGAGATCGACGCGTCGAAGGTCGGAGCCGCGACGGCGAGGACGCGACTGCCCCCGACCTCCGGAACCCGTGTCTCCGCACCGCGTGCGCGGTGGCCGGCCACGACACCGTGCAGTCCGGCGTGGGTGATGGCGACGCCCTTCGGACGGCCGGTGGAGCCGGAGGTGTACATGACGTAGGCGAGGTCGGTGATCGCCGGCCGCTCCCTCGTCAGCGGCTCCGGTGCGACGTCCGTGACGGACATCCCGGTCGTTCCGCTCGGCAGATCGACGGGATGTCGATCCGTCGTGACGACGAGGGTCACCCCGGATTCGGCCAGCACGGCGGCGAGCCGCTCGACGGGGTCCGCGGGGTCGACCGGGAGGAACGCGGCACCGGTGCGCACGACGGCCCAGAGCGCGATCACCTGGTCGACGGACCGCGGAAGTGCCAGCGCCACCACGGTTCCCGGAGTCGCCCCCGCATCGCGGAGAGTGCGGGCGAGGCGCCCGGAGGCGTCGTCGAGTTCGCCGTACGTGAGCGTGGCCGTTCCGCCGCGCACGGCCGGCGCCGCCGGGTCGCTGCGCACGACCGCCGCCATGAGGTCCCCCAGCGTCGTCGCCGTCGGTGCCGGCCCGCCCGACCGGTCGAGCAGATCGGACGCCTCGCCGTCGTCCAGGAACGCGAGATCGCCCACGGTGGTGTGGTCGTCCGCCGCGACGATGCCGCCGAGTAGTCGCGTCAGCCGCACGCCGTGCCGGTCGATGTCGAAGGCGTCGTAGCGCTCCGGGTTCCACTGGATGTCCAGCGTCAGTGTGTCGCCGGTGTAGATGTTGATCGCGGTGTCGTGGACGGGCCCCGACGACAGGATCCCGACTGGAGCCGAGATGTCGTCGAACTGCAACGGGGCGACGAACGGCATGATGTTCACTACGGGGCCGAAGGAGACTCCGAACGGCCGCACCTCCGGTGCCAGAAGCTGATCCCAGTCCCGGAAGCGTTGGTGCCGAAGCGCTCCGGTGATCTCCCGCCGTACCTGTACGAGCAGTTCTCGCACCGTCGTGGTCGCGTCGACCGTCAGCCGCAGCGGCACCAGATTGGCCATCATCCCGGCCGTCGCCCGCAGAGCGGCGGTGGTGCGTCCGGTGACGGGGAAGCCGAGGACCACGACGTCGGTGTCGAGCACCCGCGACTGATGCACGGCGAGAGCGGCGACGACGGCGAGCGGGTCGGCTGCGGTTCCCCTCGGCTGGGTCCACGGCAGGCGCGTCGCGACGGGTTGCCGGGGTGCGCTCGGGGGTGCCGCCGACAGGGCCGTGGGGCCGCCGACGTCGGCGAGGTGCTCGCGCCAGTGGGCGAGGTCGGTGTCGTGGCGACGTGACGCGGCGTAGGCGACCTCCGCATCGTGAATGCGGGCGGCGGTGTCGGGCGTCGGCGCCGGTCCCGGAGCCGACGTTCCCGAGTAGTGGCCGGCGATACGTCCGAGGAGGGTGAAGGCGCCCTGACCGTCGAGCACCACGTGGTGCGCCCGCAGATACAGGAACGTGCGGTGATCGTCGAGTCGGAGGAACACGCATCGAACCAGCACGGTTCCGTGGAGATCGACGGGCTCCCGGAACTCGGCGCGCATCCACGCGTGAGCGGACGCCTCGGGGTCGGCGTCGCCGCGCAGGTCGAGCACGTCGAGGTTCATGACGGCGTCCTCGACGTGGATCAGACACGGCTCGTCGTTCTCTCCCTGCGCGAGGCGGGTCTGCCGCAGGCCGGACTCGGTTCCCGCGGCGTACATCGCCCGTTCCAACCGAACGAGGTCGACACCGGAGCCGACCGGAGCGGAGATGTCGACGTACAGGGCGACGGTGAGTGCCGCGTCGGGATCGAGGCGCTGGGCCAGCCAGAACGGCCGTTGCGCACCCGTCAGCGGAACCCGGGCGGGGCCGCCGTCCGGTTCGGGGGACACGACCGCCCCCTCGTTCCGGTCGTCTCCCACAGGACGAAACCTATCCGCGGGAATTGCCCGTTCGGTCGGGCTCGCCGTCTTCTGGAGGACTCACAGGAGGCGGCGACGACTGCTGGTCCGGGCCACGCCCCACGGCTCGGGAAGAGAGACACATTAATAGTTGTTTACCTCAGGTATCTATCTATATAGTTGCAGACAGCAAGTAAACGAGTTCGAGGAGAGATCGCCGTGGCCGTCCACACCGAGACAGCAGAGCTGCTGATGGAAGAAGTCTTCCGCTTCGGCCGCGCACTGCGCGTGGCCGTGTCGACGGGGGACGACCGCACCGAGTTGCCGGCCGCCCTGGTCGGCGTACTGGGAACGCTCGCCACCCACGGCGAGTGCCGACAGTCCGAACTGGCGAACGCCATGTGCACCAGCCAGTCCGTGCTCAGCCGTCAGCTCGCCGAGCTGGTGGACGCCGGCCACGTCGTGCGTACTCCCGATCCCGACGACGGACGTGCCACCCGGGTTCGGGTGTCCGACGCCGGACTCGCCTGCTTGGACCGCATCAAGGAGCACCGAGTCGCACGGTTGTCCCGCATGTTGGGGGACTGGGACGAGGACCAGGCGAATGCCGCCCTCGACTCCATCCGTCGACTCACGTCCACCTTCACCGACGAGGCGCAGGCCCGGCACTCCGGCCAGCGCATCCTCTCGCATAACTGAGAATAGGAAGAACCACAGACATGACCGTCACACACGACACTCCGCCCTCCCGGGTGAGTGACACCGATCAGCTCTCGGCTCCCGCCGAGGCCGCCGCGGACTCGACCCCGATGACGCACCGGCAGATCCTCGAGGCCCTGATCGGTCTGCTCGCCGGGCTCTTCACCGCCCTGCTCAGCACGACCATCGTCTCGACCGCCCTGCCCACCATCATCGGTGACCTGAAGGGCTCGCAGACCGCGTACGCCTGGGTCATCACGACGGCACTGCTCGCCAACGCGGCCTCGACGCCGATCTGGGGCAAGCTCGCCGACCTCTTCAACAAGAAGCTGCTGGTCCAGAGCTCGCTCGTCATCTTCGTCATCGGCTCCGTCATGGCCGGCCTCGCGCACAACGTGCCGATCCTGCTCGCCGCTCGCGTGGTGCAGGGCATCGGCATGGGTGGTCTGACCGCACTCGTCGTCGCCATCATCGGCAGCATCGTGTCTCCTCGTGAGCGCGGTCGCTACTCCGGCTACATGGGCGCCGTCATGGCCGTCTCGATGTCCGGCGGCCCGATCCTCGGCGGCGTCATCGTCGACAGCCCCCTCGGGTGGCGTTGGTGCTTCTTCGTCTGCATCCCGCTCGCCGTCATCGCTCTGCTGCTGCTGCAGCGCACGCTGCACATCACCACCGAGCGCAAGGACGACGTCTCCATCGACTGGCTCGGCGCGCTTCTCCTCACCGCCGGTGTGTCCGTGCTGCTCATCTGGGTCTCGTTCGCCGGCAAGGCCGGGTACTACGACTGGATCTCCCGTGAGACCGCGATGTACGTCGGCGGCGGTGTCGCTCTGCTGATCCTCACCGTCCTCGTCGAGGCGAAGGTCAAGAGCCCGATCATCCCGCTCAAGATCGTCACCGAGCGCACCACCGGACTCGCCATCATCGCCTCCGTCGCCGTGGGTGTCGGCCTGTTCGGCGCCACCACCTTCCTGGGTCAGTACTTCCAGACCGCTCGTGGCTACTCGCCCACCGCGGCAGGCCTGCTCTCCATCCCGCTCGTCGCCGGCATGCTTGTCTCGTCGGTCGGCTCGGGTCAGCTGATCTCCCGCTTCGGCAAGTGGAAGCCCTTCATCGTCACCGGTTCCTTCCTGCTCGTGGTCGGCTTCGGTCTGCTGGGCACGCTCGATCACGCCACCAACCTGTGGCTCGTGGGCGTCTTCATCGCCATCGTCGGCCTCGGTACCGGCATGCTGATGCAGAACCTGGTGCTGGCCGTGCAGAACACCGTGAGCGTGCAGAACATCGGTGCGGCATCGTCCACCGTCGCGTTCTTCCGGACGTTCGGTGGCGCCATCGGCGTCTCGGTTCTGGGATCGGTCCTCGCCACCCGCGTCGCCGACAACTCGGCCTCCGGACTCGCCGCCCTCGGTGTCCCCGCCGGCTCCAACGGCGGCGGCACCCTGGACATCGGATCGCTGCCCGACCCGATCGCCGCGGTCATCCGTACCGCCTACGGTGACGCCACCGGACGCATCTTCCTGATCGCCGGGTTCGTCGCACTGGTCACCGTGCTCGCGGTGCTGTTCATTCCGAACCGCCCGCTGCGCACCACGATCGACCTGAAGCCGCAGGGTGAGCAGGCCGTGCCCGTCGAGGGCTCGGACGTGCAGGGCGAGACCGCCGTGGACATGCAGAAGGACGAGGCTCGCACCGACACCGCGGACACCACGGAGATCGCACCGGTGACCGCTCCCGTCGGCAAGCACGAGGCCGCGGAGGGCTCCGCACCGTTCGACGGACTGAGCACCGATGCCCGCGACCGGCTGCTGTCGCTGCTGCTGCCCAAGCCCGCGGAGACTCTCGACGCACTCGAGGAGGCCGAGGTGCTGCGCGCCGAGGTCGCCGAGCTCCAACAGGAACTCGACTCCAAGATGCTGAGCTTCGACGCCGTGTGCGAACGACTGCGCCGGTTGGGTCTCAGCGAGGACCAGATCGCTCGCGTTCTCGGTGACGTCCACGTGCCGGACGTGCACTCGCGGTTCGACGCGTCGCACAACTAGTTCGACGACGACAGAGCGGACGCACCCGATTCGGGTGCGTCCGCTCTCTCGTGCGTGGGGTGCACGGGTTCCGTGATGTGCACACCCCTTCTATACGGCGGACGAGGGTGTGCGGCGCGGGAACCTGTGCGCGCCGGCGCTCATCGGCTCACTAGGTACTCCCGCAGCTGCTCCACGACGAACGCGTGATCGTCGCGGTGTGGTAGACCCGAGACGCCCGCGTACCCGACGACTCCGACGCCGTCCACCCGCAGCGGCAGCACTCCACCCGCGGCGGCGTGCGTCTCGGCGGGCAGGCGCGACTGCGCATCGAAGTCGCGGCCGGTGGCGGTGAAGAACTCGAGCACGCCCAGCGAGCTCCGCCCGTACCTCGTGGCGGTGTTGGTCTTGCGGGTCAACCAGTCGTCGCTCTCCGGATACGACCCCGGCAGAGCTGTGTGGAACGCCCGCTGGTGGCCGTGCACGACGCCGATGACGAGGGGGAGCCGACGCGTCGCCGCGGCCTCGCGCATCCGGCAACCGAGAGCCCAGGCGTCGTCCAGGTCGAACGAGGCGAAGCTGACCGCGGTCTCGTCGGCGATCACCGCGGCGAGTTCCGGGGTGCTCATGCGGTGGACGAGGCGAGCCAGATGTTCAGACCGCCGTCGACGGCGTACTCGTCGATGTCGGCGAGATCCTGATCGCTGAAGGGCGGGCTGTCGAGGGCTGCGACGCTGTCCGCGATCTGCGACGGCCGGGACGCACCGACGAGCACCGAGGAGACCTGTCGGCGACGCAGCACCCAGGCCAGTGCCATGTGCGCCAGCGACTGTCCGCGCCGCTCGGCGATGCCGTTCAGTGCCGCGACGTTGCCGAGGTTCTCCTCCGACAGCATGCCGTCACGCAGGGTCTTGCCTTGAGTCGCGCGGGATCCCTCGGGGATGCCGTCGAGATACTTGGTCGTCAGCAGACCCTGCGCCAGGGCAGAGAACGCGATGCAGCCGATGCCCTCCGCGTCCAGCACGTCCAGAAGTGACGGAACTCCCTGCTCCACCCAGCGATTGAGCAACGAGTACGACGGCTGATGGATGGCCAGCGGCGTGCCGAGATCCCGGAGAAGAGCTGCCATCTCGACGGTCCGCTCCGCGGAGTAGGACGAGATGCCCGCGTACCGTGCCTTGCCCGAGCGCACCGCGGAGTCGAGTGCACGGGCCGTCTCCTCGAGCGGGGTGTTCGGATCGAACCGGTGGCTGTAGAAGATGTCGACGTAGTCGAGCCGCAGACTGGTCAGCGAGTGGTCGAGGCTGCCCAGCAGGTACTTCGCACCACCGCCGCGGCCGTACGGTCCGGGGAAGAAGTCGTATCCCGCTTTCGTGGAGACGACGATCTCGTCGCGGAGTGTCGCGAAGTCCTCGGCCAGGATGCGGCCGACGTTCTTCTCCGCGGAGCCCATCGGCGGGCCGTAGCCGTTCGCGAGGTCGAAGTGGGTGATGCCCAGATCGAATGCGCTGCGGATGATCTCGCGCTGTTTCTGCAGTGGCGTGTCGTCGCCGAAGTTGTGCCACATACCGAGTGACACGGCAGGCAGCAGGAGGCCCGAGGTCCCGACGGGCCGGTAGGCCATCGAGTCGTAGCGGGTCGACGCCGGGGTGTAGGCGTCACGGAGCAGGGAGGGCATGAAGGAGGGCTCCTATCGGGTGAGGGAGAGGTCTTTCAGAAGGTCGATCTGGGTGTCGTCCTCGAGAGCGGACCCGACGGCGACGACGTCGGCGCCGGCGGCGAGATAGTCGGGGGCGTTGCGGGCATTCATGCCGCCCGTCGCGACGAAGCGCATCGCGGGGAAGGGGCCCTTCATCGCGGCGAACCAGTCGGCGCCCAGGACGGATGCGGGAAACGCTTTGACCCATCCGAGCCCGAACGCGGCCGCTGCCTGGACGTCGGTCCCGGTGGCGACACCGGGAAGGTGCGGCATACCGGCGTCGATGCTCGCCCGCGCGACGGCGGGGTCGAAGCCGGGAGCCACCGTGAAGGCGGCACCCGCCTGCTGTGCCGTCCGCACGAGGTCGGGGGTGACCACCGTCCCCGCCCCGACGGTCATGCCGCGCTCGGCTCCCGCGCTCACCACCGCGGCCAGTGCGTCCACCGCGGCGGCGGACTGCACCGGCACCTCGATGCAGGTGATGCCGGCGTCCCAGCCGCGCTGGGCGAGCGCGACCGACCGCGCGGGGGAGAACCCCCGCAGAATGGCCATCACGGGTCGCGACGAGAACGCGTCGTCGAACCAGTCGTTCACGGTCTCCATCCGAGCTCCTTCGACACGTTGTCGGTGACTGCCCGGAGGTCGGGCAGCAGTTTCTGCAGGGCGGCGAGGTCCGCGCGCCCCTTCAGCGAGGTGATGGACACCGCCGCGACGACGCGATCACTCGCGTCTCGCACGGGCATCGCCACACAGTTGACGTAGTCCTCGTACTCGGCGTCGTCCACCGACCAGCCGCGCTCGGCGACGACTCGCAGTTCCTCGTCGAACTGCTGCCGCGAGGTGATGGTGGTGGCCGTGTGTCGCGAGAAGTCCGCGCCGTCGAGCACGGCATCGACCACCTCGGGGTCCTGGAATGCCAGTACCGCCTTGCTGACGCCGGCCGTGTGCAGGCACACGGGAGCGCCGATCTGGGAGAACAGCTTGATCATGCCGGGTTGTTCGATCTTGTCGACGTAGATGATGCGGCCGCCGTCCAACTGAGCGAGATGCACTGTGTGCGAGCACTGTTCACCCAGTCCGACCAGATACGGGCGAGCGGTGTTCGCGAGGTCGAACTGGTCACGCGCAGCGTGAGCCAGCCCGGCGATGCGGTACCCGACGCCGTACTTCCCGTCGGCCCGCTTGCGGGTCAGGCCGTGGTCGGTGAGGGTCTGCAGCACTCGCAGTGCCGTCGACCGGTGGATGTCGAGATGCGCCGCGACCTCGCTCTGGGTCCGCGGCTGGACGGCGACGAACTCCAGGATCTCGACCGCTCGTTCCACGCTCTGCGACATCGTTCACGCTCCTTCGACTGTGGGGCTCGTGCCGTCAGGCATCGAGCGCTGCTGCGGGGACGAAGTCGGTGGTGCTCGACAACGCTCTCGAGGCGAGATCGTGCCCCATGGACAGCCTGCCGTGTGCGTCCTTGCCTGCACGCAGTCCGGACAGGTATCCCGCCGCGAACGCGTCACCGGCCCCGACCACCTCGACCACCTCGACGGTGTGCGCCGGTACGAAGACGTCGCCCGACAGGGTGAACTCCGTGGCACCGACGTCGCTGTCCTTGATCACCACCGTTCCCGACGTTCCGACGAGGGAGGCGATCGACCGGGCGTCCTCGGTGCCCCACAGGTCGGCAGCCTCGTCGCGGCCGACGAAGACGATGTCGGCGCGTCGGGCCAGATCGAGCAGGATCGGCGCGGCCCGCTCACGCGACCAGACGCCGGGCCGGTAGTTCACGTCGAACGACAGGATCGTCGACGTGCCGGCGCAGAGGTCGAACAGTCGATCCGTCATCGCCGCACACGTCGGCGACAGCCCCGCGGTGATACCGGACGTGTGGACGACGTCGGTCCGGTGCAACGGCAGTCCGTCCAGAGTCGCCGGGGACATGCGCGACGCAGCAGAGCCCCGCCGGTAGTAGTGGACGGTGGTGACACCGTCGTCCGGGTCCTTGAAGTACACGCCGGTGGGCGCGTCCTCGCGGACGGTGACGTGGGAGGTGTCGACGCCGTGGGACGCAATGGCGTCGACGATGCGACGGCCGAGCGGGTCGGCACCCACCGCGCTGGCCCACGACACCTCGTGGCCCTGTTCGGCGAGATAGAGCGCGACCGTCGACTCTGCTCCACCCATATGCAGGGTGAAGAGGTCCGCAGTGTGCAGGGGGGTGGCGTCGACCGGTGCGACGAGCGTCATCGTCTCTCCGATGCAGAGGAACTCAGGCATCGACGCTCTCCTTCGGGGCGCGGGTGCGACTCTTCTTCAGGCCGGCACGCAGGTACGGGCCGACGACGGCCAGCGCGCTCAGCACGAGCAGACCGACGGCGATACCGCTGGTGTAGATGCTCGCGGCGCCGTCGATGAGGAACGCCCGACGGATGTTGCTCTCGGCCAGCGGACCCAGGATCAAGCCCAGGACGAGCGGACCTGCCGGAAAACCGTTGCGTCGCAACACCAGTCCGAGCAGCCCGAAGACGAGCATGAGTCCGACGTCGAATGCGCTGTTCTGCACCGCGTAGGTCCCGACCATGCAGAAGGTGATGATGACGGCCCACAGGTACTGCTGCGGGAGGTCGAGCAGCTTCACCACGCCGCGCATCCGGACGAGTGCGAGAGCGAGTGCACCGAACGTCGCGAGCAGCATGATCGCCGCGAGGCTGTAGACCAGGTCGGGGGAGTCGACGAACAGGGCCGGGCCCGGCTGCAGGCCCCAGATGACCATCGACCCGATCATGACCGCCATCACCGCGTCGCCTGGAACACCCAGTGCCAGTGTGGTGGTGACCGATCCGCCCATGGTGGCCGTGCTGGCGGTGTCCGCGGCCGCCAGGCCCTCGAGTGAGCCCTTCCCGAACTTCTCGGGATGCTTGGACGCCCGCCGAGCCTGGTCCCACGAGACGATTCCGGCGATGTCGCCGCCCGCCGCGGGGACCACACCGACCACCGACCCGACGCCGGATCCGATGAGTGCCGGCTTGAGAAGCTCACGGCGCTCCGCCTTGGTCGGCCACCACTTTCCGAGCTGTGTGATCGGTGCGGGGAGTAGACCGGGGCGGCGGCAGATCATCTGGTTGAACACCTCGGCGATGCCGAACAAGCCGACGATCGCCGCGATGAAAGGTATGCCGGAGCTCAGTTCGTTCAGTCCGAAGGTGAAGCGGCCGTCGCCGGTGATGGGATCGCGGCCGATGGCCCCGAGTCCGAGGCCGAGGATGCCGGCGAACAGACCCTTCACGACGCGCCCACCCGAGACGCCGATCATCATCGTCATGCCGAACACCACGAGGGCGAACATCTCGGCCGGCCCGAACCGGAGTGCCACACTCGCGATGGGTTGTGCGGCGAAGACGAGGATGCAGATGCCCACCACGGATCCGATGGCGGACACGAGCGCCGAGCTCGTCAGTGCGATCCCGGCCCGCCCCTGCTTGGCCATCGGGAACCCGTCGAAGGTAGTGGCGATCGACGCCGGGGTGCCGGGCGTGTTGATGAGGATGGACGGCACCCGATCGCCGAACTGGGCGGCGACGTAGATCGACAGGAGGACCGAGAGGCCCTGCAGCGGTTCGAGAGTGAGCGTGAAGCCGGCCGCGAGTGCGACTGCCATCGCCGCGGTGATGCCCGGCACGGCACCGACGAGTGTGCCGAGCAGGATGCCGATGAGAAGGCACAGCCCGATGCTGGGGTCGAGGAGGGCGCTCAGTCCCTCGCTGACGGCGCTCACAGCGGCACCTGCAGGAGCATGCCGAAGATCACCCAGAGAACCGCCGTGGTGACCACCGGGAACACGAGGAGCGCCTTGATTCCTCGGCCGCCGAAGATCGCGACGAGCGCGGCGAGCAGCACCACGGTGACGACCCGGAAGTCGAGGTACTGCCAGGCGGTGCCGTAGACGACGATGGCCAGCAGCGTCGCGGTGAGGGCGCCACCGCCCGATCGGGTCATCGCGGCCTCGTCGGAGACGATGCGTCCCGTGAAGGCCTGCACGACGAGGACGAGTCCTGCGATCACCATCGAGATCGCGAGCGCGGTGGGCCACCAGCGCGGACCGAAGGCCTGCCCCTCGCGGGCCAGATCGATGTCCCGTGCGGCGACGAACAGGGCGCCGCCGACGAGGGCCACGACGACGCCGATGACCGCTTCGTAGGTGCGGCTGGTGTGCCGCACGTCCTCCTCGGAGGGGTCGCCCGGGATCGTCACGGACGAATCCGTCAGGTCGTGCGTCGTCATTCCTGTGCCGCCAGGTCCGCGAATCGATCCGACTCGGATCCGACGAAGGTGGTGGTCTCGTCCGCGGAGCGGTACAGCGGCAGGTTGCCGCCGGACTCGATCAGATCGATGTACTCGTCTGTCGCGGAGGCGCTTTCGATGGCGTCCTCGATGCGGGTGGCCACGCCGTCGGGCAGGCCGGTCGGCGCCGCGATGACGGCCCAACTGCCGATCACCACGTCCTGACCGAGCTCGGTGGCGGTGGGGACGCCCGGCAGTGCGGGCGCGGGCTCCTCGGTGAAGACGGCGAGAACGCGGAGTCGCCCGTCGGCATGAGCGGGTGCCGTCTCTCCGATCCCGGCGACGACGGCATCGACCTGGGAGCCCACGGCCGCGGTGACCGCGGGTGCGCCGCCGTCGAAGGGGACTCCCGTGAACTCGACACCGGCGACCCTGCCGAGTTCGACGGCGCCTGCTTCCCAGATGCTTCCGGGTCCGGCGTTCGACACGGTGATGCCGCCCGGATCGGCCTGTGCGGCGGCGAGGAGGTCGTCGAGAGTCTGATACGGGCTGTTCGCCGGCACTGCGATGGTGCCGGGCTGGGAGTTGACCTGTCCGAGGAAGTCGTAGGACGCCGGATCGATCGAGTAGCCCTGATGACCGAGCAGGCTCACCTCGACCGGGAGAACACCGATGGTGTATCCGTCGGGATCCTGATCGGCGAGGTACTGCATGCCGATGGATCCTGCTCCGCCCGGTCGGTTCTCGACGATCACACTGACACCGAGGGATTCCTCCATCTGCCGGCCCAGTGTGCGCGCGGTGAGGTCGGTCGCGCCGCCCGCTGCGGTCGGCGTCAGCAGGGTGATGTTGCCGGTGGGGAAGTCCTCGCCGGACTCGGCGCCGCCGGACGATCGATCCGCGCAGCCCGCCGCGACGCCGGCGATCAGGGTCGCTGCTGCCACGACGCCGAGCGCCCGGTGCGAGGAACGAGAGGGTGAGATGCGCACGCATGCCTCCAGGATGGGATTGTGTTGCACTGTATGCAACACGGTTGCTGAGAGTGCACTCACCATAACCCATATGTGAGCCAGTGCATACCAATTGTCCGTTTGTGATCGAGGCGTCGTCGACGCGGCGGTACCCGCGCGGCAGGCACGACGAGTGCACCCCTTCCGTCGAGCCGGAAGGGGTGTGTGGCGCCGAAACCTTTGCGCGCAGTGGCAATGGGGCACTGCGCACCGGTTCCGCGACGTGCACACCCCCTGCAGTCGGCGGAGGGGCGCGCGTACCGCGGAAGCCCGCGCAGATGCGACCTACTGCACCGTCACGGGCATGCTCGCGTACCCGCTCGCACCGTCGGGAACGGTGTCGACGCGCACGTCCGTCTGCACCTCACCGGTGCCGTCGGTGGCCCGAGCCTCGATGCGGTGCTGGCCGGAAGTGGCGGTCCAGGCGTACGACCATTGGCGCCAGGTGTCGCGCGAGTACTCGTCGGAGAGGGTGGTCTCGGTCCAGGGGCCGTCGTCGACGCGGACCTCGACACGGGAGATGCCTCGATGCTGGGCCCACGCGACGCCGGCGATCATCACCGTGCCCGCCTGGACGTCCTTGCTGCCGACGGGGGTGTCGATACGGCAGGCCGTCTTGATCGGTCCGCGCTCGGACCATCCGCGGTCGGTCCAGTACGCGCGAGCCTGGCTGAACTTGGTCACCTCGAGGTCGGTGACCCACTTGGTCGCCGAGACGTAGCCGTACAGGCCGGGGACGACGAGGCGCGCCGGGTAGCCGTGCTCGATCGGCAGCGGCTCCCCGTTCATGGCGACGGCGAGCATGGCGTCGCGCCCGTCCATGAGGACGTCCAGCGGGGTGCCGGCCGTGAAGTCGTCGTGCGACGAGGACAGCACCATGTCGGCCGATGCCTGCGGACGTGCTTCCGCCAGAATGTCTTTCAGGGCGTAGCCGGTCCAGGTGGCGTTGCCGACGAGGTCGCCGCCGATGGGGTTGGACACGCAGGTGAGCGTCACCATCCGTTCGATGGACACGCGCTGTTCGAGATCGGCCAGCGTCAGCGTCATCTCGTTGTCCACCATGCCGTGGATGCGCAGACTCCAGTCCTGCGAGTTCACCCGCGGCACCACGAGAGCGGTGTCGATCCGGTAGAACTCGGCGTTCGAGGTGACGTACGGGGACAGGCCGGGCAGCCGGAGATCCGCGGCGGCGGGCACGGGCGGCGCCGGGCTGTCGGGCACCGGGACGGTGAAGGCGTTGCGGTCCTGCGTGACCGCCCGCGTGGAGGCGCCGAGCACCCGTCCCGCGGCGCCGGTCGCGACGGCCGCGGCAGCGCTGATCCCGGCGAGCATCAAGAAGCGTCGACGGGAGAACCCCTCCGACGCGTCCGGGTCCGCGCGCTCGACGAGCGACCGTAGGACGAGGATGCCGACCGCGACGCCGACGACGGTGGGGAGCGCTGCGATCGATCCACTGCCGGAGCGCGAGATCGCCGCCAGGACCCCGAGTACGCCGAGAACCACGAACAGTGCCGATCCGATGGGTCGCCGAGCACGTTCGAGGATGCCTGCTCCGGCGGCGAGGAGGGCGATGACGACACCCATACCGATGAAGAGGGCGAGCTTGTCGGAGGTGCCGAACGTGTCGATGGCCCACTCGCGGACGCCTGCGGGGGTGTTGTCCACCGCGGCCGACCCCACAGCGACGATCGGTGACGAGTCCGGGCCGACCACGGCGGCGAGGAGTTCACCGACACCGAGCACGAGGGCGGCCGAGAGGATTCCGGACAGGGCCCTGCGCATCACGTTCACTGTGTCACTCTAGTCGCGCGAGCACCGTGTCCGAATAGTCGTTTCCGAAGGTGCCGTGGGGATCCACTCGCTCGCGTTCGGCCACGACGTCGTCGAAGCGCGGGTACAGCGAACGAAGTGTGCCCGCGGTGAGGGAGTGCAGCTTGCCCCAGTGCGGTCGTCCACCGACATCACGAGCGATCGCCTCCACCGCGTCGAAGTACCCACCCACCGGCCGCCGGTGGTACTGGTGGACCGCGACGTAGGCGGTGTCACGGCCGTGCGCGGTGGACAACCAGACGTCGTCGGCGGCGGCGCAGCGGACCTCGACCGGGAAGGTCACGCGGTAACCGGTCCGCGCGATCCAGGCCTCGATCGCGCGGATCACGCTCGGCACGGACTCGGGCGGCACCGCGTACTCCATCTCGCGGAAGCGGACCCGACGGGAGGACGCGAACACGGACGAGCTGCGATCGGTGAACGTGCGACCCGACCAGGCCGCCGCCGACACCGTGTTCACCCTCGGGATGATGGACGGGATTCGCGTCGTCACGCGATTGATCACCTCGAAGGCGTTGTTGGACAACAGTTCGTCGTCGATCCACGACGACACGCGGCCCACGGGAGACAGTGGCGTGTCGGCGGGCAGCCGCGTGTTGCGCTTGGTCAGCACCCGATCCGTGTGCGGGAACCAGTAGAACTCCGGATGGTCGACGTCGCGCATGTCGTCGGGGAAACGCTCGAGTGCCTCGCCGAGGCGACCCGGGGTCTCCTCGGCGTGCAGCGCGAAGGCCGGAACGCACCGCATCGTCACGGCGGTCAGGATCCCGAACGCCCCGAGGCCGAGTCGCGCGCACTCGAACAGCGGCCCGTCCGACACCGTGACCTCCGTGCCGTCGGCGAGCACCAGTCGCGCCCCGACCACGTGGGCGGACAGCCCGGCGAACCGCGCCCCGGTGCCGTGCGTGCCGGTCGAGATCGCACCCGCGAGTGTCTGCACGTCGATGTCGCCCATGTTGGTCAGCGCCAGCCCGCGGGCGTGCAGGAGATCGTTCAGGGTGTGCAGCCGCGTTCCGGCGCGCACGGTGACGTCGGTGGTGCCGTCCGGTCCCGCGGCCACACCCTCGATGCCCGTCAGATGGTCGAGCGCCACCAGGACGCCGTCCGTCAGCGCGGCGCCGGTGAACGAATGGCCTGCTCCGACCGCGTGGACCCGGCCCTGCGCGCGCACGACGACGTCCCGGATCTCGTCGGTGCTGTGCGGTCTCACGATCGACGCGGGCCGTGCGCGCTGGTTTCCCGCCCAGTTCGTCCATTCGGTCATGGATGGATACAAGTACTGGACAACCGTCCAGGTCAACCCCCTAGACTTCGACCATGACCGTGCGCCTCCCCGCCGATCTCCGGCGTTCGCAGCTGATCGAGGCCGGGCTCACCGTGGCAGCGGAGGCCGGGATCGCCGCCGTCACCGTGCGCGCCGTCGCCGAACACGCGGAGGTTTCGCTCGGCGTCGTCCACTACTGCTTCGAGAACAAGGAAGCGCTCGTCACGGCCATGGGCGAGGCGTTGGTCCAGGAGCTCGGCGCCGCCGTCGGCACGGCCCTGCACGCTGCCGCCGCCGACGGTCGGCGGGACTGCGCCGGCCCCCGTGCGCTGCGCGAGATACTGCACCGCGGCGTGGCCGCACTCTGGTCGGTCATCGAGAGCACGGCCGACCGGCAGCTGCTCACCTACGAGATCACCGCCTACTCGGTGCGCTCCGCGGGAGCCGGACCCGGCATCGGCACGTTGCAGTACCGCGTCATGGACACCGAGACGGAGAGCTTCCTCGAGGCGGCGGCCGAGGTATCACGGATGCGGTGGACCGAACCGATGGCGTCGTTGACGCGTTCCGCACTGGCGACCATCGACGGGGTGGTTCTCCGGTGGCTCGTCGACCAGGACACTCTCGCCGTCATCGCGGAACTCGACGACCTGGCCGCGCGCATCGCGGCGAAGGCGGTGCCGTCGTGACCGTGCTCGATCGGCTCGGTGCCGCGACGGCAGAGCTCGACCCGCCGCTGCTCGCGATCGACGAGGAGTCGCTCGAGGCCAACCTCGCGGATCTGGTGCGACGGGCCGGCGGTACGCCCATCCGTCTCGCGTCGAAATCCGTCCGTATCCGCGGTGTCCTCGAGCGTGCGCTGGCCGTTCGGGGGTTCGCGGGCGTCATGGCCTACTCGCTGCGAGAGGCGTTGTGGCTGAACGAGGTACCGGACATCCTCGTCGGCTATCCGACCGTGGATCGACAGGCGCTCGCCACCCTGGCCGCGGACGCCGACGCGTGCCGCCGCATCACTCTCATGATCGACTCGCGAGCACACCTCGACGTGATCGACGCCGCCGGTCCGTGGGCAGCTCCGGTGCGGGTGTGTCTCGACGTCGACGCGTCGCTCCGCATCGGACCCGCACACATCGGTGTTCGTCGGTCGCCGCTACGTCGTCCGGCCGAGGTAGCCGCGCTGGCGCGGGAGGCGGTCCGGCGCGGCGCGTCCGTCGTCGGCGTCATGTTCTACGAGGCGCAGATCGCGGGGCTGCCCGATTCCGGACGAGCGGTGCGGTGGATGAAGCGGAAGTCGGCGTCCGAGTTGGCCTTCCGGCGACGCGCCGTGGTCGATGCCGTGCAGGACGAGGTGGGCGTACTCGAGATCGTGAACAGTGGGGGCACCGGGTCGATCGAGGTGTCGGCTGCGGATCCGGCGGTGACCGAGGTGACGGCGGGCTCCGGCTTGTTCGCGCCGACGCTGTTCGATCGCTACGACGCGTTCACTGCACGACCGGCGCTGTTCTTCGCGCTCCCCGTCGTCCGCACGCCGACGCCGACCATCGCGACAGCGTTCTCGGGTGGGTACATCGCCTCGGGACCGACGGGGGCCTCTCGTGTGCCGTCACTGATCGGACGCGGGGCGTTGATCCGCACCGAGGGGGCCGGGGAGGTCCAGACGCCGGTGGCGGGATCCGGTGCGGCGGTGGGGGATCGGCTGTGGTTCCGGCACGCCAAGGCCGGTGAGGTGTGCGAGCGCTTCACAGAGGCACACCTCGTGTCCGCGGACGGTTCCCGCACGACACTGCCCACCTACCGCGGTGAGGGCCGGGCCTTCGGCTGACCGGCATCATTCGTCGGGGCTCACCCGCATGAAGGCGCCGACCAACGACAGCTCCGCCGGTGTCGAGGGCAGATAGTGCGTCAGCGCGGGTGAGCGGACGACGTATGCGGCCCACTGCCCCCGCGACAAGGCGACGTTGATGCGGTTGCGCGACAACAGGAACTGCATGCCGCGCGGCACGTCCTCGGGGGCCGACGCGGCCATGGACACGATCACCACGGCGGCCTCCCGGCCCTGGAACTTGTCGACGGTGCCGCACGAGGCCTCGTGCAGTCCGGCATCGTCGAGCGCCGCGCGCACGGTGGCGACCTGGGCGTTGTAGGCCGCCACCACGAGCAGGTCCGAGGCGCCGAGCGGCCGTGTCTCCCCGTCACACGTCCAGGCCGATCCCACCAGTGACCGTGCGAGTCGGACGATCTCGACCGCTTCCTCTCGCGAGGACGTCGCGTTGCCCTCGTGGTCGACGAGAACTGTGTGCACTCCCGGGTCGACGCCGTCCAGGTGCCGTCCCAGCACTGTGTCGTGCGAGCGGAGCCGTCCGTCGTAGGACAGGTCGGACACCACGGAACACAGCTCGGGGTGCATGCGGCGAGTGGTGGCCAGGAAGTACCCGAGGTCGGCCGGGAGCGTGTCGGAGCCGTCCGCGAGCCAGCCCAGAGCAGAGGTGTCCACCGGTTCGGGGTGGCTGCCCTGGCTCACCTGCGGCAGCTGCTGCGGATCGCCGAGCAGCAGGAGGTTGCGTGCCACCCGCGCCACCGCAATGGTGTTGGCGAGCGAGAACTGGCCCGCCTCGTCGACGACCAGCAGGTCCAGCTCCTGCTCCGTGAACTCCTTGCGGTTGGTGAACGGCCAGGCCGTCGCACCGACGACGCATCCGCCGGTGTGTGTGGCCAGGTACCCGGAGTACGAGTCCACGCCGAGCCACGAGTGCGTGCTGTCGGACGACCCCTTCTTGGCGACGCTCTCGGGATCGAGCCCGGCGGCGACGACACCGTCGAGAAGGTTCTCGATCACCGAGTGCGACTGGCCGACCACCCCGATGCGCCAGCCGTGATCGCGTGCGAGTGCGGCGATCACTCGCGATCCGGTGTAGGTCTTCCCCGTTCCTGGCGGCCCTTGGACCGCGATGTAGGAATCGTCGAGATCGAGGAGCGACGCCGTGATGGCCGCAGCGACCTGCTCGTCGACGACCTCGGCGAGCGGTGCGCCGGACCGGGTCCGGGGAGGATCACGACGCAGGAGGTCGACCACGGCCGAGGCGCGGACCTCGGGAAGGCGATCCGCTGCCTCCGCCGCGGTGGCGGCGATGGCCTCCCGCAGCGTGGTCGTGTTGACGAAGGCATCGGGCGTCGTGGCGACCGGTGCGACATCGTGGGGTTCGGCGCCCTTGGACAGCGACTCCTCGAGCGTGAGGTGGGCGCCGTCCTCGGACACCTCGACGATCGTTCCGGGCATCGTCCAGCGATACTGCGGGTTCGCGCGTCTGTCGGGCGCGATCCAGTCCGGAGCAGGCGGCGCGTAGAGCACGGTCACCTTCGACCCCACGCGCCCACTGCCGGGCCCGAACTCACCGCGCACCACGCTCGTGCGCCGCTGGACCCGCTTGCCGGGCGGTGTCGCCCACTCGGTCATGGACTCCACCTCCTCGACCATGAACACGTCGCGGGTGTCCGCCCACTCGTCCATCGGAGAGGACAGTCGGTCGAAGTGCGCCCACCAGTACGGCTTGTCCTCGCGCTGGTGATATCCGACAGCGGCCGCGAGCAGGGCGATCGCCTGCTGGTCGGTCGTGCGTGAGATCGGTTCACCGGCGAACTCCCACAGGGCGTCTCGCACCGCGTCCCGGTCCTCGTCGACCGGTTCGGCCGCGTCGAGCGGACCGCGGGGCACCACACCCGCGCGTTCGGCGTGACCGAGCAACCAGTCGCGCAGTTCCAGTGTGGAGCGGCAGTCGTACTCGTTGTAGTCGGCGATCTCGGCGAGGACGCCGGCCGCCTCGTCGAGGTCGCCACGGTCGCGCAGATCGCACCAGCGCGCGTACTCGGTGATGGAAGCGACGGCGTCTGCCACGTCGCCGCGGTGATCGGTCATGTACAGCGGTTCGAGCTTCTTGATGCTGTAGCTCGGTGCGCCGATGCGCAGGGCGGACCGCACGACGGGATACAGGTCGACGAGGATCTGCTGCCGGAGAAGGTCGTCGACCTCGTTCTCGTACACCCCGTACCGCGAGGCCAGACGCAGCAGAGCCGACTTCTCATATGCCGCATAGTGATACACGTGCATGCCGGGGAACGCCTCGCGGCGTGCACGCACGTACTCGACGAAGGCGACGAAGGCGGCCCTCTCCTCGTGCCGGTCGTGGGCCCAGAACGGCCGGAACGCGCCGTCGGACTCCATGACGCCGAAGAGGTACTCGAGCCCCCAGTCGGAGGAGCCGCGTTCGGCGTACAGCGGGTCGCCCTCGAAGTCGAAGAAGATGTCGCCCCCGTCCGGAGCGGGCAGTGCACCGAGAGCACTCGGGGTGTGCACGTCGACCACCGGTGACCCCGACTGCTCCTGCTGAACCTGGGCCAGGGCCTGCGCGCGCAGGGTGCCGAGGGACCGCTCCGAGAGGTCCGCGACGGAACCGGTGTGTGCGGCCAACTCGTCGACGGTCGTGATCCCCGCGGCGTGCAACGTGGACCGCTGGGAGACGCGCATCCCGGCGACCAGCAACAGGTCACGCTGTGCCTCGACCTCGGGGGTGCAGTGCTCGCACCGGAAGCAGGCGCGAATGTCGAGGTCGGCCCAGGATGCCGGGAGCAATTGCGTCAGGTGGCCGGACAGCAGGGCCACCATCTCGCGCCGTGCGCGGCGGTAGACGGGGAGGACGTCCGGCAGGTGCACGAGATGGTCGGTGCCGTCACCGAGGACGAGGTGGCCCGTGGCGGACGTGGGAACTCCGACAGCCTCGAGCGCGTCGGCGTACGCCGCGATCTGCAGGACCGACGGGACGCGCTCGGTGCGCGACAGCTTGGTGTCGTGCACCGCATAGGTGTCGGTCGACGGGTCGTGGATCAGGAAGTCGCTGAAGCCGAGGAACTCGCCGTCGAAGAACGTGCCCTGGTAGATGACGGGGACGCGCTGCTGCGCCGCGGCGAGGGTGGCCTGTGCGGCGGCGGCCAGCGCGGACGGGATGCTCTCGGCCGGCCGTTCGATGGTCACGACGCCGTCCGGATGCTCGCGCTCGAGTCTCAGCAGCTCGCGGGCCTCGTGCTGACTGCCGAGGCGCGCGAGCCGGGCGAACATCGCGTCGTCGACCTGCTCGGTCTCGATGCGGCCGAGGTTCGCGTCGAGCGTGCGCAGGAGTGCGTACTCGCACCGGGACGCCAGCGCGAGGTCGCCTGCGCTGTGGACGAGGGTGTCTCCGGTGACGAACATGCCGCCACCCTAACGAGACCGGCCGACAGGTCAGCGGGTCCCGAGGGCCGGTGCGATCGTCGTGCCCCAGGCTTCCTTCAGCTGGTCCTCGAACAGTGCCCAGCTGTGCGAGCCCTCGCCGCGCATAGAGATGGTCGCAGGCACGCCCGCCCTCCGCACCGCGTCGGCGAAGATGCCGGTGCACGTGTTCACCATGGCTTCGACGGCTGCTCCACCGAACGGGGGAATGCTGCCGGGCGGGATGCGGTCGACGGGGCCGGGAACACCGCTCGCGGATCCTGCGTAGACAGCCGTTCCGCGGAGGCGGTCGGCGTGGAGGGACGGGTCGTGCTGCGCCCATGCGGGAGCACCGGGAGGGCCCCACATGTTGAAGGGGTTGTTCAGGGCGCCGCCGATCATGATCGAGATCGCGGCCTGGGCGAGCGGGTTCGACGAGGCGGGGCACCCGCTGATGGATGCCGCGGCACGGTAGAGGCCGGGCGCCTGCACGGCGAGATCGAGTGCCGGACCGCCGCTCATCGACACCCCTGCCACCGCGTTGCGGCGCGTACTGCCGAAGTGCTGGTCCATGACGCCGGGCAGTTCCTGCGTCAGATAGGTCTGCCATTTGTTGGATCCGAGGATCGGATCGTCGGCGAGCCAATCCGTGTAGAAACTCAGACGCCCACCGATGGGGAGCACGACGGTGACGTTCTTGTCGGCGAAGAATCCCGGGGCGCCGGAGTTGTTGATCCAGCCGACTCCGTCCTCGTTGCCCAGGGCGCCGTTGAGAAGGTAGAGCGTGGGGAGCGACCCGCCGCGAGCCGGGCGGAGCACGTCGTTCGGCACGACGCGGTTCATGGCGGGGGAGTAGACGTCGACGACCGAGTGTGTCGGCGAGAGCTGCCGCACCCCGACCACTCGGGCAGGCTCCGCAGCGGTGGCGGCGGGCGCCCCGAGAAGAGCCGCGACGACGGCGACGACGATGACGAAAACCAACCTCATGGTCCGATGCTCGCACGGCGGAGGGAACCGTGGGGTTCGGTTCTGTGTCGAACCGGTGACTATTGAGTCACATCAGCCACAATGGCCACATGCCGTTCTTCGAAGGACCCCGAGGTCGCGCCCACTACCGCCAGTGGGGACCCACCGAGGACCCTGCCGCGACCCTCGTGTTCCTGCACGGGCGGGGACAGCACACCGGCCAGTACCACCGGTTCGGCGCTGCCCTGTCAGCACACGGCATCGCCACCTGGGGCCTCGACCACATCGGCCACGGCTTGTCCGAAGGAGAGGCGGCCGACGACGCCGCCTACCTCGACGCGCTGGCGGAGAACGCACGACATCTCCTCGACGTCGTGGTCGAGGCCGGCCACCGACCTGCGGTGATGGGCCACTCGCTGGGGTCCGCGACCGCGGTGCGGATGCTCGCGACCGGCGGGGGCGCGCCCGCCGTCGTGCTGGTGGCGATGCCGCCGCGCGCGATCTCCCGCGAGGATCTGACGGCAGCGACCCGGTCGCCCACCCTGGCACTGCACGGTGTGGACGACCGCATGGTGCCGATCGACGGCGTCCGAGACCTCGTGCGCGGCATCCCGACGATCACCCTGCGCGAGTACGCCGACACCGGACACGACCTGCTGCACGAGAAGATCCACCGCACCGTGACCGACGCGGCCGCGGACCACGTCCTCGCGAACGCCTGACGTCAGCTGACGATGATGGTGCGGGTGTGCCACCCGGTCGAACCACCGGGGATCGGCGGGGTGCGCTCCTCGACCTGCGTGTTCCCGTCCTGATCCGTCGCGCGGACCTGGATGTTGTGGTTGCCCGCAGTGGCGTCCCAGTCCCAGAACCATTGGCGCCAGGTGTCGATCGTGTACTGCTCGGCGAGCGTCGCCTCCTGCCACGGTCCGTTGTCGACACGGACCTCGACGCGCTCGATGCCACGCTGCTGCGCCCAGGCGGTACCTGCGACACGGACGGGACCGGGTGCGACGGGGGCGAAGGCGGCCGGCACGTCGATGCGTGACGCCGTCTTGATCGGTGCCTTGTCGCCCCAGCCGCGGTCGGTCCAGTAGGCCGTCGCCTCGTCGAAGCGCGTGAGTTCCCAGTCGACGACCCACTTGGTGGCGGAGACGAATCCGTACAGACCGGGCACGACCTGACGCACCGGGTAGCCGTGCTCGACGGGCAGCGGCTCGCCGTTCATCGACACCGCGAGCATCGCGTCGCGGCCGTCGGTGAGGGCCTCGACCGGCGAACCGATGGTCATGCCGTCGATGCTCGTGGACAGCAGCATGTCCGCGTCGGCCTGCACACCCACCTCGTCGAGGATGTCCTTGATGGGGAACCCGATCCAGGTCGCGTTGCCGGCGAGCGGTCCGCCGACCTCGTTGGACACGCACGTCAGCGTCACGACGCGCTCGATCGGAGTGCGAGCCATGAGGTCGTCCCAGCTCAGCGTCATCTCGCGGTCGACCTTGCCGTGGATCTTGAGCTGCCACTCGGCGGTGGTCAGCTGCGGGACCTGCAGAGCGGTGTCGATGCGGTAGAAGGTGTTGTTCGGCGTGACGAAGGTGGTCGCGCCCTCGACGCCGATGTCGGTACCGGCCGGAATGGCGGCGGCTTTCTCGCCGGCCGCGACCGTGGGGAGGCGGAAGTTCTTGATGTCCTCGGCGACGCCGGCGACACGATCGCCGAGGTACCGGCCGACCGTGCCGGCTGCGACGGCCACCGCGGCGGCAGCGCCGAACAGGACGAGGAACTTGCGACGCGGCATGAACCCGTCGACCGTGCCCGCCGGTACCTCCAGCGCTCGCGTGAGGGCTTGCAGGACCGCGATGCCCAGGACGACACCCACCACGGTGGGGATGACGTCACTGAGTGAGGACGTCGGCCGCTGCAGCACCGCGTAGACACCGACGGCGCCGAGCACCAGCAGGATCGCCGATCCGATGGGACGGGACGGGCGCTCGAGCAGGCCGGCGATGGCGGCGATGATCGCGATGCCGATGGACATGCCGACGAACAGGGCGGCCTTGTCGTTGGTGCCGAAGGTGTCGATCGCGAACTCGCGGGCGAACGCGGGCGTGCGGTCCACGGTGGTGGAGCCGACGGCGAAGAACGGTGACGACGCCGAGCTGAAGAGGAGCGAGAGGATCTCGCCCACGCCGAGCACGACGCCGGCGGCGACCACTCCGCTGAGCATGCGTGCGAAGGGGTGGACGCGCGTACGCGCGGAGTCACCCGAGGTCTGGCGTTCGGTGGTCGTCGTGGTCATGACTGCTATTCGTCACGATGGCAGTGTCGGCTTGCTCCGGTGGGCGTGTTGACGAGCCACAACGAGCGAGGCGCGCCCGTGAGGAGTTCTCACGGGCGCGCCTCGGGTGGGTCGGACGAGTGTCAGCCGCCGTAGATGTCGGCCACCTCGGTGGCGTGCGACTCCAGGATGACGTTGCGCTTGAGCTTCATGGTCGGCGTCAGTTCTCCCGACTCGATCGTGAAGTCACCGGGCAGGATCGTGTACTTCTTGATCTGCTCGGCTTTGGAGACCTTCGAGTTGGCCGTGTCGACGGCCTTGTCGATCTCGGCGATCAGGTCGGCGTTGGTCGTCAGATCACTCGCGGACGTGCTCTTGTCGAGACCGTGACGCTCGAGCCAGCCGGGCAGAGCCTCGGGATCCAGCGTGATGAGCGCCCCGATGAACGGCTTGGCGTCGCCCACGACGAGGCACTGGCTGACCAGCGGGTGCGACCGGATGGAGTCCTCGAGGCCGGCGGGCGCGACGTTCTTGCCACCTGCCGTCACGATGATCTCCTTCTTGCGACCGGTGATCGAGAGGAAGCCCTCGTCGTCGAGTGAGCCGAGGTCACCGGTGTGGAACCAGCCGTCGCGGATCGATTCCTCGGTGGCCTTCTCGTTGTGCCAGTACCCGGAGAACACGACGGGACCCTTCACCAGGATCTCGCCGTCCTCCGCGATCTTCACGGCGTGCCCCGCGAGCGGGCGGCCGACGGAACCGATGCGCTGCTTGTCGGTGGTGTTGACCGTGACGGCGGCGCTGGTCTCGGTGAGTCCGTAGCCTTCACGCACCGGAACGCCGATGCCGCGGAAGAAATGGCCCAGTCGAGCGCCGAGGGGGCCGCCGCCGGACAGCGCACTGGTGCACCGTCCACCGAGCGCGGCGCGGAGCTTCGAGTAGACCAGCTTGTCGAACAGGGTGTGCTTCGCCTTGAGCACCAGGCCGGCGCCGCCCTTGTCCTGCGCGATGCTCCACTCGATCGCGACGTCCGCGGCCTGATCGAAGATCTTGCCCTTGCCGCCGTCGTGCGCCTTCTGCTTGGCCGAGTTGTAGACCTTCTCGAACACGCGGGGGACCGAGAGGATGAAGTCGGGCTGGAACTCGGCGAACTGCTCGACCAGCGTCGTGGTGTCGGACGTGTGCGCCACCGTCACCTTGGCCTCGAAGGCGCCGAACGACACCGCGCGAGCGAACACGTGCGCCATCGGGAGGAACAGCAGGGTGCGCTTGCCCTCGGTCATCTGGTCGTGCAGCGCCACCTGGGTGGCCGTCGTCTCGGCGTAGAAGTTCGAGTGCGTGAGCTGGACACCCTTCGGGCGGCCGGTGGTCCCCGAGGTGTAGATGAGCGTGGCGGCCGACGACGCGGACACCTGCTGACGACGGGCGTGCAGATCGTCGTCGGACACGGAGGCGCCGCGGGTGGTGAGCTCGTCGATCGCACCGCCGTCGAAGCTCAGCGTCTCGCGGAGATCCGCGGCGCTGTCGGTGACGTCCTTCATGCGGGTGAGGTGTTCGGAGGTCTCGACGACGAAGAGCTTGGTCGCGGAGTCCTCGAGGATCCACTGCGCCTGATCGGCTGCGGACGTCTCGTAGATGGACACGGTGCAGCCACCGGCGGTCCAGATCGCGTAGTCGAGCACGACCCACTCGTAGCGGGTGCCGGCCATGATGGCGACGCGGTCACCGAACTCGATGCCGGAGGCCATGAGGCCCTTGGCCACGCCCGCGACCTCGTCGGCGAACGTGCGCGCCGTGACGTCCTTCCACGAGCCGCCGACTCGCCGTTGGAACGCCACCCACTCCGGGGTCTCGCTCGCGTAGCGGAACACGGTGTCGGCCATCGAGACGTCGTCCGGGATCGTGTAGGACGCGGGTACCGAGTATTCGTGCACGGTGTCTGTACCTTCCAGTAGCAGCAGGTTTGTTGTGTATTGGATCACATGAAGCGATGCTGCGGTGATCGTAGTGCCGTATCCGCTTTGTCCTGTTCGAACAGTTGTCGTTCTGCAGGTGGTCGCTGGACTAGACTCTGGTGCACATGAGCACTTCCGAGTCGGAAACGGTGTCCACCGACACCCCCTCGTTCGTCGATCTCGGTATCGACGAGCGTGTGCTGAAAGCCCTCGCGGACGTCGGGTACGAGACGCCGTCGCCCATTCAGGCAGCCACCATCCCGCCGTTGATGGCCGGGAACGACGTCGTCGGCCTCGCGCAGACAGGCACCGGCAAGACCGCCGCGTTCGCCGTGCCGATCCTCTCGCGCCTCGACGTCGCCAACCGGGTGCCGCAGGCGCTGGTTCTCGCGCCCACCCGCGAGCTGGCCATCCAGGTGGCCGAGGCGTTCGGCAAGTACGCCACCCACATCGAGGGCCTGCACATCCTGCCCATCTACGGCGGGCAGGCGTACGGCATCCAGCTCTCCGGTCTGCGGCGCGGCGCCCACATCGTCGTCGGCACGCCCGGTCGCGTCATCGACCACCTCGAGAAGGGCACGCTGGACCTGTCACACCTCGAGTACCTCGTGCTCGACGAGGCCGACGAGATGCTGAAGATGGGATTCCAGGAGGACGTCGAGCGCATCCTCGCGGACACCCCCGAGTACAAGCAGGTGGCGCTGTTCTCGGCCACCATGCCGTCGGCGATCCGCAAGATCTCGCAGCAGTACCTGCACGATCCGGTCGAGATCACGGTGAAGACGAAGACGTCCACCGCCCCCAACATCACGCAGCGGTACGTGCAGGTGGCGCATCAGCGCAAGCTCGACGCCTTGACGCGGATCTTCGAGGTCGAGGACTTCGAGGCGATGATCATCTTCGTCCGCACCAAGCAGGCCACGGAGGAGCTCGCCGAGAAGTTGCGGGCGCGGGGCTACTCGGCCGCCGCCATCAACGGTGACATCGTTCAGGCGCAGCGCGAGCGGACCATCGGTCAGCTCAAGAACGGTGCGCTCGACGTGCTCGTCGCCACCGATGTCGCGGCCCGCGGTCTCGACGTCGAGCGGATCTCGCACGTCGTCAACTACGACATCCCGCACGACACCGAGTCGTACGTGCACCGCATCGGGCGGACCGGTCGCGCCGGGCGCGCGGGCGAAGCGCTGCTGTTCGTCGCGCCGCGGGAGCGTCATCTGCTCAAGGCCATCGAGAAGGCGACGCGGCAGCCGATCACCGAGATGCAGCTGCCGAGCGTCGACGACGTCAACGCGCAGCGCGTGGCCAAGTTCGCCGACTCCATCACCCAGTCGCTGTCCTCGACGTCGCTCGGGCTGTTCCGTCGACTCATCGAGGACTACGAGCGCGAGCACGACGTGCCGCTCGCGGACATCGCCGCGGCGCTGGCGACGCAGTCGCGGGACGGCGACGCGTTCCTCATGTCGCCCGAGCCGCCGCCCCCGCCGCGGGAGAAGCGCGAGCGCCCCGAGCGCAAGTTCGACGATCGGGACGCACCGCCGTTGCGCAAGTCTCGCAAGGGCGATCAGGATCTGGCGGTGTACCGGATCAGCGTCGGCAAGCGGCACAAGGTGGCGCCCGGTGCCATCGTCGGTGCCATCGCCAACGAGGGCGGGCTGCGGCGCAGCGACTTCGGGCACATCAGCATCCGGCCGGATCACAGCCTGGTCGAGCTCCCGGCGGATCTCGCGGACGAGACGTTGGAAGCGTTGCGCCGCACCAGGATCAGCGGCGTGCTCATTCAGCTGCAGCGCGACGGCGGACCGCCCCGCGGCAAGCACTGACAGCAGCGCACCCCCGCGAGAGTCTCGCGGGGGTGCGGTGCGTCAGCTCTTCTGCAACGCCGAGGGATGCGCGTCGGTGTCGACGCCCGGAACCCCGCGGCCGCGGATCGACGCGCCCGCCGTCTCGGCGACGAAGAACAGCGCGATGAGGCCGACGACGCAGGCGCCCATCATGTAGAACGCCGGGACGAGATCGTTGCCGGTCCGTTCGACGAGCCACTCGTTGGCCGCCGGCGCCGTCCCGCCGAACAACGAGGTCGACACGTTGTAGGCGATGGCGAAGCCGGCGAACCGGACGTGCGTCGGGAACATGGCCGGGAACGTCGCCGAGATGGTCGAGAGCTGCAGGACGTAGAGCAGGCCCAGCACGGTGAACGCGACGATGGCCCAGCCGAAGTTGACCGTCATCAGCATGTACATCGGGATCGCGAAGATCAGCAGTCCGACCATCGAGACGAGCCACAGTGGCTTGCGCCCCACCTTGTCCGACAGTGCTCCGGCGAACGGAATGACGAGCATCATGGCGAACTGCCCGATGACGACGAGGAACAGCGACGACGTGCTCGACAGGCCGATCCGGCTCTCCAGATAGGTCGGCATGTAGCTCAGCAGGGTGTAGTTGCAGACGTTGAGCGCGACGACGAGGCCCATCAGCGTGAGGATCGGTCGCCAGTAGGTGGCGATCAGTTCGCGGAACTGGGTGGACGTCTTGTGCTCCACCGCGTCCTCGTTCTCGAGTTCACGGAACACCGGGGTGTCCTCGAGCTTGGACCGCATGTAGAGCCCGATGAGCGCCAGCGGCCCAGCGACGAAGAACGGCAGGCGCCAGCCCCACGTGTCCATGAACGCGTCGGTGGAGAGCAGGTCGACGGCCAGCACCACGAGGGCGCCGAGGGAGAAGCCGCCGAGTGTGCCGAACTCGAGGAAGCTGCCGTAGAAGCCGCGCTTGCGGTCGGGGGAGTACTCGGCCATGAAGGTGGCTGCGCCGCCGTACTCACCGCCGGTGGAGAAGCCCTGGATCATGCGCAGGATCACCAGCAGAACCGGTGCCCAGAAGCCGATCGAGGCGTAACTCGGGATGACACCGATGAGGAAGGTCGCGGTGCCCATCAGGATGATGGTCAGTGCGAGGACGTGCTTGCGGCCGAGACGGTCCCCCAGTGGTCCCCAGACGAGGCCGCCGAGCGGCCGCACGAGGAAGGACACCGCGAAGATGCCCAGCGTCAGCAGGGTGGCGGACTCGAGGTCGTCCGGGAAGAACGCGCGGGAGATGTACGTCGCCGTGTAGGCGTACACGCCGTAGTCGAACCACTCGGTCGCGTTGCCCATCGCCGAGGCGCCGATCGCGCGCCGGAGAACCCCGGGCGGAGCGTCCTTCAGCGCCGGTGTCGGGTTGTCGACAGAACCTGATTCGGAAGTACTCACTCACCCAGACCTACCGAAGTAGTGGCCGAACCTCAGCATCGAGAGGGGCGATCGGTCTCTTCGTTATCGAGTCGTTACGGCGCCCGGGTTGCCCCGACAGTGGCCGTTCGGCACCGGAAACCACCTCTCACCTGGTCCTCGCACGGACCGTCGTCGTCAGTGTCGCGGCGCGGGAGCGGCGGCATCCGATCTCGGGCACTGCCGGCAGCGTCGGCGCCGTCCGCGCAGGCATGACTGCTGCCTCGGCGCTGCTCGTCTTTCCACTGCTCAGCTAGGTTGTGGACGGATAGATTGTGGTCGGACAGGTCGTGGTTCGGGGGACACGCTCACGCGCGGTGGTCGAGGAGGACGAGTCGATGGTGTCGACGCCCGTTCCCCCACGAGTGACCGCTGCGGCGCTGGACCGATCGCGCCTCGGTGGGCCTGTCCGGTCGCCGGGGCGCTACCTGGCGGCGTCGTTCACGGTGGCCGCCGTGGTGCTGGCCGTCTACCTGATCGTGCCCGCATCGATCCGGACCGGCGTCTTCGCGGTGGGCGCCATCGGCTGCATGGTCGTGGTCCTGGTCGGCCTGCGGCGCAACAGCCCGACCGACACGTACGCCTGGCGGTGCATGCTCGGCGCGGCGACGTCCTTCCTGGTGGGCCTGTCCGCGCGGAGCGTGCGCGCGGACCTGCCCTCGGCGATCCGGCTGCTGCCGGAGGTACTGGTGTTGCTCGGCTACCTGCTGCTCGTCCTCGGCATCGTCGGCTGGTCGCGGCGAGGGGGCAACTCGCGGCCCACCCCGACCATCATCGACGCGGTCCTGGTCACGCTGGGCATGACGTTCGTCTCCTGGGTGCTGCTGGTGGCTCCGGTCCTCTCGACCACGCGGGACGTGCCGTCCGTGGTGCTCAACGGGCTGTTCCCCGCGATCGACGCCGGCCTGTTCACGATGGCGTTCTTCCTGCTGTTGTCGAAGAGCCGCTTCAACGTGTCCCTGGTTCTCCTCGTCGCCGCACTGCTCGTCACCATCGTCGGCGATCTCGGCTACGCGATCGCGACGGCCCGCTCGGTCGCCCCGCCCGCGGTCGTCCTCGACGCGATGTATCTGCTCGCGTTCGTCCTGCTGGCCGCCGCGTCGCTGCATCCGTCGATGGCGTGGGTGGGTCGCGCGGGAGGTGTGACGGCCGCGCTCACCCGGCAGCGGATGACGGTGTCCGTCGCGCTCGTCGCCACCTGCGCCGCGCTGCCGCTCGTCGGCGACGCGGTGGGGACCGCGGACGTGGTGGTCCGCTCGACCTTTCTGGCCGTGATCCTGGTGGGAATGTTCGTCCGCGGTGAGCGGGCGCTGAGCCGGGTGCAGCGCAGCGAGGACAAGGCCCGCCACGACGCCACCCACGATTCGCTCACCGGTCTCCCCGATCGGTCCATGCTCGAGTCGATCCTGGAACGCGCTGCGCGGAGGCCGTCCTCGTCGGCGTCGGCCACCACCGTGCTGTTCGCGGACCTCGACAACTTCAAGGTCGTCAACGACTCGTACGGCCACCGCGCGGGCGACGAGCTCATCCAGGCGGCGGCGCAGCGCATCCGGCGCGTGGTCTCCGCCGACGAGGACGTGGTGCGGTACGCCGGCGACGAGTTCGTGGTGGTGGCGCACTGTGACCGGGCCCGTGCCGAGGAACTCGCGGAACTGCTCCTGGCCGCGTTCGCGGAACCGTTCGAGTTGAGTGTGGCGTCGCTGTACGTGAGCGTCAGCATCGGCATCGCGACGTCCTGCGGTCCCGCCGGGTTGGCGGACGATCTGGTCCGCGAGGCCGACACGGCGATGTACGACGCCAAGTTCCGCGGGCCGGCGGCCTACGCGTTCTTCGACGAGTCCCTGCGCACCGCGGCGACCCGATCGGTCGAGCTGGGCAGCGCGCTGCGCGGCGCGGTCGCGCGCGGGGAGATGGCGGTGCACTACCAACCCATCGTGTCGCTGCGGACCCACGACGTGCTGGTCTACGAGGCCCTGGTGCGGTGGAAGCATCGCGGCCGCTGGGTGGGGCCGGACGAGTTCATCCCGGTCGCCGAGGCCACCAACATGATCTCCGAGATCGGGACCTGGGTACTCGACACGGCTCTGGGCGATCTGGTGCGACTGCGGGCGGCGGGAGCGCCGCGCATGTCGATGTCGGTGAACCTCTCCGTGCTGCAGCTGCGTGACGAGCGGCTCCCGGACGTCGTCGCGGACCTGCTGGCGTCGCACGGTCTGGACGGGTCGGTGCTCGGGCTCGAGGTGACCGAGAGTGCCCTCATCGCCGATCCGGTGGTGGCCAATCGGGTCCTCGCACGTCTCGCCGAGCAGGACATCGTGCTGGTGCTCGACGACTTCGGGATGGGGTACTCCTCGCTCGGTCGCCTACGAGATCTGCCCATCACCGTCATCAAGATCGACAAGTCGTTCATCGACCGCGTCCCGGTCGACGACGCGTCGGTGTCCATCGTGACGGCCATCGAGGCCATGGCCACCGCGCTGACCATGCGCACCGTCGCCGAGGGCGTGGAGACGACGGAGCAGGAGCGCATCGTCACCGAACTCGGCTGCACGTACGCACAGGGGTACCTCTACGGGCGCCCCGCGCCCGTGGAGACGTTCCTCTCCTGACGCGTCAGCGGAGCCGTCGGCCGTGGCGGACGGGAACCGAGTTGACGGTGCGGACCGACCAGCCGTCGTCGTCGCGGACGACGATGCTCACGCCGGCGTTCGCGATGCGCGGCGCAGGGTGGCCGGTGATGGACCTCAGCACGGCCCGGATGATGCCGCCGTGTGCCACGGCGACGAGGGACCTGCCGGGGTTCTCGTCGGCCAGCAGGTCGAGTCGACGACGCCCCCGCTCGGCGAGCGCCTCGTGCGACTCGGCGCCCGGGTAGTCACCGTCGGGCCAGTACGCCCACGCCTCGTAGCCGGTCATGCCCTCGGCACGTCCGAAGCGACGTTCCATCAGGTCCTCGTGGTCGGCCGAGCGGGTGAGCCCGATGACGTGGCCGATGATGTCGGCGGTCTCCGACGCCCGCGAGAGCGGCGAGCTGACGAGGGTGTCCCACGAGTCGTCGGCCAGCGTGGCGGCCGCGGTCCGGGCCTGGCTGCGCCCGATGTCGTTGAGCGGGATGTCGGAGGAGCCCTGCAGACGCCCCTCGACGTTCCAGTCCGTCTCGCCGTGGCGCACGAGGGCCACTCGGACAGAGGTGCTCCGCGCCCGGGAGTCGAGGTGATCGGTCATGGTCGGGCCCAGAATATCGGTCGACGGCACCCCTGTCCGAGCCTGGTTACCGGAGAGTACGGTGCTAGAGATCAGCGAAGGACTTCGAAAGGTCACAGATGAACCTGGCACTCACCGATGAGGAAGCTGCGTTCCGCGACGAGATGCGAACTTTCTTCCGTACCGAGATCCCTGCCGATATCCGCGAGCGCAACGCGGCAGGCGAGGAACTCGAGCGCGAGGACATGATCACGACGCTGCAGATCCTGAACAAGCACGGCATGGCGAGCCCGCACTGGCCCGTCGAATGGGGTGGCAAGGACTGGACCCCGATGCAGCACCACATCTGGTTGGACGAGCTGCAGCTCGCCTCGGTGCCCGAGCCCCTGGCCTTCAACATCTCGATGGTGGGGCCCGTCATCGCGACCTTCGGCAGCGAGGAGCAGAAGCAGAAGTTCCTCCCGCCCACGCAGAACCTCGACATCTGGTGGTGCCAGGGCTTCTCCGAGCCCGAGGCGGGATCGGACCTCGCGTCGCTGCGCACGGTCGCTCTGCGCGACGGCGACGAGTACGTCATCAACGGTCAGAAGACGTGGACCACGCTCGGCCAGTACGCCGATTGGATCTTCGTGCTGGCGCGCACCAACCCGGACGCGCCGAAGAAGCAGGCCGGTATCTCGTTCATCCTGGTGGACCTGAAGACCCCCGGCATCACGGTGCGCCCGATCAAGCTGATCGACGGAGGCCACGAGGTCAACGAGGTCTGGTTCGAGGACGTCCGCGTCCCCGTCGAGAACCTCGTCGGCGAGGAGAACGCCGGCTGGACCTACGCCAAGTTCCTGCTGAGCAACGAGCGCACCGGCATCACGCGACTCGGCTTCACCAAGACCAAGCTGGCGCAGGCCAAGGCGCTCGCGGCCGAGACCACGGTCGGGACCGGCACGCTGCTCGACGATCCGGTCTTCGCCGCTCGGTTCGCCGAGCTCGAGAATCAGGTGCTCGCACTCGAGCTCACCCAGCTGCGCATCGTCTCCAGCTACGTCTCCGGCAAGGAGAACCCGGCGTCGTCGGTGCTCAAGCTCCGGGGCAGCGAGCTGCAGCAGTTGGCCACAGAGATCCTCACCGACGTGGCGGGACCGGACTCGCTCCCGTTCGCGGCCGGAGAGGACTCGCCGACACCGGTCTGGGCGCAGCGTGCGACCCCGACCTACCTGAACTTCCGCAAGACATCCATCTACGGCGGCTCGAACGAGGTGCAGCGCACCATCATCGCGTCCGGCATTCTCGGTCTCTAGGAGCGCACGACATGCAGTTCGAACTGGACGAAGAACAGAAGCTGCTGCGCGACACGGTGCGTGACGTGCTCGCCCGCAGTTACGACAACGAGAAGCGCAAGGCAGCGGTGGAGAGCGAGCGCGGCTGGACCGAATCGGTCTGGAAGCAGTTCGCCGAGCTGGGCCTGCTCGGCCTCAGTTTCGCCGAGGACGACGGCGGCATGGACGCCGGACCGGTCGAGACCTTCGCGGTCATGACCGAGATCGGTCGCCGCCTCGCACCCGAGCCGCTGCTGGACTGCGTGCTGATTCCGGGTGGTCTCATCACCGAGGTCGGATCGACCGATCAGCGTCAGCGCATCCTGCCGGGCGTCGCGGAGGGGCAGACCCTTCTCGCATTCGCGCATTCCGAGCCGGGCACCCGCTGGCCGGCGGCCGAGGTGTCGACGTCGGCCACCGAGGACCTGCGTGAAGGCCGGAGGCCGGCCGGATCGGGTGGCTCGTGGGCACTCTCGGGTGTGAAGAACCCTGTGCTGCACGGTGACTGCGCCGATCACTTCGTGATCAGCGCGGCGCTGCCCGGCGGCGGCGTGGGCCTGTTCCTGGTCGCGGCCGATGCCGAGGGACTCACGCGCAAGACCTACCGCACCCACGACGGACTGCGCGGCGCGTCGCTCGAGCTGTCGGACGTCGCGGGCGAACCGCTCGGTGACGGCGGCGACGCCAGTGCCGCCATCGTGGCGTCCAACGTCCGTGCGCAGGCGGCTCTCGCTGCCGAGGCGCTCGGTGCGATGGAGGAGTCGCTGCGACTCACCACGGAGTACCTGAAGCAGCGCAAGCAGTTCGGTGTGCCGCTCGCCAAGTTCCAGGCACTGACGTTCCGCGCTGCGGACATGTACGTGCAGCTCGAACTGGCACGCAGCATGGCGCTCTACGCGACGATGTCGCTGGCCGACGGATCTCCGGATCCCACGGTCGCGTCGCGGGCGAAGTTGCAGATCGGACGCTCCGCCCGGCAGATCGGCCAGGAGTCGATCCAGCTGCACGGCGGAATCGGTGTGACGGACGAATACCCTGTGGGACATTACTTCTCGCGTCTCACGGCCATCGAGCACACGCTCGGCGGGGTCGACGATCACCTCCGGGTGATCACGTCGTCGCTGAAGGATCACGAGATGCTCGGCGTCTCCTAGCACCGCCTCGACGAAGGCCGGTCGCCCGCGTGGTGACCGGCCTTCGTCCTGTTCGGGGTCAGCCGACCAGGTTGATCAGCGGGGTCCCGTCGGCGAGATGCCGGATGTTGGCGACGATGTCGCGGCAGCGGCCCTCGAACGTTCGGCGCGTGATGCCGGACGAGTGCGGCGTCATCAGCACGTTCGGCAGGCTTCCGAACGGGAGTGCACTCGGCTCGCCCCGCCCGTCCGGGCCGGGGTAGCTGTACCAGACGTCGATGGCTGCGGCGCCGAGCTCGCCGGTCGCCAGCGCGTCGTGTAGCGGCCGCTCCTGCACCAGCGGCCCGCGGCCGACGTTGATCAGGACTCCCGCCGGCCCCAGCGCGCGGAGCTCGTCCGCGCCGATCATGCCGGTCGTCGTCGCGGAGAGAGGTGCCGAGACGACGACGATGTCCGACTCCGCCATCAGCCGCGGAAGTTCCGTGGTGTCTCCGGCCCAGTCCAGGCCGTGAGCGGCCACGTCGACGGCTCCGCGTCCGGTCACGGCGGCGCCGAGGCAGCCGAGGGTGCGCAGCAGCGACCACGAGCGCTGCCCGATGTGGCCGAAGCCGACGAGGCCCACGCGGGCGCCCGCTGTCGCGGACGGCTGGGGCAGCGTGTCGTCGTACACCGAGGTCGACCAGACACTCTGTCGCAGTGCGTGATCCTGCGTCAGGAAGCCACGCCGCAAGAGCACCGCAGACGCGAGCACGTACTCCGCGATGGAGTCCTCGTGGTGGAACGTGTTGGCCAGCAATGTGGTCGGTGGAAGGGCCGTACGGGCGACGTTGTCGACGCCGGCTCCCGCGACCTGGACGAGTCGCAGGCCCCGGCCCGCCTGCGCCATGGCCTCGGTGACCCGGCCCCCGACATGGACGTCCGCATCGGCGAGGTCGGCGACGAGCGCGTCCTCGTCGAAGCGTTCGTGCCACGACACGACGGTGCCGTCCGGCATCCCCGCCTCGACGGCGTCCCGATGCGGGAGGAGGTTGCGGTCCGCGACGACGACCTTCATGCGCGCTGCAGGCAGGGGCGCTTGCTGTCGAAGGTCCAGTTCGGCACCAGGTACTGCATGCCGACCGCATCGTCGCGGGCCCCGAGGCCCTCGCGCTGGTACAGCTCGTGTGCGGCCTCGACGCGCTCCATGTCGAGGGTCACTCCGAGGCCCGGCACGTCGGGGACGGTGAGGTACCCGTCCACGATGGGGAACGGATTCGTCGTGATGCGCTGCCCGTCCTGCCAGATCCAGTGCGTGTCGATGGCGGTGATCTCACCGGGAGCGGCAGCTGCGACGTGCGCGAACATGGCGAGCGAGACGTCGAAGTGGTTGTTGGAGTGCGATCCCCACGTCAGACCCCAGGCGTCGCACAGCTGCGCGACGCGGACCGATCCGTTCATCGTCCAGAAATGGGGATCCGCGAGCGGGATGTCGACGGCGCCGGATCGAATGGTGTGTCCCATCTCGCGCCAGTCGGTGGCGATCATGTTGGTGGCGGTGGGCAGGCCGGTCGCGCGCTTGAACTCGGCCATCACCTCGCGCCCGGAGAATCCGCCCTCGGGTCCGACCGGGTCCTCCGCGTAGGCGAGCACGTCGCGCAGACCACGGCAGGTCTCGATCGCGTCCTTCAGGAGCCACCCGCCGTTGGGATCCAGGGTGATCCGCGCAGAGGGGAATCGTTCCGCGAGCGCACGGACCGCGTCGGCCTCCTGCGCTGCGGGGAGTACGCCGCCCTTGAGCTTGAAGTCCTGGAAGCCGTACTTCGCCTGTGCGGCTTCGGCCAACGCCACTACGGCGTCGGGCGACAGGGCTTCCTCGTGGCGAATACGGGACCAGGCGTCGGCGGAGCCGCTCTCGTCCGAGGGGGCGCGGTACGCGAGGTCGGTCTTGGTGCGGTCGCCGATGAAGAAGAGGTAGCCCAACGCCTGCACCTTGTCGCGCTGGCGGCCGTCGCCGAGCAGGGCAGCGACACTGACGCCGAGGTGTTGACCGAGAAGATCGAGCAGGGCGCTCTCCACCGCGGTCACGGCATGCACTGCGATCCGCAGATCGAAGGTCTGGGCGCCGCGTCCGCCGGAATCGCGGTCCGCGAACGCGCGGCGCATCGCGTTGAGCACGGCGTGGTAGTTGCCGACCGAGGCGTTCTCGACGAGGACGCGGGCGTCCTCCAGACAGCGGCGGATGGGCTCGCCACCCGGTACCTCGCCCACACCGGTGCGCCCGTCGGAGTCGGTCAGCACGACCAGGTTCCGGGTGAAGAACGGTGCATGGGCGCCGCTGAGATTCAGCAGCATGCTGTCGTGGCCGGCGACGGGAACGACGCGCATCGCGGTGACGACGGGCGTGGCATGGGAGGTTCGGACCTCGGTGACGGTGCTCACGTCGACGAGCCTAGGGCGGGTGATTCATTCCCGTCCAACACCATTTGTGGATGCAGCGATGCAGGGTGAGTATCGATCGAGTGCGCCGGCGCCGAGTGCGCACATCTGCCATGAAGCGCACACCCCGTCCAGTCGGCTGTAGCGGGTGTGCGCTCATCAGAGGGTGTGTGCGCTCCCGGAAGCGCTGGCGCTGCACCCACCGCAACCGCACACCTCACACCACCGCATCGACCAGCAGCACGAGCGCACCACCCGCCGACACGACGATGGACACCCATCGCAGCCGACGACGGTCGAGTACGCGGTTCACCCAGCGCGAGGCCATGTACCCGAGCGCGACTACGGGCAGGAGCAGGGCGCCGGTCGCCAGGGAGTGCGCGTCGAGGGAGCCGGTGACCCCCAGCGCGGCGAGCGACATCAGGGAGCCGATCAGGAAGAAGCCGCTCATGGTGCTGCGCAACGCGGCGCCGCTGCTGCCGCTCCAGATCAGCGCCATGGGTGGCCCGCCGATGGAGGTGGCGGTGCCGAGCAGTCCGGACGCGGCGCCCGCGGTCATGAGCGATCCGCGTCGCGGTGTCGGCGACCAGCCGATCGCCGTGGCCACGACGCCGAACAGCACCACTGCGCCGAGCATGATGGAGACTCCCCGCTCGGGCAGCACGACGAGCAGCGCGGCGCCGGCGATCACGCCGGGCACCCGTCCCACCAGTGCCCAGCCGGCCCCGCGCACGTCGATGCTCGTGCGCTCCCGCACCACCACCAGCGCGGTGAGCGCGGTGGCGAGCAGGATGATCGTGCCGGGCACCATCCGCGGATCGATGATGGCCAGGACGGGCGCCGCGACCATCCCCATCCCGAAGCCGATCGACGACTGGAGACACGACGCCGTGAAGATCGCGACGCCCACGACCAGCCATTCGAGGCCGGTCACGCGAGCACGGTCATACGGCCACGGCGTCCGATCTCGGGTGGTGGCACTCGGCGATGTGCAGGTTCCCGAGACGCCCGACCGACGGGGGGATGCCCGTGGCGCAGACGTCCGTCGCGTGCGCGCAGCGCGTGCGGAAACGGCAGCCCGACGGCGGGTTCAGAGGCGACGGTACCTCCCCCTCCAGGAGGATGCGCGAACGCCGGGTCGAGGGATCCAGCGTCGGGGCTGCCGACATCAGCGCCTCGGTGTACGGGTGCGTGGGATGGTCGAAGACGTCGTCGGTCGGCCCGGTCTCGATGATCCGGCCGAGGTACATCACGGCGACCCGGTCGGCGACGTGTCGCACCACCGACAGGTCGTGCGAGATGAAGACGTAGCTGATGCCGAGCTCCTTCTGCAGATCCGAGAGCAGGTTGAGCACCTGCGCCTGGACCGACAGGTCGAGAGCCGAGACGGGCTCGTCGCACACCACGACACTCGGGTCGAGTGCCAGGGCCCGCGCGATGCCGAGACGCTGGCGCTGACCACCTGAGAACTCCTGCGGGTAGCGGTGCTCGTCGCTGGGACGCAGACCGACGAGGTGCAGCAGCTCCCGGACGCGGGCGGCGCGGTCGCGCTTGGTCTTGTACATCGTGCGATGCGTGTGCCACGGCTCCGAGATTATCTCCGCCGCCGACATCCTCGAGTTGAGCGATCCGTACGGGTCCTGGAAGACCATCTGGATCCGACGACGCCACGCGAGCAGTTCCTTGCCCTTGAGGCCGAACGGGTCGACGCCGTCCCACGACACGGTGCCCGTGTCGGGTCGTTCGAGCATCATCAGCGTGCGCGCGAGTGTGGACTTGCCGCAACCGGACTCACCGACGAGGCCGAGGGTCTCGCCGCGTCGCAGCTCGAGGTCGATGCCGTCGAGTGCCCGCAGTTTCTTGTGGCCGCCGCTGCCGGCGGCGACGTCGAACGTCTTGGAGACTCCACGGACCTGGAGCAACGGTGCGGCCTGCGTGGCCGCGGCCTCACTCGCCACTGTCGTCGTAACGGACACCGGACACCTCCTCGGGGAAATGGCATGCGGTCGCACGGCTGGTGCCGGCGACACTGCGGAGCTCGGGGCGCTGCGCGACGCAGACGGCGCGCGCGATGGGGCATCGGGCCTGGTACACGCATCCCGGCGGGATGGAGTGCAGATCCGGCGGGGTGCCGCCGATGGACTTGAGGTGCTCGCCGCGCACGGTGGCGACGGGGACCGAGTCGAGCAGTCCCTTCGTGTACGGATGCTGCGGCGAGCCGAACACCTCGGCGACGGGTCCCGTCTCGACGACGGTGCCGGCGTACATGACGGCGACGTCGTCGGCTTCCTCGGCGACGAGGGCCAGATCGTGCGTGATGAGGATGACGGCCATGTCGTGCTCGGTGCGCAGGTCGCGCAGCAGGGACATGATCTGCGCCTGCACGGTGACGTCGAGGGCGGTGGTGGGCTCGTCGGCCAGCAGCACCGTCGGACCCAGGGCCACGGCCATGGCGATGAGCAGTCGCTGCCGCATACCGCCGGAGAACTGGTGGGGGTAGGAGTCCGCACGTGACTCGGGCTCGGGGATACCGACGCGTTCCATCAACGAGATCGCCTCGACGCGAGCCGCTTTCGCCGACATGCCGCGGTGGATGCGGAACGGTTCCGCCAACTGCGTGCCGACGGTGTAGACCGGGTTCAGCGCCGTCAGGGCGTCCTGGAAGACGATGGCGAGCTCGGTGGCGGCGATGCGGCGTCGAGTCCTGGAGTTCGCCGTCACCAGATCGGTGTCGCCGAGCATGACGGTGCCGTCGACGATGTCGGCGATCGGCTCGAGCAACCCGACGAGGGCCTGGGCCGTCATGGACTTGCCGCAGCCGGATTCGCCCAGCAGTGCGAGTGTGCGGCCGCGCTTCGCGCTGAACGACACTCCGTCGACGGCACGCACGGTGCCCGACGGGGTGCGGATCTCGACGGTCAGACCGTCGACCTCGAGCGCGGTGCGGGCGAGAGCGGGAGCACTCATCGACGTGCCTTTCTCTTCGAACGCGGGAGGGTGAGGCGCCAGCGCTGCGCCGGGTCGGTGGCGATGCGGGCCCACGCGGCCAGCACGGTCGCGGACACGGTGGTGATGACGATCGCGAGTCCGGGGAAGAACGACAGCCACCAGGCGCTCTGCAGGTAGGTGCGGCCCTGGGACACCATGAGGCCCCAGCTGATGTCGGGCGGCTGGATCCCGATGCCGAGGAAGCTGAGCGACGACTCGGCCAGCATGACGAAGCAGAAGTCGAGCGTGGCGACGGTCAGCAACGTGGGCAGCAGAATCGGCACCACGTGGCGACGGATCACCGCGCCGCTGCCGGCGCCGAACGTGCGGGCCGCGTCGACGAAGACTCGCGATCGGAGTTCCGCGCTCTCGGCGCGGGCCGTGCGGAGGTAGATCGGGATGCGGGTGATGGTCAGGATCAGCACGATGTTCGCGGCGCTGGGGGAGAAGACGTACAGCACGACGACGGCCATCAGCAACGACGGGAAGCTCATGATGACGTCGGCGACGCGCATGGCGGCGGTCTCGCGCCAGCCGCGGTGGTAACCGGCCCACATGCCGATGATCGAGCCGATGATGCCGGACAGGATGACTGCGGGGATCGCGACCGACAGCGTGGTCCGGCTGGCGAGGATCAGGCGGGCGAGCATGCTGCGGCCGAGCGGATCGGTGCCGAGGATGTTCATGAAGCCGGTGTCGAGGGAGAACGGCGCCAGGTTGGATCGATCGAGATCCTGACGGGTGGCGGCGTCGCCGACCAGCATGGGACCGAAGATCGCCGTGAGGAAGACGAGCACCAGAATGCTCGCCGCGATGGTGGCGACGCGGTCCCGCAGCAGCAGACGCCACAGCGGCATGGAGGTCGTGCGCGAGGGCGCCGTGGACGCGGCGTCCGGGGTGGGCGGCAGCACCGGGGGAACCGGAACGCCCGAGCTGTCCTTGCTTGCTTCGAGTGTCATGGGTGTACCTCTCAGACCTTGGCCTTGTCGCGAACCCGTGCGTCCAGCAGCGCGTAGCACGCGTCGATCACGATGTTCAGAACGAAGATGCTCACGGCCGTCAGGAGGACGGCTGCTTGGAGGACGGCGAAGTCGCGCTGCAGGATCGCGTCGATCATCAACTTGCCGATGCCGGGCCACCCGAAGATGGCCTCGACCACGACGGCGCCGTTCACCAGGCCGACGGTGAGGTCGCCGGCGACGGTCAGCGCGGGTGCCGCGGCGTTGCGCAGCGCATGGTGGGTGACGACGCGCAGATCGCCGGCACCCTTGCTGCGAGCGAGGCGGACGTACGGGGCGGAGAGGGCGGAGACCATCGCGCCGCGGACCACCTGGGTGAGCACGCCGAGCGGACGGATGAGCAGTGTCGCGATGGGGAGCACCCATGCGACGGCGCCCCCGGTGCCGGAGGTCGGCAGGACACCGAGCACCACGGCGAAGATCCAGACGCCGGTGATGGCGAACCAGAAGTCGGGGATGCTCGCGGCCGTCATGGACAGCAGGCTCGAGAACCGGTCGGCGAGAGAGTTGGGACGGTACGCGGCCCAGCAGCCGATGACGATCGAACCGATCACGGCGAGGAGCATCGTGACGAACGCGAGCTGCAGGGTGGCGGGGAAGGCGCGCAACGCCATGGTGGACGCGGCTTCGCCCGTCCGGAGCGACTCACCGAAGTCGAGGTGCAGCACGCCGCCGAAGTAGTCGGCCATCTGTGTCCACACGGACTGGTCGAAGCCGTTCTGGGCGGCGAACGCCTCGCGCTGGGCGGGTGTCGCCGACTCGGGAAGGTAGAGGCTGGTCGGATCACCGGTCAGACGAGCGAGGAAGAAGACGCCGATGAGGACGACCAGAAGTGGGACGAGGCTGGTGTAGACGCGGCGTCGCAGAAAGGCGAACATGGCGGTCACTCCCTTCCGGAGGAGGGGCTGGTCGGCCTCTCGATCGAGGTGGGCTGCTGGTCGGGGTCGTGATCAGTCGGTCGCATCGGAACTCCGGGTCATCTCGGCCAGTCGCATCTCGTCGACGGTGGCGGAATCGGGGGTGTAGTCGATGCGCGGGTCCTTGGCCAACACACCGTTCATGTGCGCGATGTACGCCATCTGCGTGATCTCCTCGGGTTCACGGGCGAAGAGATCGGCGAACGCGGTCTGTCGCTCCTCGTCGGTCAGCGATTCGGCCTCGTCGATCCCCTCGTCGAAGTCGGTTGTGCCGTAGGAGCTCTGGAAGCCGTCGCTGCGCATGTACTGATCCATCGTGAACGCGGCGTCGCCGGCCTGATTGCCGTGCTGGATCACCAGCAGGTAGGGCCCGACGTTCGGGAACGGCCGTTCCTGGAACTCGGCGGTGGCCGCCGTGTCCTTCATCTCGATCTTCACGTTCAGGCCGATGCCGGCCAGCGCGTTCTGGATGACCTCGACGGTCTCGTTGATCTTCGGGAACTGCCCGGTGCGGCCGATGAGGCGGATCTCGGTGTCGACGGGAACACCGTCGGCGCGAGCCTCGTCGATGAGGGCCTTGCCCTTCTCCATGTCGTACGGCCACGGGGTGAGCTCGTCGTTGTAGCCGACGACGCCGTCCGCGATGAGTTGCGCAGCGGGCGCTCCCATTCCGCGGAACAGTGCCTTGACGATGCCCGCACGGTTGATGGCGTAGTTGATCGCCTCGCGCACGCGCTGATCGTCGAGTGGCGGTGTGGTGGCCTGCATCCGCAAGGCGGTGGTCTCGTTGTTCGGGAAGGCGACACCGAGGTCGCCGGCTCCGTCCTCGGGGCCGAGTCCGGTCGCGATGTCCGCCTCGCCGTTGGTGACCATGGCGGCGCGGACGCTGCCCTCGGTACGCCACTGGTAGACGGCCCGCGTGAATTCCGGTGCGTCGCCCCAGTAGGTGTCGTTGCGCACCAGGGAGAGTCGCTGGCCGTAGTCCCACGAGTCGATGCGGTACGGGCCGGTACCGATCGGCTCGCGGGTCCGCTCGGCGCTACCGACCTCGCTCTTGACCATCTCGATGAACGAGAGCCGAAGCGGCAGAATCGGATCGGGAGTCGGCGAGGCGACGGTCAACGTCGTCGGATCCACGGCGCGGACGGTGAGGTCGTCGTCGCCGAAGACGTATCCCTCGACGTTGCAGGCCAGATCGGAGTTCACGGCGCGATCGACCGACACGGCGGCGTCCTCGGCGTCGAACGGTGTGCCGTCGCTGAAGGTGACGTCGTCGCGCAGGCGGATCGTCCACTCGGTGTCCGACGTGCGCTCCCACGACGTGGCGAGCTTCGGTTCGAGGTCACCCGTGGTGGGGTCACGCTCGATCATGGGTTCGGTGATGTTGGACCGCGTGACCACGCCGATGGCCGTCAGCGAGACATCGCACGGCTCCAGGGTCGGTGGTTCCTGCGGCAGCACGATCCGGACGGTGTCGGGACTCGCGGCGTCTCCGCTGTCCGAGTTCGCGACGGTGCATCCGGTGAGGAGTGCGGACGCGGCGATCACCGACACCAGGGATGTGGCGCGGGTGGATCTCATGGATTCCTCCAAGCTGAGGGGGCTTCACCGGGTGCGAGGAGTCGGGGCTGACGACGCATGCCGAGTGGAGCCGATGGACCGCCTGTGACGGTAGACACACGGTAGGAGTGGGGGGGAGTGACCGTCAACAGACGATCGGCCGGGAAATCGCAGTTCGGGGCCGATTTCGGGCTCGCCGTGACGGCGTCGAGCGGTCCGCATCACACTGCCGAGGCTCTGACCTGCTGCGTCACGAGAAGACACGATATCAATACCGGAAGAGTATGGATCCATGCTAATTGCGTGTTGGACCGGTATTCGTCGGCCGACATACGATCACCGCAGACGATGGCCGTCGCTCCCGGTGGCCGTCGCACGGTGAAGGAGGCGGCATGACCGACGGTGGAACGCCGAGCTCGAACGGATCGGCATCGAGTCCCGATGAGGCGCAGCGATTTTCGCGCGTTCTCCGGGTCGGCGGACTCAAGCCTTCGCTCATGGAGACACTCGAGGCCGGCGGCGCTCTGGTGCTGCCGGACGACGATCGCGACGATGTGCTCGGCCGGCACGCCGACGAGATCGTCGCCGTCGTGACGTCCGGCCGTGTCGGCGTCAAGGCGGACCTCATGGACCGCCTGCCCGCGCTGCGCGCGATCGTCCACTTCGGAGTCGGGTACGACGGCACCGATGCCGAGGAGGCCCGCCGCCGCGGGATCGGTGTCAGCAACACTCCGGACGTCCTCACCGACGCCGTCGCCGACACCGCCCTCGGGCTGCTCATCGACACCCTCCGCGGCTTCTCCGCCGCCGACCGCTACGTGCGCGCGGGCGAGTGGACCACCAAGCCCATGCCGCCGTTGGCGCGGCAGGTCAGCGGATCTCGGGTCGGCATCCTCGGTCTCGGGCGCATCGGCGGCGCCATCGCGCACCGCCTCGAGGCCTTCGGCTGCACCATCGACTATCACAACCGCAACGTCGTCGAGTCGAGTCCGTACCGGTACCACTCGTCTCCGCGCGAACTCGCTGCGGCAGTAGATGTTCTGGTCGTGGCCGCAGCCGGCGGACCGGAGACGCAGCAGCTCGTCGACAGGGAGACGCTGGACGCACTGGGGCCGGACGGCTTCTTGATCAACGTGGCTCGCGGCAGCGTCGTGGACGAGGACGCCCTCGTCGAGGCGCTGCAGAGCGGACGGTTGGCCGGCGCCGGGCTCGACGTCTTCGCCCACGAACCCGAGGTGCCGGACGCGCTTCGCGCCCTCGACACCGTGGTGTTGCTTCCCCACGTCGGGAGTGCCACGGTGCAGACTCGCGCCGCGATGGAAGCACTCACCCTCGAGAACCTGAACTCGTTCCTCGCCGACGGCACGCTCGTGACGCCGGTCTTCCAGCCCGATCAGAAGGAGACCCGATGAGCGTCGTCGTGGGATACGCGGACACCGTCGAGGATCGCAACGCACTGCCGTTCGCGTTCCGCGAGGCCAAGATGCGCGGTACCGACGTCACCGTCGTGGTCGACGGTGATCGCAGTGCGGTCGACGAGCTGATCATGGCTGCCCGCAGCGACTCCGGCGCCGACGGCGTGGCGGCGCGGGTGGCGGAACCGGTACCCGGCCGCTCGCATGCCGACAACCTCGTCGACATGTCCTACGAGCCGGACGTCGAGCTCCTCGTCATCGGCGTGCGTCGCCGCTCACCCGTCGGAAAGCTGTTGCTCGGCAGCCTGTCTCAGCGTGTCCTGCTCGACGCACACTGCCCGGTCGTGGCCGTCAAGCCGCCGGTCGAGGTCGCGCACTAATTCGCGGACGCAGCAGCCGCCGGCCGTGATCTCACTGCAGTGAGGTCACGGCCTTCACGTCCGTCAGCACACGGTGCAGGGCGGGGTTGGCGGCGTCGTGACGCCATGCGGCGTTCAGTCGCACGGGTTCCTCGGTGCTGGAACGGATCTCGCGGAACACGACGCCCTCGGTGTGCATCGTGCGTGCCGAGGCCGGCACCAGTGCGCAGCCCAGGCCGGAGCTCACGAGCATCAACATGGTGTGCACCTGCGTCACGTACTGCACGTATCGAGGCGTGACCCCGGCGACGGTGAAGGTGCTGATGAGGAGCTCGTGGAAGTAGCGGGCATCCACCGGCGAGTACATGATCACGGGTTGATCGTCGAAGTGCGTCACGCTCAGACGCTCCACGTCGAGGAGTTCGTGCCCCTCGGGAAGCGCAGCGACGAGTGCCTCGCGGTGGATGGGCCGCGTCAGGATTCCCGGTCGCGTGACGGTGGGACGGACCAGACCGAGATCCAGTTCCCCGCTCGCCAGGGCGTCGATCTGAATCGACGACACCATCTCCCGCAGCACCAGTTCGACGTCCGGGAGAGCCGCGCGCACGTCCGAGAGCAGCCGAGGCAGGACGGCGTGCGCGGACGCCGCGGTGAAGCCGATGACGACGGTGCCCAGATCACCGGCGGGGACACGCTTGACGGTCAGTGCGGCGCTCTCGGCCAAGCGGACTATCCGGCGGGCGTCGGGCAGGAACGCCACGCCGGCGGCCGTGAGGGTCACCGAGCGTGACGTCCGATCGATCAGCTGCACGCCCAGTTCACTCTCGAGCTGCTGGATCTGCCTGCTGAGCGGGGGCTGGGTCATGTGGAGCCGCTCTGCGGCTCGGCCGAAGTGCAGCTCTTCCGCGACGGCGATGAAGCACGTCAGGCGCGAGAGCGAGAACATCGGCTCAAGATAGCCGACCGTGTGAACGGCCGGTCACCATCGCGGCGAGGAGTTGACGAAGTCGGGTTCGAGACTCTGCCGGTAGCCGGTGTCGTCACGGTCCCTGATCCCGCAGTCGAGGTACTGCTGGTGCAGCCTCGCCAGCGCGTCCTCGTCGAGTTCGACGCCCAGCCCCGGTCCCGTGGGTACCGCGACGGCGCCGTTCTCGATGCGCAGAACGCCCGGGACCACGACGTCCTCGGTCTTCCACGGCCAGTGTGTGTCGCAGGCGTACGTGAGATTCGGCGTGGCGCCGGCGAGGTGCACCATCGCGGCGAGCGAGATGCCGAGATGGGAGTTCGAGTGCATCGACAGGCCGAGTCCGAAGGTGTCGCAGATGCCGGCGAGCAGCCGTGAGCGTTGCAGTCCACCCCAGTAGTGGTGATCGGACAGCACGACCCCGACCGAGTCGCGTCGGACCGACGGCTCGAGCTGATCGAACGCCACGACACACATGTTGGTCGCCAGCGGCATGGCGGCCTTGCGGGCCACCTCCGACATTCCGTCCAGGCCCGGTGTGGGGTCCTCGAGATACTCGACGACACCGGTCAGGGCCGACGCGACCTCGAGGGACGTGTCGACGGTCCACGCCGCGTTGGGATCCAGCCGCAGTGGGAGATCGGGAAATGCCTCGCGCAGCGCGTGCATCGCGGCGATCTCCTGCTCGGGTGGGAACACCCCGCCCTTGAGCTTGATCGCGCCGAAGCCGTACCGGTCGATCATCCGTCGGGCCTGCGCGACGATGCCCTCGGGATCGAGCGCGGCACCCCACTCGTCGTCCGCGGAGCCGGGGTGCCCGGCCCACTTGTAGAAGAGATAGGCACTGAACGGTACGGCCGTGCGCACCAGGCCACCGAGAAGATCGGAGACGGGCCGCCCGAGGATCTTGCCCTGGATGTCGAGGCACGCCACCTCGAACGGCGAGAACACCCGATCGGTGGTGCTGGCCGTCGTGATCATGCCGGCCACCCCGTCACCACCCGTCACCGTCAGGCCACCCAGGCACTCGTCCACGACGGCGCGCAGCGTGTGGAGTGCGAAGACGTCCACCCCGACCATGGCGTCGGCAGCAGCGTTCAGGCGAACGAGATGCGCGGTGTCGGCGTAGGTCTCGCCCAGACCCACGGCGCCGTCGTCGGTCCGGATCTGCACGATCGCGCGCAGAGCGAACGGCTGATGGACTCCGACGGTGTTGAGCAGCGGCGGGTCGGCGAAGGCGACGGGGGTGACGGTGACGGAGGTGATCCGGGCGCTCACGAGTGCACGGCCTCCTTGGTGACCGAGTCGGCTGCGAGGGAGTCGGCGAGCACGGCGCGGCCGGCTGCGATGATCGCGGTGAGGGCCTCCACGTCCGCGGGGGCCGCGTCGATCAGCGGTGCCCGAACGGGGCCGGCGGCAACACCTTCGAGGGTGACGCCCGCCTTGATCAGGGAGACGGCGTAGCCGGGTACCGAGTCACGCAGACGCACGAGTGGGTGGAAGAACTCGCGCAGCAGGGCGTCGGTGAGCGTGACGTCGGCGTTCTCGAGCGAGGTGTAGAACGCCAGGGCCAGCTCCGGGGCGAAGGCGAACGTGGCCGACGAATAGAGCGTGACGCCGATGGCGCGGTAGGCCTGCTGCGAGACCTCGGCCGTGGGCAGTCCGTTGAAGAACTGGAACGCCTTGCCGGTGGGCGCCAGGGAGTCCTCGACCGCACGCACGATACGCGAGACGCGATCCAGATCGCCTGTGCCGTCCTTGAATCCGACGACGGTGGGGAAGTGGGCGACCTCGACGGCGGACGCCTCGTCGTAGCGCGCGTTGCCGCGGTTGTAGACGATCACCGGCAGGTCGGTGACGGAGGTGACCTCGCGGGTGTACTCGACCAGGCCGGCCTGCGGCATGGTCACCAGGTAGGGCGGGAGCAGCAGGATGCCGTCGGCACCGTTGTCACGAGCGGATCGGGCGAAGATCTTCGCCTGGGCCACCGAACCACCCGCGCCCGCGTAGACCGGGACGCGGCCGGCGACGGTACGCACCGCGGTGGCGACGATCTCGCCGAACTCGACGGCCTCGAGAGCGTGGAACTCACCGGTGCCGCAGGCGATGAAGACACCGCCGGGGCCCGCGTCGACACCCTTCGCGATGTGCTCGGCGAGAAGTGCGTGGTCCACCTCGCCGGAGTCGGTGAAGGGGGTGACAGGGAAGAAGAGGACGCCGTCGAGCATGAGATCTCCTGGTGTACGAGGGGGGTGGTGCGGGAAGGCCGGAGGCCGGCCGGGGTGGTGCGGGAAGGCCGGAGGCCGGCCGGTGTGGTGCGGGAGGGTGGAATCAGTCGCGGGAGAGTTGGCCGTCGACACGCCGCCAGATGCCGTCGGGGTTGCCGTCGGCGATGGCGCTGGGGAGCAGCGCGGCGGGAACGTCCTGGTACGCGACAGGGCGCAGGAACCGCTCGATGGCGAGCGAGCCGACCGATGTCGAGCGTGAGTCGGACGTCGCCGGGTAAGGGCCGCCGTGGACCATCGCGTGGCCCACCTCGACGCCCGTGGGCCACCCGTCGAAGAGGATGCGTCCGGCCTTCAGCTCGAGGACGCGGAGCAGGCGTCCGGCGTCGGCGTGATCGGCGGCGTCGGCGTGGATCGTCGCGGTGAGCTGACCTTCGAGAGCGCGGGCCACGGCGGCGACCTGCTCGGCCGAGGTGCAGCGGACGACGAGCGCGGATGCGCCGAACACTTCGGCCTGCAACACGTCTCGGTCGAGGAACGTCGCGGCGTCGGTGCTGAAGAGTGCCGCGCGGCCGGCGTTGGGTGCGTCGGTGACGGTGCCTCGGGCGACCTCGTCTGCGGCGGCGCTCAGCGCGTCGACACCCTTGCCGTAGCTGTCGGCGATGTTCGGCGTCAGCATGGTGGTCGGGGTGCTGGCCGCGACGGCGTCCGCAGCGGCCGCGACGAAGGCGTCGAGTTCCGGTCCGTCCTGCGCGACGACGAGGCCGGGATTGGTGCAGAACTGTCCGGAGCCGAGCGTCAGGGAGGCGACGAAGGCTCGGCCCAGATCTGCGGCCCGCGTCTCGAGGGCGTGCGGGAACAGGAACACCGGGTTGATGGAGCTCATCTCGGCGTACACCGGGATCGGTTCCGGTCGACCGGCTGCGGCGCGTACCAGAGCGGTGCCGCCGGAACGGGATCCGGTGAAGCCGACGGCCTTGACGCGCGGGTCGGTGACCAGAGCGGTGCCGATGGTGCGGCCGTCGCCGTAGACGAGCGAGAACACTCCTGCCGGCATGCCGGTCGACGCGGCGGCCTCGGTGATCGCGCGGCCGACGTACTCGGACGTACCCGGGTGGGCGTCGTGGGCCTTGACGATGACGGGGCATCCGGCGGCGAGTGCCGATGCGGTGTCGCCGCCGCCGACGGAGAAGGCGAGCGGGAAGTTGCTGGCGCCGAACACGACCACCGGTCCGAGTGAGACCGTGCGCTGGCGGATGTCGGCGCGGGGAAGGGGTGCGCGATCCGGCTGTGCGGGGTCGATGCGGGCACCGTTCCAGCTGCCCTCGCGGGAGCACCGAGGCGAACAGGCGGAGCTGTCCGCTGGTGCGGCCGACCTCACCGGTGATCCGACCGACGGGCAGGCCGGACTCGGCCACCGCGCGCTCGATGAGCGTCTCGCCCAGCGCCTCGATGTTGTCGGCGATGGCGTCGAGGAAGTCGGCGCGCGCCTCGGACGTGGTGGAGCGGTAGGCGTCGAAGGCCTCGTCCGCCGCCGCGCAGGCCGCGTCGACGTCGGCCATCGTGCCGTGCCGGTAGGCGGGCTCGAGATCCGCGCCGGTGGACGGATCGATGCCGTGGACGGTCGTGCCGGTGCCGGGGACGGTGGACCCGGCGATGATCAGCTCCCCGGTCAGAGGAGCGGTCGTCGTCACCGTTGCAGTCATCAGTGCATCAGCCCTTCTCGCAGTGCGTGGTTGTACAGACGACGCTAAGGCGCGGTGTCATACAAGTCCAAGTCAAAATTGCACTGCAGCGATGCACTGTCGGTATCGATAGGGGTGGCGCCTCGGTTCCCGCGGGCGTTGTGTGTTCCCGTGGTGGTTGCACGGTAGTTGTCAACCTGTCTGAGACAGTTTGTGGTGGTTGATTCCGGTGGGTCTTGGTAGTTCGGGTGCTCGGGGTGGGCGTCGGAATCGTTCGGGGTGTTGGGCGTAGTAGCGGTGCAGATGGTGTTGCCGGTCCTGTCGGATCAGGTGCGCGGTGCCCTGGTGGACGGTTGCGGGGGTGTGCCGGCCGAGGCCGGAGTGGCGGTGTTCGGTGGCGTAGCGGTTCAGAAATTGTGCGGTCCAGGTGCGGGCGTGGTCGATGTTGTCGAAGCGGTCGGGGCAGTCGAGGTCGTACTTGATCGTCTTGAACAGCGATTCGGAGAACGGGTTGTCGTCACTGACCCGCGGTCGGGAGAACGAGGTGAGCACACCACGTTCGGTGAGGGCGTCGATCAAGGTGTGCGAGCGCATGACGGCTCCTTTGTCGGCGTGCAGCACCGTCGGGGCGCCGTGCGCGGCGATGGCGTCGGTGAACATCGCCACCGCCGATTTCCGGTCTTCGGTGTACTCGATCCGCCATGCGACCGGGTAGCGGGAGAAGACGTCGATGGCGAGGTAGAGCTTGTACCGATCCTGGATCCGAGGGCCGCGTAGTTCGGTGACGTCCCACGACCAGAGATCACCCACCGCGTGCGCCGCGACCACGGGTGCGCGGCGGGTCGCGCCGGGCCCGGTGCCGCGGCGGCGACGCCGGTCACCGACGCAGTTCGCGGCGGCAGCGACTCGGTAGAACGTCCGCTGCGAACACGCCACCGTCCCGGCGTCGAACGCTCGCCAATAGGCTTGCACCACTGAAAGGCTCGGGTAATCGTCATCGGTGATGACGTCGATGATCTGGGCGCGTTCGTCCGCGGACAGCGCCGCCGGTTGCGCCCGCTCGGTATGCGGAATCGGCGTCGCTGCCGGCCGGTGATGGGAGTAGCCACGCACCAGCCGGTAGTAGGTGGATCGGGCGATGCCGACGAGCGCGCACGCCGCGACCACCGACAGCGCCGACGCCGCGGTCACCTGCTCGACGGTGGTGGTCAGGACAGTTTGTTGCGCTCGAGCCACTGCGCGTACTCGGTTGCGCTCATCAGGGCCGGTGGGATCTGCTCGTCGGTCTCCGTCGAGCTCTCGGTGATCCCTTCCAAGAGCTCGTATGCTTTTCCCAGGATCTCCTGGACCGCTTCGCTCTGCGCCACCTTTTTCTTGAGGGCGTCGTTCTCCTTGCGTAGTCGTGCCAGTTCGGCGCGTTCGGTGTTCTTCACCTCGAACCTCGACTTTCGTGCGGCGGTCACCATCGATGCGGTGAATTCTCCACGCTCCCGCGCCTCGAGCCACCGATCGACGGTCGGGCGGGACAAGTTGTGTTCGCGCATCAGCCGAGTCTTGGCGCCTCGTTCGACGGCGGCGTCCCACTCGCGTAAAAACTCGACCTTGAACGCGAACGAGAACTTCCGAACGCCGGTCGCTGAACGTCCGATCTGCACTCCGGTCACTGAGATGCTCCGATCTCCACGCCGCCGCCAGTCTGTCTCACGACCATCCTGGCAACGAACGTGCAGCGGCCGCGGGAACACGGAACGTCAGCGGGAGCGCACTCGCACGGCGACCGTGCCCACGAGAACGACGACTGCCGCCGTCGCGGCAGTCCACCCGACGGTGGTGTTCAGGACCTCGCCGGACAGGCGCCCCTGCGCGACCCACCCGAGTCCCCACGCGAGAGACAGTGCGGGCGCGATCCGTCCGGCGGAGACGGTGGCCAGGAACAGTCCGACGAGCGCCGCGACGACGAGAACGAGAACGGCCCACAGGGTGGCCGCCGACTCGACGCCCGTCGACGCGAGCCATGCGCTGACGTTCGCGACCGTCGCGATCGCTACCCACCCGAGGTAGAGGCCCATCGTCCCATCGGTGATCAGCGTGTCGACGGCGGTGGTCCGCGGTGCCGCGATCAGCCGAGCGAACACGAACGCCAGGCTCGCGAGCAGCGCGACGATCACGACGACGCTCAGCAGTACCTGCCCGAACTGCACCACGGTGATCCACGCGGCATTGAGCAGCATCGTCACGGCGATGGGTACGCGGAGTGCTCGTTGCCGCTCGGACCGGCGCTGGGCGGGCAGTGCCTGCCACACCGCGTAGGCGATCAGTCCGAGGTAGATGACCGACCAGATGGAGAATGCGGGCCCCGCCGGGGCGACCAGGGTGGCGGTCGCGCTGAGGGCGCCGTCGGCTGCTTCGGCGATCGGTGTGCCGACCACGGCGCCAGAGCCCAGGAACCCTCCGACCACGGCGACGATGGCGCTGACGACGACCAGGAGAACCTGGCCCGACGATGCGGGCTCGGTGCGCTGCCGAGGTGTGGCCGTGTCATGGGTCATGGGAGTCCTTCGAACGAGTGGATGGTGGCCGTGGAGTGCCCGAAACCGCGATCCGAGAAACAGGGTGAAAGATTTGTGTGGACCACCATTCCAGCATCGGCATCCGGGATTGGCCAATATTGCCTACTGGAAACGCTCTTACGCAATGGCGCAGTAATGGCAAATAATGGCTGGCTGGGACCATTTCGCCCAGCCGCGCACGGTGTAACTCCCGGGGCGCGAACGGTTTTGAGTTACGTCCCAAAGAGCTTCCCGGATCCCCCGTCCGCTTTGGGACATGTAACGAATGGGTAATCAGCTAGCGAAGCAATGGTTGAACCGCGCCGACCTCCGGCGTGGAGGACACGACGGAAGTGAACCCCATGAACAAGACCACGAAGGGTGCCCTCGCTGCGGGTGCCGCCGGTATCCTCCTGCTCGGTGGCGCGGGAAGCTACGCGCTGTGGAGTGACGCCGAGACCGTCCAGGGCGGCACCATCACGGCGGGCAACCTGGACATCTCGCCGGTCGCCGCAGGTGTGTGGACCGACGTCTCGCCGGGACCGGTCAAGACGCCGGGCCCCCTCGACATCGCCACGTTCCGGATGGTTCCGGGCGACGTCCTCCAGTACAAGGCGCAGTACCGAGTACTCGCGGACGGCGAGAATCTTCGTGCGACCATCGCCGCGGATGCTCAGAGCATCCAGCGCACTGGCGAACTGACTCCGACGAACACCCCGGTGTCGTTGGTCAGCACGTACAACGGCACGCCCCTCGCCAACAACCAGATCACGGAGGCGGACAACAACCGCCTCGTCGATGTCACGGTGACCGTCACGTTCGTCGAGACGACGCCGAACCAGGTGGGAACCGAGGACTCGGTGAACCTGTCCGCCTTTCGGATCAACCTGCAGCAGGCCGCCCGCACGACTGCTCCCTGACGCGCCGATCTGCCTGATTCCGAACACCCATCCAGCGAGGTGAACTGACGTGCCGCGGAAAGTGTGGCTCGGGGCGGCGGTCGTGGGGGCCGCCGCCCTGGTGTTCGGCTCGGTGCAGAGCACCGGGGCGCTCTGGCGTGACGACGTGACGGTGGCCGGTGCGACCGTTCGGACCGGAACGTTGTCACTGGCCACCGGATCGCCGTCCGGGTCGGACTACGTGTTCAGCGAACTGACCAAGAACCCGGTGGCTCTGAACGAGGCGGTGCAGGCGCCGCTGGTGATCACCAACACCGGTGACACCCCGCTACGCTTCCGGTTGTCCGCTGCGGGCCCGGCCGTCTCCACGGCGAACGCCGCCGCGACGGTGTCCCTCGCCGGTGCGGTGCTGTCGTCTGGCGCCACGTGCTCCGCGACCACTCCGATGGGGACGGCCTTCGGGACCTTCACGACGTCCGCTCCGACCACCGCGGTTGCCCCGTTGTGGCAGAGCCTTGCCAAGGGTGCGAGTCAGACCTGGTGTATCAGAACGACTCTCACTCAGGTCACGTCGACCAGCGCGGTGGCCTACACCCACCGCTTCGCCTTCGCAGTGGAGCAGACACGATGACGACACACGAGGACGCGACCGAGCGCCGCACCGGTCCGTTGTGGTGGATCGGCACCGTTCTGTCCTGGGTGCTGCTGATCGGCGTGGTGGGTGTACTTCTCGCCGCCGTGGTCGTGCCGAAGGTTGCCGGGGCGCAGCCGTACACGATCCTCACCCAGTCGATGGAACCCACCTACCCTCCGGGCACCCTCGTCGTCGTCAAGCCCAGCGAGCAACTGAGCGTCGGATCATCGATCACGTACCAGATCCGCTCGGGCGAGCCCGACGTCGTGACACACCGCATCATCGCGACCGGTCTGGACAAGGACGGCGCTCGGGTCTACACCACTCAGGGCGACAACAATCCGCAGCCCGACCCGGATGTCGTGCAGCCGGGGCAGATTCGCGGCGCAGTCTGGTATGCCATCCCGTACCTCGGCTACGTCAACAACTGGCTCACCGGTCAGACGCGCACCCTCGTCGTGGGTGCCGGCGCTGCACTGCTGTTCCTTTACGCCGCAGCACAGTTCGTCTCGGCAGCGCGGGACCGACGACGTACGGGTAGGCACGCGTCGTGACGTTCTCAGTGAGCACCGCCACCAGCGTTCGTCTGCGAGCGATCCTGGCGTCCGGCCTGGTGTTCGGCCTCGGCACCGTCGGGACCCTCGCCGCGTGGTCGACGTCCTCGACGACGACGTCCGGCCAGTTCCTCACCGGGTCGGTCGACATCACCGTCAACGGAACAGAGGGCGCACCTACGCCCGCCACGATCACCCTGCCCGCGGGAAACATCCTGCCCGGCAGGTCGACTGCGGCGCTGGTCAACGTCCGGAACGCGGGTAATATCGCCTTCACCTACACCCCCACCGCGGTGACGTCGACCGGTGGCCTCGGGACCAGCCTGACCACCACGGTGAGAGCCGGCACGGGTGTCGCCGCCAGTTCTGTCACGACCGGTCTCACGTGCACCGGGGGTACGACGCCCGTCCTGACCACGTCACGACCGCTGGCTGTCGGCGCGACCGAGTCGCTGTGTGTGCAGTTCGATCTGTCGATCAACGCAGCCAACACCCTGCAGGGTGTCAACAAACACCGTGACGTTCACCTTCGCTGCGACGGGGGTGGGAAGTGCCTGACCACTCCGAGACATTTGATCGGCGGCGCCGGGTCGCCGACCGCGCGCTCACCGCCGCCGCCGTGCTCGGCGCCCTCTGCATCGTGTTCGCGGTCTGCGCCTCCGTGTTCTCGTTGACACCCTTGGTCTTCCGATCTGGCTCGATGGAGCCGTCGATCCCCACCGGATCGCTGGCGCTCGCCCGTGAGACGTCCGCGGTGGAGGTTCAGGTCGGAGACGTGGTCAGCGTGCTCCGCTCCGACGGGTCGCGCATCACTCACCGCGTCGACCGTGTCGACTTCGCCGAGGGGGAGACCGCCGTCTTGATCCTGAAGGGTGACGCCAACTCCACACCGGACGCCGATCCGTACATCCTGTCTTCCGTCGACCGGGTCGTCGCGCACGTGCCGTACGCGGGCTATGCAGCGTCCTGGTTGTCCACACCGTTCGCGTGGGTCGTCGGCGGTCTCGCCGCGGCGGCTCTGCTGTACGTCGTTGTACGGCCGACAAGTCTCCGCAGGGAATCGCCCGTCCGGCCCGGTCGTCATCGAGTGCATTCCGGGGTCGCGGCAGCACTGGTGGCGGTCGTGGTGGTCCCCGGATTTGCGGCGACGCAAGGGACCGAGGCAGCCCTGAACGACACGGCGCAGGCGCGGGCCGTTCCGACGGCCGCGACGATGGTCCGGCCGACGAGCTTCACCTGCACCGATTCTCTCCAAGGAAGCAACCGAGCAGCGCTGCTGTCCTGGCCGTCCGTCGATCCGCTCTACGGCTACCGGCTCGTGTTCCAGTCGGAGGCACTGCTCGGTCAGTCGCGCACCGTCAATCTGCCGGCCGGCACCCTGTCGAGTTACCCGCCGGCCGAGATCCTCTCCCTGTTACAGAACTTCACCGTCTCGCTCTACTCGCGCGTCGGAGAATTCGTGTCGACTCCCGCTCTGACGCGCCGTATCTCAGTCACCTCGCTGGGATCGAACGGGATCTCGACGTGCGTCACCCCGGGAACGGTCACACCGACGACGACCGCGCCGCTCGCCGCCGCCCGCGTCGCACCGACGACGACGGCAACGGCACCATCGACGACGCCTGCAGCCGGCACCACGACTCCGGTTCCCGCATCCACGACAACCGCGCCCCCGGTCACCTCGACCACCACCACGACCGTCGCCCCGGCTCCGTCCACCACACCTCCTGTGACGCCGACGGCAGCCCCGCCGCCGCCCCCGCCGACGAGCACCACCCCACCGCCCCCACCGGCGAGCGCGTTCGTGGCCGACGGAGGTTCGGCGACGAGCGGCACTACCACCGCGTCGGTCGCGGGGAACACCCTGACGCTGACCGGACCGGACGGCACGTCGCTGTACTCCCGCACCCTCACGCCGAGTGCGCGGTACGGCTCGGGCGTCGTCTTCTCGACCACGGGTGACCTGTACGTCCTGGCAGATTCCGGGGTGTCGCGCATCGTCGTGGCGAACGGTGTCGCCACCGAGAGTGCCGCGTCGACGGCCGAACTCCCGGCCGACATCGGCGCCCTTCTCTGACCTCTCGCGAGAGAGGTCCGGCGTTTCCGTGTCCGGGGGCGCGGGCACACTGGGGCCACCGACACGAAGGAGATCACCGGTGGACCACAGAGGCGTGCTCATCGACGCGTACGACCGCATCAAGGAGACCGTGCACACGACGCTCGACGGCCTGAATCGGGAGGCGCTGACCTACCGCATCGATCCGGAGGCCAACACCATCGCCTGGCTGGTGTGGCATCTCGCGCGGGTGCAGGACGATCACGTGGCGGGTGTGGCGGGCAGCGAGCAGGTCTACACCGCGGACGGATGGAACGCCCGCTTCGCGCTTCCGTTCGACGACGACGCCATCGGGTACGGGCAGTCGACGGAGGACGTGGGCAAGGTCGACGTCGACGCTGAGCTCCTCGCCGGGTACGTCGATGCCGTTCATGCGCGCACCGTCGAGTACCTCGACACCCTCACGGCAGAAGACCTCGACCGGGTGATCGACGAGAATTGGGATCCGCCGGTCACTCTGGCCGTCCGCCTCGTCAGTGTCGTGTCCGACGATCTACAGCACATCGGCCAGGCGGCCTTCATCCGTGGAGTCGTCGAGCGGCGGTGAGAGAGCCCCGTGTCGGACGGCCGTGACATCGTGACGGCACTCAGCACGAGAGGACCCGAACGATGACCACCACCACCTGGCCGCTGCGTTGGCCGGCGTCCGCACGCGATGTCGCCGACGGCATCGTCCGACTCTCCGCGGCGCTGCGAGACTCCGATGCCGACGCGGTCGACGATGCTGTGTCGGAACTGGCCTCGCAGAACGGTGTTCGCGTCGAGGACGTCTACGCCGCGATCCTGCGGATGCTCCTCGAGGCTGCCCATCCCGACGGCCTCGACGGTGACGACGTGGGCGCCGTCGTCCGCGAGGCGGCCGCGAAGGACACCGGGTCGGATCCGTCGGACGTCGTGGCCGTGGTGCTCGGCACCCTCGGGGTCCATCCGGAACCGGAGCGTCGGACGAGCGGGTCGAGCGCCGAGGACGAGAGTCAGGACCCCGACGACCGTCGAGACGACGGCCAGGTGGTCGTGGCGAGAATGGCCGCGGCGCCTGCGATCCGTGCGTCGGCGGCGGTCACGGACGTGCTCCTCGCCCGCATCGGATCACCGATCGTGGCCGTGGTGACCATGGTCGTCGACGACATCGCCGCCGCGGAGACCATCGAGTGGCCGTGATCGCTCGTCCGATCCGGTGGCACCGGCACGGGTAACGTGAGTCCCCATGCGCGAGACACTGACGTGGGACCTGTTCGGCACGGCGTCGCGTGAGCTCACACGCACCGTCGTGGACAGTGGCTTCCGGCCGGACATCGTCATCGCGATCGCACGCGGCGGACTCATCCCGGCCGGGGCTCTGGCCTACGCGATGGGTGTGAAGGCCGCCGGCACGCTCAATGTCGAGTTCTACACCGACGTCGAGGAGACACTGCCGGATCCGGTGGTGCTCGCGCCGTTGCTCGACACCGACGCACTCGTGGGGAAGAAGCTGCTCGTCGTGGACGACGTCGCCGACTCCGGGCGCACTCTCGCGCTGGTCGTAGGCTTACTGAAAGAGCATGCGGCAGAGGTGAAGTCCGCCGTCGTCTACACCAAGCCCCGCACCATCATCACGCCGGACTTCTCGTGGCGGGAGACCGATCTGTGGATCGAGTTCCCATGGTCCTCGGAGCCGGTCATCGAACGGAATTGACCTGCTGCCGTCAGCGGATCGCCACCTCGGCGCCGCGGAGTGCGGGTGCGCCGATCAGCGTCGTCCAGGACGGGACCGCGGTGGGCTCGACGCCGCTGCCCTGTCCGTAGATGACGGCCAGCGTGTCTCGCTCGGCGTCCGACCCGGCGTAGGACGCGTCGGCCGGAACGGGTGACTGCTGGGGGAGCGATGCGTACTCGATGTCCTGCGGGCCGGGATTTGCGCGAGGGCACCTGGTACGACCCGTCGTTGAGTCCACTGCCCGGGTACTGCGGGAAGAACCGTCCGGGTGCGGTGACGTCCTGATAGCAGGCGGCCGGCCTGTCGTCGAAGAGGCGCGGTTCGTCCTGGTTGGGGAGGTAGCCGCCGCGCGGGTTGACGAAATTGATGGTGGCGCGCGCACCGGGGTACGGATCACCCACTCCCAGAATGCGTCTCGCCTCCCCGATCAGGCCCGCGAACTTGGGCAGCATGCACCCGAACGTGGGGGAGAACTCGGCCAGCAACTCCAACGTCTCTCTGCTGCCGTCGGCGATGGTGATGATCGACTCGGCGTTCGCCGCGAGCAGGTCCGCGGTGCTGCCGGACGATGCGGTCGCCGACGTCAGAAGCGTGTCGACGGCGGGACGTCGCTCGACGAGCGTGTTGCCCGTGACGGTGAGGTTGTCGAGCGCGTCGAGCAGATCCGGAGCCGCGGTGGAGTAGGTCTCCGTCAGGGCGGCGAAGTCGACGAGATCCTGCTGCAGCGCGGGCAGTTCACGGCTGAGGCCGGTGACGATCTCGTCGAGTCGGTCGAGGGTGCGACCGAGTGCCTCGCCCCGCCCGTCGAGGGCCTGCGACAGCGCGCCCAGAGTGGTGGCCAACTTGTCCGGGGGAATGGCGTCGAGCAAGGGCAGCAGGCTGTCCAGTAATTGGCCGACCTCGATGGCGTTGCCGCTCGTGTCCTGCTCGATGACGTCGCCTTCCGCGATGGGAGTGCCCGTCCCTCCCCGCGGAATCTGGAGTGCGACGTAGCGCTCGCCGAACAGCGTCTTGGGCAACAGACGCGCCGTCACGGACGCCGGAATCATCGGCGCCGAGTCCTCCTCGAGCGCGATGCGGGAGATCACGACACCGTTCTCCGTGGTCGACGATCGCACCTGGCCGACGATGACTCCCCGCACCTTGACGTCGGCGTCGGGTGGCAGCGCGTTTCCCACCGAATCGGTGCGCAGTTCCACCGTCACCACGGACTCGAATGTCCGGGCGTACACCGCGGTGGTGAAGCCGACGAAGGCCACCACGGCCAGAAAGAACGCGAGACCGGCCAGGCGGCGCACCATCATCCGGGAATGGTGACCGCGATCACACCATTTGTCAATGGCCTCTCGACCGTTGACACGAAAGGATCACGGGGCGCTGATGTCGATGAGCACCTTTCCGGTCACCCCGGACTCGACGGCGGCATGAGCGTCGGCCGTGGCACCGAGAGAGAAGCGGTGCAGCGGCAGCCCGTGCGACTCACCGACCGGAAGTGCACCGGCCCGAACAGCCTCGGTCACGTCGTGCTTCGCGGCCTCGAGAGCGGCGGTTCCCACGGTGTACAGCAGCACGAACTGGTACCGGATGTTGCCGACCATGCTCGGGCGGATGTCGATGGAGACCGCGTCGCCGCCGTTGTTCGCGTAGATCGCCACCGACGCGCGGGGTGCGGCGACGGCGGCATCGAGCTCCGCGTTCTTGGGCGGGAGCCACCTCGACGATGATGTCCACACCGTGCGGAGCCAGTTCGCGGATGCGAGCCACAGCGTCGCCGGACTTGTAATTGACGATGTGGTGCGCACGGGCTGCGGTGGCCAGACCTGCCTTCTCCGGGCCGCTCACCGTCGTGATGACGGTGGCGCCGGCCCAGCGGGCCAGTTGGATCGCGGCGTGGCCGACCGCACCTGCACCGCCGGCGACCAGGACGGTCTTGCCGTCCAGTGCGCCCGGATGGAGACGGGACGGTCCGTCCTCGGACACGGTGAGCGCGCGATGGGCGGTCACCGCCGGGACGCCGAGCGAGGCGCCGAGGTCGAAGTCGGCGTTCTCGGGCAGCCGGACCACGCGATCCGCCGGGACGACGGTGAACTCCTGGGCGGTTCCGGTGGGGCGCTCGTGCTGGGCGAGCAGCAGCCACACCCGGTCACCGGTGGCGATGCCCTCGACCTCCGGGCCGACCGCGTCGACGACACCGGCCCCGTCCTGGCCCGGAACCACCTCGTCGAACGCGGGCTTCTGCCCCGGACCCGCGCCCGTCCGCGACTTCCAGTCGGTGGGATTGACCCCCGCGACGACGAGGCGCACCCGCACCTCGCCGACGCCGGGCTCCACGATGTCGCGGTCGACTGCGGTCAGGACGGAGGGTGCACCGGTCTCGGTGTAGACGATTGCCTTCATGCGTGGGGCAACGATTCGACCGGGGGGTCCTGTTCCTGAGAGGGCGCCGCTCGAACGTTCACTTGACCGATCGGCCCCCATGGCATGGACTCACGGGCGTGCACGAGACTTCTCTGAACCGCCGCGGCTTCCTCCGGACCACCACCCTCGCCGCAGGGGTGGGCGCCGCGGCGACCCTCACCGCCCGGACCGCGGCGGCGCAGTCGTCGTCCGTCTTCCGACACGGTGTCGCCTCGGGCGACCCACTCGAGGATGCGATCCTGCTGTGGACCCGCGTCACGCCGACCCCCGACGCGACGCCGGGGTCCGGCCGTGGACCGGCCACCACCGTCACGTGGGAGCTGGCGCGCGACGCCGCGCTGACCGACGTGGTGCGCTCGGGCAGCGTCGTCACCTCTGCAGACACCGACCACACGGTGAAGGTCGACGTCACCGGTCTGAGCCCGGCGACGACCTATCACTACCGCTTCACGGCGGCGGGCGAGTCGTCGACGGTGGCCACCACCCGTACCGCCCCTGCCGCCGAGGCCGACGTCGCGCGCCTGCGATTCGGCGTCGTGTCGTGCGCCAATTGGGAGTCGGGGTACTTCTCCGCGTATCGCCATCTCGCCGCCCGCCAGGATCTCGATGCGATCATCCATCTGGGCGACTACATCTACGAGTACGAGACGGGCGGGTTCGAGGGCAAGAACGGCGTCGTGCGAGTGCACGATCCACTGCACGAGATCGTCTCTCTCGCCGACTACCGAATCCGGCACGGCCAGTACAAGTCCGATCCGGATCTCCAGGCCGCTCACCGCGGTGTGCCGTGGATCTGCACGTGGGACGACCACGAGTCGGCGAACGACGCCTACGCCACGGGCGCCGAGAACCATCAGCCGGACACCGAGGGGGACTGGGCCTCGCGCAAGGCCAACTCGGTTCAGGCCTACTACGAGTGGATGCCCGTGCGCGCTGCGGGAACCGCGAACAACCGGCACCTGTACCGCCGACTGCGGTTCGGGACGCTGATGGAGCTGTCGATGCTCGATCTCCGCACCTACCGTTCGAAGCAGGTGCTGCCGTTTCAGGGCCCGGCGGTGGACTCGCCGGATCGCACCATCACCGGCGCCGACCAGATGGCGTGGCTGACGGCAGGTCTGACGTCGTCGCCCACGCAGTGGCGCATCATCGGCAACCCGGTGATGATCACGCCGACTCTGATTCCGCCGCTGGACCCCGAGGCGGCGCGAGGTGTCACCCAGCTGCTCGGGCTCCCGGCCGCCGGAGTGTCCTACAACGCTGATCCGTGGGACGGGTACACGGCCGACCGGCGCAGGCTGCTCGACGCGATCCGTACCGCGGGGGTCGACAACACCGTGTTCATCACCGGCGACATCCACTCCTCGTGGGCATGCGACATCCCGGTCGACGCCGCGGCGTACCCGGCGGCGGGAACGGTGGCGACCGAGCTGGTGGTCACGTCGGTCACCTCGGCGAACATCGACGACTTCCTGAAGGTCCCGGAGCACACGGTCGGGCGGGTGGCGGAGGAGGCGTTCAAGGCCTTCAACCACCACGTCAAGTACGTCGATCTCGACACCCACGGGTTCGGTGTCTTCGAGGTGACGCCGTCGGGCGCGCAGATGGATCACTGGTACGTCACCGCCAAGGAGGATCCCGCGTCGACGGCCTACTTCGGTGCGGGTTTCCGCGTCGGGTCGGGCACGCAGACGGTGGCTCCCGCCCAACCCCTGGCTCCCTGACTGCCGTGACTTCAGGCCGGTTCGAGGAATCTAGACTGTTCCTCCGTGTCGACGCCCAAGATCGTGCTGTTCTACGTGTTCACGCCGCTGCCGGACCCCGAGGCGGTCCGGCTGTGGCAGCACACCCTGGCGTCCGTACACGGGCTCACCGGCCGGATCATCGTCTCCCCGCACGGCATCAACGCGACGGTGGGCGGCGACGTCCGCGCAGTCAAGAAGTACGTCCGCGGCACTCGTGAATACGCGCCGTTCGCGGCCGCGGACGTGAAGTGGTCGGACGGCCGCGGCGGCGACTTCCCCAAACTCAGTGTCCGGGTGCGTCCCGAGATCGTGACATTCGGAGTACCGGACGAACTCCACGTGACCGCGGACGGCGTCGTGGGGGGTGGCCGCCACCTCGCACCCGAGGAGGTGCACGACCTGGTGGCCGAGCGGGGGGACGACGTCGTCTTCCTCGACGGCCGCAACGCCTTCGAAGCCGCGATCGGACGTTTCGACGGCGCTGTGGTTCCGGACGTCGAGAACACGCGAGAGTTCGTGGCGCAGTTGGATTCCGGTGTGTTCGACCACCTGAAGTCGAAGCCCGTCGTCACCTACTGCACCGGGGGCGTGCGATGTGAAGTGTTGTCCTCCTTGATGCGCTCGCGCGGCTTCGAGGAGGTCTACCAGCTGGACGGCGGCATCGTGCGGTACGGCGAGCGGTACGGGGACGACGGGCTCTGGTCCGGGTCGCTGTACGTGTTCGATCAGCGCGGCACCGTCGCGTTCTCCGACCACCCGGCCGTTATCGGAACCTGTTCACGCTGCGGTGTTCCCACCTCGCGGTACCTCGACACGGACGACGGCCACGGTCGTGGGTTGGCTCTGGTCTGCACCGAGTGCGTCCCCACGTGACCGTGCCGTTGCCGTTCCGGGACGGCCTCGCACCGCTGCGGCATCGGTTGCCCCACGGCGAGCATCCGGCGACCACGCTCGAATACCTGGAGAGCGTGCTGCCCGGCGACGCGTGGCGGGCGACGATGGCGGCGGGGGAGGTGGTCGACGAGCGCGGCCGCCCGTACAGCGAGGACACGGCCTATCGCGCCGGTGCCGTCGTGCACTTCCACCGGATCCCGGAGCCCGAGGTGCCGGTTCCCTTCGAGATGGAGATCCTGCACGTCGACGACGCGATCGTCGTCGTCGACAAGCCCCACTTCCTCGCGACCATCCCGCGCGGGCGTCACATCACCGAGACCGCGACGGTGCGGCTGCGGCGGCTCTTCGACGAGCCGGACATCACGCCGGCCCATCGGCTCGACCGCGCCACCGCGGGAGTCCTGATGTTCACCAGAGCAGCCCGATTCCGCCGGGCGTACCAAAACCTCTTCGTCGACGGGAGCGTGGACAAGGAGTACGAGGCCGTCGCCGGATTCGACCCCGGCCTCACCTTCCCGCGCAGTGTCGAGAGCCGGATCGTCAAAGAACACGGCGTCATGACCGCGCACGAGGAACCGGGTGAGCCGAACAGCGAGACACGGGTGGAGATCATCGAGAGGGTGGGCGACGCGGCGCGCTACCGGCTCTTCCCTCGCACGGGCAAGACGCACCAGCTGCGCCTGCATCTCTCCTCGCTCGGCATCCCGATCCACGGCGACCCGTACTACCCGACGTTCACGTCCGTGGCGCCCGACGACTTCTCGACACCCCTGCAGTTGCTCGCGTGCCGGTTGAGCTTCACCGATCCGCTCACCGGCGACCCCCGCACCTTCCGCTCACGGAGAGAACTCTCCGCTACATGAGTCCGTTGGGGTCGTCCACCTCGACGTCGTGGCCGTCGCCGCGCAGTCGCTCGATCAGCTCACCGAGCAGCCGTACCGCAGCTCCGTTGACCGCTCGGGCGGGCTCGAGCTCGAAGCCGATGCGTGTCGGCTCGTCCGGAAGGTCGGCCAGGACGCGGCTCATGATGTTCTCCGCGCCGGCGAACCGGATGTCGCCCTGCAGCTCGTACACCGTGCGGCCGTCCTCCTCACGGGCCCGGCGCACCGCGGAGTGACCAGACGGGGCGATGTCCATCATGTGCAGATCCATGTCCCGCGACAGTCGCTCGAACACCTCGACCCCGCGCACGCTGTTGCCCCGATCGTCGAGTCGTGGGGAGTGGACGGCGATCCCGAGCTGACCGGGCAGCACCCCGATGATCGCGCCGGACACACCGCTCTTCGCGGGAATGCCGACGTTCGCGATCCAGTCCCCCGTACCGTCGTACATCCCGCACGTGGTCATGGTCGAGAGCACCTGTCGCACGACGGCGGACGTCGCCACCCGCTCGCCGCTCTCTGGATGGACACCGCCGTTCGCCATCGTCGCGGCGAGCATCGCGAGATCGGGTGTGGTGACGTCGATGCTGCACTGCCTGGCGTACCCGGTGACGACCTCGTGTGCATCGCACTCGAGGACCTTCACCGAGGCGAGCATGTGGGCGAGCGCCAGGTTCCGGTCGCTCGACTCCATCTCGGCGTCGAACACGTCGTCGTCGATCGAGAGGTCGCGGCCGACGAACGCGGAGTGCAGCGCGAGGATCCGGTCGACGCGATGCTCGACGTCACGCCCCTCGACCAACGAGTGTGCCGCGATGGCACCGGCATTGATGAGCGCGTTGCGCGGGCGGCCGGTGTCGCGTTCGAGCGAGATCTCGTTGAACGCGTCGCCCGACGGCTCGACGTCGATCTTGCGGTGCACGGCGTCGAGCCCACGGTCGGCCAGCGCGAGGGCGTAGGTGAGTGCCTTGGAGATGGACTGGATCGAGAAGGACGAGTCCACGTCGCCGGCGCAGTAGACCGTGCCCTCGACGGTGACGACGGCGACCGAGAACACGTCGGGGTCGGCCTCCGAGAGGATGCGGTTGCCCGTGAGGACCTCGCCGCCGTCCGAGTCCCGGCAGTCGCGCAGCACGGCCTCCAGGTAGTCGGTGATCGGTGACGTCACCGTGGCAGCCACTCGACGTGCGCGCGCCGGAGGATGTCGTCGGGAGTGACGGCGTGCAGTGCGTCCAGGTAGGCGACCGCGAACGAGCCGGGCGCGGTGGCGGTCTCGGCCGCGATGTCGGCGGCGACCGTCGCGTGCGTGTGGGCCGCGATCGTCGCGACTCCGTGGTCGTCGACGGCGGCGCAGTACGCGGCGACGAGAGCTCCGAGCGAACACCCGGTTCCGGTCACCTTCGTCATGAGGACGCTGCCGCCGTGCACCGCCGCGAGTCCGCCCTCGTGGGCGATGTGGTCGATCGCCCCACTCGCGGACACCGCTGTCGAGTAGGCGAGCAGGCCACGTGCGGCGTCGAGAGCGTCCGCCGGATCGTCCGAGCTGTCCACGCCGCGTCCGGACCCGTTCCGCTCGTCGGTGTCGAGTCCGGTCAGGCGGTGGAGACCGATGATCTCGGAAGCGTTTCCCCGCACGGCTGCGGGTCGGTGCTCGAGAAGGTCGCGGGCGAGTGCGCCGCGCCACGGCAGTCCACCGGCAGCGATGGGGTCCAGCACCCACGGGGTGCCCGCAGCCGCGGCGGCCGCCGCGGTGGCCAGGTACACCTCACGCAGCTGCGGCTGGGGCGTGCCGAGGTTGATCAGCACCGCGTCGGCCACCCCGGCGAACAGCGCCGCCTCGTCCTCGTTGTCCACCATGGCCGCACTGGCACCGGCGGCGAGGAGCACGTTCGCGGTGAAACCCGCTGTGACGTAATTGGTCACGGCGTGGACGAGGGGCGCGCGGTCACGCAGCGCGACGAGCGCGTCGGCCACGGAGGTCGTCGGGTCGGTCATGAGACGGGTATACCCGCTCGGTGCTTCGCGTCACCTCACGCGGTACCGGTGGCGCATGGTCCCCGGTGTGTTGTAGCCTTATCGCAGCTGACAGGTCGTAGTTTTTGTGTGTTCGTGTTCATGCACGCTCGCTGGGAACTTGTAGTTGCGAGCGTGTGCGTCTTTCTGAGGAAACTCGGAGTTCGTCACGTTCAGTGCCGGCCCGGGTTTCACACGGTGTGAAACTCGAAGTATCAGCTGTAGGGAGCAACACCATGACTCAGGGCACCGTCAAGTGGTTCAACGCCGAAAAGGGCTTCGGCTTCATCGCTCAGGAAGATGGACCTGACGTGTTCGTCCACTTCTCCGAGATCCAGGGCACCGGCTTCAAGAGCCTCGAAGAGAACCAGCGCGTCGAGTTCGAGGTCACCTCGGGCGCCAAGGGTCCTCAGGCGAGCGGCGTTCGCGCGATCTGATTTCGGAGTAACCCACCGAAACTTCACACTGGGGCCGGACACCGACAAGTGTCCGGCCCCAGTGGCATGTCCGGGGGTGGGGTCGCACGCAGGTTTTCGGACGGACGCTCGGCGCTCGTCCGACGCTCGGGTTAATGTTCCATCACAGCCACGAGCGAAACGGAGCACACCCGTGCCGAACACCCTTTCCAGAGCAACACTCTCCACCGTCGCAGTCGCGAGCGCGTTCACCCTGGTCACCGCCTGTGGGTCAGCGCCGGAAGACAGCGCGAGCGGCGGATCCGATTCGGGTGACTTCACCCCGTGCATGGTCTCCGACTCCGGCGGCTTCGACGACAAGTCCTTCAACCAGCTGAGCTACGAGGGCCTGCAGACCGCGGCCGGCGAACTGAACGTCGAGCCGATCACGGTGCAGTCGAACTCCCCGACGGACTACACGCCCAACCTGAACAACCTCGTCGATCAGGGCTGCGGACTGGTGGTCACGGTCGGTTTCGCGCTCGCGGACGCCACCAAGGAAGCCGCGGAGCAGAACACCGACGTCAACTTCGCCATCGTCGACGACTCGTCCATCGAACTGGACAACGTCAAGCCGCTGACCTACGACACGGCGCAGTCCGCGTTCCTCGCCGGCTACGCCGCAGCGAGCTACAGCAAGACCAACACTGTCGGTACCTTCGGCGGATCGCAGTTCCCCACCGTCACCATCTTCATGGACGGCTTCGCCGACGGTGTGAAGTACTTCAACGAGCAGAAGAACCGCGACGTGCGCGTCATCGGTTGGGACGTCGACGCCCAGAACGGCTCCTTCACAGGTGGATTCGAGGCGAACGAGGTCGCGAAGAACACCGCGCAGGGCCTCATCGACCAGAACGCCGACGTCATCTTCCCGGTCGGTGGTCCGATCTACCAGTCCGCTGCCCAGGCCATCCGTGACGCGAACCGTCCGATCGCGCTGATCGGCGCCGACGCCGACGTGTACGTCTCCGACCCGTCGGTCTCCGACCTGGTGCTCACGTCGGTGACCAAGGGCCTCGCCACCAGTACCGAGGAAGTGGTCAAGGCGGTCGGCGACGGCTCCTTCGACAACACCCCGTACGTCGGCACGCTCGAGAACGACGGTGTCGGCATCGCGCCGTTCCACGATTTCGAGTCGCAGGTCGATCCGGCTCTGCAGGGTGAACTCGACACGATCCGCGCGGGCATCATCGACGGATCGATCACGGTCACGTCGCCCTCGTCGCCCAACTGACGATGGCGTCGAACGACACCGCGTCCACGCTCGACAGCAGCCCCGGGCACGACCTGCCGAAGCTCGAACTCCGGGGCATCACCAAGCGTTTCGGTTCCCTGGTCGCCAACGACCACATCGATCTGACCGTCGAGGCGGGGGAGATCCACTGCCTGCTCGGTGAGAACGGTGCCGGGAAGTCGACGCTGATGAACGTCCTCAGCGGCCTGTACCGGGCGGAGGAGGGCGAGATCCTCATCGACGGGGAGCGGCGCACCTTCGCCGGCCCCGGCGAGGCGATGAGCGCCGGGATCGGCATGGTGCACCAGCACTTCATGTTGATCCCGGTGTTCACCGTCGCCGAGAACATCATCCTGGGCAACGAGAAGACGACGTTCGGCGGTCGCCTCGACCTCGACGCGGCTCGTGCGCTGGTACGGGAGGTGTCGGCCCGCTTCGGATTCGACGTGGATCCGGACGCGACAGTGGGCGATCTCCCGGTCGGCGTGCAGCAGCGCGTCGAGATCATCAAGGCGCTCTCCCGCGAGGCCGACATCCTGGTCTTCGACGAGCCGACGGCGGTCCTCACCCCGCAGGAGACCGACGAGCTGATGACGATCATGCGTCAGCTCGCCGAGGCGGGAACGGCCATCGTCTTCATCACGCACAAGCTGCGTGAGGTGCGCGTGGTCGCCGATCGCATCACCGTCGTCCGCCTCGGAAAGGTCGTCGGCCAGGCCGAGCCGACCGCCACCGACGGCGAACTGGCGTCCCTCATGGTCGGTCGCGACGTGCAGTTGCGCGTCGCCAAGGACCCGGCGCAGCTGGGGGATGCCGCGCTGGTCGTGTCGAACCTGACGGTTCCGGGTGCTGCCGGCCCGGTGGTGAACGACGTGTCCTTCGAGGTGCGCGCCGGCGAGATCCTGGCGATCGCGGGCGTGCAGGGCAACGGTCAGACGGAGCTCGCCGAAGCACTGCTGGGTCTGCATCCGGCGATGACCGGTCAGATCACGCTCGACGGTGCCTCACTGGTCGGTCGCGACGTGAAGTCCGTGCTCGACGCCGGTGTGGGTTTCGTTCCCGAGGACCGCACCGAGGACGGACTCGTCGGCGAGTTCACCATCGCCGAGAATCTCATGCTCGACCGCTCGCACGGCGGGCCGTTCTCCGCTCGTGGCAGCATCGTGCGGTCCTTCCTCCGGTCGTTCGCGTCGGAGAAGGTGTCGGAGTTCGACATCCGCACGCCGAGCATCGACACGGCCGTCGGACGACTGTCGGGCGGTAATCAGCAGAAGGTCGTGCTCGCACGGGAACTCGGGCGCGACCTGCGCCTGCTCATCGCGTCGCAACCCACGCGCGGAATCGACGTGGGATCCATCGAATTCGTGCACAAGCGCATCGTCGCGACGCGGGACGCGGGCACCCCCGTCATCGTGATCTCGTCCGAACTGGACGAGGTGTCGGCGCTGGCCGACCGCATCGCGGTGATGTACCGAGGCACCATCGTCGGCATCGTGTCCGGCGACGCCTCACGAGAAGAGTTGGGACTGCTCATGGCCGGAGGCCACTCCACCGACGCGAACACCGAGGGAGCCGCGTGACCGCGACGGGCACCGCTACGCCGCCGTCCACGTCCGAGTCGGTGCTGCGCAAGATCGCCAGTGGCAGTGTGCTGCTGTCCCTGCTGTCGGTCCTGATGGCGTTCGTCGTCGGCGCGATTCTCATCGCCGTCACCGATCCGCAGGTGCGTGAGACGGCGGGCTACTTCTTCTCACGCCCCACGGACATGCTCTCCGCGATCTGGGACTCGGTCTGGGGCGCCTACTCGGCGCTCTTCCAGGGCAGTGTCTACAACTTCCGACGGCCTCGGTTCGCGGACGGTATCCGTCCGCTCACCGAGACCCTCACCTTCGCCACCCCGCTGATCGCCGCGGGTCTCGGTGTCGCGCTGGCGTTCCGGGTCGGCATGTTCAACATCGGCGGCCGCGGCCAGATGCTGATCGCCGCCGCGTGTGCCGGCTACGTCGGGTTCACCTTCGACCTGCCGCCCTACGTGCACCTCATCGTCGCGATCCTGGCCGGTGTCGTCGGCGGCGCGCTGTGGGGCGGCATCGCCGGACTGCTGCGGGCGCGGACCGGCGCGCACGAGGTGATCGTGACGATCATGCTCAACTACGTCGCGTTCTACCTGATCTCGTACCTGCTGCGCACTCCCGGCGCGCTGCAGGCACCCGGCTCCAACAACCCCAAGACGCCCGCAATGATGGACGATGCGATCCTGCCGTCGCTGTTCGGATCGAAGTACTCGCTGCACTGGGGCTTCGTCCTCGTCATCGCCGTGACCGCAGCTGTGTGGTGGTTGCTCGAGAGGTCGAGCGTCGGCTTCCGGTTCCGTGTCGTGGGGGAGAACGCCTCCGCGGCCCGCGTGGCCGGCATCAAGGTCGAGCGCGTGTACATCTACGCGATGGTCCTGTCGGGTGCTCTGGTCGGGCTCGCCGGTGTCGCACAGGTGCTCGGTACCGTCACCACGGGTTTCTCCGCTGACATCGACGCCGGCATCGGATTCGACGCCATCACGGTGGCACTGCTGGGGCGCTCGCGTCCGTGGGGTGTGTTCGCCGCCGGCATCCTGTTCGGAGCCTTCAAGGCGGGCGGCTTCGCGATGCAGGCCGCGGAGTCGATCCCCATCGACATCGTGCTCGTCGTCCAGTCGGTCATCGTCCTGTTCATCGCCGCGCCGCCCCTGGTGCGAGCGGTGTTCCGACTACCCGAACCTCGAGCGAAAGGGGTGAGCTGATGAGCACACTCGCCACGGCTCCTCCTGACGCCGGGTCCCGTCCCGCCGCCTCCTGGAAGCTTCCCGTCGTCCTGGGTGTCGTCACCGTCGTCGCGCTGCTGGCCTTCGGGCTGCGGGGCGACAGCGGCACCAGCACGTTCTCCCTGGCCAGTGACAGCGACTTCGTCAGGTTGCCGGACGTGGGGCTGCCCGCGCGCGCCACGTGCATCGCGCTCGTGATCCTGCTCGCCGCCCTCACGCTGGTCAGTGCGGTTCGCACCCGGGCGGGGCAGCGCACACCGGTGGCGGTCACCGCGGTGTTCGCCGTCGCGTTCGTCCTGCTGTTCCTCACGTGGTCCGCGGTGGGCGAGACCATTCCCGTGCCGGGGCTGCTCCTCGGAACCGTCGCCCTCAGCACGCCGCTGATCTTCGGTGCGCTCGGCGGCGTCGTCTCCGAGCGCGTCGGCATCATCAACATCGCCATCGAGGGCCAGCTCCTCGGCGGCGCGTTCGTCAGCGCGGTGGTCGCGACGCTCACCGGGTCGCCGTACGTCGGTCTCGCCGCGGCACTCGTCGCAGGAGCCTTGGTGGGCAGCGTCCTCGCGGTGTTCTCCATCCGGTACTTCGTCAACCAGGTCATCGTCGGCGTGGTGCTCAACGTGCTCGTCGTCGGGCTCACCAGCTTCCTGTACTCCAAGGTGCTGGTCCCCAGTGCCGCGACACTGAACACGCCGCCGCGCTTCCCCCGCATCGAGATTCCGCTGCTCTCCCAGATCCCGATCATCGGTCCGGTGCTGTTCCGGCAGACGGTCATCGAGTACGTCATGTACATCGCTGTGGCGGCCGTGTTCGTCGGCCTCTTCCGCACGCGGTGGGGCCTGCGGTTGCGCGCGGTCGGTGAGCATCCGCGCGCCGCGGACTCCGTGGGTATCGACGTCGCACGCACCCGCTTCTGGAACGTCTGCCTCGCGGGCGCCATCGCCGGCATGGGCGGCGCGTACTTCACCCTGGGGTCGGTCGGTGCGTTCGGCAAGGAGATGACCGCCGGTGCCGGCTACATCGCCCTCGCCGCCGTGATCTTCGGACGCTGGGATCCCGTCCGTGCGACGTTGGCGGCCCTGCTATTCGGATTCGCGTCCAACCTGCAGAACGTGCTCGGCATCATCGGCTCGCCGGTACCCAGCGAGTTCATGTTGATGCTGCCCTACGTGGTCACCATCCTGGCAGTCGCCGGGCTCGTCGGAAAGGTGCGTGGTCCCGCCGCGGCGGGCAGACCGTATCCCTGATCGGCGTCCGATGTTTGTCGGGCGCCGACAGCAGGGAACCCCCCTCCGTGGACGGTCGTACGGCCGCCCGTGCTCGAAGAAGGGACACCCTGAACTCATGTCACGCATCGCAGTCGTCGGCGGCCACGGCAAGATCGCCCTGAAGCTCGCGAAGATTCTGACCGAGAGTGGGCACCAGGTCACCTCGCTGATCCGCAATCCCGATCAGACCGCCGACATCGAGAAGACCGGCGCCACCGCCGTCGTCGCGGACGTCGAGGCGCAGACCACCCAGGAGATCGCCGGAACCGTGACCGGCCACGACGCCGTCGTCTTCGCTGCCGGCGCCGGGGGTGGCGATGCCGACCGCACGTACGCCGTGGACCGGGACGCCGCCATCCGCTGCATCGACGCGGCGTCCGCGTCGGGCGTGCCGCGGTTCGTGCTGGTGTCGTACTTCGGTGCGGGCCCGGATCACGGTGTCTCCCCGGACGACTCCTTCTACGCGTACGCCGAGGCGAAGGCCGAGGCCGATCAGCACCTGAAGAACAGCGACCTGTCCTGGACCATCGTCGCGCCGTCCGGCCTCACCGACGACGCCGGCACCGGCTCCATCACCACCAAGGAGCAGGGAGCGACGGGTGCCTCGGTCAGTCGCGACGACGTGGCCGCCGTGATCGCCACCGTGCTCGACACCCCGTCCACCGCCGGCCGCATGATCGAGTTCGACCAGGGCGAGACGCCCATCGCCGACGCGCTGAGCTGACTCCCGGTCGGAACGGTCACCGGGTGAGAGGCTGACCCGGTGACCGTTCGACTCTTCGCCACCGATCTCGACGGGACGCTGCTGCGCTCCGACCGGACCATCTCAGCGCGCACCGCCGACGCCATGGCGGCAGCGCGAGACGCGGGGATCGACGTGGTGTGGGCCACCGCCCGTGCTCGGCACTCCGTGCACGAGTTCGCCGAGCAGAGCGGTTTCCGCGGAATTGCGGTGTGCGCCAACGGCGCCGTCCTCATCGATCTCGCCGACGGGACACCCGTGATCACCGAGACGGTGGGGATGGACGTCGCCATCGGTCAGGCCGCGGTCTACCGGGTGCGCGCCCTCGTACCGGGAACCGTGGTCGCCGCGGTCGGACCCACCTCGTTCGTCGCGGAGACGGGCTACGCCGCGTTGTGCGTGTTCTCCGACCATCACCGCGACCCGTCCACCATGGACACTGTCGTGGGTGGTGATTTCCCGTCCGACAGCGACCGGCCTCCGGCCTTCCCGTGGTTGCGGGAGGACATGGTGAAGATCGTCGCCCGCCACGCCACCGTGCCGAGCGTGGATCTCTACCGCGCGTTGCTCGCCGGCGGTGTCGACGATGTCTCGGTCACCCATTCCGGTGCGCCCTACGTGGAGATCGCCGCGCGCGGAGTGTCCAAGGCGACCGCTCTGGCGGCGCTGTGCGAGCGCCGCGGCATCGCCCGGCGGGAGGTCGCGGCCGCCGGAGACGCACGCAACGATCTGGAGATGCTCGCGTGGGCCGGCACCGCGATCTGTCCGTCCAATGCCATCCCCGAGGTGCAGGCTCTCGTCGATCGGGTGGTCGCGAGCAACGACGACGACGGCATCGCGGAGTACCTCGAGGAGTTGGCGCACCCCCGCGTCGGTCAGGGTTAGGCTACCCTCAGCTGCATGAGCGACGCAGCGACCAGCGAGCAGACCAAGGGCTGGCAGGGCACGGTCCTCAAACTGATGGGCGGCTCGGACGTACTGCTCACCGTTCTCGCGGCGAAGGACGTCACCCCGCACTACCGTCGGCTGACGGTCTCCGCGGGTGGACTGTTCACGCGTAAGCCCGTGCATCCCACGATGTGGTTGCGCCTGTGGTTTCCCACCGACGACGGCAGTGCCTCGCTGCACCACCGTGCCTACACGGTCGTGAACCCGGACCCCGAGAACGACCGCTTCGACCTCGAGTTCGCGCTGCACGACGGTCCGGCCGCGCACTGGGCACGACGCGCCGCCCCCGGCGACAACCTCGAGGCGACCTTCCAGGGCTCGAAGTACGCGGTACCGGACCCGCTTCCCGCCGGGTACCTCATCGCGGGAGACAGCGCGGCACTTCCCGCGGTGAACTCGTTGCTGGCCGCACTGCCCGACTATCTTCCCGTCACTCTGTGGCTCGAGACCGTGCACGACGGCGACGACGCGCTCCCGCTCGCAGCGACGAGCGCCACGCAGGTCCATCGAGTACGACGGCGTGACGACGGTGCCTCGATGGTGGAGGCCGTCTCGGCCGCAGCGTTCGACGCGTCCCGCCACGCCGCATGGGTCGCGTGCGACACGGTCACGACGCGCTCGATCGCGTCGATCCTGAAGTCCGACTACCGCGTTCCGCGCAGGTCGGTCAAAGCTCAGGGGTACTGGATTCCCTGAGCGTCACGCACGACGGGGGCCGTCAGGGACGACCGTGATACGTCTTGGCCGCGGTGGTGGACAGCAGGGCCACGATGACGAACCCCATCAGGCCGTTGACGATCGCGGAGCCGAACGCAGCGGTGATCGCTCCTGCGGCGAGGAACGGCAGCACGATGATCGCGACGACCACCAGTCCGGCGATCCAGCTGAAGAACGTGTTCGGTGACGGCACCGCCTGAAACAGCAGGAGCATGAACGCTCCGGCGAGGATCGCGGCGAGGGCGCCGTACACACCGGCGATCCAGGGATCCTCCAGTCCGTACATCCAGAACACGCTGGTTCCGGTGCGGTTGTAGACGGCCTGGACGATAGCCGTGGCCACCCATCCTGCGATGAACGTGGTGATGGCTGTGGCGACGACTCCGCCGATGAACGGGCCGACGTCGAACTTCAGTCCGGACGATGCGGGCTTCTGCGGCGCGTAGCGCTGACCACCGGGCTCGGCGTAGGGCTCCTGCCGACCGTAGGCCCGAGTGCGGTCGTCGTAGCCGTAGTTGCCGACGTCGCGGTTGTCGGAGTCGCGCGGGTAGCGATCGCTCATCTGCCCAGTCCTCTCGATCGGCCGCGCACGCGTCAGCGCCGCAGCGTTCAATGGGCCCAACCCTAGCTGCGTGTACCCGTCACCGGTGGTACCGCACCGGCCCGTCGGATCTCGTCGTCGAGCGCCGTCGCGATGGTCTGGGCCGTCGCGGGCAGCACGGTCACCACCTCGGTCGCGTGCACCAGGTAGCGCCCGTCACCGAGCGCGTCGATCCACCGTCTGCCGGCGATCGCCTCGAGCGGGCCGTCGCCGCCGTGTCCCACGACGATCTCACCGAGCCCCTCCCGTGGCCCGTCGAGGATGTGGATCACGCGATCGCGGTCGGTGTCGCCACGCGAATCGTGCAGGTGGGACGACGGAACGCGGACCACGTCGTCGCGGGACACGGACGACGGCGTCACCCGTCCCGCGCGGCGGTGGGGCAGCGCCGCCGTGAGGGTGTGGGTCATGCGCTCCGGTGGTACGGCGTGGACGTGGACCGTGCCGCCGGTGTCGGAGGTCGGTCCCGGGTCCTGGACCACCACGACGGCGAGCGGGAAGGCCGGAGGCCGGTCGGAATGGAGCGGGAAGGCCGGAGGCCGGTCGGAATGGAGCGGGAAGGCCGGAGGCCGGTCGGAATGGAGCGGGAAGGCCGGAGGCCGGTCGGAATGGAGCGGGAAGGCCGGAGGCCGGTCGGAATGGAGCGGGAAGGCCGGAGGCCGGTCGGAATGGAGCGGGAAGGCCGGAGGCCGGTCGGAATGGAGCGGGAAGGCCGGAGGCCGGTCGGAATGGAGCGGGAAGGCCGGAGGCCGGTCGGAATGGAGCGGGAAGGCCGGAGGCCGGTCGGAATGGAGCGGGAAGGCCGGAGGCCGGTCGGAATGGAGCGGGAAGGCCGGAGGCCGGTCGGAATGGAGCGGGATTGCGGAGTACGAGGTTGCGGCTCGGATGCGGACGCGTCGATCGCCCGACTCCACCCCGCAGGCGGTGACCTGGAGTCCGGGTCCGCCGAGTAGGGACGCGGCGGCCAGCAGCGATCGGTCACCGAGGCGGCGGCGGGCGGCCTCGCGTTCCGCACGCAGATCCGCGGCTGTGCGAACGCGCGTGGTCCAGGAGAAGGGAAACGGCACTCGATCGCGGCCGATCCGGTCGAGGAGTACGGCGAACTCGAGTGACGTGAGGTGCCACGAGGCGACCCCCGTGGGAGCCGCTCGAACGATCACCCGATCACCGGGGGAGCGACGAGTGGGAGCTCCCCGACCAGGCGGTCGCCGTTGTCCGCCGTGACGAGGTACCCCGCCGTGGTGTGGTCGCCGTCCTGGTCTCCACCGGCGCGGCTCCCCGGCATCATTGCGCCCGGTCCGTAGGCCGCCGCGCGGGTGCCCGCGCCGGAACCGCCCGCGCCGGCTGAGGTCGCGCTCTGCAGGACGGGGCCGGTGGTACCGCCCGAGGGGCCGCGCCCGGACGAGGATCCCGGACCGAGTGTCCGCGCGCCCGACCCACCGGATCCCGCCGATGACCGCTGCCCTGCCGTCCCGTACCCGGCGGGGGTCGAGCCGCGCCCGAAGCCCGCGGGTGAAGTCAGGGCAGGCCGGGATCCCGACGGGCCGACCGGTGCCGTGCTCACGGGTGCGACACCCGACGGCGGAGCTGCGCCGTTCGGGGTGCTGCTCGTGCCTGCTCCCGCGGAGTTCTGGGCGGCGGCCGCAGGCTGTGGCCCTGCGACGGGCGTCGAGTCGCCGACCGACGCCGCCGTGGTCGGTGCGGGAGTCGCCGCGAGCGACGAGAGTGCCGTCGAACCGAGCGATGCGGCGTCGACACCTCCGCGCATGCCACCGGCCGCCGAGGACGAGGAACCCGACGCGGACCCGCTCGCCGGATCTCCCGGCGGCGTGAGCACCGGCACGCCGTGATCGGCTCGGACGGCGGTGGGGACGTAGGTGCCGTTCATGACCGCCACGGCCTCGGCGCGCCGCTCCTCCTCCTCGGCCATCATCGCGGTGATCGACCCGGCGGCGCCGACGGGTCCGAGGAACGCGGCCGTCATCGCGGTGCGCGCCCAGTCCGACGGTGTGAACGACTGTGGGGCGGGCATGGTGGCGCGGGTGAGTGCGAACCCGTCGCGGGACTGCTCGAGCTTGCCCGCGACGATGTCCATGAGGTCGAGGGTGCGCAGCGACTCGGTGCGGTACGTCGTGATCGCGGCGAGCGCGGAGTCGGCCGCGGCGCCCTGCCAGTCGGTCCCGAGCACGGCGCCGAGGTCGTTCCACAGGGTCCACACCAGTGCGGTCGCCCGGGTGTGGGCCTCGCGCCACATCGCGGCACCGGAATCGAGGAGCTCCGGCGTGAGTTCGGTGGTGTACGCGAACATCTCGGGGTGCGACATCCCGTCGAACGCCTCCGGGACCACGACGCTCGCGCCGCTCGCCGTGTCGCCCACCCTGGACCTGTCGACGGCCTCGCGGGCGACCCGGACGGCGCCGTCGGCGTGGAACTCCGCCGTCAGTCGTGCCGCGGACTCCGCCGCGTCGCTGTCGTGTCCCGTCGCGAAGTCGACCATCTCCGACGCCGCGTCCGAGATCGTCTCGCCCGCGGCACCGATCACCCCCGTGATGTCGAACCCCATGTTCGTGTCCTCCCCGACCGCGGTGCCACGATCCCCGTGACATTCGACGCGCGGACCGGCCGCACGGTTCCGCGTACGGTTGACGCGTCTCTCCCACGCGCGGCGATGCTCCTCGAGAGATCGCCGACGCTCCCGACACCGAAGGAACGTGCACCATGTCGGACCACTCAGTGCCGGGCGAGGTTCGCGAGAGCACTCCGTCCGGCAGGCCGCCCGTGGGCCGGCTCGCCGTCGTGACAGTCGTTCTCGCGATCCTGTTCGGGGCGCCGCTGTGGACTCTCGCGTTCACCGGCGCTGACTGGCCGATCGCCGCGAGGATCATCGCGACGGTGGTCGCGGTCGGTGCTGCCGCCGCGCTCGTGATCGGCATGGCGAAGGGGCACGGTCGGGCACACTCCGACCGATGGGCCCGCATCGGGGACACCCTGCTCGGACTGGTGTGGATCGCGTTCGTGTGGTCGCTCATCGGGCTCGTCGTACGGCTCGGGCTCGGCATCGCCGGGGTCGACGATCCGCTGCGATCACGCATCGTCGCCGGCGCCGTGCTGGCCGTCATCGTCGCGTTGGCGGTCTGGGGACGACGCGAGGCGATGCGGCTGCCGCGCACGAAGCACGTGACGGTGACGCTCGATCGACTCGGCGCCGGACTCGACGGGCTCCGCGTCGTCCTGGTGACGGACACACACTACGGGCCGATCGAACGGTCCGTCTGGTCCTCCGACGTCGTGGCGGAGATCAATCGCCAGGACGCCGACATCGTCTGCCACGTGGGTGATCTCGCCGACGGGTCGGTGGAGCGCCGACGTGAGCAGGTGGCGCCGCTGGAACGGGTGCACGCGAAGTCGGCGCGCGTCTACGTGACGGGTAATCACGAGTACTTCGGCGAGGCCCAGGAGTGGCTCGACCACATGACGTCGCTGGGCTGGGACTCGTTGCACAACAGGCACATCACCGTCATGCGCGGTGGCGACAGGCTGGTCGTCGCCGGGGTGGACGACAGGACCGCGCGCGGGTCGGGCGAGGTGGGTCACGGCGCGGATCTGACCGCCGCGCTGACGGACGCGGAACCATCGCTGCCGATCTTCCTGCTGGCGCATCAGCCGAAGCAGATCGACGCGGCCGTGGCGGCGGGAGTGGATCTGCAGGTCTCCGGGCACACGCACGGTGGACAGATCTGGCCGTTCGGGCTGCTCGTCCGACTCGATCAACCGGTCGTCCACGGTCTCAGCCGACACGGCGCCCGCACGCAGCTCTACACGAGCCGGGGCACGGGGTTCTGGGGTCCACCGTTCCGTGTCTTCGCACCGAGCGAGATCACCGTGCTGACGTTGCGGTCGAGCTCTCTGGTGTGACAGTCGCGGCGGCGCCGACGCCGGCCACCGCGTCCGCCCAGTGCCCGGAGCGGACCAGGGCAAGGGTGAGGAGGAGCCGGTCGTCCGGCGCGGTGATGGATCGGCCGGTCAGTTCCTCGACCTGATGAAGCCGATAGATCACCGTGTTCCGGTGGCAGTACAGCAGTTTGGCGGCGTTGGTGGGTGAACCGTCGGTGGCGAGGACGTGCGCCAGAGTTCGGAGCAGTACCTCCCGCTGCGCGGGCGGGTGTCCGTTCAGTGACCCGAGTGCGTGGGACACGACCAGATCCGAGATCTCGTCGTCGGCAGACATGACGATGTGGGGCAGTCGGTCCGTGGCCACCGCGGCGGGAGTGTCGCCGGCGCCGATGGTGGCCGCCGTGCGCGCGGCAGCTCGGTACGCGGCGGCGAAGGTCACGAGTCCGTCCGTCGACGCGGCGATGCCCACCGGGCCGACCGCGCGTGCGGCGAGAGCCTCGGCCACCGGGCCGAGGTCCGCCTTGGCCGGGCACACGACGCCGAACTGGACTCCGTCGCGAATGTGCCAGTGCGACAGTGATGTCACGCCGTCGACGGCGTCCTCCGGTGAGGTCAGGGGTGGGTCACCTCGCTCGGACAGCGGGCCCACCACGCACGCGATCCGATGCTGTGCGGTGAGCCCCAGTGTGTTCCGCGCATCGACGACGAACGCGGGATCGGCTCCGCGCCCGTCGCGCAAGCCGTCGAGAACGGCGAGGATCTTCGTGACGTCGCGCTGCTGCATCCGTGCGGTCTCACGCCGGTACGAGTCGACGAGAATCGTGTTCTGCGCATCGAGTGCGTGCCACAACCGTTGGCCGGCGACGAGAAGCAGTCGCGGCTCGAGCAGCCCGGGATTCGCGCCGCGAGCGTTGACGAGTTCCTCCCACAACGTTCGACTACCGAGGGTGTACGCCTTGAGCACGAGTTCCATGGGGATGCCCTGGCGCGCGCGTTCGCGACCCGTGCGCCGCCACACCTCGGTGTTGTCCTCGCTACCGTGCTGCGTGCCGCTGAGCTTGCGCAGCCCCAGACGGATGTGTTCCCGCGTGCTGCGACGGACCACGGCCGTGATGTCGGAGCCGGCCTGGAGATAGTCGGGGTCCTGCTCGAACAGAGCCAACGTGATGGAGTCGGCGATGGCGTCCGCCTCCGGGATCAGCGTCGCCCACGCGCGTTGGATCGCGGCACGTTCCTCCGCCGACAGCCGTCCGCGGACAGGGTGCAGCCCCGATCCACGGCCGATCGACGGCGACGCCATGCGCGCATTTTTGCGCACAGCGCCCGACGGTTCGAGCGGTTTGACCGAAATTGGTGCCCACGGCATGACCCTTTTCGTGCGCGGAGACCATATCGCCGACTGTGCGGAGTGACCATAGTGAGTGCCACCGAGATGTGAGGTGGGCCACTGTGTCAACGATCGAGACCATGACCGAGTCCGTGTTCGAGCTGTCGTCCGTCACCGTGTCGTTCGGCGGCATCGTCGCCCTGTCGGACGTCGGACTCGATGTCCGACGAGGCGAGGTCGTCGGAGTCATCGGACCCAACGGGGCGGGCAAGACGACACTGTTCAACGTCGCGTGCGGCCTCGTCGCGCCGCAGTCGGGCACCGTGACCCGGAACGGCCGGGTGGTACGCCGGCTGAAGCCGACCGCCCTGGCGGCACTCGGTATGAGCCGCACACTGCAGGGCCTCGGGCTATTCGACCGGATGACCGTGGTGGAGAACGTCATGGTCGGTGCGGACCATCTCGCCCGGACCTCGATCGTCGCCGGGCTGCTCGGACTCGCTCGGAGCGGGGCCGACACCGCCGCGATCCGCGACCGGGCTCTGGCCACGTTGTCCGAACTCCGCATCGACGAGTACGCCGACCGGTACCCGCCCAGCCTGCCGTACGCGGTGCGCAAACGCGTCGCGCTCGCGCGGGCGCTGGTGGGGGAGCCGACGTTGCTGCTTCTCGACGAGCCGGCGTCGGGTCTGTCGAACGCGGAGATGGACGAGCTGGGTGAGCTGGTCCGCGGACTCACCTCGAGGATGTCGATCCTCCTGGTCGAGCACCACATGGATCTGGTCATGAGTGTCTGTGATCGGTTGGTGGTCCTGGACTTCGGGAAGGTCATCGCGCGCGGGACACCCGACACGGTGCGCGAGGATCCCGCTGTGCTCGCCGCCTACCTGGGGGACGAGGTGGACCGTGATGCGTGACGTCGTGCGGGACGAGGCGACCCGCGACGCCCTGACCGTGTCCGATCTGACGGTGCGGTACGGCGCCGTCACCGCGCTCGACTCCGTGTCGCTGCGGGTGCCCCGCGGCGCGGTCACCGCGGTGCTCGGGGCCAACGGTGCCGGCAAGACGACCCTGCTCCGGACGATCTCGGCGCTGCACCCGCCGGTGGCCGGCCACATCCGGATGGGCGAGGTCGACCTCGTCGGAGCGAGTCCGGAGTCGATGTCACGACGTGGACTGTCGCACGTGCCCGAGGGCCGCGGGGTCATCGTCGAACTCACCGTGGAGGAGAACCTGCGGCTGGGGGCGTTGGGCCGCAACAGGTCCGCGGCCGCGGTGGGGATCGACCGCGTGCTGTCCATGTTCCCGGCTCTCGCGGAGCGTCGGGCGTCGACCGCGCACACGCTGTCGGGCGGTGAGCGACAGATGCTGGTGATCGGGCGCGCCCTCATGGCGACCCCCACGATCCTGCTGCTCGACGAACCGTCGCTCGGGCTCGCTCCCCGCGTGGTGGCGCAGATCTTCCAGACGCTGCGTGACTCGGTCGACTCGGACGGCCTCACCGTCGTGCTGGTCGAGCAGAACGCCCGCAGCGCGCTGTCCATCGCCGAACACGCCGTCGTGCTGTCCCTGGGGACGGTCGCGCGGGAGGGTCCGGCGGCCGACCTCGTCGGCGACGAGGAACTCCGCCACGCCTACCTCGGCTTCTGACCACCCTCACGAAAGGACGACAGAGTGCAACAACTGCTCACCATCGTCATCAACGGAGTGACCAACGGGATGGTCTATGCCGCATTCGCTCTGGCACTCGTGCTGATCTGGCGCTCGACGCGCATCGTGAACTTCGCGCAGGCGCCGATGGCGATGATCACCACGTACGTGGCGCTCGTCGTGGTCGATGCCGGCTACTCCTACTGGGTCGGCTTCGCCGCCGCGCTCGTCTCCGGCCTCGTGCTCGGCGCGCTGATCGAGCGACTGATCATCCGGTACGTCGACAGCGCGTCGCACATCAATCCGGTGATCCTCACTCTCGGTCTCTTCATCGTGATCCACGCGGTGGCGGCACTGGTGTTCGGCAACCAGTTCCGGTCCTTTCCCGCTCCGTTCGGTCTCGACGGTCGGCGCATCGGGTCCGTGGACGTGGCGCTGACGGGCAACGACATCTACAAGGTCGTCGCGGTGCTGGTGGTGCTCGCCGCGCTGGTCGCGCTGTTCCGGTTCACCGATCTCGGACTCACGATGCGCGCCAGTGCTTTCAGCCAGGAGGTGTCGCGCCTGCTGGGAGTGCGCGTGGGCCGCATGCTCACGCTGGGATGGGCGTTGGCCGCGGTGGTCGGGTCGGTCGCGGGTCTGCTCATCGCCGGCGGGTCGCTGGTGCACCCCGGCTACATGGACTCCGTCGTGGTGTTCGGATTCGTGGCCGCCGTGCTCGGCGGTCTCGACAGCCCGGTGGGCGCCGTGGTGGGCGGACTGCTGATGGGCGTCGGGCTCAGTGCGGTCAGTGGCTACATCGGGCAGGACCTCGTGTCCTTCGCGGCGCTGGTCATCCTCATCGCGGTGTTGTTGTTGCGTCCCACCGGATTGTTCGCTGCCGCGGCAGCGAGGAGGGTCTGACATGACCGTGACGACGACCGACAGGCCCACCCCCTCACCCGCACGCTCGCGCGTCGCCCGCGTGGTGTCGACTCCGGTGCGGCGGCACCTGCTCGGCGCTCTGTTGGCCCTCGTCGTGGTGATTCTCGTGCTGGAGAGCGTCAGCACGTTCCGGCAGAGCCAGCTGACGTCGGTGGCGTATCTCGCGATCGCCGCGGCCGGACTGACCGTGCTCACCGGACTCAACGGTCAGCTCTCCCTCGGGCACGGCGCATTCATGGCGGTCGGCGCGTACACCGCGGCACTGATGTTGCGGGCGAACGAGTCCGGCTGGTCGGTGCCCCTGGTCCTGATCGCGGCCACCGTCGTGGCCGGTCTGGTGGGGGTCGTCGTCGGGGTCGCCGCGGCGCGATTGCACGGGCCCTACCTGGCCGGCGCGACATTGGCGCTCGCCGTCGCCGTCCCTGGTCTCGCGCTGTACTTCTCGGAGTATCTCGGGGGCGAGCAGGGTCTCATCGTGCCCAGTCCCGACGTGCCGTCCGCGCTCGACGACATCGCCTTCTTCGTCACCGGAAACGAGCTGACGTCCACGAAGTTCGTGGCCTACGTCGGGTGGTTCCTGCTCGTGCTGGTGTTCTTCCTGCTGGCCAACGTGTCGTCGAGTCGCGTCGGACGGCGTTGGCGCGCCGTGCGTGACGACGAGGTGTCGGCCGAGATCGCGGGGATCGACCTCGGGCGGGCACGGGTGCTGGCCTTCGTGGTCAGTGCCGCGTGTGCCGGTGCCGCCGGGGCCATCATGGCGATGGCCTCCCGCATCGCCGCGCCGAGCGGGTTCACGCTGGTGTTGTCCCTGACCCTGCTCTCCGCTGTGGTCATCGGCGGACTCGGTTCGCTGACAGGCGCTCTCATCGGTGCCGCGCTCCTCACCTACATCCCGCCGGTGGTGACCAACCTGGGCCTCGACGCCGGGTTGAGCAGCCTGCAGGCCGCGGAACTCGCGCCTCTGGTCACCGGCATCTTCACCGTGGTCGTGATCCTCTTCGCGCCACTCGGACTGGTCGGCACGGTCCGCGGTCGTCTCGTACAGCGTCGTCTGAAGAGAGAAGGAGTTCGATGAACAGGATCCGAACATGGGCGCAGCGGGGCACCGCTCTCGCTGCGGCCGTCGTACTGGTGGCCTCGTGCGGCGCGGGTGGCCGTGAAGAGTCGGAGGAGTCCACAGAGGGCTCGACCGTCGGGATCACCGACACCTCGGTGAAGATCGGTGCGCACTATCCCCTGACGGGAGTCGCCGCTCCCGGGTACAGCGAGATCCCCACGGGCGCCAAGGCCTACTTCGACTACGTCAACGCCGCCGGCGGGGTGAACGGTCGGCAGATCGAGTACCTCGTGCGTGACGACGCGTACGACCCGACCACCACCACACAGGTGGTCAACGAGCTGGTCCTGCAGGACGAGGTGTTCGCGATGGTCGGCGGTCTGGGCACCGCGACCCACAGCGCGGTCATCGACTTCCTCAACGAGGAGGGCGTCCCCGATCTGTTCGTGTCCTCGGGCGCGATCATGTGGGGCAACGATCCGGCCAAGTACCCCAACACCTTCGGGTGGCAGCCCGACTACCAGGTCGAGGGCAAGATCATCGGCGACTGGGTGCAGAAGAACCGGCCGGACGCCAAGGTGGGCCTGTTCCTGCAGGACGACGACCTCGGCCGCGACAGCGAGGCCGCGGTGCGCCAGTACCTCGAGGATCAGATCGTCGGCGTCGCCCGCTACACGTCCGGCAACACCGACGTCGCCCCGCAGATCGCGTCCCTCCAGGCGGCGGGTGCCGATCTGATCCTGGGCTTCAACGTCCCGTCGTACACAGCACTGAGCCAGTTAGTCTCCCGCCGACTGAACTACACGCCCGAATGGTTCTACAGCTCCATCGGTTCCGACGTGGACCTCGTGGGGTCGCTGCTCGGACGCTTCTCGCAAGGCGCGGTGACCGACGGCGCCTCGTCGCTCGAGAACATGATCTCCCTCGAGTACATCCCCGGCATCGACTCGCCGGACAACCCGTGGACGCAGTTGTGGCAGAAGGTGTGGGCCGCCAACGGAACCGGTGAGGAGCTGACCAACTACCGCATCTACGGCATGAGCCACGCCTACGCCTTCGTGCAGGCGCTGCAGGCCGCGGGCGAGAACCCGACCAGGGAGTCGATCGTGTCGGCGCTGCAGTCGCAGGGCAAGGACCTGCCCGGCCCTCAGCTCGCCCCGTTCCGCTACTCCGAGGACAGTCACCTCGGCATCTCCGGTGCCAGCGTCTACAAGATCACGAACGGAAAGCCGGAGAACCTGACCCCGGTCCTGGTCACGGACATCGGCGACTCGGCCGTCGAGGAGTACACCGGTGAGGAGGCGACCCCACCGGAGAGCGGCATTCCCGACACCCAGCCGGCGGGATGACTTGGTCGGCGGGATGACCCGGGGGCGGGGGCGTCGACACGCCCCCGCCCCCGTCACGTGTCGGCCCCGCTCGTCGGCAGTGGCCTACCCGCCGTGCGCGGTTCCATGCAGGACGGCGGTCGCGAGAACGGCAGGGTGAGCCCGTCCGGCCCACGTGCCGACAAGGGCGTCGCGATCGGCCGGGCCGTCCAGCGGGACGCGATGCAGGGTGAGCACGGCGGTGCCGACGTCGACGACGGTGTCGGTGCCGCGGGTGTCGACCGACGGCGCGTGGACGTCGGGAACGTCGGCGCCGGCCTGTCCGGTTCCGTGGACGAGTGCGGTGACATCGCGATCGGGCCCGGGCTCGGCGTACTCGAACGCCGCCTGAGTTCCGCCCGTGAGAACGGTCCGCAGCAGCGTCGCCAGATACACCGGATCGTGCGCCGCGTCGTGAACGTGGCGGGTCCCGAGCACGCTGTGTTCCATGGTGGTGATCAGCGCCGTCTCGGCGCCGGGAAGCGGTGCCGATCGGTAGGTGAGAGGCACGTGCAGGATCGTCCCGTCGGCGGCGCGGAGCAGGTGCGACTCCAGTCCCACCTCGCCGTCGGGATCGTCGAAGCGGTAGGCGTCGACGACCTCGAGCGTGCCGACGTCGATGCCTGCCGCCCACGGCTGCAGCGGAACCCACTGCCGCAGCAGGTCGATCTTGGTGGGAACGATGGTCGCGCGATGAATCAGGGCCACGCCGCGCACGCTACGCCGCGGTGTCAGTCCTCGGCGGAGGTCTCGGCGGCAACGGTGCCGAAGATGTCCGCTCGTCCCACGCCGTCGAGTACCGCGTGCCGGAGCTCGGGTGGCACCAGCAACACCTCTCCGCCGACGAGCAGTCCCTGGTCGATGAACGCTCGGAGCTTCGCGGTCACCAACTCCGCCGTCCGCTTGTCCTCGCCCTCGAGGTCGTCGTAGTTCTCGTCCAGGTTGCCCTCGGGCGGGTCCGGCGTCATGGCGGCGAGCACCGCCTGGGCGACGAAGCTGTCGGCCACCGAGGCGGAGACGTCGATCTCGTCGTCGGCGGACAACTGCGCCGTGACGTGCGCCGCGACGACGGTGCGCAGAGCGTCCGCCTCGCGCGCCCGGACGTTCGCCGCGAGTGGTCCGGGAGCGGCGCCGGCGTCCGAGATCTCCACGACGCCGGACGACACGGCGGTGGTCCAGGCGTGGGCGAGTTCGGGCACGTCGGCGGGCATCTGGAACGTCGACGCGGGCACGGTGAGCCCCAGCGCGGCGGCCACCTCCTTCGCGTCGATCGGCCGACCGGTGCTCGACCAGGCGAGCAGGGCGTCGACGTCGCGGACGATCGCGAGCTCGGCCAGTGCCGCCGACTCCGCGTCCGCGGTCACCTCGGGCAGGGTGATGTCCTCGGGCGTCAGCGTGTCGGGGACGCCGTCGACGAAATCGGTGAGGTCCTCCATGCAGTGCTCGTAGTCGGCGTCGCTGCCGCTCCAGATGTCCTCGTCGTCGAGGAACGTCAGATAGGACAGGGCGCTGAACACGAGGTGGAGCGCGGCGTCCTCGCTCGCCTCGGTGTTCTGCGAGAGGACGGATTCGGCGGCGTCGAGAACGAGGTGGGCGTCGTCCGGGGTCCAGGCCGTGGGGGTGAATCCCTCGTGGACCCGGGTGAGTTCACCCAGGAGCGACTCGACGACGCGACGCGTCGGCTCGACGTCTCCCGCGCCCTCCTGAGCGGCCATCCACGTCACGAAGCGAGCGAGCACCCGTTCTGTCGTGGACGCCGTCGGCCCCGAGGTCTGTCGGCGTCTCCGCGCCGCGGTCTTGGCGGCGCGCTTCTGCCCGCGGTTGCCCGGTCGGTTGGATCCCATGCGCCGACCTTAATGCGGTCACCGGTCCGGTCGTCCCGTCAGGTCGACGCGGGCTGTGACCCAGATCATGTGTCGTCGGCGCGCGCTTCTCCGTTCTCTGTACGACTCACCTTCATACGAACACGAGCGCGCCCGGTAGGGGCAGCGTCGAAAGGAGTGCATCATGGCCGACTTCATCGAGAAGGCTCAGAACAAGGTCGACGAGGCCGCAGGCGCCGCGAAGAAGAAGGCCGGAGAGGTCACGGGCGACGATTCGCTGCGTACCGAGGGTGCAGCCCAGCAGACCAAGGCGGACGGCAAGCAGGCCGCCGACAAGGCCGGTCAGGCTGTCGACGACGCCGCGGGTGCTGTGAAGGACAAGGCCGGGGACGTCGCAGACAAGGCGGAGAACGCGGCGAACAAGGCTTCCGACAAGGCCGACGAGGTCGCGGACAAGGCTGCCGGCAAGGCGAACGAGGTGGCCGACAAGGCCGGGGACGTCGCGGAGAAGGCAGCCGACAAGGCGAACGAGGTCGCTGCCAAGGCGCAGGACAAGGCCGGCGAGGTCGCCGATCGTGCCAAGCACGCCGCGGACAACGTCGCCCAGCAGGTGCGCAGCTTCGACGCGAACTCGTCCGACGTGAAGAAGGCCTCCGCAGTGAGCGCCCCCGTCATCGCCGCCGTCGTCGGTGCGATCGTGGCCGTCGTCGTGGTGCGCCGTCGGCGCAACGCCCCGCGCCGGGTCGCCCAGAAGCGACTGTCGGTCGCGCAGAGCTTCGGTCAGGATCTGGCCGAGACGGTGAAGCACAAGCTCGACCGCTGATCACCGAGAGATATCCGGGTCAATGCTGCGGACTGTTCGTTCGAACGAGGGGGCAGCGTTGATCTGATCACCGTGCACCGTCACCACGGAGCACAGTGACCACCATCCGAATGCGGCGTCTGCACGGGGCAGGCGCCGCATTCGTGTGTCCGGACACTGCTGACCGGTTCCGCGGGAACCGAACGTGAGTTCTGCCCGTCCATGCCTGCACACGCCGCCGACGACCGGTCGCCGGCGCCGGGCGGGGGGAGCACGGCATGGAACACACGGCTGCCGACGCGGCGACCATGGTGGACGCGGCCAGGGCGTTGGGCAGGGTGTCGCTGGATCTCGAGCGGGAGGTCGCGGAGGCCGCCTCGGTCGTCGCCGCGGTGTCCGCCTCGTGGCAGGGCCTGGCGGCGACGGCGTTCGTCGACGGGTGGGGCACCGTTCATCACGGCGCCCGGTCGGTGGTCGCGGCGCTCGAGGACTCAGCGGGTCGACTCGAGATCGCAGCCATTGCCTATGCGGGACAGGACGACACGTCCGGGGCCGCGATCGCGGGTGCGGTGTGACGGGCTACCGAGTCGACCTGGCCGAACTGGATGCCGTGGTCGTGAGGCTGACGCGGTTGGCCGAGGCCACGCGGGTCGCACTCGACGACGTGTCGGTGCGGGTGTCCGCCCTGCCGTGGGAGGGCACGGCGGCAGAGGCTCATCGCGCCGCGCAGAGCGCATGGTCGGCTGGGGCTCGCGAGATGGCGGTCGGTGTCGAGACCATGAGAGACGCTGCGCGCCGGGCACACTCGTCGTACACCGCGGCCCTCCAGTCGAACAGCCGCATGTTCGGGCGCGACTGATGGCGCCCCCGGTCGTTCTCGACGTGTCACCCGAGGTCTACGCCGAGGCGGCTCGGTCGGTGTATCGCGCGGACGAGATCATGGCGAGTGCGGTGAACGTCCACCACGGTGCGTCGCGCGCGTGGGCCGCGATGGCGGGAAGCGACGCCGCGGGTGAGCAGTGGGGCCGGGCGTACGACGGATCCGTCGTCGATCTCTCCCGCGCACTCGCCACGACGTTCTCGGCGACGTCGGTGCTGGCGCGGCTCGTCGATCAGGCGGGTGCGAATCACGTTGCGGCGGAGTCGATCGCGGTGGTTCCGAGTACCCCGCCGCCGGCAGGGCGGGCACCGTCCGCCGCGCGGCAGCTCGAGTACCCGAGCGCGGTGGGTGACCTCGGCCCGGGGCTCCAGGGTGCGGTGGAGCTGGCCGACGCGGTCGGCGTGCCGTGCCCCAACGGCGATACCGACGCACTGCGGGACGCGTCGAGCGCGTGGATCGTGCTGGGGCAGGCGATGCTCGACGCACGGTCCGAGGTGCTCGGTGCCGCAGCCGATCTGGGTGCCGTGAACGTGCCGGAGCGGGACGCGATGGTGCGGGACCTCCGTCGACTGTCCGAGGCAGTGGAAGCGGTGGCGGGTGCGTGCTCGGGGCTGGCCGCCGCGTGCCACGACTACGCCGAGCAGCTCGAGAAGACGCGCCGCGACATCCGCGACCTGATCGAGCAGTTCGCAGTGGAGGAGGCGGCGGCCGTCGCGGTCGGTATCGGGTTGGCCTTCGTGTCCGCGGGACTGTCGGCCGCGGCGGGAGCGGCGATCGCGGCCGGTCGTTTCGCACGTACCGCCTCGAGAGTGCGCGCGGTCATCGCGGCGCTGCACGCGTTCGCTCGGATGCGGCGCACCGAGACGTCGATGGCGACGGTGCGACGAGCTGCCGACGACGTGGAGGATCTGACCACTCGTGTGCCCGTCGGCCTGGACGACGTCAGTGCGGCGGAGCGTGCTGCCGGTCCGCCGCCGGCTGGGTGGTCGTCCACTCGTGCGCTCGACGACCACTTCGCGCGCCACGGCGCTGACGTGGGTGCACGGTCGGCCGACGAGTACGCCGACATCGCGGCGCGGTTCCGCACGGAGGGCTCGCATCAGGTCAAGGTCGGCCCGGACGGCACCGTGCGGATGTACGACCCGGAGACCAACACGTTCGCGTCCTACACGCCGGACGGCACCACCAAGACATACTTCAAGCCCGGATCCGGTGCGTCGTACTGGGACCGCCAACCAGGAGTTCCGGAATGACCACTCACCTCTGCCCGGTCTGCCACTACCCCGGTCTCGCGGACCCGCCGTGGTCGGAGGCGGGAGCGTCGTACGAGATCTGCCCGTCGTGCGGCTACGAGTTCGGCGTCACCGACGACGATCTGGGGGTGACGCCCGAATCCTGGCGCCGGCTGTGGATCGACCGCGGGCATCCGTGGAGTTCGACGGCACCGCCGCCGCCCGGCTGGGACGGCGCACGGCAACTCCGGCGCTGACGTGCGGGAAGGCCGGAGGCCGGTCGGTGGATCTCCAGCGTCAGGGGAGCAGGTGCGAGTACGCGGAGCACGTGGAGGCGACGCCGATGTAGACGAGTCCGTCCGACTGCTCGTCCGACCATCCGCGCACCCGCGTCCGGTCGGCGGTGTCGGCGAGGATGTCGACTCCGGTGCGTCCGACGGCGAGGTCCCGGCAGATCGAGGTGACCGAGGTGTCCATGAAGGCGGCGGTGTCCGGGTCGGTCGGGTAGCCGGCCATCTGCATGATCTCGGCGAAGGCGTCGAACGGTTCCTCGGCGGCCTGCTGGGCGAGGGGAGCGATCTGCACCGCCGGAGTGTCGAGGGCGACGGGCGAGTCGACTGCGGTGACCGGCGCGGCGGGTGCGGGGGCGTCCGAGGCACTGGCCGTGGCGGGGGCACTGTCGGACAGCACCATGGTGGTGGTGGCTGCGCCGGCGAGCACGGTCACTGCGGCGCCGATCACCGCGATCCGTCGTCCGGTGCGAGTCGGTCGCCGATGTGCTGGCATCACGTGTCCTCGGTTGGTGGGTCAGTCGCTGACTTATACCCATTTCCGAGCAGAATGTTACTGGAGTCTCACAGAAATCAGGGAGGACGCGCGCATGGAGAAGGTGACGGCCCGGACTCTCGGGGCGTGGGTCATCACGGTGAATCCCCGCAGGACCGACGTCGCCTCGTTGCTCGCCGACGGGCACGCGGGCGGTGACTGGTGCGTGGCGCCCAATTACCGTTCGCGCCTCATGGCGGCCGGTCAGCCCATCCTGCTGTGGGTGAGCAACCGATCCGGCGTGCACCCCGCGCGGGGATTCTGGGGCGTGGGGACCGTGCTCGGCCCCGCTGTCGACATGCACGATCCCGACGATCCGCGCCTTCACGTTCCCACCGAGATCACCACGCTCGGCGAGCCCGTGACGGCCGCGGAGTGCGCCGGGACGGCCGGGCTGGACCGACTCGAGATGCTCCGGTCGCCCCAGCAGTCGAATCCGTCCGTGGTCACCGCCTCGGAGTGGTCGCTCCTTCGCGCTCGTCTCGAACGGGCACCGGAGGCGCCCGGCCTTCTCTAGTGTCCGAGGTATGACAGCTGATGTTCGCGTGAGCACGGTCGACGCAGTCCTGACGAGGTCGGCGCGTCGGTACCCGGACCGGGCAGCCCTGGAGTTCGACGGTCGAACGCACACCTATGCGGAACTGGACGCGGCGGTGTCCCGCGTCGCTCGGTACCTGGTGTCGACGGGGCTCGCACCGGGAGAGCGGGTCGCGGCCTACGGCACCAACTCCGACTCCTACATCGTCGGGTTCCTCGCCTGCTGCCGTGCCGGGCTGGTGCACGTGCCGATCAACTACGCCCTCGTCGAGGACGAATTGACCTACCTGGTCGGCCAGTCCGGTGCTCGCGCGCTGCTGGTCGACGACGCTCTGGCGCCGGCGGTCGACGCCGTGCGGACGGGTCTCGATCTCGACGTCGTGCTCTCTCTGCAGGAGCTTCTCGACCTTCCCGACGTGTCGGTCGCGCTGCCCACGGTGCTGACCACCGATCTCGCCCAGTTGCTGTACACCTCGGGAACGACGTCGAAGCCCAAGGGCGCGATGATGTCTCACGGTGCGCTGGTGAGCGAGTACGTCTCGTCCGTCCTGGCACTGGCGTTCACCGCCGACGACGCCCCGCTCGTCGCGATGCCGCTGTACCACTCGGCCGGCATGCACGTGTTCGCCCTGCCGTACCTGTCGGTCGGCGCGACGGTGCGCCTGATGGCGAAGCCGGACGTCGCGGAGATCCTGCGCCGCGTCGAGGCCGACCGCATCGGTTCGCTGTTCCTGGCGCCGACGGTCTGGGTCCCTCTGGCGGGACACCCGGATCTCGAGACCCGCGATCTGTCGTCCCTGACCAAGGCGCAGTACGGGGCATCGATCATGCCGGTCACGGTGCTGGAGCGGCTGCGGGCGCGGTATCCGGACCTTCGGTTCTTCAACTGTTTCGGACAGTCGGAGATCGGTCCGTTGGCGACGGTGTTGCAGCCGGAGGAGCACGATGCACGGCCCGCCTCGTGCGGGCGCGCCGTCTTCTTCGTCGAGACGCGGGTGGTGAACGCCGACGGTGAGGACGTGGCGGACGGTGAACCCGGCGAGATCCTCTACCGCTCACCGCAGTTGTGCGACGGGTACTGGGAGAACCCGGACGCCACGGCCGAGGCCTTCCGCGACGGATGGTTCCACTCCGGTGATCTGGTGACCCGGGACGCGGAGGGATTCGTGACGGTGGTGGACCGCATCAAGGACGTCATCAACACCGGCGGCATCCTGGTGGCGTCGCGGGAGGTCGAGGACGCGATCTACACCCATCCGGCGGTGGCCGAGGTCGCGGTGATCGGCGTTCCGGACGAGAAGTGGATCGAGGCGATCACGGCGGTGGTGACGGTGAAGGACGGTCGTGCGGTGACCGCCGAGGAGATCATCGCCCACGTCTCGGGTCGCATCGCACCGTTCAAGATCCCCAAGCAGGTGCGGTTCATGGACGAATTGCCGCGTAACCAGAGCGGCAAGCTGCTCAAGCGCGCGCTGAGGTGATCGAACCGGCGTTCGGCGTGTTACCTGTGTGACTGGTGTGACTGGTGGTACTTCTGACACCGAGAGCTTCCGCGTGTCGCGGTAGCCGAATCGGTCGGGGAGTCGGTCATGCAGGTCGGTAGACGCGTTGCGCAGATTCTGTTGGTGGTGGCGACGGTGATCGCCACCCTGTCGGTGCCGACCGCGTCGGCGGCGAGTCCGTATGTCGGACGCCAGGGCATCGGGCTCAACGGCATCGACTTCCGGAGCAGCTGGAGCGCCCAGCAGGCACAGGCGACCCGGGTCGCGGGTACGGGCGCCAAGTGGGTCCGCATCGAGATCGACTGGTGGTACGTCCAGGACGGTGGGCCGACCGCCTACAACTGGTCGGGTCCGGACGGTGCTGTGGCGGCGGCCAAAGCGAAGTCCCTCAACGTCCTGCTGCTCATCCAGAAGACACCGCCGTGGGCTCGGACCACCAGCGACGGCAGCACACCGCCCACGAACCCGGACGACTACGCGACGTTCGCCGCCAAGGTCGTGAGCAGGTATGCGCCGCAGGGGGTTCGGTCGTTCGAGGTGTGGAACGAGCCGAACCTGTGGATGTTCTGGGCCGATCCGGTGACGGGTAAGCCGAACGTGCAGGGTTACGTCGATCTGCTGAAGGCGGCCTACCCGAAGATGAAGGCCGCCACCACCAGCACCATCAGCATCGTGGCCGCCGGACTGTCCCCCTACGGCACCACGGGTCAGAGCCCGGAAGGGCACGCCGTCTCACCGATCACCTACCTCGATCAGATGTACGACCTCGGCGCCGGACCGTACGTCGACGCCGTCGGCTGGCACCCGTACACCGCGCCCGCGTTGCCGAACGACACTGCCGACTGGAACGCGTGGTCGCAGATGAGCGTCGACTTCACCAATCCCGACGGCACGATCTACCAGAAGAGCGCGCGCACGATCATGACCGAGAACGGCGACGCCGGGAAGCTCATCGTCATGACCGAGGCCGGCGCCGCCACCGCGGGCGACCCGAGCGTCAGCGAGCAGGTACAGGCGACGGCCTACCGACAGGCCGTCGACAACCGCCTGTCCTATTCGTGGGCCGGGCCGATCTTCTTCTACGAGACCACAGACCGCGCCGCGATGACCGCGGTGAACCCCGACAAGGAGAACTACTTCGGGGTCTACCGCTCGAACGGGGTGGCCAAGCCGGCGGTGACCGTTCTCAAGAGCGTGCGCTGAGCTCACTCACACCCGACGCCGTCTCCGTCGCGGTCCAGGTGCGAGCCGTAGCCGGGGTCGCCCACCCTTACGGGCGCCGCACCGGCGTTCCGAGCCGCGGTGCAGTTCGTGTAGTACGTCGATCCGGACGACTCGGGAACGACGGCCGGCGCGACGTACGGAGCCGGTGCGGGTACCGGCGCGACGAACGGCACGGGCGCCGGGACGTAGGCGCGGTCTACGTCCGGCACGTCGACGTCCGGCACCTCGACGTACGGGGTCTCGACGTATGGCACCGTCGTGGTGGGCGGCGGTGCGTACACGGTGACGGTCTCGGGAGTGGTCGTGACGGCAGTGGTCGTCGACGTCGTGGTGGTCGGCCGCGGGGTGGTGGTCGTCGCGCGGGGAGTGGTGGTCGGTGCGGCCGACGTGGTGGTGAGGGTGGTCTGCGCGCTCGCGGCGACGGGTTCGGGTTCCTGCATCAGCCCCAGTCCGACGACGGACAGGCCCACGAAGGCGGCGACAGCGGCCGTGATCTTGCCCTTGTTGCCCTTCTTGCGGGCCTCGATGTGGGGCGGCTGGAACGGCGGCGGATACGCGGTCATGCAGGTCCTCAGGTGAATGGCAGCAACGGGTCACACCACACGTCGCGCGGGGCGCGCGTCACGTTACAGGGTGGTCGGTTTCCGCCGGAACGCGCTGCTCAGGGCAGTGCGGTCAGAGTTCGGACCACGTCCGAAGAATGCAGGACATCGGTGACCACGCGATCGATCCGCCCGGCGTCCTCCGCGCCGACGAGCCGTTCGATCTTCTCCAGTATCTGTGCGTGGTCCAACGGGAAATGGTCGACGTCGCCCACCGGATCCGGTGAACCGGCCGACACGGTCTCGCCGGAGACGAGAACGATGTCGACCTCCGCGGCGCGTCGGTCGGGCAGCAGCGCCGTGAGCGAGGGCGACGACTCGACGTCCACCCGTGCGCTGAACTCCTCCGCCGCACGGAAGGTCGCGCTGCCGGGCGTCAGGGTCTCCACGTCGATGCTTCCGGCCACCACCGCGGCGGACACGACGAACGGCAGCGAGAACATCGCACCGAGCCGCGTCGAGGGGTGCCGACGGAACAGGGGTTCCGCCAGCGCGTGGGTGCGGACGCGCACGCTCGCGATGTCGGCGGTATCCAGGTTCGTGCGCAGAGCCTGCACGATGTCGACGGCGGCGTGGGTGTACGAGCAGCTGGCATGGCGCTTCGCGTACCCCTGATCGAGGGCGAACGTGCCGTCCGGCGCGGGTGCGAGCCTGTCGGCATCGAGAGTGCCGACGATGTCACCCAGGGTCGTCGCCGCCGCGCCGCTGTTGTGCACCAGTCCTGCCGAGGACAACCGCGCGGCGTCGAGTCCCGCACGGACGGCGCCGCCGATCCACAGGTTCCGGGCGAAGTTGCCCGCGAGCACCACGGCCCACGGTGCGACGTGCACGAGCGCGGTCGAGGCGTCGATCGCGGCCGCCGTGCGCTCGGCGTCGAGATCCCACACGACGGCAGCGGCGGCGGCGGCGCCGGTCGCTCCCCAGTGTCCGTGGGTGTGCCACTTCGGGTCGCGGGTCAGTGCGGCGCCGAAGCGGGTGGCCACCTCGTAACCGGCCACCACGGCGGCGACGAACCGGTCGCCCGGCACCGGCTGCGCGCTGAGGCGGGCCGCTGCGACGGCGGCCGGGAGCACATGGGCGGCAGGGTGACCCGCCGCGTACTTGTTGCCCTCGTCCAGTTCGAGGCAGCACGAGGCGATCGCGTCCAGGTAGGCCGCCGTCTCCACGCCGGTGTGGGCGCCGCGGCCGACGGTGGCCGTCGTGCCCGGTTCGGCTCGCCACCGCGTGAGAAGCGCGGTCAGTTCCGGTGTCCGCGCTCCCGCCAGGGTGACGCCCAGAAGGTCGAGCAGCACGGTGCGGATCCGACTCTCGTACGCGGTACCGGTCGCGGGGAGGTCCACGCAGAAACGCGCCAGATCGTCGATGCGTAGTCGCACCTGTTCCGCTGAAAGGAACGTCGCCGAGTCGGTCATGCGACAACGCTAGGACTGACACTCGTGCTGGTCAATACATCTGCCGGACGTGATCAGGGCTGCTAGGGTCGGCATCGACAACAGTCAGGCACCCCGGTGTCTCCGGTGTCGATCCGCTCAGCGGAACAGTGCGCACCGTGAACCCAGTCCAGAGGAGAGAATCGAGCCATGTCGGACAGACTTCTCGAGGCCGTCACGGCCGGTGTACGCACGGTCGATCTCGGACGTCAGCTGCGGGTCGGTATGCCGCAGTCGCCGAATCACCCGCAGTTCTGGCACACGCTTCCGCGTCGGCACGGTGACATGACCCGGTCGGACGGCGGCAGCGCCGCGAACGACATGATCACCACCGGAACGCATGTCGGAACCCACATCGACGCGCTCGCCCACGTCTCCCACGAGGGGAAGATGCACGGCGGTGTCGACGCGGCCGAGGCCGGTGTCGGCGGCAAGTACGTCGAGCTCGGCGTGCACACGATCGCGCCGATGATCCGCCGCGGCATCCTGCTCGACATTCCGGCCGTGCGCGGGACCGAGCGACTCGAGGGCGGCGACGAGATCACGGTCGACGACCTCGAGTCCGCCTGCGCCGCTCAGGGTGTCGAGGTGTCGGCCGGCGACGTCGTGCTGATCCGCAGTGGGTGGGCGCAGTTGTTCGACGAGGGTCAGCCCTATGTCGGTGGTTTGTCCGGGGTTCCCGGCGTCGGCGAGCCCGGCGCGCAGTGGCTCGCGTCCCGAGAGGTGCACGCTGCGGGCGCCGACACCATCGCCTTCGAACGCCTCGCGCCGGGCGGTGGCCACGCGCTGCTTCCCGCTCACCGAGTCCTGCTGGTGGAGAGCGGCATCTACATCATCGAGGCCCTCGATCTCGAGGAGCTCGCACGCACCCGGACGTACGAGTTCACCTTCGTCCTGGTGCCGCTCAACATCTTCGGCGCCACGGGATCGCCGGTGCGCCCCCTCGCGGTGGTGTCGGCATGACCGAGTCCACACTCGCCCGCACGCTGGCGGAGTTCGCGGTGGAGCACTCGTTCGACGATCTGCCTGTCGACGTGGTCGACAGCATCGGGCTCCGCGTCCTCGACACGCTCGGGATCGCGATCGCGGCCACGGAACTCGACACCAGTGCGATGGCCACCGCGTGGGCGCGGGAGCAGGGCGGCCGGGCCGTCGCCTCGGCCGTCGGCGTGGAGGAGAACCTGCCGCCTACCCTCGCGGCCTTCGTCAACGGGGTGCTCGCGCACTCCCTCGACTTCGACGACACCCACCTGCCCTCGGTACTGCACCCCAGCGCGTCGGTGGTACCGGCCGCACTCGCCGCGGCGCAGCAGCACGGTGCCTCCGGCCGGGACCTTGTGCGCGGCATTGCGATCGGCCTCGAGGTGTGTGTCCGCCTCGGCATGGCGGGTTTCGATCCGGAGACGAAGAACTCGGTGTTCTTCGAGAACGGGCAGCACGCCACGTCCATCTGTGGAGCCATGGGCGGTGCGGCCGCTGCCGCGGTGATCGGCGGCGCCTCGGCTGACGGCATCGTCGACACGCTCGGTATCGCGGCGTCGATGGCGGCCGGCATCATCGAGGCGAACCGCACCGGTGGCACGGTCAAGCGCATGCACTGCGGGTGGGCGGCGCACTCCGGCGTGTCCGCGGCGGGTCTCGCTCGGCATGGCATCACCGGACCGCCGACGGTGCTCGAGGGCAGGTTCGGATTCTTTCAGGCGTGGCTGCACCAGAGCGGGCGCGCTGCCGAGATCACCGACGGCCTGGGCAGCACCTGGGCCGCGCCGGGTCTCTTCGTGAAGCCCTACCCGGCCAACCACTTCACGCACGCGGCTCTCGATGCGGCGGCGGCGTTGCGGAATCGGGGCATCGCGCCGGCGGACGTCGAGAAGTACGTCCTCGGTGTCCCGGCCGCGAACCTTCGGACCATCGGTGAACCCATCGAGGTCAAGCGCACCCCGCAGACCGGGTACATGGCTCAGTTCAGCGGGCCCTACGCGGTGGCGGTGGGCATGCTCGGTGGCGGTGGACTCGGTGCGGTACTGGACGACTACACCGACGAGAAGGCCACGTCGACGGAGCGTCGCGACATCATGGCGCGCGTCGACGTCGTCCCGGACGCGCAGTGCGACGCCATCTTCCCGCACCAGTTCCCGGCCGTTCTCACGGCGTATCTCAGCGACGGCACCACCGTCGTCGAAGAGGTGTTGACCACGCGCGGTGGACCGGAGCGGCCGTTGTCGTTCGAGGACGTTCGAGCGAAGTTCGCGGCCAACGTCGACGGCCTGCTGAGCGTGCAGGCAGCCGACGCCTTCGCAGCGCAGTGCACCGGCCTCGCCGACCTCGAGGACCCGGGCGTGCTGTTCGATTCGATTCGTACTCTGGGGAATTAGAGTCGGACGCGGGCCAGGATCTCCCGGGCGCCGCGGACCACGGCCTCGTCGACGAAGCGTCCGTCGTCGTCGACCGTGGGCCCGCCGGCCGCCCGGTCGAACAGGTCGACGAGGCGTTCGGCCCGGCGCACGTCGTCCGCCGCCGGTGTCAGGGCATCGTTGATCACGGGCACCTGACCGGGATGCACCGCGGTGCGGGAGCGGAAGCCCATGTGCACGAAGTGCGCGGTGGTGGTGACGAATGCGTCGAGGTCGCGGAACTCGGTGGAGGTCGGTGCGATCGGTGCCTCCAGACCCGCTGCTGCGCAGCCGATCACGATGTCCGCGCGGATGGCGTCGACCACGTGGTCGGTGTCCGCCGCGCGGGTGATCCGCAGATCGGCCAGCAGGTCCACCTCGCCGATGCCGACGGTCACCAGTCGGGAACTGCTCGCCAGGTCGGTCAGGCCGCGCAGGGTGGCCGCGGTCTCCACCAGACCCACCATCGCGATGTCCGCGTCTCCGAGTCGCTCGTCCGCCTCCGCGAGGGAGGCCGCCCCGCACTTGGCCACGATGATCCCGGTGACGCCGGGTCGGGCCGCCGCGGCGAGGTCCTCGGCGAGGAACTCGGGTGTCACGCGAACCCACACCTGCGCTCCACCGTCGCGCGGTCGGTCCAGCCACTGCGCGACATCGGTTCTCGCCGTGTTCTTCTGCTCGAGTGGGACCGCGTCCTCGAGGTCGAGGATGACGGCGTCGGCCGGTCCCGAGACGGCCTTGTCGAACAAGGCGGGCTTCACGGCCGGCACGTAGAGGAACGAGCGCGGCATGCGGCGGGTCATCGGGCGGCCCGCGCTTCGAGGCTCTGCGTGATCGCGCGCGCGGCGGCCAGCACCTGACCGGCGTGCGCCACGTGATCGTCGTCGGCGGTGGAGGAGTAGCGGAAGGCCGGTCCGGAGGAGCTGACCGAGCCGAGCACGTGGCCGGCCGCGTCGAAGAACGGGGCGGCGATGGAGGCGGCGCCGGTGTTGCGCTCGTTGATGGAGGTCCCGTAGCCGGTGTCCCTGATCTCCTGGAGCCGGGCCAGGAACGTCGTCTCGTCGGCGTCCGGAGTGCTGCCCCGCAGCTCCTCGAAGGCCTCGTGCGCGTAGTGCGGCGGAAGGAACGCGAGGATGGCGCGGCTCGAGGCGCCGGAGTGCAGCGGGTACTGCGGGCCGATCTCCACCACCATCTTCACCTCCTGCGGGCTCTCGTACTGGTCCAGGTAGACCCGCCGATGCCCCACCAGGACGGACAACGTCGCCGTCTCGAGGGTCTGCGCACGTAGTCGGCGCAGGATGGGAGCGGCGATGGAACGGACGTCGAGCTGGCTCCATGCCTTCGTACCGAGTCCGATGGCCGCCGGGCCGAGGGAGTAGGTGGACTCGCCCGCCACCGGCTGCACGATCGAGCGCGATGCCAGGGACTGCAGGATCCGGTGCACCACAGCCTTGCTCAGGTCCAGGCGGCGCGCGAGCTCCGTGACTCCCAGTGCCCGGTCGGACTGCGCGAAGGACAGCAGGACGTCGGCCACCCGATCCGCCGATTCGGTTCCCGTCGACGCGGAGTCGGTGCCGGTCGAGCTGGTAGTTGCGGCCATGGGGCCAACCTTCCACATTCGCTGAGTACGTGCGCGGCTTCGGCGCGTTCCGCTGAGCGAACCATACCCGTAACAAGAAAGTCATCAAAGAGCCTGTTCTGACCCAGTGATGCGTGTAATACTCAGTACTGCAGGGAATAGCCACCCACTAAGTGGTGCGCTGAGCGGAACACAGGCCGTGTCCTTCGGTCACACGGTTTCCCGAGACTCGGCGCCTCGATCGGCGCGGAAGGCAGATCCAATCATGAGAAAAGTCGTAGGCGTGCTCGCCGCAGTGGCCCTTCTGGGCACGGCTGCGTGTGGATCCTCGTCCGGATCGGACGGTTCGGGTCCCATCAAGATCGGATCCGTGCACCCCACCACCGGTGCGCTGGCCGGTGTCGGTGGACTGATGAACGACGGTGCCGCACTGGCCGTCGAGGACATCAACGGTGCCGGCGGTATCTCCTCGCTCGAGGGGCGTCCACTGGAACTCGTCACCGGTGACAGCCAGGGCAAGGCGGAGGTCGGCCAGAGTGAGGCGCAGCGTCTGATCGACGACGGCGCAGTCGCCCTGGTGGGCACCTATCAGAGTGACGTGACGCAGAACGTCGCATCGGTCGCCGAGCGCTCGCGAGTGCCGCTGGTCATCGACGTCGCGGTCGACGACAAGATCCTCGACCAGGGTTACCAGTACGCGTTCCGTATCCAGCCGAACGCCTCCAGCATGGGTACCGACGGCGCCAAGGCGCTCGCGGCCATCGAGGAGCAGACCGGCCAGCCGATCGATCGCGTGTCGTACCTGCACATCGAGGGCTCGTTCGGTGACAGCGTGTTCGACGCCTTCGAGAAGGAGGCCGCGAACCAGGGCATCTCCTCGGTGCAGGAGATCACGTACCCGGCCACCAACTTCTCCGACGCCACGACGCAGGTGCGCGAGGCCGCGGTCTCCAACCCCGACGTCATCGTCGCGACGGGCTATTACCCGGACGGTCTGCTGATCGCGAAGGCCGTCGAGCAGTTGAACGTGAACGTCAAGGGTGTCTACGGCATCGCCAACGGCGCCTTCGACGACAGTTCCTTCCCGGCTGCCGCCGGCACCGCCGGTGAGGGCGTGCTGTCCGCCAACTACCACTTCGACGCCACCAGCGACCGGGTCAACGACATCCGCTCGCGCTTCGAGGAGAAGTACGGCCGTCCGATGGAGACGGCGGCGATGCTGTCCTACCAGGCCGTCGAGGTCATCGCGGCGGGACTCGAGGACGGCGCCGACGCGGATCCGGAAGCGTTGCGCGAGGCCATCTCCGGCGTCACCATCGACGATCCGCTGCTCGCCTTCTCCGGTCCCATCCAGTTCGACGAGACCGGTCAGAACTCCAACGCGACCGTCATCGTGATGCAGGTGCGCGACGGCCAGGTCACCCAGGTCTTCCCGGACGAGTTCGCCACCGAGGCCATCGAGTTCCCCGCGGGAGCGGGCCGGTGACGGTCGTCGCCGAGAGCGCGGCCACGGAGAAGACCCGGCGCGCCGTGAATCCCGGCGTCGCCGTCGGGGGAGCGCTCGTGGTGATCCTCGCCGTCATCTTCTTCGTCGGCGGCAAGGACCAGGGTCTGGTCGGCCAGGCCATCGTGTCCGGTCTGCTGCTCGGCGGGGTCTACGCGCTGATCTCGGTCGGCCTGACACTCATCTTCGGTGTGCTCGGCATCGTGAACTTCGCCCAGGGCGCGATGCTCACCCTGGCGATGTACATCGTGTACGCGCTGTCGACGGCAGGGTTGCCCGTCTACGTGGCAACGCTTCTCGCGGTTCCCGTCATGTTCGTGTTCGGCATGATCGTGCAGGCCACCCTGCTCACCAAGCTCACCATCGGCGGGAGCCACGAGGGTCCGCTACTGGTGACACTCGGGTTGTCGTTGCTCATCATCAACGTGCTCCTCATGGTCTTCGGTGGTCGGCCCAAGTCGGTCGAGGCGCCCGTGGACGGATCGATCTCGATACTCGGCACCGTCGCGGCCTGGCCTCGGGTGCTCGCGTTCGTCGGTGCCGCGGTCGTGGCCATCGCGCTGAAGTCGGTGCTCGAACGCACGCGCCTCGGGTTGTCGATCCGCGCGGTGGCGTCGAACTCGGAGGGCGCCAAGCTCGTCGGAGTCGACATCGGCCGCGTCTACGCGCTGACGTTCGGTATCGGCGCGGCCTGCGTGGCCGTCGCCGGCGGTCTGATGACACCGTTCACGTCTCTCACCCCGTCGGTGGGCGAGCAGTTCACGATTCTCGCCTTCGTCATCGTGGTGCTGGGCGGTCTCGGCAGTGTCGTCGGAGCCATGGTCGGCGGCATCGTCATCGGTCTGGTCCAGACGGTCGGCGCCCTGTACCTCCCCGGCACCGGATCGCTGATCCTCGTCTTCGCCGTGTTCGTCATGGTGCTCTTTCTCAAGCCCGAAGGTCTGTACGGAGGACGCCGATGACCACCACGACGGATGTCTCGACGGACTCCGCGTCCGACACGCGGCTGAAGGACTCCTGGCTGCGACGCCAGTTGCTCACGCTCGTCATCGGATTCGTGGTCGTCGCCGCGTTCCCGCTCGTGCTCGGCGAGCAGGCGCAGACGGTCGCGGTCCGGACGCTGATCTTCGCGATCATGGCGGTCGGCTGGAACCTCATGAGCGGCTTCGGCGGCATGTTCAGCTTCGGTCACGCGGCGTTCTTCGGCATCGGCGCGTACACCGGTGCGTATCTGCTGGTGGAGCACGGCATCTCGCCGTGGATCTCCATGCTCGTCGGCGCCGTGGTGTCCGCCGCGGTGGGCACCACCATCGCCTACCTGTGCTTGCGCTACCGGCTGGCCGGGTCGTACTTCGCCCTGGCGACGTTCGCCTTCGCGCAGATGTTCCTGCTGCTCGTGCAGAATCTCGAGGTCTTCAACAAGACCGAGGGCTTCAACGTGCCGATCCTGCCGCGCGATTCGTGGTGGATGCTGCAGTTCGAGAAGGGCAGTGCCAACTACCTGTGGATCCCGTTGGTGATCCTGGCGCTCGCGGTGCTGGGCACCATCTTCTACGTCCGGTCCCGCCCGGGGCAGTACGTGCAGGCGATCCGTGACGACGCCACCGCGGCAGCCTCTCTCGGCATCGACACGATGAAGTACCGGCTCATCGCGGTCGCGGCGAGCTGCGCCCTCACGGCCGTGGCCGGCGTGTACTACGTGCAGTACTACTTCTTCGTGGGCCCCGAGCAGGCATTCGGATCCGCGGTGTCCGTCGAGGCCATCGTCCCGGCCGTCATCGGCGGCATCGGGACCATCTGGGGACCGGTGCTCGGCGCCGCGGTCATCGGGCCGCTGTCGGAGCTCATCAACGAGCTGCTGCGCAACCCGCCCGCGTTCCTCGAGTTCCTGCAGGGATCCATCGGACTCGACGTGGCGGTCTACTCGGTGATTCTCATCCTGATCGTGATCTTCCTGCCCAAGGGGATCTTCGGCACGATTCGCGAGAGGTGGCGCAAGTGAGCGTCCTCAGTATCGAGAATCTCAGCAAGTCGTTCTCGGGCATCCACGCGGTGCGCGACGTCAGCATCGACGTCCCGGACGAGCAGTTTCTCGGCATCATCGGCCCCAACGGCGCCGGCAAGACCACTCTGTTCTCGCTGTTGGCCGGCGAGCAGCCGCCGACGTCGGGTCGCGTGATCTTCGACGGCACCGACATCACGGGGTGGCCCGCGGACCGCATCGCGCGCGCTGGGTTGGTGCGTACGTTCCAGTTGATGCGGCCGTTCGAGTCGATGTCCGTTCTCGAGAACGTCACCATCGCCGCACTGTCCAAGCGTAAGTCGCGGAAGGACGCGCGTCGGCACGCTCTCGAGGTGCTCGACCGGGTGCAGCTCTCCGACCAGGTGGGCGGGACGGTGTCGACGATGTCGACGGCCGGACTCAAGCGCCTGGAGCTGGCCCGCGCTCTTGCCATGGAACCGCGGGTCGTCCTGCTCGACGAGGTGCTCGCGGGACTCGTTCCGGCGGAACGTGCGCCGATGATCGAGCTGCTGCGCTCTTTGCACAGCGGCGGGCAGACCGTCCTGTTCGTCGAACACATCATGGCCGCGGTCATGGCGTTGTCCGAGCGTCTGGTCGTCATGCACGAGGGCGCGGTCCTCACAGCGGGGGATCCGCGCACCGTCATCGAGGACCACCGCGTCGTCGAGGCCTATCTGGGTGAGGAGACCGCATGATGCTCGAGATCGACGATCTGCACGCCGGCTACCGGCGACTGGAGATCCTGCACGGTGTCACGATGCATCTGGAGAAGGACGAGATCGTCTCTCTCATCGGAGCCAACGGCGCCGGCAAGACCACGACGCTGCGCGCCCTGTCGGGTCTGGTCACGCCCAGCAAGGGCCGCATCATGTTGGACGGCGACGACATCAGTGGCAACCGCGCCGATCGCATCGTCCGGTCGGGACTGGTGCACGTCGCCCAGGACCGCGCACTCTTCGGTTCGCTGCCGGTCTCCGAGAACCTGGAGATGGGCGCGTACACCCAGAAGCGCGGGTCCACGAAGGAGTCGCTCGACCGCGTCTTCGATCTGTTCCCCATTCTCGCCGAGCGGCGGACCCAGCGCGCGGACACCATGTCCGGCGGTCAGCAGCAGATGCTGGCCATCGGCCGCGCCATGATGTCGAAGCCGCGTGTGCTCACGCTCGACGAACCGTCCGTCGGCCTGGCGCCGAAGCTCGCCGCCGAGGTCCTCGAGGCCATCGTGCGGATCCGCGAGACCGGGGTGACCGTGCTGATCGTCGAGCAGAACGCCGCACAGGCACTCGCGATCTCCGACCGCGCCTACGTCATCGAGAGCGGATCCATCGTGCTCACCGGTACGGGAGCCGAGCTCGCCCACGACGATCGCGTCAAGGCTGCGTACCTCGGCATCTGATGCCGCACCTCTCGTCAGGAGTTTCCCCGTGCGATTGCTCGCATACACCCCCATCCATGTCGACTTCGCCGAGTTCCGGCGACGTCAGGAGCGGTACGACGCACTGAGCCCGGTGGGCGTGTCCGTCGTCCTGCGCAACATCGGTCCCGATGCTCCGCGCGCGCTGGACACCGAGGCCGACGTCCGAGCGTCCGAAGTGGCGCTGGCCGCCGCCTTCCGCGCGTCCGATCCGGACGAGTTCGACGGGTACCTGCCCGACTGTGTGCTCGATCCGTGTGCGGAGGAGGCGGACTCCTTCGAGCGTCCCCTGTACGGACTGACGCGACTCACCGCGTCGTTCTACGCCTCGCAGGGCCACCGCCTCGGCGCTCTCGCCCGCAATGCCGCCATCGCTGCCGAACTCGACCGCCGCGTGGCGGGTTACGGCATCGCCGCCGAGCCGACCGTCGTCATGGACCTGTCGTTCGACGACATCGCGGATTCGCGGGCCTGGGCCGACGCGGTCACCGTCCACGCTCGTGCGCTGACGTGTTCGGTGGCCATCAACGCGTGCTCGGCGGTCGATCTCACCGGGCCGCGAACCTCACCGCTGGTCGTGGATCCCACGGCCACCGCCCTGCGCCTGCTCGCACTGCGCGACGAGCTGGAGCCGGCATCGTGAGCGCGGACGGACCCGATCTGATCGTCGCCGGCGCCGGCGGCGGACTGATCGCCGCGCTGCGTGCCGCCGAGCACGGACTCGACGTGCTGGTCGTCGAGGCCAGCGACCACTTCAAGCGCGGCAACAACACCGCGATGTCGACGGCCATGATCCCCGGTGCGGGGTCCCGCTGGCAGCGTGAGGCGGGCATCGAGGACTCCCCGGAGACGTTCGTCGAGGACGTGCTCCGCAAGACGAAGGGCACGGCCGACGCAGAGCTCGCCGGAGCCCTCGCCCGCGTGAGCGCGCCACTCGTCGAATGGATGGCGGATCACCTCGACGTGCCGTTGTCGCTGGTCACCGATTTCGCCTACCCCGGTCACTCGGCACTGCGCTGCCACACCGTCGAGGGTCGGCACGGAAGCGTGTTGCTCGAGCACCTGGTGCGCGCGGTGACGGCGGAGCCGCGCATCGACGTTCTGGCACCGGCCCGGCTGACCGACGTCCGCGTCGACGACGGTCGCGTCACCGCTGCGGTGATCACGCTCCCGGACGGGTCGACCGAGACGATCCCCACCGACGCGGTGCTGTTGGCCACCAACGGGTACGGCGGCGACCACGAGCGGGTCGCCACCCACGTGCCCGAGATCGCGCAGGCTCGCTACCACGGCAGCGAGCATTCCCGCGGAGACGCGCTCACCATCGGTGACCGTCTCGGCGCCGCGACCGCGTATCTCGATGCGTACCAGGGGCATGCGGCGCTGTCGAAGAAGGCGTCGACCCTGGTCGGGTGGGCCACCGTCATGCACGGGGGCGTCGTCCTCGACCTCACGGGACGACGCTTCGGTGACGAGACGACGGGCTACTCCGAGTACGCCGCCCATCTCGCGGCCCGCCCGGAGTCCGAGGGCGTCATCGTCATCGACCGCGACATCCACGACAAGTGTCTGTCGTTCACCGACTTTCGTCAGACGGTCGATTCGGGCGCCGTCGTGTGGGCGGACACGCCGGCCGAGCTGGCCGACGCGCTGGGGCTCCCCGCCGATGTCGTCGTCGACGAACTCGCGGCCGTCGAGAGGTACGCGCGGGGTGAGGAGTCGGACCCGCACGGGCGCACCTCGTTCGAGCACGAGCTCACCGGGCCGTACGCCGCGGTCCGCATCGTCCCCGCGCTGTTCCACACCCAGGGCGGCCTCGTCGTCGACGGGAACGCTCGGGTCCTGCGACCCGACGGCACCGCGATCGAGGGACTGTTCGCCTCCGGCGGCGCTGCGATGGGCATCTCGGGCCACGGCGCCGCGGGGTACCTCGCCGGCAACGGATTGCTGCCCGCACTCGGACTCGCTTATCTGGCCGCAGATGTCGTGGCCGGTACTCATCACTAGAGAAGGATTGTCATGACGAAGCTTCTGATCACCAATGCCCGAGTCGTACGTCCGGGCGCCGATCATCCCGAGGACGGCGAATTCCTCGACCTGCTGATCGAGGACGGGACGTTCACCCGCATCGAGGCGGGGATCGATCCGTCCAGCGCCGACACCGTCGTCGACGCCGCCGGCAAGGTCGCGTTCCCCGGAGTGGTGGATGCGCACCAACACTGGGGCATCTACAACCCGCTGGGCGAGGACGCCTACACCGAGTCCAGGGCCTGCGTGCAGGGCGGTGTCACCACCTCGCTGTCCTACATGCGCACCGGTCAGTACTACATGAACACCGGTGGTTCGTACGCCGACGTGTTCCCGACGGTGCTCGAGGCCACTGAGGGCAAGCCGTTCGTCGACTACGCGTACCACCTCGCGCCGATGTCGAAGGAGCACATCGCCGAGATCCCCTCGCTCATCACCGATCACGGTGTGACGTCGTTCAAGATCTTCATGTTCTACGGCAGCCACGGGCTGCACGGGCGCTCGACCGACCAGAGCGAATTCCTCATGACGCCGGAGGGCGAGCGCTACGACCTCGCGCACTTCGAGTTCGTCATGCGCGGCATCCAGGCCGCACGGGAGCAGCTCGGTGACAAGGCCGATCACATCTCGCTCTCGCTGCACTGCGAGACCGCCGAGATCATGAGCGCCTACACCAAGCTCGTCGAGGAGGAGGGAACGCTCACCGGCCTAGCGGCGTACAGCGCTTCGCGTCCGCCGCACTCCGAGGGGCTCGCGGTCACCATCGCGTCGTTCCTCGCCGACGAGACGCAGCTGCCCAACATCAACCTGCTGCACCTCTCCTCCCGCAAGGCTCTCACCGCCGCGATGCGGATGGCGAAGGCGTTCCCGCACGTCAACTTCCGTCGCGAGGTGACCATCGGTCACCTGCTCGCCGACATCGACACCGCCTACGGACTGGGCGGCAAGGTCAACCCGCCGCTGCGCCCGCGCGACGACGTCGAGGCCCTGTGGGAGCACCTGCTCGGCGGCGACATCGACTGGGTGGTCAGCGATCACGCGTGCTGCAAGGACGAGAAGAAATTCGCCGAGGACCGCGGCGACATCTTCGCGGCCAAGTCGGGATTCGGCGGCGCCGAGTACCTGCTGCCGGGACTGGTCAGCGAGGGCCGCAAGCGCGGACTCACCTGGCGCCGCATCGCGGAGCTGACGTCGCTCAATCCCGCTCGTCGCTACGGACTTCCGGGCAAGGGCGAGATCGCCGTCGGTATGGACGCCGACCTGGCACTGGTCGATCCCGATCACACGTGGACGGTGCGTCCCGAGGATTCGGAGTCCACGCAGGAGTACACCCCCTTCGAGGGCTTCGAACTCGGCGCGAAGGTCACCGACACGTTCGTGCGTGGCCACCGCGTACTCGACAACGGCGCTGTCGCGGGGGAGCCGACCGGCCGCTACCTGCACAGGCCCTACAAGTGACCGGGCCCCTGGAAGGGATCCGCGTTCTCGACGCGTCGACGATCCTCGCCGGTCCGCTGGTCGCCCAGATCCTCGGCGACTTCGGTGCCGACGTCGTCAAGATCGAGCACCCCACCAAGCCGGACGGGATGCGTGGGCACGGTCTGGACAAGGACGGCCATCCGCTGTGGTGGACGATGGTCAGCCGCAACAAGCGCGGCATGACGCTGAACCTCGGCAAGCCCGAGGGGGCCGACGTCTTCCGCAAGCTCGTCGCGGACGCCGACGTGGTGGTGGAGAACTTCCGGCCGGGCACCCTCGAGAAGTGGGGCCTCGGCTACGACGTGCTGTCCGAGATCAATCCGGGTCTGATTCTGTTGCGTGTCACCGGTTTCGGCCAGACCGGTCCCTACTCGACGAGGCCGGCGTTCGGCACTCTGGTCGAGTCGATGAGCGGGTTCGCCCACCTCACCGGCTCGGCCGACGGACCGCCGACGCTTCCCGCCTTCGGTCTGGCGGATTCGCTGGCCGGTATCGCGGGATCGTCGGCGGTCTCGATGGCCCTGCTGCACCGGACGAAGACGGGTAGAGGCCAGCAGATCGATCTCGATCTGCTGAGCCCCATCATGACGGCGGTCGGGCCCGGCATCATCTACGCCGACCAGTTGGGCATCGACCAGGAGCGCACCGGTAACCGGTCGAGCAACAACGCGCCCCGCAATCTCTATCGGACCAAGGACGAGCACTGGCTGGCCATCTCCACCAGTGCCAACTCCATCGCCGAACGCGTTCTCCGCCTCGTCGGTCACCCCGAGGTTCTCGACGAGCCGTGGTTCGCGACGGGTCGTCAGCGCGCGGCCCACGCCGACCTGCTCGACGGATACGTCGGTGGGTGGATCGCCGAGCGCACGCGCGACGAGGTGATCGCGGCCTTCGAGGAGGCCGGCGCGGCGGTCGCCCCCGTCTACAAGCCGAGCGAGCTGCTCGACGATCCGCAGGTCAACGCCATCGAGATGGTGACCACGGTCGAGGACGACGCTCTCGGGCCGGTGCGCATGCAGAACGTCATGTGGCGCATGGGGGAGAGCCCTGGCAGCATCCGCCACACCGGACGTCCGCACGGCGCGGACACCGACACCGTGCTCGCCGAGCTCGGTCTCAGCGACGACGAGGTGCGAACCCTGCACGAGACCGGCATCGTCTGACCGCTCGAGTGGGCACACTGGTGTCCATGACGTCAGCACACAGTGTCGCGAAGGATCTCGGTCGACGGCTTCTCTGGTGGGGCGGCGGCAGTGTCGCGGTCGGTGCCGCCGCAGCGTTGGGCGGCGGCTCTCCCGCGGTCCGTGCTTTCGGCATCCAGACCGCGGGCTGGGGTGCCATCGATCTCGCCATCGCCGGGATCGGGGCGGCCCGGTCCACCGAGGTTGCGGCCGACAAGCTGCGGAAGACCTTGTGGATCAACACCGGACTCGACGTCGTCTATGTCGCCCTGGGTGCACATCTCCTGTACCACCGGCCCACCTTCGGCGGGAGGGTGACGCCGGAGCAGTCCTCCGGGCACGGTGCCGCCGTCGTCGTTCAGGGTGCGGCTCTTCTGGTGCTCGACAGCGTGCACGCGAAACGCTTGTGACTCAGGACTCGGCATACCGTCCGGTCCGAGGGGCACACTGGACTGGAGTCCGCGGACCGACGTGGGCCTCGTGGCCGGTGCGTCCGTCGGGGGCGCACCGGCCGCCCTCATTGTGCGGCTGAAATACCCACCGTGTAATTCTCATTTGTCAAGTACCGACACACGCATTTGTTGCGGCATGCCCACTTTTCGGTAACACTCACCACATCAGTCACATGAGTCACGTGAGTCACACAGTCGATCGGTGGGGGTCGGAGTATGCGAGCACGAAGTCGGCAGATCGCGGTGGGGGCCGCGCTGACGTTGGTGGCCAGCGGTCTGGGTGTGCTGTCGGCACCGGTCGCGTCCGCGGAACCGTGCGGTGGTCTCGGTGGCCCCGGCTCGTCTCTGCTGGGCGGCTTCTTCGGTAGCAGCGGATCGAGTGGCGGCGGGGGCAGCAACCCGCGCGGGACTCAGCAGCCGCTCGCCCCGATCCGCAGTGGGAACACACAGTCCGTGGGGTGGGTGACCGGACCTCTCAGCGCCAACAACACGTACGACCGTTTCGGCATCTCGGGTACCGATCTCGGCATCAGCTGGGACAACGGCGCAGGCCAGACGCTCATGGCGTTCGGTGACTCCTTCGGCAACTGCTCGGTGAACGGGCAGCAGTGGCGCAACAACCTGCTGCTGCGATCCAGCGACGACAACCTCTCCGACGGCATCACCGTTCCCGACGCCGTGCCCGGCGACAGTGCGTCCGGCTCCATCGTCCTGCCGGCGACGCCTCGGTACGCCGAGCAGATCGTCCCGACGCTGCGGTTGCCGGAGATCGAGGTGACCACCATCCCGACGGCCGCCATTGCCATCGACGGTGTGCAGTACCTGAACTACATGTCCGTGCAGAGTTGGGGAGACCCCGGCCGGTGGGTCACCAACTTCTCGGCCATCGCGACGTCGAGGGACAACGGGCAGAGCTGGACGACGGACCCGATGACCATTCGCGTCAACAAGGGCGTCACGATTCCCGGTGTCGCTCAGGTCAACGAGGCCAACGGCCGATTCCAGATGAACGCATACGCCAAGGGTCCCGACGGCTGGCTGTACCAGTTCGGAACGCCCAACGGCCGTTTCGGTGCAGCCTTTCTCGCCCGTGTGCAACCGGCGGACATCCTCGATCTGACGAAGTACGAGTATTCCACCGGTGATGTCGCGCGCCCGTGGTCGACCGATGTCGCCGATTCGAAGAAGGTCGTCGACGAACCGGTCAGCGAGCTCAGCGTCTCGTGGAACGCGTACCTGAAGAAGTACGTGATGCTCTACGGCGACGAGAACCAGGGCTCGATCGTCGCCCGCACCGCCACGGATCCGCAGGGACCGTGGAGCCCGATGACAACTCTGCTCGGGCGTGCGGAGACCATCGGCGGCGTCTACGCCCCGTACATCCACCCGAAGTCGAGTGGGCGTGACCTGTACTTCACTGCCTCGCGCTGGTCCGACTACAACGTGATGCTGTTGAAGACGGATCTCGATGCGCTGAAGTGAAGGCTACTTCGGCGTGATGCGTTGTGCCGCTTCGCTGTCGGTGGACTCGTAGTTCCGACCCATCTCTGTGAAGGTGTCTGCGAGCGACGACGCGATCGCGATGTGCGCCTGAAGCAAGGTCGACAAAGACCCCGGCCCACCCACCGCGAGCTCGGAGTACTTGCGCGCCAGCGCCTGGCCGGAGGGGAGGGTTCCGAAGCCCTGTGCGAAGTCCTGCACTTGGATGGTCGACCTCACGGCGGTGATGCCTTCGGCGAATTCTGCGCACGCACGGGCACATCGCTCCGCGGCCTCCGTGGTTATTTCGAGCTCGTTCAACCCTGTCACGGTGCCCCCGTCATGGTGGTGTCGCGCTCTCGAGAGCGCCTGAAATGCGCCTGGCTTTTGCGCAGTAGTCGCCGACAGTTGATGGATCACCCGCGTTTCTCACGGCGAACTCAATTGCCCCTGCGGTCGATGCGTACGCGATGTGGCAGGCCTCGTCGAGAGTTCCCGGAAGTTGCTGGAAGCTGAGCGCTGGGCGCCCGCCTATATCTATATCCTCTTGGTTCACGGATCGGCTGTCTCCGCGGAACTCTGATATCGCTGTGGTCGTCGACGAGATGGTCAGGACGAACCAGTCCTGCCGGAACGAGCAGTACCGCCACTGACTGTTTCCCTGATCGAACTGACCCGAGTCGACGATCTCCGCGTTCACGCCCGCAGCCGCCACGGCGTCACTCGGAATGGTGCACGGATCCCACAGCTCCGCGACGGGTTCGCCCGAGACGCCGGGGGAGCAGGCGCCGCAGAACACGAGCGCAGCCACGGCCACCCCACCTCGAATCCATCGCACTCGAACTTGGACGCGGTCAGCGGCCCGGCGGTTCCCATGCGGATCCGCGCGGGTTCTGGTCAGCCGCGCGCGGTCCAACCGGCGCGGGTGTCCGAACGGTGCTCGGATCCGCCGCGACCGCTGGCCGCGCAGCTCCCAGCACTGCGCGCAGGCCACGGACTTGCGCGTACTGCTGCACGGTGCGCGTCTGCGGCGCCGACCGACGCGCCGATCCGCGCGACCGTCAGCACCCCCGCTCACCACAACCGGCGCACCCGACCGGAGCGTGCGCGGACAAGCGAGCACCACCATCCGCTCACCGCCCAGCACCGTGCGCAGGCACGGCCTGCGCGTACTGCCGCGCAGTGCGCGCCGGCACCCACCCACCCGCGCCGGCACCCGCCCGCCCCGCACCCACCCGCTTCGCCCCCGCCAACCCCACACCCCCGCCCACCCGGCCCGGTAGCGTCGACACGGTGATCTCCGCCGAGGACTGCGCCCGCGCACTGCGCCGCGGGGGCCTCGACGACGTGCTCACCGACGGCACGACCCGCGCCGCCTATTCGTCCGACGCGTCGCTCTACCGCGTGCACCCGCTCGTCGTCGCGCGGCCCCGTCGCACCGAGGACATCGCGGCGGCCGTCGCGGTGTGCCGCGAGACCGGGGTCCCGCTGACCATGCGCGGCGGCGGCACGTCCGTGGCCGGCAACGCGGTGGGTACCGGGGTTGTGCTCGACGTCAGTCGGCACCTGAACCGGGTGCTCCACGTCGACCCCGAGGCGCGCACCGCGACTGTCGAACCCGGCGCCGTGCAGTCGGTGGTGCAGAGGGCAGCGGCGCAGCACGGGCTGCGGTTCGGTCCCGACCCGTCCACCTTCACGCGCTGCACCGTCGGCGGCATGATCGGGAACAACGCGTGCGGCTCGCGCACTCTCGGCTACGGCCGGACCTCCGACAACGTCTCCTCGCTCGACGTGGTGACGGGCAGCGGGGAGCAGCTGCACCTGCCGAGGGACACCACGTCTCCGACTCTCGACGCGCTGCGGCAGATCGTCGCCGGCGGACTCGGAACCGTCCGAACGGAATTCGGTACGTTCGGCCGCCAGGTCTCCGGCTACGCGCTGGAGAACCTGTTGCCGGAGAACCGTTTCGACGTCCGCCGGATGCTGGTGGGCAGCGAGGGCACGCTCGCGGTCACCACGCGCGCCACCGTCGACTTGGTGACGGAGCCTGCGTTCCGCATCCTCGTCGTTCTCGGGTACCCGGACATCGCCACCGCCGGTGACGCCGCGCCCACCGTCCTGACGTTCACGCCCACCGCATGCGAGGGCATCGATTCGCGCATCGTCGACGTCGTCCGCGAACGCCGCGGACCCCATGCGGTTCCGCCGCTTCCCGGCGGCGCCGCGTGGTTGTTCGTCGAGGTCGTCGGCGATACCCGCGAGCAGGCCACGGACCGAGCCGACGCGGTCGCACGCGGCTGCGGAGCGGTCGACTCCCTGGTGGTCACCGACGCGGAACGCACCGCTCGGCTGTGGCAGATCCGAGCAGACGGAGCCGGACTCGCGGGGCGCAGTCCCGCGGGGTTGCCGGCACACGCCGGGTGGGAGGACGCGGCGGTACCGCCGGCCTCGCTCGGCCGATACCTGCGCGACTTCGACGACCTCATGACGCAGTACGGGGTGACCGGGCTGCCGTACGGGCACTTCGGTGACGGGTGCCTGCACGTGCGCATCGACCTGCCGCTCGACAAGCCCGGTGGGACAGGGGTGTTCCGCCGGTTCCTCGTCGACGCCGCCACGCTGGTGGCGCGGTACGGCGGGTCGTTGTCCGGTGAGCACGGCGACGGCCGTGCGCGCAGTGAGCTCTTGCCGCTGATGTACTCGGCGGACGCACTCGCGTTGTTCGGTGCCGTCAAGCATGTGTTCGATCCCGACGGCATCCTCAATCCCGGTGTGCTCCTGGATCCTCGACCACTCGATGCGGATCTCCGTGTCCCGTCCGCAAAGCCTCGGACGCTGCTCGCGATGGCCTACGCCGAGGACGGCGGCGACTTCAGTCAGGCCGTGCACCGGTGCACGGGCGTCGGCAAGTGCCGCGCGGACACCGCCGGCACCAGCGGGGTGATGTGCCCGTCGTACCTGGCGACTCGGGAGGAGAAGGACTCCACCCGCGGGCGCGCCCGGGTACTGCAGGAGATGATCAACGGCTCCGACGTCACCGGCGGGTGGCGCTCGCCCGAGGTGCACGATGCCCTGGATCTGTGCTTGTCCTGCAAGGGATGTGCCTCGGACTGTCCGACCGGTGTCGACTTGGCGTCGTACAAGGCGGAGGTGCTGCACCAGAGCTACCGACGTCGGCTACGCCCCGTGGCGCACTACTCGCTCGGGTGGCTCCCGCGCTGGGCTGCTGTCGCCGCTCGGGCGCCGCGCGCCGTCAACGCTGCGGCGCGGCTTCCGGGGGTGGGGCCGCTTGCACTGCGGGCGGCGGGCATCGATCCGCGTCGCTCGATACCCGAGTTCGCCCCGAGGACGTTCCGGCAGTGGTTTCACGAATCGCACCGGCCCACGACCGGTGATCCCGTCGTGCTCTTCGTCGACTCCTTCACCAATCACTTCACGCCCGAGGTGGGCCGCGCGACGGTGCGTGTGCTCGAGTCGGCGGGCTACCGGCCCCGGCTGACCGAGAAGCAGCAGTGTTGCGGTCTCACGTGGATCTCGACCGGTCAACTGGATGCCGCGAAGCGCATCCTGGGACGCACCGTGGACGCCTTGACCGAGGCGTCGGACGGCGGTGTTCCCATCGTGGGTATCGAACCGTCGTGCACAGGTGTACTTCGCAGCGACGCAACGGAACTGCTCGGTAAGGAGCGCGCCGCGCCGGTCGCCGATGCCACCCGCACGCTGGCCGAACTGCTCACCGAGCGCGGGTGGGAACCGCCGTCCCTGAACGGCCGAGAGGTGGTGGCGCAGCCGCACTGTCACCACCACGCCGTGATGGGCTGGGGCGCAGACGCGGCTCTGCTCGAGAGAGCGGGCGCCGATGTGCAGCGCCTCGGTAGTTGCTGCGGGCTCGCCGGGAATTTCGGCGTCGAGAAGGGGCATTACGACGTCTCGGTCACCATCGCCGGTCAGCAACTTCTGCCGGCGATGCAGTCGGCAGCGGACACCGCGTCGATCCTGGCCGACGGCTATTCCTGCCGCACCCAGCTGTCGGATCTCACGGATCGTCGCGGCGAGCACCTCGCGCAACTGTTCGCGAACGCATTGCCCGATGAAACGGAGTGACGTGTAACACTCGCCGGGGCGGGGTACTCCCGGCGCAACTACGTCCTGGGGGGACATGATGGCTTTCGATCTGACGCTCACACCGGCCCAACACGAGCTGGTCGGCCGTGCTCACGACTTCGCCGAGAACGTGGTTCGGCCCGTTGCTCAGCACTACGACAAGGAGCAGGAGTTCCCGTGGCCGGTGCTGCAGGAGGCGGCCCGCGCGGGGTTCTATTCGCCGTTGTTCTACCGCGACCTCATCGGTGATCCGACCGGCCTGTCGCTGCCGGTGTTCATGGAGGAACTGTTCTGGGGTTGCGCGGGAATCGGTCTCGCGGTGGTGATGCCGGCGCTCGCGCTGTCGGCCATCGGCCAGGCGGCGACGCCGGAGCAGATGCTCGAGTGGGCTCCACAGTGCTTCGGCACCCCCGACGATCTGAAGTTGGCGGCGCTCGCCATCTCCGAGCCCGAGGGCGGCAGCGATGTTCGCAACCTGCGGACCACCGCGCGGCAGGACGGCGACGACTGGATCATCGACGGCCACAAGATGTGGATCGGCAACGGCGGCATCGCGGACGTGCATGTGGTCAACGCCAATGTGGACCCGGAACTCGGTCACAAGGGCCAGGCCCTGTTCATCGTCCCCGGCGGGACCCCCGGACTGGAACTCGTGCGCAAGCTCGACAAGCTGGGGTGCCGCGCCTCGCACACCGCGGAGCTGAAGTTCAACAGTGTCCGCGTTCCCGGCGCCAACCTCCTGGGCGGCCTCGACAAGCTCGAGCACAAGCTGGCCAAGGCCCGCGAGGCGGAGAAGACCGGGATCAGAGGTCGCTCCGCCACTCTCGGAGCGCTCGAGCAGACGCGACCGATGGTGGCCGCTCAGGCCCTCGGAATCGCCCGTGCCTCACTGGAGTACGCGACGAAGTACGCCAACGAGCGTGAGGCGTTCGGGTCGCCGATCATCGACAACCAGGGCATCGCCTTCCCGCTGGCGGATCTCGCGATGCGGATCGACGCGGCGCGCCTGTTGACGTGGCGCGCCAGTTGGATGGCGGCCACGGGTGTCGCCTTCGAGCGCGGCGAGGGGTCGATGGCCAAGCTCGCCGCCACCGAGGTCGCGGTGGCCTCCACCGAGCGGGCGATCCAGACGATGGGCGGGTGGGGCTACATCACCGACCACCCGGTGGAGAAGTGGTACCGCGACGCCAAGCTGTACACCATCTTCGAGGGCACCAGCGAGATCCAGCGCGTCGTCATCAGCAATGCGATCGCGCAGCAGGACGGCGCTCCCCCGCTGCACGTACAGATGGATGCCGAAGGCTCAGCGCTCAACAAGGCCTTCGGCCGCGGAACCGAGACGCGCACCAAGGTGATGGACAAGGCGATGGCGGCCAAGGACAAGGTGCCCGAGCCGGTCCTGCGCGGCGCCATGAAGTTCCTGCAGCCGCCCGGCCGCAAGTAGTCCCGGTGAGTCATCGCGGGATCGGCACGGCCTCCCGCAGAAATGCCAGCTGGTCGGCGATGATCCGGGGGAAGAGCGGCTCGACGTAGGGATCGAAGTGACCACCCTCGTACGTCACCACGGTGGCGCGGGGAATCTTTCGTGCGGTGCGCAGCGCGATGTCCGTCGGGGTGATGGCGTCGTTCGTGGCGATCTGGACGAGGGCGGGGCACTGAATGTTCGCGGCCGTCTTCCCCGGCGAGTACAGGCCGATGTGGAGCAGGATGCGGGCGGCGACCGTCTCGGGGTAGTCACCGGTCTGCAGTCCCGACGCCTCGAGAAGGCGGTCACGTCCGACGGCGGCGTCGGGCGAGACCATGGCGGCGAGGGCGCCGGGTTCACCGATCGAGTCGATGTAGCGGGGCTCGCGACCGAGCAGAGCCCGGATCTGGTCCGAGAGGGCCGCCGGTGCGAGACGCAGGGTCTGGCGCAGGCCGGCGGAGCGCACGGCGGCGATGCCGTCCACGTGCGGGACCTGCGCGATGATCGCGGCCAGTCGTTCGCCCGTGCCCGCCAGGGTGAGGACGTGGCCACCGCCGAACGAGGTGCCCCATGCGACGACGCGGTCGGGGTCGACGCCGTCGAGTAGCCGGGCGAAGGCCAGCGCGTTGCGCCAGTCCTCGAGCTGCCTGCGCACGTCCAGGAGCTGCCGTGGGGTTCCTTCGCTGTCGCCGAAGTGCCGGTAGTCGAACAGCGCGACGACGTAGCCCGCCTGGACGAACTGGTCCGCGTAGGCGGGGAGGCGCAACGCGCGCACCGATCCGAAGCCGTGGGCCATGACGATGATCGGCGCGGAACCGTCGAGCCCGGCAGGTCGGAGGACCGAGATCGCGCAGCGATCGGAACCGGAGTCGAACCACAGGTCGTCGCGAACGGTGTCAGGCATGCGGGCTCCTCTTGATTGACGTTCAAGAGAACGTAGCAGCGTCTTGATCGAGCATCAAGATAGGGTGACCGCATGCCTCGGAACAGACGTCCGCAGGATCGGGAAGAAAAGCGGGCCGAGATCGTCGACGCCGCGACGGCCCTGTTCGTCGAGGCCGGATTCGACGGCACCCCGCTGAGCCGGATAGCGCAGAGCGCCGGCGTCACGCCCAACACCATCTACTGGTACTTCTCCGACAAGGACGAACTGCTCGTCGCCGCCCTCACCGAGATCACGGCGACGGCGTTGACGCGCTTCGCAGGGCTGGAGGTGACGTCACCGCAGGAACGGCTGACGTGGGTGGTGACCGAACTCGAGCGCTACCACCGGTTGGTGGACACCGTTCACGCCCGCGCTGCGGTGTCGGCTCCGATCGACGAGTGGCACAACGGTTTCCATGCCATGGCCGATGCGCTGGTCGCGGAGGAGCTGCGCCACGTCGGCGTCGCCGAGGAGCGGATCGCCGCGCGGACCAAGGTCGTGGTGTTCGCCGTCGAGGGCATGCTGACGCATCCGCAGAGCGCTGCCGACAAGGCTGCGATCGTCGACGCCCTGTTCACCTAGACGACCGGGGTGCCCTGCCGGGGGCGCTCCTCGGCAGGGACTTCCCCCGTGGACCGGCACCGCGAATGCTGGACACCAGCACCACCGACGAGAGGAACCGCGCATGCAGATCACCCGAAGCTCGATCGCGACCACCAAGGGTCCGGCCGACTGGTTCACCGGCGACGTCTACATCGACGCCGTCGCCGCAGCTCCGGCCCCGTCGCGGGTCTCCGCCAACCTGGTCCACTTCATGCCGGGGGCGCGCACGCACTGGCACCGCCACTCGCTGAGCCAGACAGTGTTCGTCACCGAGGGCGTCGGTCTGTGCCAGCGGCAGGGTGGGCCGGTCGAGGTCATCCGTCCCGGCGACCGCGTGCTGTTCGAGGCCGACGAGGTGCACTGGCACGGCGCCGCACCGGATCGCCTGATGGTGCACCTCGCCATCAACGAGGGCGACGACGAGCACGACGTCGTCGTGTGGATGGACCCCGTCACCGACGCGGAGTACACCGCGCACGAGTGACGATCAGCGGGGGAGTCGTCCCTCGATCCGCTCCACGATGGCGGGCCAGATCTCCGACCGCGGGTCGACGACACTGAAGTGGTCTCCCGGGCCCTCGACAAGCGTGACATCGTCACCTGCGGCCGATGCTGCGGTGACGTACTCGCGGCCGATGTCGTTCAGGTTCGGATCGTCCGACGCCGCGACCACCACGATCTGCGGAACCCCGAGTGGCAGTAGCGCTCGGGGGGACGACTCCGCGTGAGCATCCGTGTACCGCGAGCCCAGGGCTGCACGCACCGCGCCGTCACCCAGGCCGCGGTCGTCGGCGATCTTCAGGTCGAGGACTCCGGCGAGACTCACGGCCAGTGCGGGACGGGCATCCGCGGCCCAGCGCATCGCGAGCTGTCCTCCTGCCGAATGGCCGAGGACGGCCTGCGCACCAGCGTGCTTCAGGGCCGCGGCGACATCCGCCGTCGTCGTCTCCCACCCGTGCTCGTCGGGGCTGCGGTACTCGACGTTCCACGTGACGTAGCCGCGGTCGGCCAGATCGATGGCCGCGGCGTCGAGGGAGTCGAGTCGCCACGGTGCCCGCCAATAGCCGCCGTGGATCAGGGCGACGACCGGCCCGCTCGTCCCCCGCACCTCGGCGAACTGTTCGGGGTGCGCCCCATACGACTCGACGGTCGCCGGGTGCAGTCGGTGATGGTGAATCCTGTCGACGGCGTAGCGCAGCCCGCCGAGTCCCCGTCCGCGAATGTGGGCGTGCAGGCCCGCCGAGAGGTCCGCGGCCACGTAGCCGTAGTCGACACGCACCACACACCGGTCGCTCGCCTGCGTGCCGACGCGTCCAACCGCGGTCGGGACCACGATCACGTCACCGGATGCCACGGAGACGTCGTCCGACACGTGGACCTCCCCGGTGGCGCCGCGCGCAGCGAGCGCGGACTGCACCAGGTCGGTCACCGTGCCGAGGTCTCGAACGGCGTCCGGGTGCAGGACGACGTCGATTCGTTCCGAGGACTCGCTCATCCCTCGAATCTACGTCCTAGGCTCGGGGGAATCGACGAAAGAGGAGCAATGGACGAGCGCGCCATCGAGAAGGACATCGTCACCGATTTCCGCGAGCGGATGAGTTACGGGGCGTACCTCGATCTCGACACTCTGCTCAGTGCGCAGAAGCCGGTGAGTGTCCCGGAGCATCACGACGAGTTGCTGTTCATCATCCAGCATCAGACCACCGAGCTGTGGTTCAAGCTGGTCCTGCACGAACTTCTTGCGGCGCGCGATGCGTTCGATGCCGACGATCTCGGGTTCGCGCTCAAATGTGTCGCCCGGGTCAAGCACATCCAGAAGACGCTGACCGAACAATGGTCGGTACTCGCGACGCTCACGCCGACGGAGTATGCACAGTTCCGCGGCTTCCTCGGGAACTCCTCCGGGTTCCAGTCCGCTCAGTATCGCGCGGTGGAGTTCGTGCTCGGCAACAAGAACGACGCCATGCTCACGGTGTTCGAATCCGACCCCACAGCAACGGAATTGCTTACTCGTGTGCACCAGGAACCCAGTGTCTACGATGCGTTGTGGCGCTGCTTGGCGCGTGCCGGCCACGACGTCCCGGCCAGCGCGCTGCACCGCGATGTCACCGCGCCCTACTCCCGCAACGACGACCTGATGCCGCTCATCACGCACGTCTACGAGAACCCGACCGAGAACTGGGCCGCGTACGAGGCGTTCGAGGAATTCGTCGACCTGGAGGAGAACTTTCAGCTCTGGCGGTTCCGGCACATGCGCACAGTGCTCCGTACGATCGGGCACAAGAGCGGTACCGGAGGCTCCAGTGGTGTCGGCTTCCTCCAGCGTGCCCTCGAGTTGACGTTCTTCCCCGAGTTGTTCGCCGCCCGCACCGAGATCGGACAGTCATGACCGCAGCAGACCTCGACGCACGGGACCCCCTGCGCGAGTACCGCTCTCGCTTCCACACCGACGACGCCGATCCTGTCGTGTCCTATCTCGACGGCAATTCGCTCGGTCGGCCGACGACGGCGAGCATCGAGCGTGTCTCGACGTTCATGACGCAGGACTGGGGTGGCCGGCTGATCCGCGGGTGGGACGAGGAATGGTTCGAGCTGCCCATCACGTTGGGCGACACGCTCGGTCGGGTGGCCCTGGGTGCAGCACCCGGGCAGACCGTCATCGGTGACTCCACCACCGTCCTGCTCTACAAGATCGCGCGCGGGGCGGCGGCGCTGAGGCCGGGCCGGACCGAGATCGTGCTCGATCGCGACAACTTCCCGACCGATCGCTACGTCCTCGAGTCCATCGCGTCCGAACTCAACCTGACGCTGGTGTGGATCGACTCGGACCGGCGGTCGGGCGTACGGACTGCGGACATCGCCGATGTCGTCACCGAGCGAACAGCTTTCGTGCTTCTCAGTCATGTCGCCTACCGCTCGGGCTTTCTCGCGGACGCGTCCGCGGCGGCCCGTGTCGCGCACGACGTCGGCGCCCTGGTGGTGCTCGACCTGTCGCACTCGGTGGGATCCGTGCCGCTCCGTCTCGACGAGTGGGGTGTCGATCTCGCCGTCGGCTGCACCTACAAGTACCTGAACGGTGGTCCCGGCTCGCCCGCGTTCGCCTACGTCCGCGCGGAGCATCTGCCCGAGTTTCGGCAGCCCGTATGGGGATGGATGGGGCGTGCCGACGCCTTCGCCATGGAGCAGGGATACGTCCCGGCCGAGGGCGTGCGACGCGTCATCAGCGGCACCCCGCCGGTGCTCGGCATGATCGCGATGCAGGACACGCTCGCCATGATCGGCGAGGTCGGCATGGACGCGATCCGCGCGAAGTCGGTCGCTCTCACCGAGTACGCGCTCGAGCTGGTGCGCTCGGACCTGGTGCCACTGGGCGTGGAGATCGCCTCGCCGGAGAACGCGGACGAGCGCGGGGGACACGTCACGCTCGATCACCCCGATTTCCGCGAGGTCACGGCGCGGCTGTGGAAGCGCGGTGTCATCCCCGACTTCCGGGCCCCGAGCGGCATCAGGCTCGGCCTGAGCCCGCTCAGCACCAGCTTCGAGGAGGTGCGCATCGGCGTTCTCGCGATCGCCGAGGAGCTCCGGCGCTGACACCTGGCACTACAACACGACCGGTCAGATGGTTATGCTCTGACGACTTTGTGGCTGAGGGGGTCCGGTGGGGGTCGAACGTGCGCGAATCGGAATGGTCGACGATCACGAACTGATCGTCCGTGGTCTGCGGGATTCCTTCGCCGATCATCCCGATCTCGAGTTCGTCGCGAGCGCCCCCACGGTCTCCGAACTGTTCGACGTCACCACGGACCTCGATCTGGTCATCCTCGACCTGCGACTGCGCGACGGGTCCTCGCCGGTGGCCAACGTCGAGGCCATCCGCGCCCGGGGGCTCGACGTGCTGGTTCTCACCTCGGGCGAGGATCCGTTCCTGGTCCGCTCGGCCGCCCGCGCCGGCGTGCTCGGCGTCGTGCGCAAGTCCCAGCCGATCGAGTCGGTGGTGGACGCCGTGCGGAGTGCAGCCCGGGGCGAGATGGTGCCCACCATCGACTGGGCGGCAGCCATCGACGGGGATCCCGAGCTCGCCGCGGTGGATCTGAGCCCGCAGCATCGACGACTGCTCACGCTCTACGCGGCCGGGGAGACCGCCACGCGGGTGGCGTCGACCATGGGTATCTCGCCCGAGACGGTGAACGACTATCTCGGTCGTATCCGGCTCAAGTACGCCGACGCCGGCAGGCCTGCCCCGACCAAGACCGATCTCTACAAACGGGCACTGGAGGACGGGTGGTTGCCGTTTCCTCGTCGACGCAGGAAGTCGTGACGACGGCGGAGCGCAGCGCGGCCGATCAGATCCTCACGATGTTCGGCCGCTTCATCGGCGTGGGCTACGTCTTCTACCTGCTCGTGTCGATTCCGCTCATCCGCGATCTGGAGGGGGTGTCGGCGTCCTGGTGGACTCCGGTCGGGCTCGTCCTGTTCTTCGGACCCGGACTGGCGTTGGGCGCCGCGTCGTTCGGCCGGCGGGGTCAGCGTGCGCTCCGGCCACTGGCGGCGGCCTGCGCCGTGGTCTTCCTGCTCGGGTTGCTCACCTGGCCGCTCGGATGGACGGGCGAGACCCTGCCCGACGGGAAGGCTGCCTGGTTCTCCCTCTTCCCTGCCCTGGCTTCTCTGGGGGCTGCGGTGTCGATGAGGCCGCGCTGGGCGTTCCTCCATCTCGCGGTGGCCGTCACGGGCGTCCAACTGGCCAACCACTATCTGCGTGACGCCGGTGACCGGAGTCCGTTGGTGGCCGACATCGTCTACAGCTTCGGCTTCAGCCTCATCTTCGTCGCCGCGTCGATCACGGCGTCGCGCACGGGCTTCCTTCTCGATCGCACCCGCGAGTCCACCTACGCGCAGGCCGCCAGTTCTGCCGCTGTGCAGGCGCGGACGGTCGAACGTCGACGGTTCGACGGGTTGATCCACGACAACGTCATGTCCACGCTCCTCGCCGCATCGCGCGGTCCGATGGATCAACGTCTCGTCGACCAGGCGAGCGTCGCGTTGGCGGAGCTCGACACGTTGCGACGGAACACGCTGCCTGCCGCTGACTTCGATGTGCAGGACGTGGTCGCGCACCTTCGCGCCGCGGCCGCGGCAGTGGACGCATCGGCGACACTGAGCTTCCGGTTCGAGGCCGATGCGGCGGAACGGACTGTGCCGGCCGAGACAGTCCGCACCGTGGGCGCCGCCATGGCCGAGGCGATGCGGAACAGCCTGCGGCACGCGGGCCCCGATGCCCACCGGTCGGTCGTGGCTGCGCTCTCCCCACTCGGACTCCGGGTGACGGTGACGGACGACGGCCCCGGCTTCGATCTGTCGTCGATACCGGCACATCGCCTGGGCGTCCGGGTCAGCATTCTCGACCGCATGCACCGGCTTCCGGGCGGCTCCGCCGCGCTCCGCACTGCGGTGGGTCGGGGCACAGTCGTCGAACTGCGGTGGGAGGCACAGTGAGCAGAACGAACGATGTCACGACTCTGCTGGGCATGCACACGCGTGCAGCCTTCGTGGTGGTCGCCTTCAACGTCGCCGGTGTCGTTCTGGCCGCCGCCTCGACACTCGAGGGCGTCACCGAGCCGGCGCTCGTCGCGGTGGCGGTCGTCCTGCATGCCGTGTCCGTCGCGGCACTCCTCCGCGTCCCGGGCGATCCGATCCCTTTCGGCGCGACGGCAGCCGTCACGCTCACCGGCCCGCTGTCGTGTGCGATCGTCCTCGCCGCGCTTCCGGTGCCGATCGGGAGCCCTCTGCAGATGTGGCCGATCGGGACGGCGGCCGGGATCTACACCTTCCTCTGTGTCCGTGGGCGCACGTGGTGGGCGTGGGCCGGGTTCCTCGGCATCTTCGTCGTCACGCTCGTCTGGTGCCTGCTGACCGAGCAGAGCGCGGTCGACGCCGTGCTGTACGTGCTGCCCAGCGGCGCGCTGGTGTTGATGGGCACGTTCTTCGCGTTCGCGCTGCGCTCACCCGTCACGGACATCTTCCGGCTACGGGAGGAGTCCACGAGACAGGCAGCGGAGGAAGCGGCGGCCGCCGCGGCACTGCACGAGCGGGACCTGCAGCTGACCCGGCTCGACGAGCTGGCCCGCCCTCTCCTCACCAGGATCGCCTCGGGTGAGCCGCTGTCCGACGACGAGCGACTGAGCTGCCGTCTTCTCGAGTTCCATCTGCGGGACACCCTGCGTGCCGCGGGACTGGCCGACTCCGAGGTGAGCAGTGCGGCGCGGGCCGCGCGGAGTCGGGGAGTCGACGTGGTCCTGCTCGACGACCGCGGCGCGGACGCGACCGGCGTGGTCGATCGCGACATCGTGACCTCGGTGATCACCGCCCTCGAGAGCGACTCCACCAGCGCGGTGACGGTGCGTCTTCTTCCGCCGGACCGGGACTCGGCGGCGTCCATCCTGGTCACGGGAGCGGACGGAACGCACCGGGCCGAGTTCGACCGATCGGGCACCCGGCTGTCCTCCTGAGAGTCACGCCCCGTTCAAGTCCGTGCGGCACGGTGCGGAGCATGCAGATCTCGCGACGCTCCCTGTTCCGCTACGCCGCGCTCGGTGCCGCGGCCACGCCGTTGCTCGCCTGCAGCACCGGGCCCACCCTGGTGCGGGCGCGCCCGTCGCTGACCCACGGCGTCGCGAGCGGCGACGTCCGTGCCGATGGTGCGCTCGTCTGGGCACGGTCGGACACGCCCGCGACGATGATCGTCGACACGTCGGCCACCGACGCGTTCTCCTCCGTCACGACGACGCGGGGACCTCTCCTCACACCGCAGTCCGACGGCACCGGCGTGCTGCGCCTCACGGGTCTGCCGGCGGGACAGCGAGTGCACTACCGCGTGACGCTGGAGGGCGAGGACGGCGCCACGTCGGAGCCCGTCACCGGGGTGTTCTCCACGGCTCCCGACAGCCCGTCGAACATTCGCCTCCTGTGGGGCGGCGACACGGCGGGCCAGGGTTACGGGATCAATCCCGACATCGGCGGCATGACCATCTTCGGAGCGATGGCCGATCGGGAACCGGACCTGTTCCTGCACAGCGGCGACGTCATCTATGCCGACGGGCCGCTCGAGGAGAGCGTCACGTTGCCCGACGGCCGGGTGTGGCGGAACACGATGTCCGAGGCCAAGTCCAAGGTCGCGGAGACCCTCGACGAGTATCGCGGGCAGTACGCGTACAACCTCACCGACGACAACTACCGGCGCTTCAATTCCTCGGTCGCGCAGGTGGTGCAGTGGGACGATCACGAGACCGTCAACAACTGGTATCCCGGTGAGATTCTCGACCTCGAGCAGTACACCGTGAAAGATGTGAACCTGTTGTCGCAGCGGGCTTTGCAGGCCTTTCACGAGTGGCTCCCGGTCGCTCCCGCCGAGGCCGTCGACGGGCGGGTGTACCGGAAGATCGCCTACGGTCCGCTGCTCGACGTCTTCGTCCTGGACATGCGGAGCTACAAGGACGCGAACAGTGCCAACACCGCCCCGACCGGGGAGATTCTCGGAGATGCACAGCGGCGGTGGCTGATCGACGAGCTGTCGCGCTCGACCGCCACGTGGAAGATCATCGCCAACGACCTCCCCCTGGGGCTCGTGGTGCCGGACGGCAAGACCGCGCAGGAGGGCGTCGGCAACGGTGACCCCGGTGCCCCGCTCGGTCGGGAGACCGACATCGCGCAGGTACTCACCGCGATCGACCGGAACGACGTCACCGGCACCGTGTGGCTCACCGCCGACGTGCATTACACGGCGGCGCATCGGTATTCACCCGAGCGCGCCGCCTACCAGGAGTTCCGCGAATTCTGGGAGTTCGTCAGCGGGCCTCTCAACGCGGGTGCGTTCGGGCCGAACGACCTCGATCCCACCTTCGGCCCGGAGGCGGTGTTCGTGCACGCACCGCCGGAGCCGAATGCCTCACCGCTCGATACCTTCCAGCACTTCGGGGAGGTGCTGATCGACAAGTACTCGCGGTCGCTGACGGTGAACCTGTGCGACGGAACCGGGGCGGTTCTCTTCACGCAGGTGCTGCCGGCGCCCTGACCGGCTACTTGCGCCCGGCCGCCCAGCGCATGCCCCAGCCGTACTTCTTGTCCAGGTCCGCCTGGCTGCCCTGGATGTACTCGACCTCGCGCGTGACCGTGATGCCCTGGCCGGTGTTCTGGATCAGCGCGATGGAGCAGATGCGGGCGGAGTTGTTGTCGGAGTCCAGACGCACCTCCACCTGCGGGCCGCTGGTGGGGAACAGCGTGACGACGCCGTCGACCGCGGCCCAGTTCGGGGCGCCGTCGTAGATCATCGCGAAAATAAGAATGCGCTTGAAGGCGTCGGGCCGCGCGAGGTTGATGTGCATGTTCTCGCCGCCCGTGACGGATCCGGAGCGGTCGTCGCCGTCGAGCTGGATGAACGGTGCGCTCTCGAGGGCACCGAAGCTCTTGCCCAGCGCCTGGATGACGCCCTTCGACCCGTCGGCCAGCTCGTACAGGCAGCCGAGGTCGAGGTCGACGCCGCCGGTGCCGTACGACGCGGCGGCGAGCTTCGCGAGGAAGCCCTTCCTCTTCGGCTCGGGTGCGGCCGCGCCCTGCGACCAGTTGAGGTTGACGCGCATCGCGCCCTGGCTCTCACCTTTCTTGGCCAGATTCACCGTCGGCGCGGCCTTCGACAGCGTCACCTTGCTCAGATTGACGCCGCCCGCTGCCGGGGCGGGGGTGGACGGCCTTTTGGTGTAGTCGATCGCCATGGGTGGGAGGCCTTTCTTCCGGAAACGGCGGTGTCCGTTTCGCGCACTTCCCTCAGCGTAGTCGCCGTGAGCGGGCCGCACCTACCGTCGACCAGTCCTGCACTGCGAGAGCAACTTCGGCCAGAAAATTCTCTGGAGGGTACTTGGCACTCTCGGGTGGAGAGTGCTAAATTCGGTGTCACGCACAGAGGAGCCGAGCATGACGGGCTCGGTGTCCACGAGATACAGGAGGTGTGTTGCTGTGCTTCGTTTCGATCCTTTCCGTGACCTCGACGCCGTGACCTCGAGCTTGCTGGGAGCCGGGTCGGGCACCGACCGTTCGCCGCGGTTCATGCCGATGGATCTGTACAAGGTCGACGACCATTACGTCCTCGACGCGGATCTCCCCGGTGTGGATCCGGGCTCGATCGACCTCGACGTCGACCGTGGAACCCTCACGGTGACGGCCCACCGTTCGGCACCGAGCGGCGACTCCCGGCAGTGGCTCACCTCGGAGCGCTTCACGGGCACCTACCGTCGCCAGCTCGCGCTGGGTGACGGCATCGACACCGAGCGCATCACCGCGTCGTACGACAACGGTGTTCTCTCCGTACACATCCCGCTGTCCGAGCGCGCCGCGCCGCGCAAGATCAGCATCGCGCAGTCCGAGAACACCGGTGAGCAGACGACACTGGAGGCCTCGGCGTCCTGACGCTGCGCTCGACTCAGCGCTGGGCACTCCCACCAGGGGGTGTCCAGCGCTGTCGTCGATTCGGGGGTCCCGCGGTACATCGCGCCCAGTAGGTTCGTCCCATGACCGACTCCACGGCAGCCGCCCATGCCCGCGCCGCGTACCGCACGTTCGAGCCCTTCCACATCTCGGCGTACTTCAATCCCGAACTCGGAGCGGCGGGCCGGGACACGGGTCTCGACGGACACGCCTGGTACGTGGGCTCGCGCGCCGAGCCGATGGGGCCGTGTGCCGCCGGGGTGGTCGCCGCCGCGTTCTACAGCTTCAACACCACGCTGATCGAGCGCTCCTGGCCCGCGGCGATCGCCGCCGGCCTCGACACCGTGGCTCGGCGCCGATGGGACGCGCTGGACACCGTCCTCGGAGGTGCGCTGGGTGAGTCGGTGTCCGACCCGGGCCTCACGTCGCTGGCCGACCGCCTGCACGGCATCGGCGACACGCTCACCTTCGCCGGCCGCCCACTGTCCGCAGCGTGGCATCAGTCGTCGGCGCCCGACGTCCCGCACCTGCAGTTGTGGCACGCCATCGCGGTTCTGCGGGAATGGCGCGGCGACGGCCACCTCGCGGCTCTCCTCGACGCAGACCTCGATCCGACGGAGGCCGGTGTCTTCCACGAGGCCCAGCATCCCGAGCCCGGTGCTCGTCGGGTGCTGGGGCGTCGCATCACCCAGCTGACGCGCGAGTGGTCGGACGAACAGTGGGACTCGGCGGCCGAGCGTCTCGCCGCGCGCGGTCTCGTCACGACAGCCGACGGCGTCGAGACGCTGACGGACGACGGTGTCGCACTCGACCGCCACATCGAGGACCGCACCGATGCGATGGCCGCCGCCGCGTGGCGCGGTGTCGACGACGCGGAGGAGCTCATCTCCTCCGCGCGCCCCTACGTCAAGGCCGTGATCTCCGCGGGCATCCTGCCGGGAACGAAGAAGAAGGGCTGACCTACGCCTGCAGCAGGGTCGCCGCGCTGAGGTCGTCGATCACGAGATCGGTGACGATCTTTCCCGCGAGGGCCGCTCGCAGCGCGGTGAGCTTGTACTCGCCGGCGACGATGCACACGCGTCGCGGCACGGCTTTGAGTCGGTCCAGGCGTGGGCCGCTTGCACGTTCGTTCAGCGCGATGCGGTCGTAGCTGCCGTCGGAGCGGAGGAAGACGGTGGCGATGTCGCCGACGACGCCGTCCCGGTCGAGTTCCTCGAGATCCGACTTCTCCAGGTAACCCGCGCTGTATACGTGGCTCGGTACAGCGCCGCCGTGCACGCCGATGCTGAACACGGCGAGGTCCATCCGGTCCTGCAGGTCGAGCACGCGTTTGATGCTGCGTTCGCGCCACAGCATCTGCCGAGTCTCCGGGTAGTCGAAGAACGCGGGAACCGGAAAGCCCTGGGGGAGAGCGCCGTACGCGTCGGAGACAGTGCGGACGATGTCCGTCGCGTAGGACACTCCGGTGGTGCGCGTGTTGGCTGCGCCGTTGAGTTGAACCACGTGCGAGTTGTGGGTGCGCTTCGGGGCGAGGTGTCGACTGACCGCGCTCACCGTCGTGCCCCACGCGACGCCCATGACCATGTCGGAGGCGAAGAACGTCGTCAGCAGGCGGCCCGCGAACATGGCGACCCGGTCCAGGCGATCGACGTCGCTGACGGTCTCCGGAACAGGCACGACGTGGGCACGGACGCCGTACCGATCGGCGAAGGCACGCTCGAGCCCGGGTGCCTGGCCGAGAGCGGTGCTGATCTTGATCTCCACGAGTCCCGACGTGCGGGCGAAGGTGATCAGCCGCGACACCGTGCTGCGGGAGACGCCCATCTCGCGGCCGATCGCGGCCATCGTCAAGTCCTGGAAGTAGTAGAGCCGCGCCGCCTGCACCGCGTCGATCGTGCGCGGATCCGTCGCGTCGGGGAGCAGGGGTTCCCCATAGATCTGCAGCTCCGACATGAGCCCACGCTAAACCACATCTGGACCGCCGCGGTATCGCGATCCGGTCCGAGTTGCACATATGTGCACGCGGTTTGCGACAACGTGCATGTCACCTAGCATGGCTTCCAGTTGCTCTTTATGGCCTGGATCACAAACACGAGGGAGATGGCGTGACGGACAAACGCGCGAAGTGGGGGCTGCCCGCAGAGATGGCAGCCGAGTTCGCGGGAACGATGATTCTGATTCTGTTCGGTGCCGGCGTCGTGGCGCAGGTGGTCTCCGGTGGTGAGTCGGGAAGCCTCGGCGACCACGACTCCATCGCCTGGGCCTGGGGCCTGGGTGTCATGTTCGGCGTCTACGTCGCCGGCCGCGCCACCGGCGCCCACCTCAATCCCGCGGTCACGCTGTCCTTCGCGTTGTTCCGAGGCTTCGCGTGGTCGAAGGTCGCGCCGTACGCCCTCGCTCAGACACTCGGCGCCTTCGTGGCAGCCTTGCTGGTGCGGTGGAACTACAACGACATGCTCAACGCGATCGACCCCGAGCACACCACCGCCACCCAGACGATCTTCTCGACGCTCCCGGGTAACGGCACGCTGCCCGTCAGCCTCGGCTCGGCGCTCATCGATCAGATCATCGGCACCGCGATCCTGCTCTTCCTCATCGTCGCCGTGACCGACACGCGCAACAGCCCGCCCCTGGCCAACATGGCGCCCCTGATCATCGGTCTCATCGTCGTGGCCATCGGCTTCGCGTGGGGCACCAACGCCGGGTACGCGATCAACCCGGCTCGTGACTTCGGACCCCGCCTGGCGTCGTTCATCACCGGATACGGTGGGGCATGGCGAGATCAGTACGGCAGCCTCTACTTCTGGGTGCCGATCCTCGGGCCCATCATCGGCGGCCCCATCGGCGTCCTGCTGTACGACAACCTGGTGGGCCGGTTCCTGCCGGCCGATCCCGACGGCGACGACGAGCAAGAGCCCAGCCGTCTGCCCGAGAAGTCCGCATGATCGTCCACTCCACTACCCAGGGGAACCACTCATGACCGAAACCCGTTACGTCGCAGCGATCGATCAGGGCACCACCTCGACGCGGTGCATGATCTTCGATCACAAGGGCACCGTCGTTGCCGCCGATCAGCGTGAGCACCAGCAGATCTTCCCGCAGGCCGGCTGGGTCGAGCACGACGCCGTCGAGATCTGGAACAACGTGCGCAGTGTCTCGGCCGGAGCCCTCGCCGCTGCCGACCTCACCCCGTCGGACATCGCGGCCGTGGGCATCACCAACCAGCGTGAGACCGCGCTGGTGTGGGAGCGCGCCACCGGCAAGCCCGTCTACAACGCGATCGTCTGGCAGGACACTCGCACCGACCGCATCGTCACCAAGCTCGGCGGGGGCGACGCCACCAAGTACACCGCGAAGACCGGCCTGCCGCTCGCGACCTACTTCTCGGGCCCCAAGGTCAAGTGGATCCTCGACAACGTCGAGGGCGCGCAGGAGAAGGCCGACGCCGGCGAGCTGTGCTTCGGCAACATGGACACCTGGGTCCTGTGGAACATGACGGGCGGTGTCGACGGCGGTCTGCACTACACCGATCCCACCAATGCCTCGCGCACGCTGCTGATGGATCTCGACACCCTGTCCTGGGACGAGGGCATCTGTGCGGACATGGGCATCCCGATGTCCATGCTCCCCGAGATCCGCAGCTCCTCCGAGGTGTACGGCAATGTCCGCGAGCGCGGTTCGCTCAGCGGTGTTCCCATCGCCGGCATCCTGGGCGACCAGCAGGCCGCCACGTTCGGTCAGGCGTGCCTGTCGCCCGGTGAGGCGAAGAACACCTATGGCACAGGCAACTTCGTGCTGTTGAACACAGGCACCGACAAGGTGATGAGCAAGAACGGACTGCTCACCACGGTCTGCTACAAGATCGGCGACCAGCCGACGGTGTACGCCCTGGAGGGTTCCATCGCCGTCACCGGATCGCTCGTGCAGTGGCTGCGTGACAACCTCGGAATGATCTCCACCGCAGCAGATATCGAGACCGACGCTCGCTCCGTCGACGACAACGGCGGCGCCTACTTCGTGCCCGCGTTCTCCGGTCTGTTCGCCCCGCACTGGCGCTCCGACGCCCGCGGCGCCATCGTCGGACTCACCCGTTTCGTCAACAAGGGCCACCTGGCGCGGGCCGTTCTCGAGGCCACCGCCTACCAGACGCGCGAGGTCATCGAGGCCATGAACGCCGATTCGGGCGTCGACCTCGAGGTGCTCAAGGTCGACGGCGGTATGGTGGTGAACGAGCTGCTGATGCAGTTCCAGTCCGACATTCTGAACGTGGATGTCGTCCGGCCGGTGGTCGCCGAGACCACCGCACTGGGCGCGGCGTACGCAGCGGGCCTGGCCGTCGGTTTCTGGGCGAGCGAGGACGAGATCCGCGAGAACTGGGCCGAGGACAAGACATGGACACCGTCCATGGATGACGCGGAGCGAGACAAGCTCTACGCCGGTTGGAAGAAAGCCGTCACACGAACACTCGATTGGGTCGATGCCGAATGAATTCCACCACAACAGCTCTCAGCCCCGAAGCACGCAAGGAAGCACTCCGTCGTCTCGCCACGGAGGAGATGGACGTTCTGGTCATCGGCGGCGGTGTCGTCGGTACCGGAGCTGCCCTCGACGCGGTCACCCGTGGCCTCAAGGTCGGTCTGGTCGAGGCGCGTGACTACGCCGCCGGGACGTCCAGCAGGTCCAGCAAGCTGTTCCACGGTGGCCTGCGCTACCTCGAGCAGTTCAACTTCGCGCTGGTCTTCGAGGCGCTCAAGGAGCGGTCGCTGGTCCTCAACGACCTGTGCCCGCACCTCGCCCGCCCCGTGCCGTTCATCTACCCGCTCGAGAAGCTGATCGACCGGCCGTACGTCGGCCTCGGTATCGGCGTCTACGACGTGATGGGTGCCGGTCGCGGTGTGCCCTCGCACCACAAGCACCTGGGCAAGAAGAAGACGCTGGAATCTTTCCCGTCGGGCAAGCGCTCCGCCATCCGCGGTGCCGTGCGCTTCTACGAGGGCCAGGTCGACGACGCCCGCCACACCATGATGATCGCCCGCACCGCCGCGGCCTACGGAGCGTTGTGCGCCAACAGCACTCGCGTCACGGGCTTCCTGCGCGAGGACGACCGCGTGATCGGCGTCGTCGCGACGGACCTCGAGTCGGGGGAGTCGTTCGAGATCCACGCCAAGCAGGTCATCAACGCTGCCGGTGTGTGGACCGACGAGATCCAGGAGATGGTCGGCGGTCGCGGACAGTTCCAGGTTCGCGCGTCCAAGGGCGTGCACCTGGTGGTGCCGCGCAACCGCATCAACAGCTCGACGGGCATCATCACCCGCACCGAGAAGTCGCTGCTGTTCGTGATCCCCTGGGGGAGCCACTGGATCATCGGCACCACCGACACCGACTGGAAGCTCGACCTGGCGCATCCCGCGGCCAGCAAGAGCGACATCGACTACATCCTCGGGCACGTCAACAAGCTGCTCCAGGATCCGCTGGACCACAAGGACGTCGTCGGTGTCTACGCCGGACTGCGTCCGTTGCTGTACGGCGAATCCGACTCCACCAGCACGCTGTCCCGCGAGCATGCCGTCTCCAGCCCCGTACGTGGCCTCACCGTCATCGCCGGCGGCAAGTACACGACGTACCGGGTCATGGCGAAGGACGCGGTCGACTCCGCGGTGCACAACATGGAGCGCAAGGTTCCGGAGTGCGTCACGGAGAAGATCCCGCTCGTGGGTGCCGACGGGTACTACGGCGCCTGGAACGCGCGCCAACTCGCGGCCGACCGCGCAGGGATGCGCGTCGGACGCATGGAGCACCTGCTCGGTCGCTACGGCACCCTGGTCGGTGAGGTCCTCGACCTGATCGATCAGAACCCGGAGCTCGGCAAGCCGCTGGAGAACGCACCCGACTATCTCAAGGCCGAGGCCGTCTACGCCGCGAGCCATGAGGGCGCGCAGCACCTCGACGACATCCTGACGCGGCGCATCCGCGTGTCGATCGAGTTGGCCGACCGCGGCGAAGCTGCCGCAGCCGAGGTCGCCGGACTGGTCGCACCCATCCTCGGGTGGGACGAGCAGCACGTGTCCGACGAGATCGAGCACTACCGTAAGCGCGTTGCGGCAGAGCGTGAATCGCAGGCGCAGCCGGACGACGAGACCGCCGATGCCGCACGGCTCGGGGCTCCCGACGTGCGCGTGGGCGTCGGCGGCTGACCCTCCGCACCCCGCACGACCAGAACACCCTCCCCAGTCGACTGGTGAGGGTGTTCTGCTGTCTCAGGCCGCCTCGTCCTTCCGTTCGGACTTCACCAGCTCTTTCGTCCGCACGAGGCGCAGGGCCGTCACCAGGAAGACGCCGCCCACGATGTTGAACGCCACCGTGTATCCGAACCACTCGATCCACTGCAGGTAGTCCACGTCCGCGCCGGCGTGGATCGCGCCGAAGATCAACAGCGAGTCGAGGATCGAGTGGAACAGCTGCAGCCCCGCCAACAGGAAGCCGGCCGCCATGGCAGCGATGATGCGGGCGACGTCCGACGTGGTTCCCTGCTGCATCCTGGTCAGTAGCGTCATGGTGCTGCCGCCGAGGATCGCCAGACAGATCGACTGCGTGTTCAAGGGCGCGTCGACGAAGTGGTGTGCCGATTCGGACAGCACCATCAGCCATTGCGGGAACGCCTGCGCGACCAGCCACATCACCGCCCACCCGCCGACCAGGTTGGCCAGAAGAGTGCCGATCCAGAGCTTCGCGAGTTGTGCCGGGGTGCCGTCCTTCGAGACCACCGCGGCGATGGGCATGAGAAAGTCCTCGGTGAAGAGCTCGCTGTGCGCGAGATAGATTGCGACGAGGCCGATCCCGAACGCGAGCCCGGCGAGAAGATGGCTGCTCGTCTCGTCCAGCACCGCGAGGTAGGCCATTACGCCCAGCGCCACCTCGAGTCCGCCGAACAGTCCGGTGACGATCACGGCTCGGACGGTGCGGTGCAGACGCTCGGCACCCTCGGTGACCACCGAGTCGAAGCTCTCTTCGAGCTCCTCCTCGACGGGACCGTCGTTGTCACCGTCGTTACGGCGCGCTTCTTCGCTCATCCCACGGTGTACCCCGCGTGGTCGGTCGCTACCGGGTGGTCAGCGCTTCTTCTTGTTCACCGTGGCGGAGGCGTCGTCGGCGGCGATGTTCCCCGCGGCCTTCGTCTTCTTGTCGAGTCGCTTTTCCTTCAGCGACTTGCCCGATTTCTGTGTCATCGAGTTGCGCGGAGACTTGTCAGCCATGGTGTCAGCCCCTTGATCAAGGGAACCAGATGGCTCCGATACGGCGAACACTACGCCTGATGCGGCGTGAACAGCGCAAACGCTGACAGTGGAACGTGCTGAGCGACTGACGCGTCCTACCCCGCGAGGGGGGGTGGGAACGATGTTCGTCGTCGCTGATGTGGGGGCTGTGCGGGCCGCGAGCCGAGCTGTGCTCGGCGAGGCGGAGCAGATCGGTGTGGTGCCGCGCGGTGTGGTCGCGCTGCCCGGAGCGTCGACCGCGGCCGCACTCGCTCGAGCGGAAGAGCGAGCCGTCTCGGCACTGAACGATCTCGTCGCGGGCTTCTCTGCGACAGCGCGATCGCTGGATGTCGCTGCCGTCGGGTACGCCGGCGCGGACTCGGCCAATGCCGCACGGCTGGAGGGGATCCAGCGTGGAGGTCGCTGAGCTCGCGCCGCGTCGAGAGGTGGTGGCGTCGTGGGATCCCGGCAGCGTGCGGATCGACGCGGCGTGGATCGGTGACGGAGCGTCAGTCCTCGACTTTCGGGCGGCGGCAATCGACCGCAGCCGTGTAGATCTGCGCGAGGCGTGGCAGGGTGCGGCCGGCGATGCTGCGGTAGGTCGTCTCGGACGTGATCTTGCTGCAGCGCAACGCCGGACGACTCAGCTTCGGGTGCTGGAGCGCGCTGTAGTGGATGGTGCTTCTGCCATCACCGTTGCTCGCGAGGCACTTCTCGACGCTGTCGTCGTGGCCGAGGCGGACGGTTGCCTCGTCGCACCGGACTGGTCGGTGGTCAACAACGGTGGCTCCCATGCGGCGGTCATCGCGGCGCATGTGCAGGCGCTGATAGACGCGGACAAGTCCGCCGCCCGGTCCATCGACGACGCGTCCGCTGCACTTCTCGACGGCGAACCACGCCACTTCGTTCCCCTCGCGATCGGCCTGGCCTGGGCGGTGGAGGCGGCCGTGCACGCGATGATCGCGGCCGGAGTGCTGTCCGTCGGCGCGATGGCCTTCGCACTGGTCGATCGGTTCGGGACGGATGCGTGGGATGCGATCCACGACGCGCTGCCGGACAGCTTCTTCCAGGATGCGGGGCCGGTCGATGCGGCGGGTGTCGACGACGTGTTGAACGATCTGACGGAGCCGGGCCGACGCGGTGTCAACAGACAAGTGGAGTCGGAAGAGGACGTACGAACCGTATTCGACGAACTCACTGAGCAGGGTAGGGCGGTCGGAACAGGTGACAGTGTCAAAATTATCGAGCGATACGAATTGCCGGACGGTACGGGAATCCAGTTGCGAGTCGACAGCAAGTCTGGTGGATCAGTGATCGACATCGTGAAGCCGAAAGGTACTCAAGCGATCAAGGTGCATGTGCGATGAATGTCGAAGAGGGCCTGGAGTTTCGACTGCTCGACGAACTCGATGACGACTGGATGCCGCTGTGGGGCTTCGTAGCCATGGTTTCCGGATTCCGAGGTTGGAGCACCACGATCGACACAGTTGCCGGTGTTATTCGTTGGTTCGCTGAATCCGGGCTGATGACGTTCGGAGCGCTGGCGAACAACGAGGTCGGGTGGGAAGAGTGGGACGTAGACATCGACGAGTCGATGCGCCGGATCGCCGAGGGACATGGGACCAGTCAGGGCTACCTGCACGCTACGAAGCGTGAAGACCTGATCTGGTGTGAAGTCTTTCGTGCGAACATCACCGAAAAGGGTCAGCGACGCCTTGCGGAGCTCGAGGCGCAGGGCATGACGTGGGACAACACGATCGGTCCGTTCGAGACCCGTAGCGGCCTGCTGTGAGATCCGGTGCAGAAAGCGTCGCTAGGCGAATGCTTCTACACCGCATTCGTCGCGACGGTGCGCTCACCCGCGCATTCCGCGGCTCCGCGCACCATCCGACGCGGTCCGATGCTCGGCGGGCTGGCGTTCAAGGTTCAAGGAATCCGTGACGACTCGACACCGCAGTCCCTCGTGTAGCGCCGGATCGAAGCGCTTTGATGATTTCCGAGGTCGTCCGGGCGTGCATCACCGAGAAGGGCGAGCGGCGCCTCGCCGAACTCGAAGCGCGCGGGTTCACGTTCGAAAGTCCCAGCGGACTCGTGTGAGATCCGGCATCGTCGTCGCGACGGTGCGCTCACCCGCGCATTCCGCGGCTCCGCGCACCTTCCGACACGTCGGGAGGCGTCGTACAGTTTCCCCATGGCTCGTGACGCCGACCTCGAGGACCGGGTTCGCGCTGCGCTGTCCGCCAGGTCCACCGTGACCGAGAAGGCGATGTTCGGCGGCCTGGCGTTCATGGTCGACGGGAAGATGGTCGTATCCGTCGGCAACGGCGGCGGAGCATTGCTGGTGCGGGTACCGCGCGATCGCGATGACGACTACGTCGGACGCCCGGGAGCTCGCCGCGCTCAGATGGGCGCGGGCAGGTCGATGGGACAGGGGTGGATTTCCGTGAACGCGGCAGCTCTGGAGTTCGACTACGACCTGCGGGTCTGGATCGACGCCGCAACCTCCTCAACTCCCGCACCACCCGCGGCGAGCCGCACTACGGATCCTGTGCAGTAATCCGCGGACAGCGCGGATCACTGCACACGATCACCGCGTCGGCAGGTACTCCACCAACTCGAACGAGTTCCGCACCACCCGTCGCAGGTCGGCGAGCCCGCCGCTCACCACACCGGCAGCCCTGGCTTGGACCAGCACGTTGCCCAGTGCGGATCCCTCGACCGGTCCCGCGACCACCGGCAGCCCGGTGGCATCAGCGGTCAGCTGACACAGCAGCGCGTTCTGGGAACCGCCGCCGACGATGTGCACCACCTCGACGTCGATGCCCGACAGTTCACCGGCCAGACGCACCGAGCGGGCGTATGCCGCCGCGAGGCTGTCCACGATGCAGCGCACGAACGACGCGGGTGTCGTCGGAACCGGCACCGCGGCCGCGAGGCACTCGGCGGCAATTCGCGCCGGCATGTCGCCCGGTGGCAGGAACACCGGGAGGTCGGGATCGATGACCGTCGACGCGGGCAGACCGGCAGCCTCGACGAGCAGTGCGCCGAGCGACAGCTCGAGACCGTCACGCTCCCACTGCCGCAACGACTCCTGCACCAGCCACATACCCATGACGTTGCGGAGCAGTCGCACGGTGCCGTCGACACCCGCCTCGTTGGTGAACCCACCGTCTCGGGCCGCAGACGTCACCACCGGCTCCCGCGTCTCGACTCCCACCAGCGACCACGTGCCCGACGCGATGTACGCGAAGTTGGGTGTCGCAGCCGGAACCGCCACGATGGCCGACGCTGTGTCGTGCGTGCCGACTGCAACGACCGACGACTCGGTGCCCACCACGGCGGCGACGTCGGCGGTGAGCGGTCCGATGGGCACCCCTGGTGCGACGAGCTCGGGAAGCAGGTCGGCCTTGAGGCCCAGCGAGGCAATCGAGGAGCGGTCCCACACGCGGGTATGCGGGTCGAGGAGCCCGGTTGTCGACGCATTGGTCACCTCGCCCCGAGCGACGCCGGTGAGCCAGTACGCCAACAGGTCCGGAACCATGAGAAGGCGCCTAGCGACGCTCAGAGTATCGAGCGACTCGGCCAGCAGCTGGTACACCGTGTTGAACGGCAACGAAGCAATGCCGTTGCGAGAGAACAGGTCCTCGTGTTCACCGTCGGTGCGGGAGTCGCGGTAGTGGAACGGGACGCCGAGCATGCGCCCGTCGGTATCGAGAAGGACGTAATCGACCGCCCACGTGTCGATGCCGACGGACGTCAACGGCTCGCCGTCCAACCGGTCGACCAGCGACCGCAATCCGTCGAGCACACCCTGGTACAGGGCGAGGATGTTCCAGTGCAACGATCCACCGAGGCGCACAGGACGGTTCTCGAACCGCGCGATCTCCGTCAGGTCCACCCGACCGTCGACCACCCGCCCCAGCATCACTCGACCGCTCGACGCCCCCAGATCCACCGCCGCGAATGCACCCATCAGCGCAGGAACGCGGCTGCGACACCCGCATCGACCGGGATGTGCAACCCGGTCGTGTGGGTCAGTTCTCCACCGGTCAAGGCGAACACGGCGTTGGCGACGTGCTCGGGAAGCACTTCGCGCTTGAGCAGCGTGCGCTGTGCGTAGTACTCGCCCAACTTTTCTTCCTCCACGCCGTAGACCGCGGCACGCTTGGCGCCCCAGCCGCCGGCGAAGATGCCCGAACCGCGGACCACGCCGTCAGGGTTGATGCCGTTGACGCGGATGCCGTGGTCACCGAGCTCGGCGGCGAGTAGCCGAACCTGATGGGCCTGGTCAGCTTTCGTCGCCGAGTACGCGATGTTGTTGGGTCCGGCGAACACCGAGTTCTTCGACGAGATGTAGACGATGTCGCCTCCCATGCCCTGCTCGATCATGATGCGGGCCGCCTCGCGGGAGACGAGGAAGGATCCGCGGGCCATGACGTCGTGCTGCAGATCCCAGTCCTTGAGGGTGGTCTCGAGCAGCGGCTTGGAGATGGACAGTCCGGCGTTGTTGACGACGAGGTCCACTCCGCCGAAGGCCAATACGGCGTCGGAGAAACCGGCAGCGATCTGTCCCTCGTCGGTGACGTCGGCGGCGATCCCCACGGCCACGTCGGAGCCACCGATCTCGGCAGCGGCCGCGGCGGCCTTCTCCACATCCAGGTCGGCGATCACCACGCACGCACCCTCGGCTGCCAGACGCTGCGCGATGGCCTTGCCGATGCCCGACGCGGCGCCGGTCACCAGTGCGATCCGGGTGGCCAGCGGCTTGGGTGCGGGCATCCGAGCGAGCTTCGCCTCCTCGAGCGCCCAGTACTCGATGCGGAACTTCTCGCGCTCGTCGATCGGCGCGTATGTCGACACCGACTCGGCGCCGTGCATCACGTTGATGGCGTTGATGTAGAACTCGCCGGCGACGCGGGCGGTCTGCTTGTTGGCGCCGAAGGAGAACATGCCGACTCCGGGGATCAACACGATGGCGGGATCGGCGCCGCGCATCGACGGGCTGTCGGCCTCGGCGTGCTGGGTGTAGTAGCGGGCGTAGTCCTCTCGGTACGCGACGTGGAGCTCACGGAGTCGAGCCGACACATCCTCCAACGATGCAGTCGTCGGGAGGTCGAGCACCATCGGGCGGACCTTGGTGCGCAGGAAGTGGTCGGGGCACGACGTTCCGAGTGCAGCTAGACGCGGGTGCTCGGACGAGGCGAGGAAGTCGAGGACGGCGTCGCTGTCGTCGAAATGACCCACCTGCGGTCGGTCGGTCGACGCGAGCCCGCGGATCAGCGGGAACAGGGCCGCGGCGCGGGTTCGTCGATCGTCCGACGGCAGTGCCTCGAAGCCTGCCAGCGGGGATCCGAAGGGCTCCGAGCGACCGTTGTCGGCAAGGAACTGCTCGGCGGTCCGAATGATCTCGTGCGACCGCTCCTCGCTCTCGGAGCTGGTCGCGCCCCAGGCAGTGATCCCGTGTCCACCGAGGATGCACCCGATGGCCTGCGGGTTCTTCTCGGCGATCTCGGCGATGTCCAAGCCGAGCTGGAAGCCCGGGCGACGCCACGGCACCCACACCACACGGTCACCGAAGCACTTGCGCGTCAGCTCCTCCCCGTCGGCAGCGGTTGCGAGGGCGATGCCCGAGTCGGGGTGGAGGTGATCGACGTGAGCCGCCTCGACCAGTCCGTGCATCGCGGTGTCGATGGACGGTGCCGCACCGCCCTTGCCGTGCAGGCAGTAGTCGAAGGCGGCGACCATCTCGTCTTCGCGGTCGACGCCGGGGTAGACGTCCTTCAGGGCGCGGACGCGGTCGAGTCGCAACGCGGCGAGCCCGGCGGGCTTCAGCGTGCCCAGGTCGCCGCCGGAACCCTTGACCCACAGCAGTTCCACGTCCTGACCGGTGACCGGGTCGGTCTCGGTTCCCTTCGCGGAGGTGTTGCCGCCCGCGTAGTTGGTGTTGCGCGCATCGGCGCCGAGTCTGTTGGACCGGGCGATCAGATCGTCGATCGTCGTCACAGTGGTTCTCCTGAGTAGGTCTAGACGCTGGTATAGGAAATGCCGAGCAGCTCTGCTGCGGCCTTGATGTCCTTGGCGCGGTGCCCGACGCACAGTGCCCAGTGGTGGCCGGTGCCGGTGGCACTCCACTCGTCCGTCCACTCGCCGGGATCGCGCCCGAAGTCGACGCGGGACGTGGTGTTGCCGATTTGCAGCAGAGGCCCGGGGACAACGGTGCCCTCGGAGGTGATGAACGTGAACGAGCCGTCACGGTTCTGTCCGATAGCGAAGGTCGTCACGGGCCCGGGCTGTACGTCGAACTCGACGCTGACGCCGTATCCGCGTTTCCCGTGATAGACGCCGAGTCCGCGGAGCAGAGGCTCGCCGGCCGACACCTGGAGGTGGGCGGGCCCGTCGTGCCCCATCTCGACGACACCGTCTCGGAAGTTCAGTGCCTGAAGCTCGGTGAAAGACCCACCGGCGCCCAGGCGGTCCGCGATCAGCATGGCGACGGCGGTGCGGATGTCGTATTCGCCGGCCAACGGAATTCCGCGGGCTGTGAGCAGCGAAGCGCCCAGAATCATGCCGGCGCCGAGACGTTCGTGCAGTTCGCCGTCGAGTCCGCGGTGGTAGTACGCCATCGCGTCGAGTCCGAAGTCGTCGACGAGGGCATCGAGGCCGACCGATACGCGAGCGCCCCACGCGAAGTCGTCGTTCACGACGGAGTCGTCGAGGTGGAAGACGCTGCGCGCGAGTTCGAGTCGCTCGTCCACCTGGGCGTCGGTGACGCTCTGCACACGCACCCGCAGGTCGTCGAATTCCAGTACCTCGACGTGGGCGCCGAACTGCGACGACAGCAGTGTCATGTCGGTCGAGATGTCCAGCATGCCCGGATACAGATGCCCCATCAGGCCGAGCCGGGAGTGTCGCAGCGCAGCGCGCGCCGACGCGGCTCCCACCCATGCCTCGATGCGGGACCACGCGTTCTCGTCGTGGAGATAGCCCGAGACGGAGCGGAAGTCGATACCGCTGCGTCGGAACACGTTCGCCACCTCGGGGAGCGGGCACTGGCCGCAGTACGCGAGCCATTCGCCGGTCCCCGTGGTTGCGTGGTCCATGGCCTCGGTGGGTTGCAGATCGATCAACAACACCGGGGCATCGACTCGTTGCGCGATGGGTAGCACCATCGACGACGTGAGATACGTCGTCAGGAACACGACGACGAGGTCGCAATCGGCAACTCGTAACTCCTCGGCCGCAGAGGCAGATTCCGTTGCATCGGAGACGAAGCCGGCATCGATCACGACGCAGTCCTGCTTCTCGAACCGCTCGGTGACGTAGCGAGCGGACTGCTGCAGCGTCTCCAGGAGACCGGGGAACTGTGGCCAGTACGCACCCAGTCCGCCCGACACCAGACCCAGGCGGGTCTTCCTCGGAACCGTCCGCTCCAGGCCCATCAGGCTCCCCAGCTCGCTTGCTGTCCGCCGACGCGCTCGGCTTCGACGCGTTCCATGTACCCGGAGCGGGCGAAGGCGGCGACGGGGTCACGGTCGATGCCGCGGGACTCCCGCAGATCGCCCAGCAGCCCACGGACGTCGGTGTTGTACGCGTCCATGAGCACCGCGTGGGCACCGAGGATGTCGCCGTCGATCTGCGCCTTCTCGAGTGCCGACGCATCGATGAGCAACGCTTTCGCGGTGGCTTCCTGCACGTTCATGATCGACCGGATCTGACCGGGGATCTTCGGCTCGATGTTGTGGCACTGGTCGAGCATGAAGTTGATGCCCGACGAGGGGAGGTGGGCATCGGAGGCGACGATCTCGTGCATGATGCGGAACAGCTGGAACGGGTCCGCGGCACCGACGATGAGGTCGTCGTCGGCGTAGTTGCGGGAGTTGAAGTCGAAGGCGCCCAGCTTGTTCTGTCGGATGAGCTGCGTGACGATGAATTCGATGTTGGTGCCCGGCGCGTGGTGCCCGGTGTCGAGGACCACCTTCGCCTTGTCTCCGAGGGCAAGGCAATGCAGCAGCGACGTGCCCCAGTCGGGGATGTCGGTGGTGTAGAAGTACGGCTCGAAGAACTTGTATTCGATGAGCAGTGTGTGGTCGTCGTCGAGGCCGGCGTAGATCTCCTGCAGCGACTCGGCGAGACGATCCTGGCGCGCACGGATGGAGTCTTGCCCGGCGTAGTTGGTGCCGTCGGGAAGCCAGAGCTTGAGTGTCTTCGAGCCGGTGGCCCGCATGACGTCGACGCACTCGAGGTGGTGGGCAACGGCCTTGGCGCGAATCCGCTTGTCGGCGTTGGTCAGTGACCCGAGCTTGTAATCGTCGTCCTGGAAGACGTTCGAATTCACGGCTCCCAGTGCGACGCCGTTCTCGGCGGCGAAGGAGGCGAGCGCGGAGTAGTCGTCGACCTTGTCCCACGGAATGTGCAGCGAGACGCGGGGAGCTGCGCCGGTGACGCGGTTGACCTCGGCGGCGTCGGCGACCTTCTCGAACGGGGTGCGGGGCACGCCGGCGGTGGAGAAGACCTTGAAGCGGGTTCCGGAGTTTCCGTAGGCCCAGCTGGGCACCTCGATACCGAAGTCGGCGAGGGCCGAGATGTCCTGAACTGCTGTGGTGCTCATGATGGGTGACCTTCGCGGAGTTGAGTCTCGAGGTGGAAGAGTTCGCGCAGCAGCACGAATCCTTCGTCGGGGGTGGCAGACCCGAGGCCCGTGAAGAACGGAGCCATCTGGGCCTGCCACCGTGCGTTGACGTCGGTACTGCTCATTGCTGCCTGCGCCGCGCCCAGATCGGGGCTTTCGACGTAGCCGACGATCAGGCCGTCGTCACGGATGTGCAGGGAATAGTTGTTCCAGCCGTTGGCCTTCAGTGCCTCGAGCATCTCGGGCCACACCTCGGCGTGACGACGGGAGTACTCGGGAACCGATTCCGGCCTGAGCTGGAGCGTGAAGCAGTACCGGTTCATGTCAGAAGTTGTACTGGTCGATATTGGCGGAGTCGAAGACCGTGGGCGGTCCGAGGACCAGTTCGCCGTCGACACCGATGGTGTATTCGCCGAGCTCGCCCGCGGTGAACTTCTCACCTTCGGCGCCGGTGATCTGACCGGACGACAGGGCTGCACCGGCGTAGGCGGCGAGGTAGCCGATGTCGGTGGGATCCCACAGCGCGAACTGCTTCACGGTGCCGTTCTTGACGTACTCACGCATCTGGTTCGGCGTGCCGAGTCCGGTGAGGACGATCTTGTCCTTGTACGACGAGCCCGAGATGTAGCGGGCGGCAGCGGAAATGCCGACGGTGGTGGGGGAGACGATGGCCTTCAGATCCGGGTAGGTCTGCAGCAGACCCTGGGTCTCCTGGAAGGACTTCTGGTCGTCGTCGTTGCCGTAGACGGTGGTGACGAGCTCGATGTCCTTGTACTCCGGGTTGGAGGCGAGCTGCTCCTTCAGCACCTCGATCCACGCATTCTGGTTGGTGGCGTTGGGAGTTGCGGACAGGATGGCGATCTTGCCGGATCCGCCGATCTGGTCGCTGGTCATCTTCGCCAGCGATTCGCCGACGCCCTCGGTGGTGGCCTGGTTGATGAACAGGTCGCGGCAGCTCTTGTCGGCGTCGGAGTCGAAGGTGACGACCTTGACGCCGGCGTCGCGTGCCTGGTTCAGCGAGGGGCACACGGCGTTGGGGTCGTTAGCAGCGATCGCGATGACGTTCTGGTTCTGCTGGATCAGAGTGTTGATGTAGGACACCTGCGACGACGCGCTGGCGTCGTTGGGACCGACGAGCTTGTACTCGCCACCGAACTCGCCGACGGCCTTCTCGCCACCGGCGACCTCGATGTCGGAGTACGGGTTGTTGAGCTGCTTGGGCAGGAAGCCGATCTTGAGGCCGTCCTGGATCTCGGCGTCGGGGTTGGCGGTGCCGGTGACGCGGCTCCCGCTGTCGGAGGACTCGGAGGCAGACTCCTGCGTCGTGCCACCGCAGGCGGTGAGGACGAGAGACAGGGCGGCGATGCCGGCGAACGGCGCCAGCGCGAGGCGCCGGGAGGTGCGGGACATGGTGGACCTTTCGGGAAGGGGGTGGATCAGAGTCGTGCGACGGCTTTGCGACGGTCCGAGGAGGTGCGGACTGCTTTGATGAGGTTGGGCAGAAGGACGGCGACGATGAGCAGGACGCCGGTGACGACGGTGAGTGCTTCGTTGGAGATGTCCTCGAGACGCAACGCGTTCTGCAGTGCCGCGAGGAGGACGACGGCGGCGAGAACGCCGACGAGCCGGCCCTTGCCTCCGAAGATCGAGACGCCACCGAGAAGGACTGCGGCGACGACGGACAGTTCGAGGCCGGCACCGTTGTCGGCACGAGCACTCGAGTAGCGCAGGCTCCACAGGACACCGGCCAGGGCGGCGACCGCTCCGGCGACGACGTAGAGCCAGAACTTGATGCGGTTGCCGTTGATGCCGGCGAACTTCGCGGCCGTGGCACTGGCGCCGGTGGCGTAGATGTTGCGGCCGAGCGAGGTGAACTGCAGGACCGCGCCGAACACTACCGCGAGGATGACCAGTGGCACAGCGAGATTGGGAACCGACGAGTCACCCAGTGTGCCGGTGACCCACGAGGTGTAAGCACGCGGGAAGTTGGACACGGCCGTGTCACCCAACAGGACGAAGGCGAGTCCGCGGAAGAGCGCGAGCGTGCCGATCGTGACGGCGAGGGACGGCAGACCGAGCGTGGCGACGAGGAATCCGTTGAGCGCGCCGAGCAGTGCGCCGAGAAGGATGCACATCGGGACGATGGCCTCGATGGTGAAGCCGTTGTTCCACATCCAGCCCATCGCCGCGCCGCTCAGACCGAGAGTGCTGGCGACGGAGAGGTCGATCTCGCCGGTGACGATGATCAGCGTCATCGGCAGCGCGATGAGGAAGATCGGCGCGAGGTCGAGTACCAGGAAGGTGAAGTTGGTGGCGCTGCCGAAGTCGGGATTCATGACCGACGCACCGAGCACGACGACGATGGTCAGGAAGATGACCGCGGTGTCCCAGCTGGCCAGCAGCTCCCGGATGCGACTGCCCTGCTGCACGGTCGGTGCGGGGGCGTCGGGACGGGTGGCGAGATCACTCGACATGAGCGCTCCTCTTCCGAAGTTGCTGGGCGGCACGCACGGCCGCGATGCGATCCGCCGCGATGGCGATGAGGATGAGCGCGCCGACGATCGCCTGCTGCCAGAACTGATCGATCTGCAGGACCGGGAGCGAGCTGTTGATGGTGGTCAGCAGGAGGGCGCCGAGGGCGGCTCCCCACACGGTGCCGACACCGCCGACGACGGCCACGCCGCCGACGACGCAGGCTGCGATGACGTTGAGTTCGTAGCCGGTGCCGGCCGCCGCGTCGACGGTGCCGAAGCGGGCGGCGAACATGACTCCGGCGATACCGGCCATGGCGCCGGAGAAGGCGAAGGCCGCCAGCGTGCGCTTACCGACGGAGATGCCGGCGAGTTCGGCGGCGTGACCGTTGGACCCGATGGCGTAGAGGTCGCGGCCGCTGCGGTATCGGCCGAGGTAGATGCCCGCTCCGACGAGTGCGATGACGGCGACGATCACCAGGACGGGGAGTCCGAGAACGCTGGCCGTGCCGAGATCGAGGAAGGAGCCGGGCATTTCGTCGGCGGTGATCTGCTCGCCGCCCGCCCAGAAGAAGGCGATGCCGCGGAAGATGTACATGGTGCCGAGCGTGACCACCAGGGCGGGAACGCCGCCGTAGCGGACGAGCAACGCGTTGAAGACTCCGCACAGCGTGCCGACGACGATGCCCGCGAGGATGCCGAGCACGATCGGCGAGCCGGCCTTCATGACCGACCCTGCAGCGAAGGCGGAAAGGCCCAGCACCGAACCGACGGAGAGGTCGATGTTCTTGGTGATCATGACGACGGTCTGGCCGACGGCCAGCACGGCGATGATCGACGCGGCGAGCAGCAGATCGCGGATGCTCTGACCGGACAGGAACGAGCTGTTGGTCGCCGCGGTCACGGCGATGAGGACGACGAGCGCGCCGAGGATGCCCAGCGAGCGCATTCTGAGGATCTTCTCGACCAGCGAGCTACCGTCCTTGGTGACGGGCTTGAGCGGATCGGCCGCCGGTGCGGTCTGGGTGGTGACGGTCATGCTGCGGACTCCGATCCCATGGCGGCGAACATGACCGATTCCTCGGTGGCATGATCGCGATCGATCTCCGCGGCGATGCGACCTTCGCGCATGACGAGCACGCGGTCGGCCATACCGAGCACCTCCGGCAATTCCGAGGAAATCATGACGACGGCGACTCCTTCACTGGCGAGACGCGAGATGATCTTGTGGACTTCGGCTTTGGTGCCGACGTCGATGCCGCGGGTGGGCTCGTCGACGATGAGAACGATCGGGTCGGTGGCGAGCCACTTGGCCAGCACCACCTTCTGCTGGTTGCCACCGGACAGGGTGCCGACAGGGTCGGTGATGCGCGAGAACTTGGTCTGCAGTTTCTTCGTCCATTCCTGGGCCGAGCGGCGCTCGCCACCGCCGACGAGGAACCCTAAGCGCGACAACGCCTGTGAGCGCGTGAGCGTCGCGTTGCGCTCGATCGACATCTCAGGGATGAGGCCCTGTTGGCGACGGTCCTCGGGAACGAGGGCGATGCCCGCTCGCATGGCGGCCTTGGGATTACCGGCCTTCAGTACCTTGCCGCGGACCTTGACGGAACCGGAATCGCGGGGGTCGACGCCGAACACCGCCTGCATGACCTCGGAGCGTCCGGCGCCGACCAGGCCGGCGAGCGCCACGATCTCACCGGCACGCACCTGGAAGCTGACGTCGGTGAACACCCCGGCGCGTGTGAGGTTCTCGACCTCGAGGATGACGGCACCCGGTTCGACGTCCAGCTTGGGGAACAGGGCGCCGAGCTCGCGGCCCACCATCTGCTTGATCAGGTCGTCGACGGTGAGTCCGGCCAGTGGCGCGGTGGAGATGTGGCGACCGTCGCGCATGACGGTGACCCGCTGGCACAGGTCGAAGATCTCCTCGAACCGGTGCGAGATGAACAGCACGGCCGCGCCGTCGGCACACAGGGAGCGCGCGACCTTGAACAGCCGCGCGACCTCGTTGCCGGAGAGCGCTGCGGTGGGTTCGTCCATGACGATGATTGACGCCTCGGTGGACAGCGCTTTGGCGATCTCGACGAGCTGCTGGTCGGCGATGGACAGTCCGCTGGCGAGCCGGTTCGGGTCCATCGGAACGCCCAGGCGCGTGAACAGTGCCTCGGCGGCGGCGTTCATGGCGCCGCGGTCGATCATCCGGCCGCGCGAGGTGGGCTGGGCACCGATGTAGATGTTCTCGGCGATGGTCAGGTCTGGGAAGAGCGTCGGCTCCTGGTAGATGACGGCGATGCCCTCGGCCTTCGCGGCGGCGGGGGAGTCGAGCGTGATCGGGGTGCTGCCCGCGAGCAGCGTGCCGGTGTCCGGCTTGTGCACACCGGCCAGCATCTTGACGATGGTGGACTTGCCGGCACCGTTCTCGCCCACGAGTGCGTGCGCCTCACCGCCGTAGAGCGGAAACGACACACCGGAGACGGCGGCGACGCTTCCGAACGACTTGGTGACGTCACGGACTTCGAGCAGGGGAACTGCGGTGGGCGTCGTCGCACTGGGGACGCTCATGGATGGGACCTCCGTCGGACCGAACCGGCTCGAATTGAATCGGTTCATTCAGCCCCGTGAACATAGAAGTGACGGGGGCCACTGGTCAACCCCGTGACCCGGATCACGAGCAGAGCGTTACCGAACCGTGATGTACCCAGCGCTGAGCAGCAACAATGAAGATCGGTCACGAGTTGGGGTGCCGCGGGGCGGCTCGGTGGGTTCGAGAACGCCGTTCAGTTGCGCCGACACCGGTAAACCGATTCAATGGCGACGGTAACGGCATCGAAGGGGGGCGATCGTGGCAGCAAGCATGCGTGAGGTCGCCGCTCTCGCGGGAGTGTCCATGGGCACCATCAGCAATGTCCTGAACAAGCCCGACATGGTCTCCGCCGCCACCCGTGAGCGCGTCGAGGCGGCCATCGCGCAGCTCGGCTTTGTGCGTAACGACGCGGCCCGCCAACTTCGAGCCGGCCAGTCCCGCATGCTCGCCGTCGTAGTCCTCGACGCCCGCAACCCGTTCTTCCTCGACGTGGCAGCCGGTGCCGAATCCGTGGCGGACGTGAACGATCTGTTGACCGTGATCGTCGGCAGCGGCGAGTCCGAGGAGCGCGAGAACCGTCAGCTTCGCCTGCTCATGGAGCAGCGCGTGCAGGGCATTCTGCTCAGTCCCGTGGGTGAGAACGTGCCGATGCTCGACAAACTCGACCGCCAGGGCACTCCGGTGGTGTTGCTCGATCGCGGGTCGCACGCCCCCGGCAGATCGTCGGTCGCGGTCGACGACGTCCTCGGAGGGCGTTTGGCTGCACGGCATCTCATGGATCTGGGACACCGCACCCTGGTCTACGTCGGCGGCCCGGACAGCATTCGGCAGGTGCGCGACCGCCGCTCCGGTGCCCTCACTGCTGTCGCCGAATCGGCCAGCACCCGCATGTCGACGGTGTGGTCCACGTCGTTGTCCATCGAGGCCGGCGCACGAGCCGCCGCGCAGATCTTCGACATGACCGACGCCCCGCCGACCGGCGTCGTGTGCGCGAACGACCTGCTGGCGCTGGGCGTGCTGCAGGAATGTGTGCACCGCGGCGTGCGTGTGCCGGAGGACTTGGCCATCGTCGGATACGACGACATCGACTACGCCGCGGGTGCAGCAGTTCCCCTCACGTCCATCTCGCAGCCGCGGGCCGAATTAGGCAGGGCTGCAGCCGAACTACTGCTCGAGCAGGTCTCGGCGTCGGGCGCTCACGAGTTCCGGCAGCTCACCTTCGAGCCGTCGTTGGTGGTGCGAGGGTCGACCGACCAGGGGTGGCGCGCGCGCTGATCCATCGAGCGTTCACCTTCCCGGCTTAGCGTGGGCGTCATGGCGATGCGACGAGTGCTGCTGACCGTCTCGATGTGTATGGCGCTGGCGTCCTGCTCCACGCAAGAGACCGAGACCGCGCAGCCGCTCGACGGCTTCGACCTCCAAGCGCACCGCGGCGGCCTCGGACTGGTCACCGAGAGCACGCTCGCCTCGTTCACCAACGCCCTCGAGCTCGGCGTCACCACACTCGAGATGGACACGCAGATCACCGAGGACGGCATCGCCGTCGTCACGCACGACCGAAAGGTGTCGGACGCGAAGTGCCGCGATACCCGGCCCGCGACCGACAACGATCCCGAGTTCCCCTACGTCGGGAAGTACGTGAACACCCTGACGCTGGCACAGGTGCGGACCCTGGATTGTGGTGTGGCGCAGCTCGACGGCTACCCGGAACAGCGAGTGGCGACGGATGCCGGAATCCCGACCCTCGACGAGGTGCTCGCTCTGGTGAACTCGTACGACTCCACGGTCCAGCTGAATATCGAGACCAAGGTGGAGGCGGCGGCGCCCACCGAAACGGCGCCCCGTAAGCAGTTCGCCGACGTGGTGCTCGCCTCGGTCGGGGCGGCGGGACTGCTCGATCGCACGACCATTCAAAGCTTCGACTGGGGCGCCCTGCGCGCGGTGAAAGCAGTCGACCCGTCGGTGCGCCTGGTCGCGCTCACGGAGCCCGACTTCCTCGAAGTAGGGGAAGCGGGAGCATCCCCGTGGCTGGGCGGTCTCGACATCGACGACTTCGACGGCGACCCGGTGGCGGCGGTGCAATCGTTCGGCGCCCATGCCCTCTCGCCCGTCCAGGGCAGCCCGCAGAAGGGAGCCGTGGGCGATCCGGACTTCGAGCTCTACGTGACACCGGAAATGGTGGCGTCCGCGCATGCCGCCGGGATTCGCGTCGTGCCGTGGACGGTGGACGATCCCGCGACCATGGCGGCACTGATGGACATGGGTGTCGACGGCATCATCACCGACTACCCCGACCGCCTGCGCGAGGTGATGGGGGAGCGAGGGATGGCGCTGCCGGACCCGGCCACGACGCGCTGAGCTAGTCGAGCCGCATCAACCCGTAGAACCCCTCGATGTGCTCGCGCGCCAGGGTGGCGGCCTTGGCACCGTGTCCTCGGCGCAGCGCGTCGACGATGCCGCGGTGCTCGCACCGCAGGTTCACGGCGACGGCCGACCAGTCGTCGAGCATCGGAACGGCGTCCATGACGTAGCCATGGATCGAGTCGCGGAGCGAGGTCATCATCGCCTCGATCAGCACGTTGCCGGCCAGCCCGGCGAACCGTACGTGCAGCTCGGCGTCGAGGCGGTGGAACTGATCGGGTTCGAGGCTCTGGTCGTCCATTCGGTCCAGTAAATCGTCGATGGCACTGAGGTCGGGGGTGCGCGCCGCGGCTTCGCGTAGCGCCCACGACTCGAGCAGTACGCGCGTCTGCACCACGTCGGCGATGGGCAGGAACTGCGTGGCCATGTGCAGCCGCAGTGCCGAGCCGATGGACGTGGCGGGATCGGCCACGACGATCGCGCCCGCATCGGGACCGGACCCGACCGACGTCTTCACCACGCCCATCGCCTCCAGCACCCGGATGGCCTCACGAACCGAGCTCCGGCCGACGCCGAGTTCCTCCGCGAGTGCGCGCTCGGCCGGCAGCCGGTCGCCGACGCGGAGTCGGGCGGCCGCCAGGTCCTGTTCGATGCGGTGGAGAACCACCTCGTGTGCGCGCATTGTCGGAGAATAGCTGGTGTGGTCCGACCACAGGGGTTACTGTGGTCAGACCACACGCTCTGGAGGCTCCATGCGGATCGCCCTGTTCGCCACCTGTCTGGCGGACGCACTCTTCCCCGAGTCAGCGAAAGCGACTGTCTCACTGCTCGAACGGCTCGGTCACACCGTCGTCTTCCCGTCGGATCAGACATGCTGCGGCCAGATGCACGTCAATACCGGCTACCTCAAAGAGGCCGCACCCCTGGTGCGTCACTACGTCGAGGTGTTCGAAAAGTCGTCGTGGGACGTCGCCGTCGCACCATCCGGTTCCTGCGTCGGATCGGTCCGTCACCAGCACGCGATGGTCGCCCGCCGCGCAGGTGACGAGGATCTGGCCACGCGCGCCGAGGACATCGCCGGACGCACCTACGAGCTGTCCGAACTTCTCGTCGACGTCCTCGGTGTCACCGACGTCGGCGCCTACTACCCGCACCGCGTCACCTACCACCCCACGTGCCATTCGCTGAGAATGCTGCGCGTCGGCGACAAACCCCTCGAACTGCTGCGCAACGTGCGCGGCATGACATTGGTCGAACTGCCTCAGGCCGAGTCGTGCTGCGGCTTCGGCGGAACGTTCGCGTTGAAGAATTCGGAGACCTCGACGGCGATGTTGTCGGACAAGATGGCCAACGTCCTCTCCACCGGTGCCGAGGTATGCAGCGCCGGGGACTCGTCGTGCTTGATGCACATCGGCGGCGGACTGTCCCGCCTGCGCACCGGCGTCAAAACCGTGCACCTGGCCGAGATCCTGGCATCGACGGAGGCACGATGACAACGTTCCTGGGCTCGCCCGGTATCGGCAACATCCGCGGCGAGGAGAGCTTCCCGAAGGCTGCAAAGCGCGCATTGCAGGACACTCAGATGCGGCGCAACGTCGGGGCCGCGACCAAGACCATCCGCGAGAAGCGACTGGGAGCTGTTGCGGAGTGCGATGACTGGGAGGAACTGCGCCTCGCCGGGAGTGCCCTCAAGACCGACGTGATGTCGCGGCTGCCCGAACTGCTGCAGCAACTCGAAGCCAACGTCACCGCCCGCGGGGGAGTGGTGCACTGGGCACGCGACGCCGACGAAGCCAATCGCATCATCACGGACTTGGTCAAGGCCACGGGCAGTGACGAGGTGGTCAAGGTGAAGTCCATGGCCACCCAGGAGACCGGCCTGAACGAGTACCTCGAAGCCGAGGGCATCGCCGCGATCGAGACCGACCTGGCCGAGCTCATCGTCCAACTCGGTGACGACAAGCCCAGTCACATCCTGGTTCCCGCAATCCACCGCAACCGGGCGGAGATTCGCGAGATCTTCCTGCGCCGGATGCCCGGTGTCGACGCGGCCATCACCGATGAGCCGCGCGAACTGGCCATGGCCGCACGGGAACATCTGCGACGGAAGTTCCTGTCGGCAAAGGTGGCCATCAGCGGCGCAAACTTCGGTGTCGCCGAGACGGGGACGCTCGCCGTCGTGGAGTCCGAGGGCAACGGGCGGATGTGTCTGACGCTGCCCGACACCCTCATCACGCTGATGGGCATCGAGAAGCTGGTCCCCACGTTCGCGGACCTCGAAGTGTTCATGCAGCTGCTTCCCCGCTCGTCCACGGCCGAGCGGATGAACCCGTACACGTCGATGTGGACCGGAGTGCACGAAGGCGACGGTCCTCAGAATTTCCACCTGGTGCTCATCGACAACGGCAGAACCAACGTGCTTGCCGACGAGGTAGGCCGCGCCGCCCTCAACTGCATTCGGTGTAGCGCATGCTTGAACGTGTGCCCGGTCTACGAGCGGACCGGTGGGCACGCGTACGGGTCGGTGTATCCGGGCCCGATCGGTGCGATTCTGTCGCCGCAGCTCACCGGCACGACCGGTCACGACGATCCCAATGCCTCACTGCCATATGCGTCGTCGCTGTGCGGGGCTTGTTTCGATGCGTGCCCGGTGCGTATCAACATCCCGGAGATTCTGGTGCACCTACGGGCCGAGCAGGTCGACTCCGAACGCGGCGGCATCCCCGGCGCGCAGGAGATCGCGATGCGGGCGGCAGGGTGGGCGATGAACTCGCCGAAGCGATTCGGGATGGCCGAGAAGGCTGCGGGTGTCGGACGCCTGCTGGCGGGGAAGAAGGGCCACATCGAGTCGCTTCCGTTCCCCGGATCGTTGTGGACCACCAGCCGTGACATGCCGGCCCCTCCGAAGGAAACGTTCCGCCAGTGGTGGGCACGAACGCACGAGGACGAGTCATGAACGCGAAGTCGGAGATTCTCGAGCGCATTCGTGCCGCGACCGCGGGCGGGGTTGCCGGCGTGGATGTTCCGCGCGATTACGACCGAGCTGCTCTTGTCGGGTCGGGTGACGTCGACCGCTTCGCCGAAACGGTCGACGACTACCGGGCTCAGGTGTACCGGATCTCCGAGTCGGAAATTGCCGGCACGGTGGCGTCGCTGCTCGGTGATGGTCGAGCGGTAGTCCCCGTCGATCTACCCTCTGCCTGGGTCGACGGCATCGCGGTGGTTCCGGACGACAGCCTGTTGATCGACCAACTCGATGCCCTCGACGCGGTGATCACCGGCTGCGCGGTGGGGATCGCTGCCACGGGGACGATCGTGCTCGATGCCTCTGTCGCGCAGGGTCGTCGGGCTCTGACTCTGGTTCCGGACCATCACATCTGCATCGTCCGCGCCGACCAGGTGGTGGACACGGTGCCGCAGGCCTTCGCGGTGCTGGACGCCACTCGACCGCTGACCTTCATCAGCGGTCCGAGTGCGACCAGTGACATCGAGCTGAACAGGGTGGAAGGGGTCCACGGGCCGCGGCGGTTGGATGTGTTGATCGTCGAGTGACCCGAGTCGTGGACTTCTACCCCCGCTCAGCGGGGGTGGAAGTCCACAACCAGCTGGAGTTGCGTCACCACTTAGGGATGACGTCCAAAATCCACGTAACGCCGAACTTGTCGACAAGCTTGCCGTACAGCGGTGAGAACCCGACCGGCCCGAGCGGCACCAACACCGTTGCCCCAGTCGATAGACCCTCGAATGCTGCGGTGATCTCGTCCGCGTCGTGGCTTCGCAGCGCGCTGTAGAAGGCGTTCTCACCGGCGTTGTAGGGAAGCGAGTCCTGGATGTCGTACGCCATGACGCGGAACCCTCCGGGTGTGCTGACCTCACCCCAGGCGACCTGCTCGGACTGGGTCGGTCCCTGTCCCGACGCGGTGTCGCCGTACGGGAATGCGACCAAATCGCCACCGAAGACGGACTGGTAGAACTCCAACGCTTCACGTGCGTTGCCGCGGAGGTTGATGTGCAAGGCGGTGATGACGGTCATCGAGACTCCTCGAGTAGTTCGGTCCGGCAGGCTTTGCCGACAGGAACGACGATCGCAGGCCAATAGGTCAGATCCTGACCGCTTGGTCGCCCATACTCGACTCATGTCGGAACCGTCCTCGCGCATGCTGACCCTGTTGTCGTTGCTCCAGGTTCGCCGCGAGTGGCCGGGCACGGAGCTGGCCGGGCGGCTCGGTGTGAGCCCGAGGACCATCCGCCGCGACGTCGACCGATTGCGCGTTCTCGGCTACAACGTCGCTGCGCTGCGCGGGTCCGACGGTGGCTACCGGCTGGACGGGGGCGAGGAAGTCCCGCCGCTACTTCTCGACGACGACCAGGTGGTCGCACTGACGCTCGCCCTGCAGGTCGTGCCGGCCTTGGGTATCGACATCGCCGATGCCGCCGAGCGAGCCTTGGCGACCCTCCGAACTGTCATGCCTACCCGCGTCCGCAACCGGGTGGACGCGCTGGCTCTCACTGCGCTGCCTGCGGCCGGAGACACGATCGATCCCGCGGTGCTACGCACGTTAGGAGAGGCGGCACGCAAGCACGAGGTGATCCGCTTCGATTACGCATCGGCGGAACATGATTCAGTGATACCTCCGCGACGCGTCGAGCCGCACGGAGTAGTCGGAGCCGGAGGTCGCTGGTACGTCGTCGGGTGGGATCTCGACCGCGAGGACTGGCGTGTGTTTCGAGTCGACCGCATGATACCGAAGATGCGAACGGGCGTGCGATTCACTCCGCGTCCGATCCCCGGCGGCTCGTCGGCCGAGCTGCTCCGTCGACGCTTCCTCGGCACGGTCTCGGGTGATTGGGCGTGTGAAGGGGAGGCGACGGTGCACCTTCCCGCGGCGGAGGTCGCTCCCTATCTCGCCGACGGGACGGTCGAAGATCTCGGTGACGGTCGGTGTCGCGTCCGCATAGGCGCGTGGTCGTGGACGGGCATCGCGGCATCGTTGGCTCGGTTCGACGCAGAGCTGGAGGACCTACGGCCCCTGGAGCTTGTCGACGCGGTGGTGGGGGTCAGCGAGCGCTTGTGGCGGGCGGTGGCGAGTGGGTGACGGGCATACTCGACCCGAACGCGAACGGTCACCCGTTCGACACTGCTGCGGGGGACGATCATGCCGACTATTGCTGTCACAGGTTCGACGGGCTCGGTGGGAGGCGTTGTTGCAGCGCATCTCGCGGAAGCCGGCACACCACAACACTTGCTGGTTCGCGATCCCTCCAGAGCGCCGAAGCTGCCCGGTGCCACCGTGGGCACCAGTTCCTACAGTGACGCGGAAGGTGCCACGCAGGCCCTGGCAGGAATCGACGTGTTGTTCATGGTGTCCGGCGCCGAGAATGCGACACGGCTGGCGGATCACCGCACCTTCATCGATGCTGCGGTGCAGGCCGGAGTTCGGCACATCGTCTACACGTCGTTCTTCAGGGCGGCGCCGGACGCGACGTTCACTCTCGCGCGCGATCACTACTTCACCGAGCAGCACATTCAGGAGTCCGGGCTTAACCACACGTTCCTGCGCGACAATTTCTACAGCGACGTCATGGAACTGTTCGCCGGCGAGGACGGTGTCATACGCGGTCCCGCGGGGGACGGACGAGTGTCTTTGGTGGCGCGTGCAGACGTTGCGCGAGTCGCGGCACGAGTTCTGACCGACCCTCAGCGGCACGTGAACAAGACCTACGACCTGACGGGGCCGGAGGCGCTGTCGATGTCCGAGGTGGCCGCGACAATTGCCGACGTTCGAGGTCGTGCGGTGTCGTTCCACGACGAGACCCTGGACGAGGCGTACGAGTCACGCGCTGTATGGAACGCTCCGGACTGGCAGAACGATGCCTGGGTGTCGACGTACACCGCAATCGCCTCCGGCGAACTCAGCGCCGTGACCGACGACGTCGAGCGGGTGACGGGTCGGCGTGCGATGACGCTGCGAGAGGTTCTTCAGAACGGCTAGACCACCTATCCTGGGAGAGGTGTTCCTCCTCTTCGGCTTCGGCCTGAAACGCAGATCCCTCGGCGCGGGCCACACCCGCACCTGCCAGCGCTGCCACAACACCACTCAGTGGGCTCGGATGCAGCAGTACAAGCAGTTCAGCGTCTTCTTCATCCCGCTCGCGCGCTGGAAGCGCACCGAGTTCGAGGAGTGTGGAATCTGCGGGGCGGCTGTGTACGCGTGATCTGTTGCCACATGCTGTCCGTCATCGCGACCTGACTTGCGCGGGTGGATGTCGGATGTGCGTCAGCTGGACAGCTCGTCGCAGCGCGCGCTGATGAACCTGGTCATCCGCGACGTCGTCTTGTCGTCGAAGCCGATCGATTTCGCGTCGCTGGTCGCCGCGCGTACACCGGCGCACACGTCGTCCAGAACTCGCTCTACCGCTTTACGTGGAAGTCGATGGCGTGCCGCGCCGTCAACTATGTGGTCGCGCGACCACTTATTGTTCCGACTGTAGAACGTCAGTGCCATCGGATCGTTCCAGCCCATGTACGGCTGAGTGCACAGCAGGTCGTATGCCGGAGTGACTCCCCACATTCCGCTGGTGTTCCGGCGAATGGAGTAGTTCTTCCCGTGGAGATCTCCGTTGCCGATCGCATACGAGTACACGGTGAGCCTGAGCAGTTCGAGCGCCGCCTGGCGCGCGGAACCTCCACCGAGTTCGACAGTCGAGGCGAGCGTGTCGAGCACCGTCTCGGTCTTCATCCGGTACTTCGACGATGGGTACAGCGAGTTGATCTGACACGCGTCCTCTTGCGCGAGCCTGCGATCACCGTCCCGATCGAAACGTTGAACGAGAAGTCCCGATACTTCACGGGCGTCGGTCACTGTGTGCCGACGCGGTACGACGAGCCCGCAGCTCTCGGCGACAGTCATGAAAAAGTTCTCGTTCTCGACCAGACGCGGAAAGCGGTTCGGCGGAGCCAGTTTCAGAATGGCTGCCCCGTGCGTCGTCGCTACGGGCGACGTGTACATCTGGGCGGACACCTTGCCTTGCACCCCGGGCAAGCTCGCGGTATCGACGCGCATCGAATCCGGCCCGGACAACTGATCGAACAACGCCCGCAAGTCCGGTGACGGGGATTCCGGATCGAAGGCCAGCGTTGCAGGCTGCAGCTCGGTTCCGTGGGGGACGACGCGCACGTCGCCGATAGTGTCCGATCCGACGCCCAGGAGAATGGTGAAGTGGTCGTCCTCCGACGTCTTCATCCCGGCGACCACACCGGAGAGACGAACACCTTCCGGGAGCAATCCTGCGAAGAAGGGCGGCACGCTCCCCGCTCCTACGCTGACGTCGACAGCGTCGGTGGGCAGCGACCAGGCAACCGGGTCCGCGCCGGGTCGTGCCAGGTAGTCATCGTCGTAGTGGAAGCTGACGTTGTCGCCGGACCTCGTCAGTGACCCTGCGCGAACGTTGCCCTTGTAGACGTCTGCTCGATCGATGTCGCGCAAGTCGGCTCCGGTGGTCATCGTTCCCCTGGTTCGACGATGGCTCCGGCGCGGGTCACAAGCGTCAGATCGCACCCCAACGCGTCAGCGACGGCGTTGACCCCGTCGAGTTGAGGCGCGTCCTTGCCGCCCTCGATAGCTTGAACAGTCGAACGGCCGACTCCGGCCAGCAGAGCGAGCTCAGCTTGCGTCAGACCCAATTCGTGACGGCGTGTCGTGAAAGACCTGGCGAGATTGCTGACATCGGTACGACGCGACTTTCGAGGAGGTGCCATGCGGGTTTCCAATGCTTGCCAGAGACAACTTAAGGCCACGTTACCGCCGATAATGACGATTGAACAGCCTTATGTCGTTTGCAGCAAGCTTAAGGATCGATTCACGCGAAAGACCAGCACGAGTCCGGCTAAAGCATGCGCAACAGGCGTAGCCTGACCCGAGGTCCTCAGACAACCAGTCCCGCACGGAACGCCATCAGCGCAGCCTCGACCCTGTTGGTGACGTGCAGCTTGTGATTGACGGCAGTGAGATGCGATTTCACCGTGGTCTCTGCCATGTAGAGCTGCCGAGCGATGTCGGCGTTCGTTGCCCCGGATGCCATGACCGACAACACTGTTCGTTCCTTGTCGGTCAGCGCTTCCAGCGTCACAGTAGGCCGTGGTGGTCGGGTAGTGGCCACGATCTTTCGGAGTGACTCTTTGGAGAACAAAGTGTTCCCGGCAGCGACGGCGCGGATCGACTGGTGGAACGTCTCGGGCGCCTCCGACTTGCTGAGGAAGCTGTGGGCACCGGCCTCGATGGCCCGGACCACCAGATCGTCCACGTCCATCGCCGTCATAGCGACGACCTTCGGTGGGTGCGCCGATGCCATCAATGCTCGGGTGGCGTCGAGTCCGTCCACTCGGCGCATCTTCAGATCCATCAGGACGACGTCGGGCCGATGAGCGGCCACTGCGGCGGGTACCTCGTCACCGTCCGAGACCGATCCGACCACGACGATGTCCGTGGTGGCAGCGAAGATGTCCGCTACGCCGCGACGAACGAATGCGTCGTCGTCCACGACGAGAACGGTGATGACCGCATCGGAGTCCATGATGGGTCGACCGTATCGGGTCGCGCCGACACGCCACAGCGGATAGGTGTTTCATGGAGTCCGACACGGGGTGCCGAACCGAACCGGCTGAGAACACGCCCGTCGAACCTGACCAGGTCATGCTGGCGAAGGGATGTCGAGATGCGCACAGTGCCGTTGGCCGAACAGATCGTGCTCGTGACGGGCGGTGCTCGCGGACTGGGTGCTGCGATTACGCGAGCATTCCTGCAGCAGGGTTCCCGCGTCGTGGTCAACTATCACCGCAGTGCAGCCGCAGCCGATGCTCTGGCAACCGAGTTCGGTCCTGAACGCGTAAAAGCAGTGCAGGCCGATGTCACGGACCGGCAGCAGGTCGACGCGCTGTTCGACAGCGCACGTGAACATTTCGGATCGACTGTCACCACCGTCGTCAACAACGCTCTGATCGACTTCTCGTTCAACGGCGACGACCGTGCCAAGGCCGACGAAATCCAGTGGTCGGCGTTCGACTCGCAGTTCCGTGGCAGCGTTGCCGGCGCTCTGCACACCACGCAGGCAGCTGTGCCCGGCATGCGGGAGGCGGGATTCGGGCGGATCATCACGATCGGCACCAACCTCGTGCAGAACCCCGTCGTTCCTTATCACGACTACACGGCGGCGAAGGCTGCCTTGTTGGCGCTGACGAGGACCTTCTCGGCGGACCTCGGACCTGACGGCATCACCGTCAACATGGTGTCCGGTGGTCTGCTGCGGACCACGGACGCCAGCTCCGCAACCCCGCCTGCGGTGTTCGACATGATCGCCGAGAGCACCCCGCTGCGCCGAGTGACGACGCCGGCCGAATTTGCGGACGCCGTGCTGTTCTTCGCATCGCCGTGGTCGAGAGCGGTGACGGGGCAAAACCTGGTCGTCGACGGCGGACTGGTGAAGGACTGACGCGTCAGGAGTACCAGGGGAGCCAGGCCGTCACGATGAACTCTCCACCCGTGGCAGTCCAGCGCACCCACCCGCCGGCGTTGTGAGCTTGCTCCGCGAGACCGGCCAGTCCGGTTCGGGAACCCGGGCCTGGTTGCGCTGTCGTCGAGATGTGGTTGCGCACAGTCAGGCTGATGCCGTCGGTGTCCGCCCCACTCACCGTGATGTGGAGGGGGGAACTCGGGGCATGCTTCTGACTGTTGGTCAGAGCTTCCTGCACGATGCGATACGCGGTATGACTGGTCAGATCGCCGACCACACCGGGATGAATGTCCTGAACCAGCGTCACCCGACACCCGGCAGAACGCGCTGCGTCGACGAGGTCTCCGATTCCCGCGATGCTTCGCCGACCAGCATCCTCGCCGCCGGTATCGGACCCGCGGAGAACGCCGATGATGCGTTTGAGCTCGTCCAGGGACTCGTGAGCCGTGGACCGAATCAGTGCCGACGTGTTGGAGATATTCTCCGGTCCGTCATTGCTCCCGACCTGTAAACCGCCCGCGAGCAACGATATTCGACTGAGCCCGGCGGCCAGGGTGTCGTGTATGTCGCGCCGGATCCGATACATGACACCCAACTCTCGAGGCGGAGACCCAGAACGTGTCGCGTGCCTCTCAGAGGCTTGAGGTTCTGCTTAACCACCGCGACTCGCCGCAATCACCGTATCGCGAGGCCTCGCGCATCGGCGCATTCGAGCTCAACCGAAGGAATTTGGCCGTTGACCTCTGACGATAGGGCCTTATAGCTCGCGATACCCCGGAGCGCAGCGTTCCTCGGATGGTCGAGGAGTCCGCCGTCAGACAGCTGTGTGTCTCCTTCAGTTGTCGCTCGTCTTTACTGTATGCGAACGACACGGTTATAGCGGTTAGCTAGTGCATTCCCGACTCGTCGGGCTGGATGAGGCGCTACTGTCGGGTCGTGAGCGCGCATAGACCTGCCAATAAACCGCCGAAGTACACTCTGGTTGAAGGGCGAACTGTCGACGGTGAGTTCAGTTCATGGAGGATCGGTCGCACTGTGGCGGGCAAGCCACATGTGAGGTTGGCATCACGTGTCGACTCGAGTGGCCGTATGGCAATCGACGCGGTAATCAAAACGACTACCTATAATACCAAAAAGGCAATAGCCAGATTTGGAGATGAACTGTCCGGAATGCGAGCGCTTACCCGCAATAATACTGCGGGAGTGCTATCGTTACTGGACTGGCACGCCGATGTAGATGAGCTTTGGTATGTCATGCCCCTCGCGATTCCTTTGGCGGATAAACTTGCCGAGGTCGATTTCGAAGTGGTCGTCAAGTCCGCGGCTACCCTTGCCGACACCCTCGACGCTCTCTCGCGTCCGCCAGAGCCTACTGTCGCTCATCGCGACATAAAACCGGAGAATCTCTTCTGGTACGGGGATGGGCCGGTACTTGCTGACTTCGGTATCGCCGCGTGGTTCGATGACACGACTACGCCAACCGTGACGCGAAAAGGGGAATCCCTTGGGCCAAGAAACTATCTAGCCCCCGAGGCTCGCTTCTACAACGAAAAAATTGATTGGTACCGCGCCGATATTTACTCGCTGGCGCATACCTTTTGGTCTCTCGCAGAAAGGCGGCGAACGCTGGGCGGTAAGAGCGTAGTGACGCTTCCACCGCCAGGGCGTCTAACGGTTTCAACCGATCGGGTCTCGTTGGCGCGATTCGGTGGTCCAGATGCCGCAACTCTCGATGTGTTGATGGAACAAGCCACGAGCCTCAGTCCTAGCGATCGACCCAGCGCCGCCGAGTTCCGCGATGAGCTTCTGACTTGGCTTACAATGTTCCCGGGCCCACACCCCCGCCCCAAGCACCTCTTTGTGACCGGATTCGAACCAATCCGCAACATTATCGCTAAAATGAAACTAGACCAGAACTTGTTTCTGGACGTTGTGCGTGCAGAAACCCGAAGGGTGTTCGGGAGGGTTGAGTTTGATGAAACTGTAACAGTGGATTTCGAGCCGCGTGGCGAGTCGGGTCGAAATGACCGACTACGCTCCGACTCTTTGTTGGATAGGTTTCACGGGCGTAGCGAATACGATGAGTGGGACGGATCATTCGTCGTTGCCATTGGCTCCTCGGATGATTTGAGCCGTTTAGTTGTTGGCGGCACATTCGATGGTTCCGGTCGAATGGACTGGATCGCTGAATCGCAACATAAGAACAACGACGTCTGGGAACTTTTGACCTCTTCGGAAAAATCGAACCTCGTTATTGGGCGGCTCACGACTCGGAAAATTATCCGCGAGTTTATCGGGACCCATAAGGTTGGCTGCACTTCAGAGGGTCAGATTTCATGGTACGCGGAGCGTGTCCTGTAGACACCTCGCTGCTAATGTATGACGAAGATGCGCCGGTGCGAGGGGAGCGGGACTATGATTCCCCCAGTCTTATACACGCGTTGGTCGATCGACGTAGGGTCCGAAACTGGCGTCCGAAAGGTCACCCGCGGATAGTAGCCGTTGATACGGTCGCCGGCTACTACCAGTATGGTGAATTGGGCCGCGACGAACGAACCTTGAGCAATCCCGCTTCGCAAGCACCAGCCGCGATGCGTGGTGTTGACGTCAGCGACTGCCTCCGCGAGGGCGTAAGTCCACGCCAGCGTGCTGGAGAAGTGTCCGCACTCGTTGAATGCTGTATCCCGTCGAGTTGGCAATGTCCCGTATGCTCTGACCGGACTCGTAAAGCACCCGCGTGAGCTTCGCCAGCTCGTCCGTAAGGCCGTCGTCGATTCTTTGATGCGGAGCAAGGGCCGGTGCTTTATTCGGCTGCCAGGTGCGTTCAATTTCACCCCCCTTATACCCACGCTGCTCGCGGCCGCGCGGCTCGATTTCTTCTGACGCTTCGTCACCGAACGCGTACCAGCCTGGCTCAGCGCGTCGCGCGAACATCTCTAGGTAGGGCCCAGGTGAGCACGCCTCAATGAGAGGGTAGAACTCGTCGGGCTTGCGGGAGTGCTCTCGCTTGCGAGTCTCCACCATGTTGACCTGCGATCTGGCGGGCGGCAACGTGCGCATAGAACCGCGAACGCCAAACAGGAGAATTTCCGTGACATTCCGGAAGTAGAAACCGACGCCGCGGCCGTCCGGACCGCCGTCCTTGCGGCGCTTGGCCCATATGATGTTCGAGACGTATCTGAAACCCCACGCCTTTAAGACGTCGAGGCCCTCCGGCAGCAGTGCATTTGGTACCCAGAGATAGAGGTGTGCGTCCTTGGCGACATGATCGGCGACGGGCAATGCTTTGATTGCGTCCAGCGACATGGTCGAATATCGATCAAGTCTCCGATGCTCGGGGGCGACCTTGCCCGTTCGATTTTGAAATTGCCACGGCGGATCCGCGTAGAGGGTTTTGAATCCACCCTCGACCGTCGGAAGCGGCGGCGCGTCCTGCGCCTGGCGAAGCGCCTGCACGGCCGTCGTGCTCGACCGTGGAGGCTCACCAACTGTTGTCACTGCGAATTCCTCCAATTAGATCTTGAGAGCAAGCTTACATCAGATCTTGGTGACCCACTGCAGGCGCAGCGGAAGTCGGACCCGCCACACCCAGCGGAACCGAGCAACCACGCAGCGACGCCGATAGCATCGCCGCATGGAAGTTGGACTCGATAACATGTCTCTAACTAGGAACACCACCCTCGCAAGTCTGACTTCGACGGCTACTCAAGTTTCAGCGGGGATGAGTTTGCAGCAAGTCACCGACATCGCAGTTCGGAACAGCGCCGAGAGCGCCGCCTCGTGGGTGAGGAGCCTGTTTCTCTTCCGCGATGACCAGCTGCTTGAGGACGCTTGGCTCCGCGCAGCCAAGGCCGGCGACCAGGCGACCGCCAACGCGCTGGCATGGGCAGCTCGAGCCTGGGCTGAGCCGCGAATCGCTAAGGTGGTGGAAGATACTCTTGTCGATCAAGCCGGTCACTTCGATCCAGCTGGCTTCTCGACCGATGTCGTGGAGCAGTCCTTCGTTGCTCTCGACGTGGGAGCGAACGCCCGCAAGGGCGCGTCGACCCTCCTTAATCAGGCGGCATCCGTGCCACTGTTCACGCCGGAGAAGCACGGCGCCACGATCATTGGAGCTTCAAAATTTCTTCCGACCGCTCAGTTCGTGCCTGCGGTTATTGAGTTCCTCCTTGAGCGCATTCGAGGTCAAGTCAGTCCCGCTGTGGCCAGACGAGGCGACCCGACTGAGCTGGCGCTGCTCTGGAAGGCAAACCGCTGGTTCGGCTTAACTAAGGAAGAATTTCGTGCTGCAGCTCGTCCCCGCGTCGAGGTGCCGGCATCTACCCGCGTTGCGGTGCCGCCCCATCTCAGATTGCTGCACGAGGAGGCCCAGCGTCGGAAGCAAGTTATTCTACAGGGCGCTCCCGGTACAGGCAAGACCTACGTCGCGCTCGAATACGTCGACTGGGCGTCCGGCGAGCGCCGGGACAACTCCAACCTGTCTAAAATTCTCGCTGAGCTACCCTCGAACGAGCGCTCGCCAGAGGCAGTCGCGCGCGAGGTTGTGAGGCTGGGCCTTTCGGCTGTCTGGGATATCGCGCAGTTCCACCCGTCATATGGCTATGAGGACTTCGTACGCACGCTCGCACCTGTCCCCTCGGCCAACGGCGTGAACTTCCGGGCTGAGCACCGCATCTTAAGCCTGCTTTCGGCCGTGGCGGCCGAATTGAGCCAGCTAGGCAGCATGTGTGACGCCATCTTGGTTGTCGATGAGGTCAACAGGGCCGACATCGCCCGAGTCTTCGGCGAACTTCTTTACGCGCTGGAGTATCGGGACGCTCGAGTTCGGACGCCGTATGCAGTCGAAGGGGATGCCTCTATGACAATTCCTTCGAACCTCATCCTGCTGGGCACGATGAACACCGCCGATCGATCCATCGCGCTCATCGACTACGCACTGCGTCGACGGTTCACATTCATAAACCTGGAGCCGGATGCGACGGTCATCGACCGAGCCGGATGGGTGGGCACGTCCGACCGCGCCGCCGCGCGCCGCCTGTTCGATGCCACCGCTACGCTTTTCACCGTCGAGGACAACAACGCGGCGCTTGCCATTGGCCACTCCTACTTCCTGCCGTCCGGTAGCGCGACAACGGAACAGGGGTCCCTCGGATTGCTCGCTCGACGATTCGCGTACGAGGTCATCCCGTTGCTGCGTGAGTACGCCGCCGAAGGCTTAGTCGACGTCGTGAAGTTGTCGTCGGTGCTTAGCACTCTGGGCATTGTTGGCGTCTCAAGTGGACAAGAATCGGTCGAGGCGGAACTGCTCAGCGCACTCGCCGCCGCGAATGACTCGGCGAGCGATGACTGAGGCCGCAGCGACGGCACTCTGGGACCTCGGAGTGCCGGTTCTTGAGATCTCCGAGCAGTCCACTGCGCGTGCTACAGACGAGTTAGTCGCGGCCGTCAGCGAGGAGCGCTGGAAAGAGCTCAGTCTCACGTTTCACAAGAATCCCGGGGACTGCGAGTGGACGGTCCGATCCGCTGACTTCGCAGGGATCGTGCGTCTCGATATCGCTGGTGACCCGGTGCATCTGCGCGTCAGTCCCAAAATTGACGGCTTAGACCTATTTTTTCTGGCTGATTGGGCGTACGGCACGAAGAGCGCCGGAATGAGACTAAAGGACGCACGAACAAACCTGGCGTCACTGCGTTCGGAGCCGGCTGCGTGCCTGCTTGGGTGGTACGTCGCCGAGGTACTCGCATTCGCGACCCGATGGCTCCGCCGGGGGTACGTGGTACGCGAGGAGGACCTCGTGGGCCGCGTCCGCGGTCGCATCGTTGTCGTCCGCTACTTAAGCCGATCTGTTTCGCAGGCGCGACCGCACGTCGTCCCGGCACGCTTCAGTGAGCCGTCACACGACACTGCAGCTAATCGTTATCTGAAGGCAGGCCTTCGAAAGGTGGCCGTCTTGGTCCGCGCTGTCCTGAGCGAACCTGCACGCGTCGCGTTAGACGAGATGGTGCGTCACGCCTTGTCGCTGTTCAGCGCTGTGAAGGACGTACCGGCTCAACCACAGGATGCGTTACGCCTCAATCTATCGGGCCCGCTTCGGCACTACACACCGATCGTGGCATTCACGACAGCGCTGCTGAAGGGCACCTACGTCAGCACTGAAATCGGGGGCCACGAGCAAGATGCAATCATGTGGTCTCTCAATAGCTTGTATGAGCAAGCCCTACGGAACGTCCTGGAGGCCTGGCCAGGAGCCTCTCGCGTTAGCGGAAGCTACCGCGCGACCGTAACCGACTTCGACGACGACCATAAAGTGAATGGCTCAACGCCAGTGAAGCCCGACTATGTCATGCGGCGGTCGGACGGCACGCTGCTCGTTCTCGACGCGAAGTACAAGAGCGTTCTGCGTTCTGGTCAGTCATCGGCCGACGATGACTCCGTCGATGTAAGTCCCACTCGAGGACAGCGCATCCGGGTTCGACGGGCTGACATCTATCAGGTGGTTGCGTATGCGAGGCACTGTGGATTGCAGGCCGACAAAGCTGTGCTTCTCTACCCGGTGGCACTGGGAAGGGGCGACAGGTACCCCGCCACATTGAGAGTTAGTGAGTTCGCGCCGACTTGCGATCTGGTATTTTTTGATGTCGGTCCTAATGCGGATCAGCACCGTGCGGCCCTCTATGACGCACTCGACCGATTGTAGGTGTAGTACGCCCGTAGTCCTCACGACCGTCTTTAGTTGAGTTGAGGGACTAGTATTGCCGAACGCAAATCCATTCGCCGCGGACCATTCCAACACGCTCGTGCAGTCATAAGATATTGTCGTCCGTTCGACGGATGCACCCGGCTTAGCCGTTTGTCTGATAAGCACTGCGGATCAAGTCATCAAATGATTGAACCGTGGATCAGCTCTACACGCAGACGGCGGGGATCTGTCGATTCATCGGACAGAATTCTTTCTAGAGCATCGTAACTGGCTACCTACGGCCGCTGGCGACGCGCTTCAGGGGCTTGCCGTGTCTGCGGGTAAGGCCGACAACGCCTATTTGCCGGTTCTTAGAAACCGCACAAGCGGTGGACATCGGGCCAAATTGATTTCGGCTTCAATCTACGACACTTTCGCATGTAGCGCGGGAATATACCCTTTTGATACACCACTGGCTCGCGTGTCCCGGAGCGGGGGTTAAGGTAGTAACTACGGCTCCGGCAACGCCGTCTTTGGCGGGACGGACGGTGGGGGAGTTCCTCCGGGTGTCACCTGGGGGGCAAAATTGTTCGTTGGGGGTGGATTTGATGAAGTGGTTGCGTTTGAAGTCGGCGGTACCGAATCAAGCACAGCGATAGGTTCGGATCGACTGTCTTCAAACAACACGTTGAGTTGAAGCCCGGTGGCAGCAAAAATAAGAGCGATAGCGCCGACCTTGTAGAACCAAACAAGTTTGTCTTCGGATTGCATGCTCTCCCTGCCACTCAGGGCTCCGACTATTCTACCTGGTCGATACTTGCTACCCGCGGTAATCGCAGCGGTCATTCCGGCGTGGGGGAGTTCCTTCTTGATCTCGTCTTCAATATTAGTGCCTTGAACTACTGCCGCCTTCAGAAGGGGGTGATACCAAGCTCGGTCGACAAAGTAGAAGGTGTACCATAATACGAGCCCAACAAGAACCAAAATGGTTCCCAAGCTCAGTGGTCCGACTTTAGCTCCGTCTTTCGCGGCCACGCCGGCCGCGCCGATAGAGAAGGTAGCAACAGTTAAGGCTAAACCGCGAATGCGCCACTCAATATCGTTGAAATGTTGCTGTACGTCTACGGTCTTTTTCCATAAGTCAATGTAATGGCCGACTTGCTGGTCCCTGGTTAGCTCGGTGCGTGGATCTACGTCAGTCAACGGACTGCCTGCTGTTCATGATGAATTGAAGTCGAGTCCAGTGATTGCAATTTTAGAAGTGGCAATATTTCGTCGAAACGAGATTCGCATGTGAAGGTTGGTTTGATTTGAGATTTTGTAGCTGCCGTTACGGCCTTCTCTCGAGCAACATCTTCGTCAGGCCAGTGTGTGACCCGACGTAGCAGCTCATACTCGGACTTGTGTTGAACGGTGCCATATCGTGCGTAAACGTCTAAAACACCAGCGGACTGAGCCATAGCGATATCTTTCATCAGTGAGTCGCCTACATAGACAGCCCGGCTTGGTGGGCAGTTCTGGTCGCGAAGTATCGAACTGAGGATTTCGACATTGGGTTTGGTCACCCCGCGAGGGACGTGGTGGTGTTCGGTACGCTTCAAGCCGTACTCGGAGTCGGCCAGATAACCCGTCCGCAAGATCTGGGGATTTGCACCCCCTGGTAGTTCGTGGTCAGGGGCTGAATACAAAACGTCAATTATTCCGTCGAGGTTTGTGTGTTTAATCCGCCATTCTGTCCAGTATGCGGTCGATTCGGTATACGCGACGATGCTAATACCGGCGGCCTTGATTTGTGTGAGCGCGTCGTAAACACCTGGATACAAAGCCGTAGCAGTCCTTCGCCGGGAGTTAAGAACGTGTTGAGCTTCGTCGAACACATCTGCCGGACTTCCTGGTGCGGAGGCAGTCAAGAGCGCGGGAATCTCATTGAGAAGATTCGAGTATTCGGTTGTTCCGCGTGCCTGATGCACTTGTCGGATCTCAGCCTCAAGCACGTCCTGAGAGACGCCGCTAAGATCTGCCAGTCGAGTAAGCATAGCTGAGAACGGTTGGAACCAGGCTTCGAACCAATCCCATAATGTGTTATCGAGGTCGGTGACCAGCACTTGCATCGCTCTGTCCGTCATGAGCTTGAGTTTAGGACGTTGCACCGACAGCAACTTGGAAGGCCTTCGAATTCGACGGGGGGCTAGTCCGCCCCCGTCGTAGCCCCCAGCAGATCCCTCACCGTGTTGGCCACGGAGATGAACTCTGGCCTCTCCATCGTCGCGCTGTACTCCCGATGCACCGGGAGGTCCACATCGAGGATGTCCACGATCCGCCCCGGCCTGGGGCTCATGACGACCACCCGATTGGCGAGGTAGACGGCTTCGGCGACGGAGTGGGTGACCAGCATGACCGTGGTCCCGGTCTCCCGCCAGATGCGGTGCAGCTCGACGTTCATCTTTTCGCGGGTGAGGGCATCGAGGGCGCCGAAGGGCTCGTCCATCAGCAGCACCTCGGGCTCGTGCAGCAAAGCTCGGCACAGGGAGACGCGTTGCTGCATGCCGCCGGACAGCTCGTGGGGAAGTGCGCCCTCGAAGCCTGTCAGGCCGGTCATCTCGATCAGCTGGTCGGCCTTCGCTGCGGCGGCCTTCTTGTTCATGCCGCGCATCTCGCCCTGGAGCAGGATGTTCTTGCGGACGGTGCGCCATTCCAGCAGCGCGGCGCGCTGGAAGACGTATCCGATGTTGCGCTGCGGTCCCTTCACCTCGCGGCCTGCCAGTTCGACAGAGCCACGGGAGGCGCCGGTCAGGCCGGCGACCACCTTGAGCAGGGTGGACTTGCCGCAGCCCGACGGGCCAGCGATGGAGACGAACTCACCCTTGCCGACCTTCAGGTCGACGTCGGACAGGGCGGTGACGTCGCCACGCTTGGAGGAGAACTGAACCGTCAAACCCTCGACCGAAACCGCGGTGTCGGTGACGGTGGTGGGGCGTTCGTGGGTGATGGCGCTCATGTCGTCGCTCATTCCTTGCTGGAGGTGAAGGAGGAGTCCCAGTACTTCGACGGCTCGGCTCCGACCTCGGTCAGCCCGGCGTCACCGAGGATGGAGATGGTGTTGGTCCAGTCCTCCTCGGCATTGACGCCCGGTGCCTGGCCCTCGGTGTTGGCGGTGGTGAGCAGCGGGATGGTCTCCTGCCACTGCTGCAGCAGCACCGACTCCGGCGGGGTCTGCGGGTCCTTGCCCACCATGGCCTTCACGGCTTCTTCGGGGTTGGCGATGGCGGCCTCGAAGGACTCGGTGGTGGCGTCGACCATGGCCTGCACCAGTTCCGGCGAGCTCTCGATGGTCGAGGTGTTGGCGATCAGGCCGTTGCTGAAGAAGTTCAGGCCCTCGTCGGAGTAGCGGAGGTAGCGCATCTCGCGGCCCGACTTGTTCGCGATATTCGGTCCCTGGTCGTGCGCGAACCCGATGAGGCCGTCGACCTGACCGGACAGCATCGCGGCGATCTTGCCCGCGGAGTCGAGGCTCTGCTGCTGCACCTGGTCCTCGGGGACACCGGCGCGGTCGAGGAAGATCGGGAACGTCGTGGTGGGTGCGTCACCGGCGGAGACCGCGATGGTCTTGCCGGCGAGGTCCGCGGTGGTCTGGATGGGACCGTCCGCGTAGACCTGGACGGCCGACGGCGTCGTCTGCAGGAAGACGCCCAGGCTCTTCACCTTCACGCCCTTGTCGATGTTCGACATGACGGCGGCGGAGTCGGCCCAGCCGAAGTCGGTCTGGTTCGAGCCGGCGGCCTGCGCGGTCTTGGTCGAGCCCTGGCCGGCGGTGATGGTGAGGTCGATGCCGTGCTTGGCGAAGATCCCCTCCTGCACGCCGTAGTAGAACGGTGCGTGCTCGCCGTAGGGGTACCAGTTGAGCATCAGCGACGTCGCGGTGGTCTCACCGTCGGCGCCGGGAGCCTTCTCCGCACCACCACCGCCGCCGCCACATCCGGCGAGAGCGAGCGACGCGGCTACCGCAGCCACGAGGGCAGTCTTGAGCTTCATGGAAGTCTTCTTTCGAGGAGGTGTGGGTGAGGCAGCCGGGTCACACTGCGCCGACGGACGCGGTGGAGCGGCGCGACGCATGCCAGGGGATGAGGAACTTCTCGGCGATCTCGATGACGAGGAACAGCAGGATGCCGAGCAGAGACATGATGATGAGAGCGGCGAACAGCATTGCAGTGTCGATGTTCCCGTTCGCCTGGAGGATCACGTAGCCGAGTCCCTCGTTGGCGCCGACGAACTCACCGACCACCGCACCGGTCACGGCGAGCGTGGCCGCGATCTTGAGGCCGGACATCAGCTGCGGCAGCGAGGCGGGAAAGCGCACCTTGCAGAACGTCTTCCACTTGCTCGCGCCCATCGTGGACGTCAGTTCGAGGATCTCCGGGTCGACGGACCGCAGGCCCGCCATGCCCGCGATGACGATGGGGAAGAAGGCCATGAGGACGGCCACCAGGATCTTGGGGCTGGCGCCGAAGCCGAGCCACACGACGAACAGTGGTGCGATGGCGATCTTCGGGATGACCTGGGCGAAGAGGATCAGCGGGTACATCGTCTTCTCGATCGACGACGAGTAGATCATCACCACCGCGACGGCGATGCCGACCAGGCCGGCGATGACGAAGCCCGCGATGGTCTCGTAGGTGGTCACCCAGGTGTGGCCGGCGAGGTAGGACGCGTTGTCCACCATCGTCGACCAGGTGTCACCGGGGGACGGAAGGATGTAGGGCGCAACCAGTTCGGTGGTCGTGACCGCCCACCACGCGACGACGAGCGCAGCCACGAGAGCGAGGGGCCGCCACAAGCCGGACCAGGTGTTGCGGAACGAGGGAAACCGTCGACGACGCGTCGGCGCGGGATGCGGTGCCGACGGTGCAGCGAGTGGGGCCTCGACCGACGTTGTTACCGCCATGAGGAGTCCTAAAGCTAGTAGTGGTGCGGGTCCGACTACTCCCGCTGGAATGCGCTTTCCGAAGCTGCGGCCGAATCTAATGTGATCGCGCCCACAGTGTCAAGGAAAACGGACAACTACCTGTTCAGGGCGCTGCTCGCGCGCAGCACGACCGTTCCCGGTGCGTACTCGTGCGCGTCGAGGGCGCGGTCCGACGGGTCGAGCGCGAGCCGTACGGCACGCTCGCCGATGTCGACGAGCGACAGGGCGACCGTCGACAAGCTCGGGACATGGTCTCGCAGGGTGGGGATGTCGTCGAAGCCCGCGACGCAGACGTCGTCGGGAACGCTCAGGCCCAGCTCACGCCACGCGGCGATGGCTCCGATGGCCATGACGTCGGTGACGGCGAAGACGCACGGGGGAGTGCCGTGACCGGGCGTCAGTTCCAAGGCTGCCGCGAGGCGTCGTGCCGCGCTGTACCCGCCGTCGCGGGAGAAGTCACCGGCCACCTCGATCTCCGGGGTGATGCCGTGGCGGCACAGTGCCTCGACGAATCCGTTGCGACGGTCCGCGGACGTGCGGATGTTGCCCGGGCCGCCGATGATGGCGAACCGCCGATGGCCGTGCTCGTACAGCGCTTCGGCCAATGCTGCTGATGCAGAATGATTCTCGGGTTCGACGGCCGCTCCGAACGGCATGGGCTGGCCGATGACGACGACGCGACCACCATTGTCCCGATACGCTTCGAACTCGCGTTCCAGGGCACGGTCGAGGTCGCCGCTCTGCCGCGATCCGGCCAGGATGATGGCGTCGGCACGGTGGGAGATGAACGTGCTCACCGACTGCCGCTCGATGGCGAAGTCGCGCTCGGTGCTCGCGAGCAATACGAGCTTGCCGGCGTCACGTGCCTCGTTCTGAACGCCGCGGACGATGGAGGAGAAGTACGGATCGGCGACATCGTGCACGACGAGGCCGATCAGGCCCGTCGACGAGCGCGCCAAGGCCTGGGCCTGGGCATTCGCGATGTAGCCGAGATCGGCTGCGGCGGCGCGCACTCGGTCGGCCACCCCCTCGCCGGGCACCCTCGACGAGCCGTTGAGCACCCGTGATGCCGTGGCTTGGGAGACGCCGGCCGCTGCTGCCACGTCACGCAATCGCACTGCCGCCATGCTCGCCACCCCCACGAAATCGTTGCGGTCCGCCGGTGCCTGTTGACCGATCGACCTCGACAGCATAGCTTGGAAAGCGCATTCCGAAGCTGACTTGCCCCTCGACGCGTGCAGGACTTTCCGCCGCACCGTCTCCCGAGGCCCTCGCGCGCCTCGATCCACTCGGTCGTGCACCTCTTCAGACCTGGCTGCCGAGCAGTCAGAAAGGCCATTCGATGTCTCACCCCACCCGAACCCTGCGCATCGCCATGAACGGCGTCACCGGTCGCATGGGCTACCGTCAGCACCTTCTGCGTTCCATCCTCCCGATCCGCGACGCCGGCGGATTGCTGCTCGCGGACGGCTCGCGCGTCCAGGTCGAGCCGGTGCTCGTCGGTCGCAACGAGGCCAAGCTGCAGGAACTCTGCGCTCAGCACAGCATCGCCGAGTACACCACCGACGCCCAGTCGGTCATCGACGATGCGTCGATCGACATCTACTTCGACGCCCAGGTGACCTCGCGTCGCGCCGAGGCACTGTCGTCGGCGATGAAGGCCGGCAAGCACATCTTCACCGAGAAGCCGACGGCCGAGACGCTGACGCAGGCCATCGAGCTGGCGCGCATCGGGCAGAACGCGGGCGTCACGGCCGGCGTCGTCCACGACAAGCTCTACCTCCCCGGACTGGTGAAGCTGAAGCGACTGGTCGACGAGGGCTTCTTCGGACGCATCCTCTCGCTGCGCGGCGAGTTCGGCTACTGGGTCTTCGAGGGCGACGGCCAGCCCGCGCAGCGACCCAGCTGGAACTACCGCTCCGAAGACGGCGGCGGCATCGTCGTCGACATGTTCTGCCACTGGAACTACGTGCTCGAGGGCATCCTCGGCAAGGTCGAGACCGTCACCGCCAAGGCCACCACCCACATCCCGACACGGTGGGACGAGCAGGGCAACGAGTACGCCGCCACCGCGGACGACGCCGCGTACGGCATCTTCGAGATGCAGAACGGGGTTGTCGCGCAGATCAACTCGTCGTGGGCAGTTCGGGTCTTCCGCGACGAGCTGGTCGAGTTCCAGGTGGACGGCACCCACGGCTCCGCAGTGGCGGGACTGCGCAACTGCGTCGCCCAGCACCGCTCGCACACTCCCAAGCCCGTATGGAATCCCGACTTGCCCGTCACCGAGCCCTTCCGCGACCAGTGGCTCGACGTCCCGGCCAACGCCGATCTGGACAACGGCTTCAAGCTGCAGTGGGAGGAGTTCCTGCGCGACGTGATCGCCGAGCGCCCCCACCGCTACGGCCTGTTGTCCGCCGCGCGCGGTGTGCAGCTGGCGGAGCTCGGACTGCGCAGTTCCGCGGAGGGCCGCCGCCTCGACGTGCCGGAGATCTCGCTGTGACCGCCGTCGACTCGCGCCTCACCATCGCGCTGCCGGGCCACGGCTCGTATCAGCTGGGGGAGCCCGGTGAGTGGACGAAGCCCACCTCCCCGATCACCTCGCGCATCGCGTACGCAGCGGCACATGTCATTCCGCGAGTGACGGGCGACAACACCCCCGGCGCACCGGCCGACATCGACTGGAACGCCACCCTCGCCTACCGGCACGAGCTGTGGTCCTACGGACTCGGAGTCGCCGACGCGATGGACACCGCGCAGCGCGGCATGGGCCTCGACTGGGCCGCGACCGCAGAGCTGATCCGACGTTCGGGTGCCGAGGCTGCACGGGTGGGCGGACTACTCGCGTGTGGAGCCGGAACTGATCAACTCGACTTGACGACGCTGCCGTCGGGTCGGGAGGGTCTCGCTCGTGTCCTCGATGCCTACCGTGAGCAGATCGCGGTGGTGCGGGAGTCCGGCGCCAAGGTCATCATCATGGCCTCGCGTGCGCTGGCGCGGGTGGCGTCGTCACCCGACGACTACCTGTCCGTCTACTCGACGCTGCTCGACGAGGTCGACGAGCCCGTCGTGTTGCACTGGCTCGGAACGATGTTCGACCCTGCGCTCGAGGGCTATTGGGGCAGCGCAGTGGTGGACGACGCGACCGCAACGTTCCGCGGATTGATCGAGGCACACGCAGCGAAGGTCGACGGTGTGAAGGTGTCGCTGCTGGACGCCAAGCATGAGATCGCCCTTCGCGCGGCTCTGCCCGACGGAGTGCGCCTGTATACCGGGGACGACTTCAACTACCCCGAGCTCATCATGGGCGACGGTGTGCACCACTCGGATGCGCTGCTCGGCATTTTTGCCGGCATCTACCCCGCGGCGTCCACAGCGTTGCAAGAGCTCGATCGCGGCAACACTGCTCGTGCCGGGGAGATTCTGCGTTCGACGCAGGAACTGGGCCGGCACATCTTCGCGGCACCCACCTACTACTACAAGACGGGCATCGCGTTCCTGTCGTGGTTGAACGGGAAGCAGCCGGGCTTCTCGATGGTCGGCGGATTGGCGTCAGGCCGCAGTGTGAAGCATCTGACGCAGCTGTTCGTCCTGGCGAATCGTGCTGGGCTGCTGGCAGACCCGGCCCTGGCCGTGCACCGGATGGGCGTGTACCTGGAGCTGAACGGGGTGTCGGCATGAGTCTCGAACGTCTGTCTCTCAACACCAAGACGGTGAACAACTGGACGCTGAAGGAGGCCGTCGAGGGTGCGGCGCGGGCAGGGCTCGGCGCGATCGGGCCGTGGCGTGACCGCGTGCAGGAAGCCGGGGTCACGGAGTCGGCGAAGATGATCTCCGATGCCGGGCTGCGGGTGTCGACCCTGTGCCGCGGTGGTTTCCTCACGGCCATCGACGATGACGGGCTCGACGACAACCGTCGCGCACTCGACGAGGCCGCCGAGCTGGGTGCACCCGAGCTGGTGATGGTGATGGGCGGGATCCCGGATCGCGACCTCATCGGTGCGCGGGCACGGGTGTCCGAGAGGCTCGCCGAACTGGTGCCGTACGCGCTGGAGCGTGGCGTGCGGATCGCGTTGGAGCCGTTGCACCCGATGTTCGTGGCCGATCGGGCGGTTATCTCGACGCTGGGTCAGGCACTGGCCATGGCGGAGCCGCATCCGGTGGAGGCGGTGGGCGTCGTCGTCGACACGTTCCATGTGTGGTGGGACCCCGACCTCGAGGCACAGATCAAGACCGCAGGGGAGCGGGGCCGCATCAGCTCGTACCAGGTGTGCGACTGGTTGGTGCCGATGGAAGCCGACCCCCTTCTGTCCCGCGGGATGATGGGCGACGGGGTGATCGACTTCGCGACCATCGGGCGGTGGGTCGAGGAGGCCGGCTACCGCGGTGACGTGGAGGTGGAAATCTTCAACGCGGCTGTCTGGGCGGCGGATGGGGATCAGGTGATCGGGACGATGGTGGAGAGGTACCGGGATCTCGTGGCGATGGGGTGAACGTGGTTGTGCAGCAGGGAGTCGACCACCCGTCACTGCCTGCTCTCGTGCGGAGTCGCGGGCGCGCGACGGGGACAACCTGCAGCAGCTTGTCCAGTCGGATGTAGTCGTCGGGGTGGTTATGTACGGCGGCAACCCCGCGGCAAGGGCGGTCGAGGCGATCATCAGGCACCCGTCGGTGCAGTCGTCGACACGCGGGTCGTTGGTGTCATCTGTCGAGAACGAGTCTCTACGCGGAATGCTGTGCAGCGGGGGCACGTCTTCCCGCGCGGAAACCCCGTCAGGGCGCCAGTCGCAACGCCCGAGCCCGTGCAGCGAGAAAGAAGGGTATCGCGGTGCCGATTCCCACGGTGAAGGTCATGGTCAGCGTCGCCCACCACCATCGGCGGATCCCGAGTCGACCCGACTCGGGCAGCGCCCACGCGTGGAACGCGACGACGACGAGAATCAGATCGACCATCGCGAACTTTCCGGGCACCGTCGACCAGATTTTGCCCACGAAGAAGTCCGCCACCGACCGGGTGCCGTGCTCGCGGACGTAGGGGATCGCGATGGCGTTCTGAGCGACGCCGGCGAGTGCGGCGATGGCGATCAGGCGGCGCTCCTCGGTCACGGTCATTGGGCTCCTTCTATCGGGTGATCACCGTTCTACCCGCGGCTCCGCCAATCGCCTGACCGCCTCGCCGACGACGAGACGATGCCGCGCGATCTCGTCGTCGTCCCACCGCCGATGGGCTCGCTGGTCGAGGTCCGGTGTGGTGAACCAGCTGAACAGCACACCGAAAATCAACGTCATCAGATCGGCTGCACTCCAATGGGAGTCGACGTATCCGTCGCGCTGAGCCTGCTCGACCTCGCGAACACGCTCACTCATCACCTCGGCGTGTTCGCTCGCGGGGAGATGGCCCTGCAACTGCGCCCAGAGCAGCATCCGGTGCTCGTCCTTCTCACTCGCGAGGCGGGTGAAGGCATCCATGGAGTACCCGGGTAGATCGCGTGGGGTGAAGTGCACGGACTCGACGAATCGCCGGAAACCAAGGTCCAGTACCGCGCCGAACAGCCGCTCCTTATCGCCGTAGTACGCGTACAGGCGCTCTTTGCTGGAGCGAGACGCCAGTGCGATCCGGTCGACGCGAGCGCCGGCGAGGCCGTGCTCGGCGAACTCGCGGCGTGCGGCATCGAGGATTCGTTCACGCGTGTCAGAGGCGGCGGGGGAGATGGGGGTGTCCGACTTCACAGGCCGAATCCTACGCCAACCAACTAGTTCGTTTGACCGTGTCGGACCGCAACGGTACATTTTCGAATCGTCGAACAGACATTCCACCGCTTACCTTTCCCAGGACCGAGGCACGCCCGTGACCAGCACGCCCGACATCGTGTCGTCAGAGAACGACGCCAATCCGAACTACGAGCGTCGTTGGCTCGTGCTGTGCATCGTCGCCATCACTCAGCTGACGATCGTGCTGGACGCGACCATCGTCAACATCGCTCTGCCGCAGGCGCAGGAAGACCTGGGCATCAGCGACAGCAGCCGCGCGTGGGTCATCACCGCCTACGCGCTCGCGTTCGGTGCGTTGCTGCTGCTCGGTGGCCGCATCGCCGACTACTGGGGCCGCAAGCGGTCCTTCCTCGTCGGCATGGCGGGATTCGCGATCGCCTCGGCCATCGGTGGCCTGGCGCAGGAGGGCTACCAGCTCTTCATCGCCCGCGCCGGCCAGGGCGTCTTCGCCGCCCTGCTCGCCCCCGCTGCGCTGGCCATCCTGACCACCACGTTCACCGACGAGAAGGAACGAGCCAAGGCGTTCGGTGTCTTCGGTGCCATCGCCGGTGGCGGCGCTGCCGTAGGCCTGCTGCTCGGCGGCGTGCTCACCGAGTACGCCAACTGGCGCTGGTGCCTGCTGGTCAACGTTCCCGTCGCGATCTTCGCCGCCGCCGCCGCCATCCCGTTGGTCAAGGAGAGCAAGGCTGATGGCGACACGCGGTACGACGTTCCCGGCGCGATTCTGGTCGCCCTCGGGCTCGGCTCACTGGTCTACGGGTTCACCGAGGCTGAAGACGGCTGGTCCAACGTCTCAACCCTCAGCTTCATCGCGCTAGGCATCGTTCTACTGGCCGCGTTCGTCGTCGTCGAGTCCCGCTCGGCCAATCCGCTTCTGCCGCTGGGCGTCCTGCTGGATCGAGACCGTGGGTCCGCCTACCTCGGTTCTGCCATCATCGGCGCCGCCCTTCTCGGCGGCACCTTGTACCTGACCTTCTACTTCCAGATCGTGCTCGGATTCAGCCCCGTCGTGGCCGGAGTCGCCTCCCTCCCCATGACCGGCGGCATCATGATCACCGCCGCCGCAGCGTCCGCATTGATGCCTCGCGTGGGACCGAAGCCGTTGATGGCTGCCGGCCCCGTCATCTCGGCCATCGGTCTGGTCCTGCTCACGCAGATCGGCGTCGACACCTCGTACTGGACGCACGTGCTTCCCGGAGTGATGCTCCTCGGGCTCGGGCTGGGTCTGCTCATGGTGCCGATGCAGAACGTGGCCCTCATCGGGGTCGCCGATCACGATGCCGGCGCTGCCAGCGCACTCGTCAACGCAGCCCTGCAGATCGGTGGCGCCTTGGGAACCGCCGTCTTCACCACGATCTACACGTCCGCCAAGTCGTCCTACCTGTCGTCGAACATCGCGCCCGTGCCGCCCGCCGGAGTGCCCCCGGAGGCCCTGGCGTCGCAGACCCTGCCGTCCGATTCCGAGCTCGCTGCCCTGCCGGAACCGATCCGCAACTTCATCAACTCCACGATCGACTACATGTTCTCCGCGGAGGTCTCCGGATACGCGCACGCGTTCGCGGCAGCGGCGATCATGGTCATCCTGATCACGCCGATCGTGCTGGTGTTGGTTCGTGCCCGCAAGACCGACCTGCCGGCCGGCGACACCCCGGTTCACATGGGCTGACTCGAGCCGTTCCTACTGTCGAGGTATGACCGCTGTTCGCGGCGTAGGGAAGCCGCGCACGGCGTGACGCCGGTTAGGGTGCTGCGTGCGCATTCTCGTTCTGTGGGGCGCCCTTGCGGGCGTCGTGATCGGCCTGGTTTTCCTGGGTGTCGAGGGGTTCGCCCTCTATCGTGATCAGAGCGAGGTGATCTACGACGGCGCCTATGCGCCGTTGCGCGGTGTGGAGATAACGAGGAGCTACTCGACCACCCTGACGCTCGATCACGCCGGCTCTGGATGGTGGAACGCGCTTCCGGTTCCCTGGTGGAGTTATCCGGTGATCGGGGGAGCAGCCGGGGTCCTGGCGTCCGCTGCGGCTGGGTGGCGGGGACTGCGCATCACAGGACGTGGATGACGGTCGCTGTCAGCGACAGGGTCTCGCGACAACCAGGGTGTCGCCCATCGATAGTCGGTCATCTACAGCGCGCGCAACGCCAGTAGTGTTACCGCTCATCCGACATCGCGCAGACCGGGACGACCGCACCCTGCAGGCAGCACAGAGTCGCTACAGTCGCACTCGACCGATGCGAGATGTCGTCGTCGCGGCGAGCAGTTTCTGACGTGTAGTTCGGGCCTGAGACACTGGATGAGTAGTCGGGAACAGGCCCGATGCGAGCGGATGCGGAGTGCACGTGACCGATCGAGATGCCGACGCGAGTCGGCTCGCCGCCGACGCGATGGACCAGCGTGATCCGACAGGGTGGTTCGAGAGGCTCTATCGCGAGGCCGCCGAGGGCAATGCCGTCGTTCCATGGGATAGGGACGAGCCGAATCCTCTGATCGTGGAGCGCCTGGCGAAATCTGGGCGTCCGGGTCTGCGGGCCTTGGTCGTGGGATGCGGGTACGGTACCGACGCCGAGTACGTCGCCTCACTCGGCTACGACACAACAGCGTTCGATATCTCGTCGACTGCGGTCGAGGCCGCGCGCACGCGATTCCCGGATTCACTTGTGTCGTACGAAGTTGCCGACATGTTGGACATGCCGACGGCATGGGCGTCCGCGTTCGATCTCGTCGTCGAGTCGATCACGGTGCAGTCCATGCCAGTGTGGGTCCGTGTCGACGCGATCTCGGCCATCGCCTCGACGGTCGCGCCCGCCGGGACCTTGTGTGTGGTGTCCGGAATCCGCGCGGACGGCGCGGAAGTCGACGGGCCGCCGTGGCCCTTGACCCGTGACGAGATCCTGAGCTTTGGTGACAATGGACTGTCTGCCATGACGGTCGAACGTGTGCCGTCCGAGGGGCGATGGTGGGCGCAGTTCATCCGTATGGCCGCCGGAGAGTGGAGTTCCCCCCTTCTGAGAACTCCTCTTGCGGAGCCCGGCTCCGCGCACCTGTTCGAAACACGTGACACCGAGCGCGATCTGATTGCAGGACGTCATGCCTGCCCGGGTAGCTCGTCCGCGAAGTCGAACGAACACCCGAGCCGATCGGCGGCCTCCACACCACCGGCATCACGCACCCAGGCAACGCACGCGCCGGCGGCGAGAGCGAGGTCGCGGCTGAACAGATAGCCATCGGTGCAGTCGTCGAAATGCCCGTCGTGGTGCCATCTGTCGAGAACCAGTTTCTGCACCGAATGATCGGCGAAGCGAAGTGTGTGCAGAATGCGGCGTGAGCGGCGCACCATCACGACCCCGTCGTCGAGACGGTGAAGCTGAGCGGTGATGAGCTCGATGTCGTCGATCTCGTCGTCGGGGATGTCGGTATTGGGACCGAGATCGATGACGAGCCCGGCTGGTTCGTCCTGCATCGACTCGACGAGCCACGCGGTCATCGCGTCCCACTGGTCGACCTCGAGCAGGACGCCCGTCGGCGTTTCGAGACTGACCAGCAGGGCTGCGGCGTCGATCTCTGCGGCCCACACCTGCGTCGGCCCGTCGTCGTGAAAGAACACCCGACCGGTGTCGTCGACAAGCCCCGGCTGCTCGTTGAACAGAGACGTGTCAGTGGTGCCGTCGACATGGTGGGTGTGGATGGACCAGCCGCTCACGTCCTCGTGGGTGACCACGACGTAGCGCGTGAGGAGATCATCCGAGGCGAACTGCCAGCGTGGGAGCGTCATATCCGGCCCTCAGGCGTCGCTCAGTGCATCCGCAAGCATGTGCATCGCGACGGTGACCGAGAGTGCGCGGACACTCGCACGATCACCGGGTAGCCGCAGTGTCCGCGTGACGGTCGGTCGGCCCGCGACAGCGATGCCGAAGCACACGGTTCCGACGGGCTTGCTCTCCGTGCCACCACCCGGCCCCGCGACACCGCTGGTCGAGACGGCGACATCGGAACCGACGCGGTGCAGCGCTCCTTCCGCCATGCGGGCGGCCACGGGTTCACTGACGGCGCCGTGCTCCTCGATCATGGCGGCTGGGACATCGAGGGAACCGATCTTCACCTCGTTGGCGTACGACACCACGCCGCCGACCACGTAGGCCGACGAGCCCGCCCGATCGGTGAGCCGTGCGGCGATCATGCCGCCGGTGCATGATTCCGCCGTCGCGATGCGGCGGCCACCGGATCGAGTCGCCACGATGTCGTCGATGGTGGATCCGTCGGTCGAGAAGATCTGCGCGTCATGGTGTTGCTCGATGAGCGCCAGCACGTCGGAGTAGGCGGCGGCCGCGGACTCCTCGTAGCGGGTGACCATCTCGAGTTCACCGCGCGACAGGCAGGTCGTGATCGCCAGATCGCTGAACCCGGCAATCGAGCTCTCTGCGGTGCGCAAGGTCGCGGCGAGGTCGGCCTCCGACAATCCGTAAGCCCGAATGGTGTCTTCGGTGACCGACGCCCTCCGCGTGAGCACTGCAGCGACGGGCGCGCTGTCGATCGCCTCCGGCCACATCGCCTGCAGTTCGGAGGGCGGGCCCGGAAGGATGAGGACCGTGGGGAGGGTGCCCGAGTCATCGGCCATCGCCACGCCCGGTGCTGTGCCCGTCGGCGGGATGGACTGTGCCCCGGTAGGAACCATCGCCTGCTTGCGTACGCCCGCTCGCAGTGGTTCGGAGTCGGCGACGCTACCGAGCCGACTGCGCCAGCGCTCGACGATGGCCGTGATGCGGCCTTCGAGTTCGACGTCGAGGTGCATCTCCCGGCCGTACAGCGCGGCGACGGTCTCGACGGTGAGGTCGTCCGCTGTCGGGCCGAGGCCGCCGGTAGTGATGATGAGGTCGACGTGCTGGTCGGCGAGGAACTGGACCTGGGCCGTCAGATCGGCCGGCCGGTCACCGCACACCGTCAGATGGGCGACATCGACTCCCATCTGTAGGAGTTGCCGGGCCACCCAGGGACCGTTGCGGTCGCTGACCCGCCCCGCCAGAACTTCACTACCCGTGACCACCACACCCGCGCGCACTCCCATGGTTCGACACTACGGCTGCCGAGGTCAGGTTTGATCGGGGGCCATGACGCCCGACTCGCCCAACTGCACGGGCCCGATGCCTCTCTTCAGCGCCCAGAGCAGGAGCGCGCATCCCAGCCCTGACAGGACGAGGCCCGTCCCGAACATCGCGGCGTAGCCGAAGGCTTGGCCCACCACGCCTGCAGCGAGTCCGGCGATGCCTTGGGAGAAGACGACGGCGCACGCAAGAAGGGTGTAATCGGTTCCGGCGTAGACGCGTTCGGAGGCGTCCGTCATGAGGGCGAACAGCACGACGGTCGCGGCGCCGCCGAAGACGTGCTCGCTGACGCTGGCAGTCACCACGAGGGCGAGCCCGCCGATGTCGAGTGCCGCGGCAACGTAAAAGCCGAGCGCGAGGGTCTGGGTGATGCCGGCGACGAGCAGGGCGCGCCGTCGGCCGAAGCGCGTCGCGTACCAGGCGCCGAGCGCCGCACCTGCGAGTGCAGAGCCGGACGCGACTCCGCCTTCGAGGAGCGCGATCTGACCCAGGGAGAGCCCGAGGTCGGAGAGGAACGGACCGACGAGGGCCGACCCCATCGAGTTGCCGAACTTGTAGGCGGCGATCAGGCCGATGAAGGCCATGACACCCGGTCGGCGCAGACGAACCCACCACGTTCCGGCGAGGCGGACTGCGGTCGTCGACTCGGTCGGTCGCACGTCCGCCCTGTCGAGCTGAGTGCGAAGCAGGAGGACCGGGATCGTGGACGCGACGATCAACACGGCCATCGCGACGAACAGTGCTCGCCATCCCGCGAACGAGAACAACCACAGCAGAACGCCGCCGCCGACGATCATGCCGATGCGGTACGCCCCGAGTTGGATCCCGTTGCCCACTCCTCGGTCGCGTGCGTCGAGCAGTCGAACGGCGAGCCCATCGGTGACGACGTCCTGCGTCGCGGACAGAACGTTCACGACGTGGATTCCGACGAACAGCCACTGCGGGCCGGACGTGAGGTCGAAGCAGGGCAGCACGAGTGCCGTCAGGCCGAGCTGGGGTGGGAGGGGCCACCGTCGTTGACTCCACTACCTCTTGACGAATCCTCCACCGTCCGCTTCGACAAGTCGAGGCAGCGAAGGCAAGCACAAGCCGCCTTGTCGAGGTCAGCGCAGACCAGTTCACCGACATCTTGCTCAAGCCGACGACTTTGACGCCGAGACCATGTGTGCTGGTACCGAGGTGGGCATTGAACTACCACGTGTTCGCCCTACGGTGCCCGCACCCTCACTCAGCACCCCGGGGACCCCAGGGTGTGCTTCGGCCTTCGACCCAGGCGCTGCCAATGGTGTTGCGGCAGGCCGGCTACCGTCTGGTCGGGATCAGCGCGAGAGGGGTGCTTTTCGATCCGTGGGCGCTCAAGTTCCGCTGGGCGCCGCATGCATCGTTCCCACGAATCGGGAGGTGATCTGGGCGCTAGTGAAGGCGAGGCGGCACCACCCAGACCTGCCGGTCGGGTACCAATTAGACCGGTCGCCCAAAGAAAATGTGCGACTTGGAAGCGCAGGGACCGAAAGCAGGCAATGTGCCATTTATGCTGATCTGAGGGTCGTGCAATGACGTTGAGAGTGGCCGCGGACCGCGTCACAAGCCCGGAAGCGCCGCTCGGCAGCTCGCGCCTCGACTTCGCGGGCTGGACAACCGCCGGTCGGTGATACTCTTGCTTACACGCAAGGAGGTCATTGATGAACGCAGATCATGCTTCTGTAGGAATGGGCGATTGTGGACCACCTCTAGGGGAATACTGGACACACGTCGCCTCCCAGGAGGAAATGCCGTTAGCAGGGGCCTCGCGAGATCCTAACGGTCTACTGAAGATTGAGCACCTCTTTCCGACATCTGCTGCGTCCACGAATGTATCTCTCAGCGAAACAACACTCACGGACCTCTTAGTGAAAGACGCGTTGTTAGCTATCGAGCTAAGAATGCTGGCATCGATATCGGATAAGCGTTTCTACCTAGACTTGAGCTATTTGCTGAGCCGGCAACTCATAGTGCCATACGAACTTCCGACAATCTGTGGTTGTCTACCGAGTGAGATGAGACGACATACCACGTCGGCAATCCTGCGGCTCATTTCGCACGGCCCCTCGAAGCGCCGTTTTCGTGCGGCGCAAGTAACTGCTGAGTATTTGACCGCGAAAGGTGCCCTGACTGTTCTCCAGGTATACCGGTCCATGGACGCACCAACAAGAAAAGCCGTTCAAGAAAAGTGGCTTTACCCAAAAGAAGTTCAGCAGAACGAGACAAAGCGTCGTGGACATGGTGCAGAAGCTGAGATAGCAAGAGTTCTTTCCGAGTGCGGTATAAAAATACTGCCCGAAAATAAAGCCATAAACCCAATGGGTGGCTATGACCCTAACGTATCGCTCGACACTTTCGAAATTGTGAAACGAGATGCAGCAAGAACCGTAAGTGCCGACATTGTGGTCCTGGACAAGCATGAACAGCCCAGGGCTCTAGTGTTTGCCTTGGTGCAGTCATCAGATCCTGGTCAGTTCGGTGTCGATAAGGCTAAGACAAATATTGCTATCAGAGAGCGTCTCGAATTCTATAAAGACTCAACCCAGTCGGTGCTTGAGATGTGGGGAATCGTGGATGGTATTGGTTACTCGGAGAACGTCAACGGGACGCTTGCTCCAATGTTGCATACTTTTGATGATTTCTTCCAACATAAATCGAGTTACAAGTCCGCGCTCGCCGCAAATCGATTGGGCCTTTGCACCGTCCTCGGTATACGATTCGACGAGGAACACTACAGTGCTGCCAACGCATTAGTCATGGGTAAGAAATACGCTCCCGGAGTCCCCGTTCTCGGGCCGACTCAATCCGCGCCTCGGAGCGCTCGCGAGGTTTCTGCTGGATGGGCGACAATATGGGTTGATCAGTGAGGATTTAGTAGCCAACTGCGCTAGGTGAACCTCGGCATTAGCGTTCACACACAACCAAGATGGATCTCTCACGGTGACCTGGCTATGTTCGAATGCGCAGGCCAGGTGATGGGATGTACATTTGCTCTTTCATCTTTTAACCAAGGCGCGAATACTGTAGTTCACTAATGGACGGGTCTCTAAGCGGTCTGCGATCGGAGTGCTGGGCCCGATTCCCGTGCAAACTATAGAAGGGTCGGCCCTGAACCGCCGATAAGAATCATAGATCAATCCAGAATCGGCGGCTTTTCAACCCAATGCCGCGAGCAAACTTAAGGGCAATATTAGTATCCAATACTACGGCGTTCGGCTGCTACTGCAATCTCGGAAAGACCCCACAAACGGCATACCAACATGTCGATCTCATCGGCGCACAGACGTGCTTCAGGGCCTAGGCCTTTGCCCGTGTGCTGGTGCCCTAACTCGCAGAAGCGTGCAATCTCCATGTGAATCGAGTTCCTTGGATTGAATTGTGGGATCGCGATGTTCTGAACGATGCTTGGTGGGATCTGGGTAGAAACCATGCGACTGTGGACGTGGCTGATGACCGGCGCAGATGCGAGAATCCCACCAACAAAAAATGCCTCATCTTTTGACCCACACGCAATCAACATCAATTTTTCATTCGGAATATGTGGTTTGAGATCTTCTTTGGAGGGGCCAATTACTGCTGTCGTAAAACGCGCTGAGATGTATCGCCAGACTACTTTCCAGTCGGAGAAGGTGTACTCGCCAACTCGCTGGCATGCGTAGAATGCCGTTTGAAGATAGGGAAGTTCCCATTTCGAGAATCCGCGTCGATCCGCGAGTGTTGATTTGAATTGTGAAAGATAGTCGTATGTCAAGGGCGCCTCTTCGCGCATTGTTTCTTCGTCAACAGGTTGCATTTTGGTTTCTTTTGTATGGGGGAGCAATGTGGAAATTTCCGAGTCGTATTTCCACTGCGATACATCTCGACCGCGAAGGAACGGGTAGATGTATGTAGGTTCGATGACAGCTCGAACTGTATCCACTTTGCGCTTTGCTCTCTCGGTGACGTTTTCTACTGTTATGTACTCTCCCCTCGTTGTCAGGCGACGAATGTGAAAGACGCCGTTGGCGCCTCCAGTAAAAAGGCCAGTGCGTCCGCGATACATATTAGGACCGTCCACCGCGCGATGAAGAGCACTCGCACTTGCGCTACTAGTTGACCAACTGCTAGTAACGTCATCAGATTTCGACAACGTCGCCCACTGGATGACGGGGTCGAAACTAAGACCCGCGTTCCCGGTTACTGGTTGTTTGTCTCCGGGTAACTTTCCCCATTTATGTACTGCAATAGGGTAACGCGTGAGACTATCTGACCGACCATAGATGCCAATAGTTCTGTTCGAGACTCCGTCAAAAGGCTTTGTAGCCACGAAGTCTTCCATAAGCGTTATCGCGTAAGGCCGGGGGAGAATGCCTACTTCGAATCGACGGAACTCGGCATGATTCGTTGCAGATTTTACTAGCGACTCGGGAAGGATGAACGCAAAGTCGCCACCTGGTTTCAAGCGGTGTGCAATAGCGTGGGCGACAAACAATGCAGACACATCTTCCTTGCTGAAACCGGCGTTCTTGACTGATTTCTTATAGATCCCTAAACGAGGCCATAAGTTTATATGCTTCTGCCGAAATTCCGTTGGCATGTACTCCCAATTGGTCCAGGGTGGGTTGCTAACTACAACATCGGCGTTAACTTGATCTCCCGATTGTGCATCGAGAGCGTCTGCGCATTTTATGGAGTGTAACGCTTCCGATATTAGTTCTATATTGTTATCGATCGAGATGGCTGATAAGGCAAGTATCAGGTTGGTAGTAGCCAGTAGACACGGAAGCGCCCCAATATCTGCACCGGTGAGCCTGTGGGCAACTTGCTCCAAACCGGCCTCAATTGTGACACTCCTATTTTGGACGGCTTGGCGGACCTCTTCCGCGGCGGCCACCAGGAAAACGCCGGATCCGCAAGTTGGATCACAAATGGTCCGTAGTAGCGAATCAGGGTCCTCCGACTTGTAACCCAGTTGGCGGAGAGTATGCCTGGCGAGCCATTGCGGGGTATAGAATTGTCCGACTGCGTGCCTGATTTCGCGTGGCAGTAGTTCGTGGTAAATACTTTGAAAGTGGTCTCGGATCGGACTCCCGGATGACTCGCTAATTATCGACGATACCCATTCGATCTCTGAACTGATCAACGACGGAGCTAGTTCGGTCAACGCTGCACTGGTCGCATCTGCACGTTTGCTGGCTTGCTTCAGATACTTGGGTGCGTTGGCGATGTTTTCCGATCCGAGTATTCCTCGGATTGCCAGTATCGCTTTGAGCTCCAAGTATCGCTCAATGGAGAAGACGTATAATGGAACATCTTCGTTTCGGAGATCGCATCCGGTTGCCCGGCTAATCGCGCCGGGCTTGATCGCTTTCTTGCGGTCAAGCGCGCCACGTTGAACGGTTATGTCGGTTCGCCATTCGGAGTACCCCCACGTGTGTCGCACCGCGGGGTTTACGAGTAGTTGATTATATAGTATGGAAATGGCCATTCTAGCGTCTGAAATTTCTAGCTCCTTCGCTGAGGATACTGCGCTTATCGCAGGTTCAGGGGTGGCCTACTTGGCTTAAACCGTAGGGCGTGGACCGTGAATCTTTGTTTGCATCGTGTTAGACGGGCCTCCTGTCTCGGTGCCGGCGTGCAGTACCGGCCCCCTAAGCGGAAGTTACGTTACTACGCGCAGATGACCCCGATTGTGCAGCTACTCCACGCAGGACGCTCCGGTTCCGGCTGGAGCACTCATGCGGCGATGACCGTCTATCGTGGCGTGTATCTTTTTCAGCACCTGGACCTGCCCGCTTCGGCAGGATCGAAGGGGTCGCAGTCCGGGCCGGGGGTGAGGACTGGGGGGGGGGCATCAGATGCCCCTGAAATGCGGTAGCGTGACACTTGGAGTCTGACCGTACGAAATGCTCATGTGCGAGGTCCTTGAACGATTCGGCAACCAACTTGTCGGTACTGCGGGCGAGGACGTGCTTCTCATGCAGTAGAAGGCAGTGTGCGTTCGTGTCGTCAGAGCGGCGCCGCGGCACAAAAGCCCTGCTGGTCACGGAAGGTTACTCATTAGTAACCTCCTGGGTCGCCGGTGGGAGATCGTCGGCGCAGGTCAGGTTATGTCTCGAGACACATCGAGCCCGCTGGACCGGGGTCGCCACAACACAGCCCTGCACGACTAAAGTTGTTCCCGAGCCCACAAGGACAGACGACGTCGAGCAGACGGAAAACGAGGCAAGACCTGCAATGACTGAGAAAAAGCCGACCATCATCTACACCCTGACCGACGAGGCGCCCATGCTGGCGACTCACGCGTTCCTGCCGGTCATCCGCACTTTCGCCAGCGCAGCCGGGATCGAGGTGGAGTCGAGCGACATCTCCGTTGCCAGTCGCATCCTCGCCGAGTTCCCCGACTACCTGGACGAGGACCAGCGGGTGCCGGACAACTTGGCCGAGCTCGGCAAGCTGACCCAGCTGCCCGACACGAACATCATCAAGCTCCCCAATATCAGTGCCTCGGTACCGCAGCTGCACGCCGCGATCAAGGAACTGCAGGACAAGGGCTACAAGATCCCCGACTTCCCGGGCAACCCGAAGACGGACGAGGAGCGGGAGATCCGCGACCGCTACACCAAGTGCCTCGGTAGCGCCGTCAACCCGGTTCTCCGTGAGGGCAACTCCGACCGCCGCGCGCCGAAGGCCGTGAAGGAGTACGCGCGCAAGCACCCGCACAGCATGACCGAGTGGTCGCCGGCGTCGCGCACGCATGTCGCGCACATGCGCGAGGGCGATTTCTACCACGGTGAGAAGTCGATGACCGTCGAGGGCGACCGCGAGGTCAAGATGGAGCTCGAGACGAAGAGCGGCAAGACCGTCGTTCTGAAGCCGAAGGTCTCGCTGACCGACGGCGACGTCATCGACAGCATGTTCATGAGCGCCAAGGCGCTGGACAAGTTCTACGAAGAGCAGATGCAGGACGCCTACGAGACCGGCGTCATGTTCTCCCTGCACGTCAAGGCCACGATGATGCGGGTCTCGCACCCCATCGTCTTCGGTCACGCGGTGCGCGTTTTCTACAAGGACGCCTTCGCCAAGCACAACGAGCTCTTCGAAGAGCTCGGCGTCAACGTCAACAACGGCCTCTCCGATCTCTACAGCAAGATCGACACCCTTCCGGCGTCGAAGCGCGACGAGATCGTCGAGGACCTGCACAAGTGCCACGAGCACCGGCCCGAGCTGGCCATGGTCGACTCGGCACGCGGCATCTCCAATTTCCACTCGCCCAGCGACGTCATCGTCGACGCCTCCATGCCCGCGATGATTCGCGCCGGCGGCAAGATGTGGGGAGCCGACGGCCGTCCCAAGGACACCAAGGCCGTCAACCCGGAGTCGACCTTCTCCCGCATCTACCAGGAGATGGTGAACTTCTGTAAGACGAACGGCCAGTTCGACCCGACGACCATGGGCACCGTTCCCAACGTCGGCCTCATGGCGCAGAAGGCCGAGGAGTACGGCTCGCACGACAAGACCTTCGAAATCGAAGAGGACGCCGTCGCGAACATCGTCGACGTGGCGACCGGCGAGGTCATGCTCACGCAGAACGTGGAGAAGGGCGACATCTGGCGCCTCTGCATCGTCAAGGACGCGCCGATCCAGGACTGGGTCAAGCTCGCCGTGAACCGTGCGCGCGATTCGGGAATGCCGGTGCTCTTCTGGCTCGATCCGTACCGCCCCCACGAGAACGAGCTGATCAAGAAGGTGCGCACGTACCTGAAGGATCACGACACCGAGGGCCTCGATATCCAGATCATGTCGCAGGTCCGCGCGATGCGGTACACGCTCGAGCGCGTCGTCCGCGGTCTGGACACCATCTCCGCGACCGGCAACATCCTCCGCGATTACCTCACGGACCTGTTCCCAATCCTCGAGCTCGGCACCAGCGCCAAGATGCTGTCCATCGTTCCCTTGATGGCCGGCGGCGGACTGTACGAGACGGGTGCCGGCGGTTCCGCGCCGAAGCACGTCAAGCAGCTCATCGAGGAGAACCACCTCCGCTGGGACTCGCTCGGCGAGTTCCTCGCGCTGGCCGTGAGCCTCGAGGACCTGGGCAAGAAGACCGGTGGCAAGGCGAACGTCCTGGGCAAGGCCCTCGACGCCGCGACCGGCAAGCTGCTCGAGGAGAACAAGGGCCCGTCGCGCACCACCGGCGAGCTGGACAACCGCGGCAGCCAGTTCTACCTGGCCAAGTTCTGGGCGCAGGAGCTGGCGAACCAGACCGAGGACGAGGAGCTGGCCAAGCACTTCGCGCCGCTCGCCAAGACGCTGGCCGATCAGGAAGAGGCCATCGTCAAGGAGCTCGGCGACGCGCAGGGTGAGCCCGTCGACATCGGCGGGTACTACTACCCGGATCCCGAGAAGGCGACGTCGATCATGCGTCCGAGCAAGACGTTCAATCAGGCTCTGGAGTCTGCGACCACGTAGTTCACGGCCCTCTGGCCCATGCACGCGCGTCGTGCATGGGCCAGAGTCGTTTGTGGACCTTGGGCCCCGGAATCCGGGGTCTGAAGTCCACGATCAGGATCGACGCTCGAGATCCGCCGGCGTCGACGTGTCGAGACGACGACGATCGAGCGCCTCGATAAGTGCCGGCGCGTGAGAGTCCGGAACACAGAACTGTCCGTTCACCGGGACGATCAGTCCGAGGTCGACCATGGTTGCCAGTATCACGAACACCCACGCGCTGACTTTCTCGATGTCGGTGTCGATGCCCGCGTCGAAAGCTTCGCCGTCATGGGCTGGGTCGTCGACCAGGGAGCGGACGAGGATGAACCACAGCGCCGCGCAGGCTGCGGCTATCTCCCGCTGCGGCGAGGCGTTCAGTGCGACAACGGGTTCCAAGCACGCGATGTAGGCCTCGACGAGACTTCTGCGTCGCCACTCCTCGCTCGGTGCCGAGAGCCAGTGATCGAATGCGTCTCCTGCTCGAAGTGTTCGATCCTCGTTGCGCAGGACGCCCACTCCCAACGCGGTCGCGATAACCACCTGGTACGTCACCGTCGACAGCAGTTCGCTGATGGTATCGCCTTCACCGGTCGGGCCGAGGGCGTCTCGAAGCTGCCTGCTCGAGCGCGGGTGTGCGAAGCAGGGGTCGGGAACGCTGCCGTTGTCTTCGCACCAGGCAGCAACCCGCCGGACGTGAGACGTCAGGGTGGTCGGACCGAGTGGTGCCGAGCGACGTCGCGGGACCGGTGCCGCGCGTGGCGGGGAGGCCCGGACCAACGTCGCGAAGTCGTCTGTCTGTGTCGGCGAAACATGTTCTTCGCGAACGAATCTGGCGAAGAGATCGAGAGCATCGACAGTGTCGTAAGGTGACCACGGTGTGTGTCCGCATTCGTCGGCGTACACGTCTGTGTCGAACAACTCCAGTGGTATGTCGGATCCCGCGACCAGGATGTCGTGTTCGCGCCTGGATCGGTCGACTGCCATCGCCGTCGAATATGCCGCCAACGGGTCTGTGGTGCAGCCCGAGTTCACCAACCATTCGGCGAAACGTTTCAGCACGTCGTGCCAGCACAATGCCGGCCGTCTTTGCGCGGTGCGCTTTTCGGCCTTGGCCCTACGTTGGCTCTTACTCATCAGGTCCCCCCCCAGGATCGTGTGCTCGGAGAGTACGGCCGGCGTACGACAGGACCTGATAGTGGAATCCAGCCCCCGGAAACCGGGGTCGATAGTCCACGATCATGTGATGAGAGACATGGCGATCGAGCACGTGATCGGTCTGGAGAAGGCACTACTCGATCCGGCGACGCGCTCATCGCAAACTGAACTCGACCGACTGCTCGACCCGTCGTTCGAGGAGATCGGCGCGTCGGGTCGGCTGTGGACGCGGCGCGAGATGATTGCGGCGCTGATCGACGCGCCCGAGTCCGAGCCCATCAAGAGCGCGAACTTCAACGGCCGGAGGATCGCCGACGACATAGTTCACGTGACCTACGAGACCTGGCATGAGGGTCGTCACGCGCGCCGAAGCTCGTGGTGGCGCAGGGTAGATGCTGGGTGGACGCTGCTGTTTCATCAGGGAACTCCAATCCAAGCAGTCGCCCGCAAGCGGCGGCAGACATCAAGACGGCTCTTCCCAGATGACGGTGTAGGTCGGCCGGGCGCGTCGGTCCGCAGATAGACGTCGAGGTCTCCCGACGATGGAGGTTCCTACGCCATCCATCCGAAAGACCTCGACGTGTCCGACGCTACCCCGCCGGCCGGCTTCGGCCGCCCTGACCTGACCGCCTTCGCGGCTCATCCCAATCGACCCTGATCGGGTCTGCTGACCCCCTCGACGAGAACGCAGCGACATCACAGCCACCCAACCCCGACCGTCCGGGAAGCCGGGGCACGTCACATGGCCTGTGCTGCGGGCGTGTCGAGTGGGTCGTCCAGGGGCGACGCAGGAGCGTCGACGCGACGTGCTGAGAGGTGGTTCCAACCGAGCGCTAGGACACCGGCTACAGGCATGGCGATAGGTCAGGAACGGCGTCGCTCCCTGCGCAGGAGGGAGCGCAGAGTCTCGGCGTTCGCGTAGCCGACCCGTAGCGCGATCTCGGCGGAGGTGAGGTCCGTGGTTGCTGAGAGGTGCCGAGCTCGTTCGATGCGAAGCCGTTGGACGAAGCCGAGCGGAGTGAGGTTGAGCGCCGCACGGACTCGTCGTTCGAGGGTGCGCCGGCTGGTGCCGAGCGACTGCGCGACGAAGGCGACGTTGAACGGTTCGTCCAGGCGGGCGCGCACGAAGCGTTCGAACTCGACGACGATCGGGTCCTCGTGCCGGAGATGTTCGTAGGCGACGAAGGCCGCCTGCGACGGACGCTCGTCGATGATGAGTAGCTTGGCGACATGTTGGGCCAGGTCGGGGCTGATCGATCGCACGAGTGAGAGCGCGAGGTCGATGTGGGCGAACGCGGCGCCGGCGGTGACGAGGTTCCCGTCGACCACGACCATGGTGTCGAGATCGAGGGCGACGGTCGGATAGCGCTTCAGGAACTCCGGCCCCAGGAACCAGCTGGTCGTCGCCCGCCGATGATGCATCCGTCCAGTCTCGGCGACGGCGAACACGCCGGTGCACGCCGCGGCGATCCGGGTGGTCGCGTCGTCGAGGCGCCCGAGTGAGGCGATGACCGAACGTGCATCTCGGCTCTGGAGGGCGTCGTTGGTAGCGGCGGCCGTGAGGGTTCCAAGCGCAGGGACGACGACCACGTCGAACTCTCCGGACTCCGACAGCGGGTGGTCTACCGACAGGGTCATCGATGCCGTCGTGGTCACTCGCCGTTTCGGTCCGAGGATGGCGAGTTCGATCGGGTCGATCCGCGGGTCGACATCGCCGCGGGCTCCGTCGGCCACCCGCACGATGTCGATGACCGACGCGACAGCCGAACCGAAGCAGCCGTCGATCGCGATCAGTCCGATACGCATGGCGCGAACAATAGCAATACTGTCGTATACGCCACTCCCCACCGGCCCTCGCTCGTCATACGCTGAACTCGCCCCACGAAGAACCCCGACTTCAAGGAGAACCCCTCATGTCCACACCCGCATCACTTCCGTATGCCTTCGTCGCCAAGATCGTCGCGGCCGATGGACAGCACGACGCGCTCGCCGATCTGCTCGCCGGCGCTGTCGCACTCGCCAACGAAGAAGTAGGAACGATTGTCTGGTTCGCGGCTAGGACCCACGCCGACACCTTCTGGATCTTCGATGCATTCCCCGACGAGGCCGCTCGCGACGCCCACGCCAACGGCGCCATCGTCGCAGCCCTGATGGCCAATCAGCACCTCCTCGGCGCAGCACCCGAGATCCTGGCGGCCGACGTCCTCGCGTCCAAGCTCCCGTAGTCCGCCAACGCACGAGACGATCGCGCCCCGCCGAGCCGTCGGACCCGATCGCCTCGACACCCGCACCACGTTGACGATCCCCGACGGGCCGATCACGAGGAGGCCAGAGGAGATCCCGGACGCGGTCACGATGATGGATCCCTTCCACGTCGTGCGCCTGGCCGGTGACGCCCTCGACAGGTGTCGGCGCCGGGTCCAACTCGCGATCCACGGGCACCGTGGGTTCAGGGACGACCCGCTCTACAAGTCGCGGCGCACGCTGCACACCGGCGCGGACCTGCTTACCGACAAGCAGAGCGACAGGCTACGCGCGCTGTTCGTTGATGACGCTCACGTCGAGGTCGAGGCGACCTGGGGTGTCTACCAGCGCATGATCGCCGCCTATCGCCACGAGGACCGGCTACGTGGCCGCGAGCTCATGGAGAAGCTGATCACCGACCTCAGCGCCGGCGTCCCCAAGGTGCTCACCGAGCTCACCACCCTGGGCCGGACCCTGAAGAAACGAGCCGCCGACGTGCTCGCCTACTTCGAACGACCCGGCACCAGCAACGGGCCGACCGAGGCGTTCAACGGACGGCTCGAACACCTGCGCGGCTCCGCACTCGGGTTCCGCAACCTGACCAACTACATCGCCCGAAGCCTGCTCGAGACCGGCGGCTTCAGACCCCAACTCCTACACCCCCGATTGGGATGAGCCATCAAGACTCGGTAACAGTCACAAAACGATCGGTCTTTTTCTGCCTGACGGTGCCAGAGTGATGACCATGCGACAGACAACGCGTCGAGCGGCAGTGGCCTTGGCACTCGCGATCCCGGTGTTACTGGGGGTGGGCGCGGGAACGGCATCCGCTGCACCCCAGACGTCGATCTTGCAGGTGCCCGTCGTGACGGGTCTGGAGATCGGCCCGGTCAGCGTGCCCGGCGGGCTCATCCAGACCACGCCGATCAAGGCGACGGTGGGGGAGAGACCGGGCTCGGTCCGGTTCTCCGCCGCCGACATCAAGCCGTACTACTACCAGTACAACTACCGGTGGATGACGGTGCAGTGGCGCAATCTCTCGACGGGAGCGGCCGGCGCCGTCGACTTCCGCCACTGGGCCTCCGAGGATCTCTCGGCTGTCGATCCGAATGCCGGCGCCCGAGGGCTCCCGCTCGACGTCGTTGCAGATACCGGACCCGGTCAGGTCGCCGTTGTGGTGACTCAGAGTCGACAGTTCCCCGCGCCGTTCTCCGAAACACTGTTCCCGGGGCTGGGCCTGCTGACCGTTCCGTGAGGCCGGCCGTCGCCGGTTGTGAATCATCCCAAGCGCGGTGACCTGCTGGGCACTACTGTCACGCTGAGTCCGGTTCGTGGCAGAGCCGGCCCTGTCGAGGAGCGTGGTGGCGTGGCGTCGGTGTTCGCTCAGCGCGCCAGCTACCAACGGCAAGGGATCCGTTTCATCGGCGGACCGTTGCCGTTGTCGTCGGAACGGAAAGTGTCCGACGCGTTCGGCAAGAAGCTGTCGCGCGACTACCTGTTCGTCGACGATCGAGAGTCCGATTTCATCGGTACCTGGCGTGGCAGTCGAGTGCAGCTGTATGGGGTGTCGCGCCGGGCCATCGAAGCAATCGTCAACCCGAAGATCGCCGGTGTGCATATCGATCGTGACACCGCCGCGCAGTATTCGTTCGGTCAACTGAGTCCCGAAGCGCTGACCTTCTCGTCGGCGCAACAGCCCCGTTTCCGCGACCGCAAACGCAACATGATCGTGGCGACGAGCGCCGGATCCGCCCGTGCAGCGATGACGCGCGCATTGCCGGCTCATGTTCGTGCGGACGACGACAGCATCGACCTGCGGCCGATAGTCACCGAGTGCGTACGCACTGCTGTGGCGGAGGCAGTGTGGGGTGACGCGGCGACGACAGTGATCGACTACGTCGACGAAAGCGGCGCCCATGGGGCGCTGCCGTTTGCGGATGCGATGTACGACAACTTCTTACGGCTCCGACGCTGTGCGAACACCTACGCGATGAGAGTCGAGCCACGGCTGCAACGGTGGACGTTTTCGCGGGAGCAGCGGTGGATGCGAATCAACACTCGGACGCTGGTGCGGCACGCTTCGGTTCTGGCGGATATGCCGCTCGACGACACCATTGCCGGCCACATGAGGCGGTTGCACGGCATCTCGGGGTTCTCGTCGACCATGGTCCGTGACGACACCACGACGTCCTTCATCGCCGGCGTCGACACGACGCGCACGGCCATTCTCGCCACGCTGAAGCATCTGCTCGATCCCGCCAACACGCAGTGGAAGGACGCCTTCTCGGCTGTGCCCGTCGAGTCGTTGGGCGATTCTGTAGTGGTCCGTGCGTGCGTGATGGAAGCGTTGCGCATCGACACCCCCGGGTCCGTATTCAACGGGCGGGTGATCGACGACTGCCGCATCGCTCTCGGTGACGGCAGTATCGATCTGCACCGTAATACGCTGGTGATGTCGAACATTCAGGCCGTGCACGCGGTGTACGGCCCGACATTCGATCCGAACCGGATACTGAACGCCCACGCGACGGATCACGTCGCCCCGCTGGTGATCCCCTTCGGCAAGGGTCCGAGATCGTGCCCTGGCAAGTCGTTCGCGTCGTCGATGATCGCGGTGTTCGTGCACGACTTCCTTCAGGCGCACCCGGACGCCGCGGTGGACACGACGCACCTGGACAACACCTATCCGATCCACACGGCATCCGAGCATGGTCTGCACGTGTCGCTGCGCGGCTGAGGTGTCAGGTCATCAGTGCGGCGGGAGCCCACGACGGCCATGACGGGTCCCCGACCAGTCGACCATGGTCGTAACGAGCGATAACGCGAAAGGGGTTGCTTGCGTTGGTATTGTCGTAGACGCGGGCATTTTCAACGACATCGATCGCGGATCGAACCAAGGGCCACAGGCGCACGTATCGCTCACGGACCTTTGCCTCGGGCACGGAATGACCGCCGATCTCGACGCGGTTGACGACGCGGGCTACGGCCAGGTCGACCGGAATGGCGACGATATGAAGTGTGACGAGGTACCCGGCCTCGTTCGCCGTCTCGATCAGATCGAGCTTCGACGGATGCGAGAAGACTGTCTCGGTGACGAACGAGGCGGCCTGTGCGAGTAAGGCCACCCGCTGTTCGGCGGCCAACCTCGATGCGTCGTACGCGTGCGCTTGTTCGTCACCGGGCCAGGTCTCGGTAGCGATCTCGTCGGCGTTGACGAAGGGAAGATGAGTGACGGGCGCCAGCACCCGAGCAAAGAAGGTGCTCTTGCCGGCGCCGTTCGGGCCGGCAAGCAGGTGCAGAACCGGGTCGCGGGTCATTCCGTCAGGGACGATGCTCGATCACAGCGCCGTCTTCGTCGCATTCGACGAAGGCCCGTCCTTCTGCCTCGAATTCGCTGCGCAGATCCAGGCCTTCTGACATCGCGTCGATTCGCTCGGACCATTCCGCGCGTACGACTGCCTGCTCTCGCGGGGTGAGCGCGTCGTAGTTCTGCCGACCTGCCAATACCCCGGCGATGTCGCGTGAGGCTATGTGATGTGAGGCCTCGATCTCACGCCCGATCAGTGCCCAGTGTGCAATTTGTTGGGCTGCGCTCCGGCTCGACGCACTGCCGACCAGCTTCGCCGATGCATACAGTTCATCGTCGACCCGTAGCGATGACGTCGTACCCATGAGCTGCTCCGTTCGTTGTCGTGCACCTAGTGTAGCAATCTGCCACAGCTATGTACTGCCGGATGATGACTAGCTGTCAGCAGTAACCCGAGCCGCCAGGAACGCTTCCGGATCGATCAGATCGGCCTGACCGACGATCGATCCCAGGTCGGCGATTCGCTCCACTCCGGTCAGCACCATCTCCTCCTCGACGGTCCCCTCGGCGTAGCCGTAATAGCAGGTGGAGGTCGTGTGGTTGTGGTCCTTGTCGATGCGGTTGGCGCGGCCCTCGATCTGACGGATGTCGATGGGTGTCCACCGAGGGTCGTGGATCAGCGTCACCCGCGGCGCGAGAGTGGACGTCGTGCCTTCGGGCAGCAGCATTTCGTTGGTGTGCAGGTTGATGGCACTCGTTGTGGTGGACACGATGACGGTGGCGTCACCCGTCTGAAAGCGCCGGATCTCGGCCTCCTGCTCCGGACTGCTCATGCTGCCGTCGACTACTGCAACGGCAAGCCCGCCCTCGCGCAGGTCGTCGGCGAGGGCGGCGACGGACTCGCGGTAGAACATCGACACGAACACCTGGTTGCCGGCCTTGACCCACGTGCGCACTTGGTCCGCGGACGCGGGAATGCGGAGATACGAACACTTCTGACGGAACCGCAGTGTCGCGGCACGCACACTCGGATTCTTCTGGAGCACTCGCTTGCCGCCGGACACCTTCCACATCGGCAGCCCGACCTCCTTGCGGTAGTCGACCCATGCGGAGTTGTAGAGCCGCTTCTGCGCGGCGGTCAGCTCTTGGCCCAGCGGTTCACGTGGCGTGGGCGGGGACGGTCGCGAGATCGACCACGGCACAGCACCTCCCGACAGCCACCCGTGCACGGCAGCGATATCGCGCTCGCGACGGGCAGCATTTTCTGGCTCCCAGCGCCACGTGGCCAGCCCGGTCGACGCCTTGCCGGCCTTGATCGCGAAACCGGATTCTTCGAGGAAGTTGGCCCACTTCACCGTGAGGGCGTAGCCGAGCTGGTCGTCGTCGCCCACGATCTCGACGCCGCGTGACTGCTCGATCGCGCGCGCCATGTAGGCGAAGTGCAGCGGCTGGTAGCCGGGGGTCGCGGACATCCACACCACCGACCGCGCGGCTTCCTGGTAGCGCCACACGATCTGCGACTGCTGCGATTCGATGTTCATCAATGCATGGCACTCGTCGGCGATGACGACGTCGATGTCGAATCGCAGTTCGCCGAGCGTGATCGTTCGCTTGTTCTGTGTCCGTTTGCGTTTCCCCAGATCGGTGTCCGGTGGGACGGACAGTAGCTTCTTCGTCGACTGGTACGTGACCAGAAGCCAGCGCTTGCGGTCGGAGGGCTCGATGTCGGCCTCACTGTCGGCAATTGTCCGACGCCACCCCGGCAGCGCTCCCTTCGGAGCGACGACCAGAACGGTGCCGATCTCGGCAGCAGACATCTGCCGCACCGCCTCGCACACCGACAGGGTCTTGCCCAAGCCGGTGGAGTCCATCTGTGCGAAGTACGGGAAGCCCTCCTCGAGGGCAGTGAGCTGCCGATGCACCGATTCGAGCTGGGTGTCGCGGGGCAGCAGCGAACGGGCATGCACTGTCTCGGGGCGCCAGGTCTCGTTGGCGTCGTCCTCGAGCCACCGCTGCAGGCTGTACGGCATCGACTCGTACGGCTGCAGGTACTCGGGCAACTCGGTGCCGTAGTACGCGAACACTCGTGGGCCGGGGTACCAGCGCGCTCCAGCAGCACTCGCGGCGGAGCGATCCTCGAAGGGGACGTCCAGCACCCACACGCGCTCACCGGCGTCGGGCACGCGCAGGTCCGGAGCTGCGGTCTTCTTCGCGGGTGTGCGGCGCTTGGTCGGCCTCTTGGCAGTGCCGGCGAACTTCCGGGCTGCGCTGCTCTGACCGGCCTTCACGGTACGAGTCGTGGTGGAGCGTCTACGTGGTGGCATCGGGAACATCCTCTCCGATCGCAACCGGTGGTCACGACAAGGGTCGTCGGCGGGAGTGGGGTCCTGTGCCGTGGGAACCAGGCACCGCCGAGAGTGGCATCGACGTCCGACACCGTCGACAAGGTTTGATACGACCGCGCCGTATCCAACCCTGTGGCCATAAGGTTGGACATGGCCCGGTGTGGGGGCCTACCTCAGTCCCTGCGTTGCTCAGCACGCCAGGGGGCGCGGTGGGCCCAACGACTGGGTTGCCCCTGGAAGTGGACACAGCCAGTGCACAGAGCAATCGGTGGAATGTGCGAGTGAACAATCGAGTCCGCATCCGTGTCAGTGCGCACTGCTATGTTGATGTTGCCTCCACTCGGACGGCAACCCCCTCATTTTTCTCACCGGGAGACGCATGCCTGAAAAGAAGAAGATTCTGTACGTCGACCTCGACAACACGCTGGTCAATTTCCAATCCGGTATCGACCGACTGCACCCCCCCGAGATCGTCGGCTTCGAGAAAGACCTGGACGAGGTTCCGCGCATCTTCTCGCTGATGAAGCCTATCGACGGCGCGTTGGAAGCCTACAAATTGCTGGCTGAGCATTTTGATACCTACATTCTGTCCACCGCTCCGTGGAAGAACGCCCAGGCGTGGCACGACAAGGTCAAGTGGGTGCAGTGGCACTTGGGGTACGAGTCCGGGTCAGTGGCCTACAAGCGCCTCATCCTCTCCCATCACAAGAATCTCAACCGGGGTGATTTCCTGGTGGATGATCGACGTGCCAACGGTGCAGAGACATTCGAGGGTGAGCTGATCCCGTTCGGTACCGAGAAATTTACGACCTGGGACGATGTGACCAACTATCTTCTGCCGCTGGCGTGACCGGAGAGGAAGGCCTGTCCGCCGAATCGTCCGCCACTGCGGAGCTTCTCAGCAGAACGGGCGACCTCGACGAGCCGAGCGCACCGGCCCCCTGGCTGGTGAGGCAGGTGCTGGCATCGCAGCACGATGACGAGCAGTTGGCCCAGTGGACGTCGTCGACGGTGATCGACGACAACGTGCAGGCACCGGTGTTCGACGAGGCGACCTTCGCCTGGCTCCACAGAGGGCTGACCGATGTCTACGACTTCCCCATCGGTCATGCGGGACTGATGCACACGTACGGCTATCTGCTGTCGACAGTGGTCACCCCGTACGGACTGAAACGTCAAAGGTGGCTCACGAGCGACCTGGCCGTCGCCTTCGGCAAGGAGCCCACTCACCTTCAGCCGACGGCATCCGAGACCCCTCTGATGGAGCGCGTCGCATCCACGGTCCTGCCCGCGCTCAGCGATCCGGTCGGAACCACACGCGTCGTCCTCGCCTTCGACGAGGTGGTCGACACCGCCAACGCGATGCGCACCGTCTACGTCGCCGATCCTGGAAGCGGTTCCACCGCAGTCGTGTACGGACTGGTGACGAGCTCGAGGACCCAGATCGTCTCGACCTTCCCGGTCCAGCCCTTGACGCAGGAGTGGGCGCGGACTCGACTGAGTGAGCCGACCCGGTACCGCTTCAACTACGCCCCACCCACAGCTCCACCGGGAAGCGCCTTCGACGGGTCGACGGAAGTGCTCGTGTCCCGCGTCTGACGTTGTTGCGTCAGCCGACCTCGACGACCTCCAACGCACCGTCTGCATGCGACCCGCGCAGCCGCTTCTTGTCGAACTTGCCGACACTCGTCTTCGGCACCTCGTCGATGAAGGTCCAGCGTTCCGGCAACTGCCAGTGCGCAACTCGACCGTCGAGGAAGTCGCGGAGCTCCTCCGCGGTCACGGTCTGACCCTCGCGCACGACGACGGCGACGAGTGGTCGCTCGTCCCACTTATCATCGGGCACACCGATGACCGCGGCCTCGCGCACAGCCGAATGCTCCATGACGTGGTTCTCGAGCTCGACGGACGAGATCCATTCCCCACCGGACTTGATGATGTCCTTCGACCGGTCCGTCAGCGTCAGGTATCCGCCCTCGGAGATGGTGCCGACATCGCCGGTCCGCAGCCACCCGTCGTCGAACTTGTCGGACGCGTCGCTGCGGTAGTAGCTGCCCGTGATCCACGGCCCGCGCACCTCGAGTTCGCCGACGTGCGTGCCGTCCCACGGCAGGACGGTGCCCGAATCGTCGACCAGGCGAGCGCGGACAGCGGACACGAAACGTCCTTGAGTGCAACGCAAGTCGAACTCGTCTTCCGGAGACAGTCCGACGTCGGGGCGCCCGGACGTGCCGAGCGGCGACGTCTCCGTCATGCCCCACGCCTGGGAGATGGGAACGCCGTACTTCTCGTGGAACGCCCGCATCAGGCTCGGCGGGCACGCGCTGCCGCCCACGGTGACGTCGCGCAGGCTCGACAGGTCCGCCGGGTGGTCCTCGAGGTGGGCGAGCAGTGCCTGCCAGATGGTGGGGACAGCGGCGGCTGCGGTGGGTCGCAGGGTCGTCATCATCTCCGCGAGCGGCGCCGGCTGTAGGAAGCGATCCGGCATGATGAGCGACGCCCCCACCATCAGCGCGGCGTACGGCAGTCCCCAGGACATGGCGTGGAACATCGGCACGATGGCGAGCACGGTGTCCGACTGCGCGAGCGCCATGGCATCGGTCATGCAGACCTGCATCGAGTGCAGCCAAATCGATCGGTGCGAGTAGACGACGCCTTTCGGGTCACCGGTGGTGCCCGAGGTGTAACACATTGCCGCAGCCGCACGTTCGTCGAGCTCGGGCCACTCGTACTCGTCGGGGTGGCCTGCGAGCACGTCCTCGTAGCCCAGCACCTCGATGTGGTCCGGTGCCTGCACCTGTGCGGGGTCGGCGCCCACGACGACGAGGTGCCGCACGGTCGTCATGGTCGGCAGGAGCGGCGTCAGCAGGGGGAGCAGGCTGGCGTCGGCGATGATGACGCTGTCCTCGGCGTGCTCGACGATGTACGTGAGCTGCTCGGGGAACAGGCGGATGTTCAGCGTGTGCAGCACGGCACCCATGGCGGGCACGGCCATGTAGGCCTCCATGTGCTGTGAGTTGTTCCACATGAAGGTGGCGACGCGCTGGTCCCCGTCGATTCCGAGCGCTCGAAGACCGTGGGCGAGTCTGGCGGCGCGTCGACCGAGCTCGGCGAACGTGATGTTCGACGGCCCCGCCTCGCTCCACGTGGTGATCGTCGCCGATGCGTGCATCGACGTGCCGTATCGAACGAGCTGGCCGATGGACAACGGGGTGTCCTGCATGGTGCTCTTCATGACTCTCCTGCCGGTCGATCCGCGAGGCGCACGACCTACGTGCCCTGTGTCACATTGTGCACACTGCGGCTCGGCAGGGACCCGATATCAGTCCTTGTAGTAGACGACCTGGTGTCCGGTGGCGAGGAGAGTGCCGCTGGTGCTCCACAGCTCGGCGGTCTGGTCGAAGTAGCCCTGATGGAATCGTCGTGCGTGCGCGGTCCCGAGGACGTACCCGTCGGACTGCGCCGCCAGATCCTCCGCCGTCGCGAAGTAGTGCACGGTGAGCGAGATGGTTCCGGCGGCGACGTACTTCCCGCGCCGCTGAAAGACCCGCGGGTAGAAGATGTCGCTCATCGACGTCAGGGACGCGAAGTCCATCGGGCGCGGGGGAGAGTCCCGGACCCACAGCGTCGCAACGGAATCGGCGGACTCCGTCTCGGTCAATGCACCGGCGGTGAACCGCATCTCGTAGTTGTTCGCCCAGGCGATGAACTCGGGGAAGTCGACCGTGTCGACGTCCGCGGGGTCGGGCATCGCGGGAGGCGACGACTCGAGGGCGTCCCAGGTGGTGCGGCGCGTACCGAAGACCGCGGTCGCGGTGGTGGCGACCGTGCCGTCCTGGCTCAGCTCCAGATACCAGTGCTGGTTGCTGCGATTCGTCCGCACGGCGCGAGTGGAGATCTCGAACTCGCCCTCGGCGATGGGCCCCGCGAAGTTCACGGTCAGCGTCACCGGGTCGCCCAGTCGGTCGGGATGAAGCTCGACGGCCCGGACCAGCGTCGCGGCGGTGAGCCCGCCGAAGGGGCCGACCATGTTGTTGTACGGCGCGGAGGTCCGGCCGCGGTAGCGACCGTCGCCCAGAGGCTCGAGGGTGAGGCCGTCGTCGAAGGCGTGCGATCCGGGGTGAGTCATGAGTCGTCCTGATTCGGTAGTTGTATGCACCGAAGCATAACGGTGGTCTGAGCTGGGTGGTGCCAACGCGGATCGACTGGCGAAGCCTGTTAGCGCTAACACGTCGCAAAGTCCAGTTAGAAGGACGCATTGACATCGTCGATGTTATCGCTCACACTCGCTGAGCGGTGTGATTCACACCACTCGACAGCAGCATGATCCGCAGCACGGCGAATCGAATGCCGTCCCTGCCGACCAGCCACCACCCGAGGAGACACGATGAAGTTCCGACACCTACCGGTGGCTGCGGCCGCGGTGGCGATAGCGATCACGGTGACCGCGTGCGGGTCCAGCACGAAGACCGCCGACGTCGCCCCCTCGGCGGGAGGCGACACGGCCGGCGCTCTGATCGGTGTCACCATGCCGACCAAGTCGTCCGCTCGATGGATCGCCGACGGCGACAACCTCAAGAGCGCGCTCGAGTCGAAGGGCTACAAGGTCGACCTGCAGTACGCCGAGAACGACATCCCCACCCAGGTCAACCAGATCGAGAACCAGATCACCCAGGGCGCGAAGCTGCTGATCGTCGCCTCCGTGGACGGCACCGCCATCACCACGCAGCTGCAGGAAGCCAAGGACAACGGCATCGGCGTCATCGCGTACGACCGCCTCATCCGCAACTCGCCGAACGTCGACTACTACGCCACCTTCGACAACTACAAGGTCGGCGTCGACCAGGCCACGTCCCTGCTGGTCGGCCTCGGCCTGAAGAACGAGGACGGCACCGACAAGGCCGACGCCCCCGCCGGCCCGTTCAACATCGAGGTCTTCGCCGGTTCGCCCGACGACAACAACGCCACCTTCTTCTTCGACGGTGCCATGGAGACCCTGAAGCCGTACCTGGACAAGGGAACCCTGAAGATCGGCAGCGGTGAGTCCGACTTCGAGACGGCCGCAACCCTTCGTTGGGACCCGGCGACCGCTCAGAAGCGCATGGAGGACCTGCTGACCAAGACGTACTCGTCGGGCCAGAAGGTGCAGGGCGTGCTCTCGCCCTACGACGGCCTGTCCATCGGAATCCTGTCCGCGCTCAAGAGCAACGGCTACGGAACCGCCGGTCAGCCGTATCCGATCGTCACCGGTCAGGACGCCGAGGTCCCGTCGGTCAAGTCGATCATTGCCGGTGAGCAGTACGCCACCATCTACAAGGACACCCGCGAATTGGCGGCGGTCACCATCCAGATGGCACAGGCAGTTCTCGAGGGCCAGACCCCCGAGACCAACAACACGACCGATTACGACAACGGTGAGAAGGTCGTTCCCGCCTACCTGCTGCAGCCCGAGATCGTCTACAAGGACAACTACGAGAAGCTCCTCGTCGACGGCGGCTACTACACCGAGGATCAATTGAAGTGAGTTCGGCGATGACGAGCCAGATCTTGGAAATGCGCGGGATCACCAAGACGTTCCCGGGCGTGAAAGCACTGCAGGATGTCACCTTGACGGTGGAGCGCGGCGAGATACACGCGATCTGCGGCGAGAACGGTGCAGGAAAGTCCACGCTCATGAAGGTCCTGTCGGGTGTGTATCCCCATGACTCGTTCGACGGCGACATCGTGTTCGACGGCGAGTCCTGCGAGTTCTCCGACATCCGGAGCAGCGAGTCCAAGGGCATCGTCATCATTCACCAGGAGCTCGCGCTCAGTCCGTATCTGTCCATCGCCGAGAACATCTTCCTCGGCAACGAACGGTCCAAGCGTGGGTTCATCGACTGGAACCGCACAAACTCCGAGGCCGCAGCCCTACTGAACCGTGTAGGGCTGCGGGAGAACCCGGTCACCGTCGTCAACGACCTCGGTGTCGGGAAGCAGCAACTCGTGGAGATCGCCAAGGCGCTGTCCAAGGACGTGACGCTCCTGATTCTCGACGAACCGACTGCAGCGCTGAACGACTCGGATTCCACCCATCTCCTCGAGCTCCTGCGCGGGCTGCGGGACGAGGGCATCACGTGCGTGATCATCTCGCACAAGCTCAACGAGATCGCGGCCATCGCCGATCGGACCACGATCATCCGTGACGGTCGGACCATCGAGACACTGGACATGCGTGACCCGGACGTCACCGAGGATCGCATCATCTCGCTCATGGTCGGCCGCGATCTCGAGCACCGCTTCCCGCCGCACGAATCGACGGTGGGGGAGGAGGTGCTGCGCATCGAGGACTGGACCGTGCACAGTCCCACCCAGCACGGCCGCATGGTCGTCGACAAGGCGAACCTCACGCTGCGACGCGGCGAGATCGTCGGCCTCGCCGGTCTGATGGGTGCCGGCCGTACGGAGCTGGCCATGAGCGTCTTCGGGCGCAGCTACGGCACGGACATCACCGGGCGGCTGTACAAGTACGGCAAAGAGATTCACGTCAAGTCCGTCAACGACGCGATCGAGCACGGTCTCGCGTACGCGACCGAGGATCGCAAGCGTTACGGCCTCAATCTGATCGACGACATCAAGCGCAACATCTCCACCGCGGCCCTGGACAAGTTGGTCGCTCACGGATTCGTCGACGACAACCACGAGTACGAGGTTGCCGAGGGTTTCCGCAAGAGCATGAACATCAAGGCCCCCAACGTGGACGCCGTCGTCGGCAAGCTCTCCGGTGGCAACCAGCAGAAGGTCGTGTTGAGCAAGTGGATCTTCAGCGATCCGGACGTGCTCATCCTCGACGAGCCGACGCGAGGGATCGACGTCGGCGCCAAGTTCGAAATCTATTCGATCATCAACAGCCTCGCCGATGCAGGCAAGGCCGTTCTCGTGATCTCGTCCGAGCTGCCCGAACTGCTGGGGCTGTGCGATCGGATCTACGCGCTGTCCGCAGGCCGCATCACCGGTGAGGTGACTCGGGAGGACGCGACGCAGGAATCTCTCATGCATCTCATGACCCGTGGAACAGGAGTACTTCGATGAATCAGCTGTCGACCGTCCGGGGGCTGCTCACGCGAAACCTCCGCCAGAGCGGAATCTTCATCGCGTTCGCGTTGATCATCCTGCTGTTCACCGCACTCACCGGCGGTCAACTGCTGGTGCCGCAGAACATCAGCAACATGGTGGTGCAGAACTCGTACATCCTGATCCTGGCCATCGGCATGGTCGTGATCATCATCGCCGGCCATATCGACCTGTCCGTGGGATCGGTGGTCGCGGCCACCGGCGCCATCGCGGGTGTTCTCATGGTCCAACAGAACGTTCCGTGGCCGCTGGCGGTGCTGATCACGCTCGTCGTGGGCGGACTGATCGGCGCCTGGCAGGGCTACTGGGTCGCGTACTTCGGCATCCCCGCGTTCATCGTGACGCTGGCGGGCATGCTCGTCTTCCGCGCAGTCACCCTGATCGTGCTCGGCAATCAGGGCATCGGGCCGTTCCCCGGACCGGTGCGGACACTCTCCAACGGCTTCCTTCCCGGATTCCTGGGCAACGTCGGCCTCGGACCCCTCGGCGGCGCCGACATTTTCACGCTGCTGGTCGCCATCGCCGCCATCGGCGGAATCGTGTTCAGCCAGTGGCGGACTCGAACCGGACGTCAGAAGTACGGCCAGGTCGTCGATGCACTGCCGCTGTTCCTGGCCAAGGTCACCTTCGCCGGACTGCTCGTGCTGGCGATCGCCGTGCAGCTGGCCCGCTTCAAGAATCTGCCGTACGTGTTGATCCTCCTCGCGGTACTGGTGATGGGGTACTCGACACTGGCGGGCAAGACCGTGTTCGGCCGGCACGTCTACGCCATCGGCGGCAACATCCACGCCGCGTCGCTCTCCGGCATCAAGGTCAAGCCGGTCACGTTCTGGCTGTTCGTGAACATGGGTGTCCTGTCGGCCCTGGCGGGAATCATCTTCGCCGGCCGACTGAACCAGGCCGGACCCACTGCGGGCAACGGATTCGAACTCGACGCCATCGCGGCCGCGTTCATCGGTGGCGCAGCCGTGCAGGGTGGCGTCGGGCGCATCGTCGGCGCACTCACCGGCGGACTGATCATCGCCGTCATCAACAGCGGGATGTCCCTCATCGGATCACCCAGCGAGCGAGTCCAGTTGGTGAAGGGTCTCGTCCTCCTCGCGGCCGTCGCCTTCGACATCTGGACGAAGCGCCGAGCCGCCAGCGGACGCGGGGGTGGACCCGACAAGGCCGAGAAACCGGCACCGTCCACTTACATGGGTCTCCCGGTTCCGGCCGAGATGTTGGGCGGTTCCACCGACACGAAAGCTGCCCCCGCGGCCACCGCGTCGCCGCCCGTGTCGAGGTAGATCGGCGCGGCGGGGCCGAACCTGCGATCCTGGACGACGGACGAGTGAACTGGGGGGACTGTGACGCCGATTCGAGGGCCGGCCATGACGGACGTGGCCAAACTTGCCGGGGTATCCCATCAGACCGTCTCGCGGGTGATCAACGGTCATCCCCACGTCACCGACGCGACCAGGGCGCGGGTCACGCAGGCCATCACCCAGCTGGGCTATCGGCCCAACACCGCGGCTCGGGCTCTGGTCACGGGAAGCAACCGCACCATCGGCATCGTCGCGACGGGAGTTGCTCTGCACGGACCGGTCTCGACGCTGTACAGCGTCGAGCGGGCCGCCCGGCACGCCGGCTACTCGGTGCTGGTGGGGGTTCCGACCTCGCTGGAGGAGGACGCCATCAACGCGTGCGTTCGGAGTCTGCACAAGCAGGGTGTCGACGGTGTGGTGGTGGTCGCGCCGCTGCGCACCGACAACGGCGACATCGCGGGGCTGGCCGGCGAACTGCCGCTCGTCGCGGTCGAGGGATCGCCCGCCGGAGATCTCGCGGTGGTGTCCGTCGACCAGGTCCTCGGAGCGAGGGACGCCACGTCGCATCTCCTGGAACTCGGGCACCAAGAAGTGTGGCACGTGGCCGGGCCTCTGGGATGGTACGAGGCCGCGGACCGGGTGAGTGGGTGGCGGTCGGTGCAGGAGGAGCGGGGGATCGACCCGCCGCCGATGATGAACGGGGACTGGACCGCCCGGTCGGGCTACGCGGCCGGCACCGTCCTCGCGCAGATAAAAGGTGTCACCGCCGTGTTCGCAGGCAACGACTCCATGGCGCTCGGAGTGCTGCGCGCGCTCGACGCCCACGGGCGGCGGGTTCCCGAGGACATCAGCCTGGTCGGTTTCGACGATGTTCCCGACGCCGAGTTCTACTCACCGCCGCTCACGACGATCCGCCAGGAGTTCAGCGAGGTGGGCGTCCGGAGCGTCGAGATCCTGCTCGAGCAGATCGAGTCCGGGAAGTCGAGCACCCGACGCTTCAGCATCGCCCCCAGCCTGGTCACCCGAGCGAGCACGGCTGCGCCGGCCGACTGAGATGTCGTAGTCGTCGTGCATAGTGACCGGGCAGTCTGTTTCCTCGCGAAGGTGGATGTCCATGCGCAGTGCAACCTCGGTGCCCGACGACCGCTGGGTCGTGGTCGACGTCGAGACGTCAGGGCTGAACGCGAACCGTGACCGGGTGCTGAGTGTTGCTGCCCTGACGCTGGACGATCACGGACGCGTCTCGAGTGAGATGTCGACTCTCGTCAATCCCGGGTGCGATCCCGGCCCGGTCCACATCCACAAGCTAACACCCGAGCGGTTGGCCGGCGCTCCGCGCTTCGAGGACATCGCGCCGCAGCTCATGTCGATGCTCGACGGACGCACGATGGTGGCGCACAACGCGAGCTTCGATCACGGATTTCTGAAGCTCGAATCCATGCGCGCCGGTCTGGACATGCCGACGCGTCAGCGGTTGTGCACGTTGGCTCTGTCCCGACGACTCCAGCCCGACCTCTCGAATCACAAGCTGTCCACCCTCGCCGCGCACTGGAAGGTGATGCAGTCGCGGGCGCACGACGCCTACGACGATGCCCACGTCCTGGCGCAGATCTTCACCCACAGCTCTCGGCTGGCACGCTCACTCGATCTGCCACTTCCGGTCGTCACCTGCAGTGACCGCCTGACGCTCTACCCGGACTCCATCCCTCGAACACAGTGCGCCTGGGAGAACCCCGGACGGCTCGACGTCGCACACGGGCTGGTTCAAGGAATGCGCGTCGTCATCAGCGGCGAGACGCGCATCCCACGACTGCGTCTGGCCGAGCAGTTGACCGAGGCCGGCCTCGACGTCATGAACTCCGTCAGCAGGTACACCAGTGTCGTCGTCTGTACCGATCCCGCGTCGGAGAGTGTGAAGGTGACTCGGGCTCGCTCTCAGGGCATTCCGGTGATCACGGAGCACGTGCTGCACGATCTGGTGCGCGTCGTTCGCCCCGGCACCCGGAAGGGCCCACGGAATCCCGTCGTGGCGACGATGCCTCTGCCCGCGCCGTCCGCCGCACCGTGGGCGACTCGCCGTGTCCTGGTGATGGGAGGCTCCCACGCGGAGTCGGTGCTCATGCGGTCGCGACTGATCCAGCTGGGAGCCACCCCCGCCGTCAATCTGAGTGCGGGCGTGACCGACGTACTCCTTCTCTCCCATGGCGACGGTGACCCGCGCATGCCACGCGTACGGGAACGACAGCTGACGACACTGTCCTCGATCGACGTGGACAGGGCTTTGAACCTCGACGAGGTGACGCCGCGCGTCGAGGTCACCACCCGGCCGTCGATGGCCCCGCTCGTTCCGCGCGGAGGCGTCGTCGATCTGCCGGAGAACACCACTGTGGTGACGGTGGACGCGTCGTGGCGCGCCGCCGACAGAGATCCCATCGCCGTCGACGTGGTCGCATTCCTGACGACAGCGGATGAGGTGGTGTCCAGCGACGAGGACTTCGTGTTCTACAACGCCCCGTCCACGTCCGACGGGGCCGTGGTGCTGTCCCTCGACGGGGACAGTGAGCAGGGCGTCCGCATCGACCTGAGTGTCGTGCCGGATGACATCGAGCGCATCGTGATCGCCGCAGCGATCGAGAACGAGCACACCTTCGGTGATGTCGGTGCCGTGGCGATCTCGCTCTCCACGCCTGAATCGCGCATCGCCACTGCAGTGTTGGACGCCGCGACCACCGAGCGGAGCCTCATTCTGACCGAGATCTACCGACGGGGCACCGCATGGAGGTGTCGAGCAGTGGGGCAGGGGTACGACGACGGCCTCGCGGATCTGGCGACTCGGTACGGTGTCGTCGTCGACGACTGATTCGCGCCCGCACCAGCCGTCCGCGCGCGGCGCAACCCTCGCGGTTGACCGGAAGTCGAGCGGATCGGAGGCGGACTTGCTGTCCGTCGGAGTCTGGCGGGAAGTGGCGGCGCTTCGATGACTCAGCTGCGGAGAATCACCTTCGCGTGCAGCCACGTGACATCCCGCGTGAGGGGTACGACGTCGCCCGGCGCGCGCCACAGCGGGGACGCGTCGGGCTGAGTGGCATAGAGACCTCGCGCAGCAGTGACAACTCGGTGGTACTGGACGGGCCACGTGATGGCCGCGGCCAGACTCGTCAATCGGTCGGGATCGCGATCGAGCGCGCGGGAGACATGGGTCCGCTCAGGGAGCAGGTCGGATTTGCTCGTGTTGCACTTGGAGCAGGCGAGCACCAGGTTGGCCAGTCCGTCCAGCCCGACTCGGGACCACGGCAGTACGTGGTCGACGTGGGCTGCCGGCCCCACCCGTGATCCGCAGTAGAAACAACGGTCCCCGTACTCGTCGATCAGGACCTGCCGCGGTCTCTGCAGAGCGATACGGTCCTGGCCGAAGAGGTGTCCCTCGAGGTCGGGGACGCCCTCGGACAACGCAGGGTTCATTCGACGCACGTCGTCGACCCAGGCAAGCAAGAGACCTGGCTTGAGTAGGCCGGACAAACGCGCGAGGCCGAAAGCGACACCCGGATGGAGGGTGATGCGATTGCCGACTTCTGCGATCCGTTTTCTGCCCACTGCGTCGTGCATCCAGGAATCGTCGTAGAGAAACGTCGACTGGGTCGAGGCTCCCGGGACTTTCTGCAGGCGATGAAGTGGCTGTTGGATCATGGTCAGCCGAACTGTGTCGACCGTCTTCTCCCACAGTTCGGGTGCCGCAGTGGCCGCGGTCTCGAGCGGAACGTGACGGCCGAATGACAGTGTCTCCGCCGCCAACTGCCGCACCGCGTCCGGGATTCGCGCGATCCGGTTGGAGGACTGCCGCAGGTACACCCCCTCGAAATCGCGCACCTGGCGCCAGTACAGGGCGATGACGCGTTCAGCGAGGTCCGTCAGGTCGACGTCGACACTCGCGTCCTGTTCCGCGGGAACGTGTTCGACGCAGTACTCGAGTAGAGCGACCAGGACTGCGAGCTTGTAGGTCGCCACCCGTGCCCCGCTGTCCAGCACACTGACCAGATGCTGGCCGAGTGTCAGGGCGTCGGTTGGCGTGCGTGGGTGCATGGCATCAAACTTAGCGATATGGGCAAACTCGTTCGCGACCTGATTCCCGACATCATCGAGCACTCGGGTCGCGTCCCGCGGACACGGCAGCTCGACACGCACGAGTTCGAGCTGGCTCTCGCGGAGAAGCTGGTGGAGGAGGCCGACGAGTTCCGGCGTGCCGGTCGCAACGAGCGACCGGAGGAGCTCGCGGACGTGTTCGAGGTCGTCAGTTGTCTGGCGTCGTCCTTGGGGCTCACGATAAAGGATGTGGCCGCCCTTGCAGCAGACAAGCGGGAACGCCGTGGTGGCTTCGCCGATCGCATCTGGTTGGAATGACGCGGTATCAGCCCTCCGTCTGCTCCCCGATCGACGCCAGGTGATCGCGCAGATCTGCCATCCCATCGGCTGTGAGTCCGAGTGCCTCGCCGTGCTCGGTGGCGGCCGCCTCGAAGACGGTCACGAGGGGTGCGTACTTGCGAAGCAGCTTCGTCCGCTTCGCTTCGTCGACCAGATACTTCAGGCTGCCGGCGTTGTCGACGAAGTCGGACACCTTCACCAGAAACACCTTCGGATCGCGGATCACCGCCGTCACGTGTTCGACGTACTGCGCGGCACGGTCCTCGCCGGTGCGCGGCGGGGTGGTGACAGCCACGACGAGGCGTGCGACCTCCGCACCGAAGTGTGCCTCGAGTGCGCCGAGAGCCTGGCTCCCGCCAAGTAGATCGACGATGCGGTCGGACTGATCCTCGACGGTGTCGTGCAGGGCCGTGGCCACGAGTACGTCGAGATCAGCACATCCGTACCTCATGAGACGCAGCACGTTTCGAGATGGGTGCGTGATGTACGGATCGTTGATCTGATCGCCGCGAGTGGTGCGGCGCTGCATCAGATGGGCGTAGGACGCCACGGCGAGAGCATCCTCGAGCGGTGAGGTCTTGAGTCCTCGACCGCGCGCCTCGTACCGGATGGCGTGGGCGAGCAGTGACGGGTCCATCTCCTTCAACGGCACGTCATTCAGTGCGCGAGTGAGGGCGTCGGACGTCGATGTCATGGGGTCCTCTCGTGGGACTGTCAGGAGGTGCGGGGGAGTTCGTCGACGAACTCGTAGGAGCAGCCCAGCGCACTGCGCTCGTCGGTCACGCCGTTCTGCCGGAACCACGCGACGCACGCGTTGGCGATGAGCTGGGTGTCGCGGCTGAACAGATAACCGTCCGTGCAGTCGTCGAAGTGGTCGTCGTGATGCCAGTGGTCCAGCTCCAACCCCTCGACACCATGGTCGACCAGTCGGAGTCGCTGGAGAACGGCTCGCGATCGGCGCACCATGTACACGCCGTCGTCGAGGACGTGGATCTGCGCGTTGAACACGTCCCCCTCGTCGTCGGGGTCGTAGTCGCTGGGACCGAGTTCGATGATCAGGCCGGCGGGCTTGTCGAACATCGATTCCATCAACCATGCTGCGGTGCCCTCGGAGTCGTCGACGGGCAGAACTCGGCCGCATCCGTCGGTGATGTTGTCGAGGAGTCCACCGCGGGGCAGGGGAGCGATCCATGCGTCGATGGCGTCGCCGTTCCTCCGAAGGTTCGCAACGCCGTCGTCGGTCAACCAGGCGGGGCCGTGGAAGAACTGCTCGACGCCCGACATGCCGTCCGAGTTGGTGTACCTCGCGTACCAGTTGTCCAGGTCGACATCCTTGTCGGTGACGACGACGCATCTGGTGCCGTCGATGCGGAGTGCGTACTGCCACTCCGGGATTGCCGTCGGCCGATTGTCGGCGCGCGGACGAGAGTGCTCTCGTTTCCATACCGCGGTCTCGACTGCCCTGATGCGCGTGATGGACCACTCACCGCTGATGGAGTGCAAGGATTTCGCCGTGAGCTGGCAGGCCCAGGACACGTCGCGATCGCGCCTCGACACGATGATGTGGTCGAGTCCGTTCTCGGCGACGACGGCGTCGGCGCGCTCGCCGAACGGGAAGTGCCGGGCGAGCTCGATATCGCCGTGATCGGCATCGAATGGCTCGACCTCGATGATGACGGTGTACCGCGTGCCCTCACTCGCCGGCAGTCGGCGAGTGCGGGGGAGGCGACTTTCGGCCATGTGAGGGCTGGTGGACCAGAGGTCCGATCGGCTCGTCTCGACACCGAGGACGGTCCACTCCTCTGCCAGCCTGTCGACGGCGTGGAGGGCGGCCTGTCCGGAGACCCACCATCCGCTGCCGGGTACGTCGAGGACGACGCGTGCGTGACCGAGTAGGGAACGGTCGATCCTGGCCGCGTCGTCACCGACCAAGTGCAGTAGCCGGAGGTATTCGTCCGGTTCGATCTGGTCGAAGGGTCGGTCGATCTCGACTGCGATAGTGAAACCGGGATTGCCGGCGGGGATACCGCCCAAGCCGCGACTGTCGTGGTCCATGGGTTCTCGATTCTGTGCGAACAGCTAGCTCGACGTCGGAGAACCGAGCGTCGCCGGCAGGAATCATCCGTCTGCCTACTCACTGTGTACAGCAGGGCACCGACATGTTTCGGGCCCGAACCCACTCGTCCTCTACGCGCGCTCCATCACCCGCCGTGCCCGCTTCGCGACTGCTTCGTCGATGAGGTGGCCGTCCTGGTCGACCCCGGCCCCACCGGACTCGAGGGCCGAGAGCACGGCGCGTGCTCGGGTGACGTCCTCGGGCGTGGGCTCGAACACCGCGCGCGCCGCCGGGACCTGGGCCGGGTGGATGCACGCGCGGCCCACGAAGCCGAGACGCGACAGTGACTGCGTGTCCGCGGTGAACGCGTCGAGGTCGCGGAAGTTGCGGGACACGGCCCCCAGCGGGGGGAGGAGGCCTGCGGCGGCGCTGGCCGCGACCACCTGTGACCGCGCGAACAGCAGCGCGCTGGGGTCCGATTCGCCGTCGATACCGAGGTCGACGGCGAGATCGGCCTCACCGATCTGCAGGAAGCGCACACGGGGTCCTCGCGCGATGGCGAGCGCGTCGAACAGCGAGGCACCCGTCTCGAGCAACGGCGACACCGCGGCGTGCGGACACACGTCGGCGAGCACCCGATCGGCGATCGCGATCTCCTCGGGTGATCCGACCTTGGGGAGCCACACCCCGGTCAGCCGGGGATGTGCCACCGCGCGAATGTCGGCTTCCTGCAGCGGGCCCGGGTTGACGCGCACCCAGACCTCGACGTCACCGGGCTCGCACGCAGCGACCCAGGCGGCGACCTCCGCGCGTGCGGAGTCCTTGTCCCGCAGAGCGACTGCATCCTCCAGATCGAGCACGACGGCCTCCGCACCCGAGGCGAGCGCTTTGTCGAAGCGGGCCGGCATGTCGCCGGGGACGTAGAGGTAGGTGAGCGCCGCACTCACCCGATCACGCTCGATCCCGCGACCAACGACTTCGCGATGACGGTGCGCATGATGTCGTTGGTTCCCTCTCCGATGGCCATGAGCGGCGCGTCGCGGTAGAGACGCTCGACGACGAACTCGGTCGAGTAGCCGTAGCCGCCGTGAATGCGCATGGCCTCGAGGCTGGCGGTGATGGCGGCCTCCGACGCGAAGTACTTGGCCATGCCCGCCTCCATGTCGACGCGCTTGCCCGAATCCGCCTGCGATGCAGCCCAGTAGGTCATGAGTCTGGCCGCCTGCAGCTGCGTGGCGATGTCGGCGATCTTCAACTGGATCGCCTGGAACTCGGCGATGGGCTGCCCGAAGGCGGTGCGCTCCTTCGCGTACTGCAGCGCGGCGTCGTAGGCCGCCTGCGCGATTCCCACACTGCGACCCGCGATGTTGAGTCGGCCGATCTCGAGTCCGGACAACGCCTGCTGCAGTCCACGGCCCTCGACGCCGCCGAGGAGTGCGTCGACCGGCACCCGGACGTTGTCGAAGCTGATCTCACACGACTCGGTGCCCTTGTAACCGAGCTTTCCCATGTCACGCTGGACCTCGAAACCTTCACTGGTGGTGTCGATGAGCAGCAGGCTCATGCCCTTGTGGGGAGGGGTGGCGGAGGTGTCGGTCTTCACCAGCACGGGCAGGACGTTCGCATGCCGCGCGTTGGTGATCCACGTCTTCGCGCCGTTCACGACGTAGTGGTCGCCGTCGCGCTTGGCGGTGGTCTTGATGCCCTGCAGGTCGGTGCCCGCACCTGGCTCGGTGAGGCCGACGCCGGTGCGCCACTCACCGGTGGCCAGCTTCGGGAGCAGAGACTGCTTCTGCTCATCGGTGCCGTGCTTGGCGATCATCCAGCACGAGAGGTTGTGGCTGCCGACGATGCCGGCGATGCCCATCCACCCTCGGGCCAACTCTTCGTAGACGAGAGTGAAGGAGACCTTGTCGAGTTCGAGGCCGCCGTATTCCTCCGGTGTCGTGATTCCGAACAGGCCCATGGCCTTCATGTGGTCGACGATCTCGGTGGGGTAGCGGCCGGTCTTTTCCCACTCGTTGGCGACCGGGACGATCTCCTTGTCCACGAAGGTGCGCAATGCCTTACGGAACGCCGTCTGCTGTTCGTCGTACGTGAAATCCATGGTGGTGTCCTTCTTCCAGGCGAGGGTCAGGGGGCGGGCGCGATGGCTGCGGCGAGATCGAGCACGGCGGAGAGGTCGTGTTCGTCGGCGAGTCCGAGAACGCGATCGGCGAGTTCGTCCGCACGAGCGTCGTGGCCGCAGTTGCCGAGAAACTTCTCCCGCAGTGCCGCGTCGTCGAGTGGGAATGCGCTACTGCCGCGACTTCCGCCGACGTCTCCCACGAGCACACGGCCGTCGGCGAGGGTGATGGTGGCGTGTCCGGGAGCGGCGGCCGCGGGCCCGTCGGTGGGACGTTCGACGACGCGGACCGTGCGCGCCGTTGTCAGCACGTCGGCTCGGGCGATCGACGCGTCGGTGTAGGTGGATACGTCGACCACGCCGTCGCGCAGCAACGCGGCCACGCTCCACGGCAGATCGAACTTGCCGTCGTACGTGCTGCGCGGGGAGGCGACGCCCGTGTTGGGTCCGCACACGAACGGGGTGGAGTCCGGGTGGACCAGCACCTCGATGTCACGGATGTCGTCGATGTGGATGTCGTGGCCCGCGACAGCGGCGGACACCGCGTCGAGGGTGACGTGCATCAGCTGGCAACTGGGGTACGGCTTGATGCCGATCCCCAGTGCTTCCCAGCGGGTTCCGAGATCGTCGGTCAGAACGGTCAGGTCGACGGGTCGATCGGTGAGTGCCGCATAGATACCCCGTCGCCCTTCCAACACGGAGCCCGGTCCGGTGGCGCCGGCGGCTGCGAGGCGGGTGGCCAGGATGCCGTTGAAGCTGGCCGTGCCAGGGTGCAGCGCTTTGGTGTCGGCATCGGTGTCGAGGAATTCGAGCAGGCCTGAGCTCGACGATCCAGCGATGCCGAGAGCGTTGACCAGGGTCTGGCTGTCGAACTTTCCGAGTCGACCGGCGACGACGGCCGTAGCGAGCGGGCCCACCGCCGCGGTCGCGTGGATTCCCCGAGCGTGGAAACCGTGGGGACTGACAGCGCCCAGCCGGCAGGCCGTCTCGAGGCCGAGTGTCGCGGCGGTGAGTACCTCGGCACCGGTGGCGTGGGTCTGCTGGCCGACGGCGAAGGCTGCCGGCAGGGTGACGGCGGTGGCGTGGACCAGCGCGCCAGCGTGCGTGTCGTCGAAGTCGAGCGCGTGCACCAGAACGCCGGTGGCCAGGGCGGCGGCGGGTGCGGACAGTGCTCGGTTCCCCGTCAACGGGCGGGCCTCGGGAGGGCCGCCGAGACCGTCGGCGACGGTCCAGGCGGCGCGTCCGTGGCCCAGACGCTGCGCGGCCACCGCGGTACCCACCGAATCGAGCAGGTGACGAGCGGTCGCGTGCCGCACGGCCGGCGGCACATCGTCGAGTGTCACTCCCGTCGCCCACTCGGTCAGCACGGTCGAGGTCACGCGTGTGCCTCGGCCGTCACCTCGCCGAAGGCGCCGCTACGGCGCAGGGTGGCGATGGTCTCCTCGTCGTAGCCGAGTTCGGCCACAATCTCCTCGAGGTTCTCCCCGCGCTGCGGTGCACGTCGGTATTCGGGACGCTGCGGCCCGAAGTTGACGGGGGAGGCGAGTTGGCGCACCGTGTCGTACACCGGGTGCTCGGTCTCGACGATGAGATTGCGTGCGAGCGTGTGGGGTTCGGTGAGCGCGTGCGCCACGTCGTTGATCGGTCCGGACGGAACGCCTGCCGGGCCCAGCAGCGACAACCAACGTGCGACGGTGTCGGTCGCGAACACGTCCTCCAACATCGGCAGCAGAACGTCCTTGTTCTGCCCCCGCAGGGAAAAGCTTGCGAAGCGAGGATCGGCGCCGAGATCGGGTCGGCCGATGGCGACGACGAGCCGTTCCCAGAACTTCTCCTTGGCGCAGCCGACGATGAGCCAGCCGTCCGTGGCCTCGAAGGCCTGGAACGGGACCAGCGACGGGTGGGCCGAATTCTTGGTTCGCACCGGCTCGAAACCCGCGTTGAGATGCCACGTCGCGGGGTACGTCAACAGCGACATCGCGGTGTCGTACAGCGACACGTCGCAGTCCCCGCCGACACCGTCACGCCGCGCGGCGTGCAGACCAGAGAGCAGGCTGATCGCGGCGACGAACCCGCCCGAGTAGTCCACCAGCGAGAGACCGGATTTGGTGGGTGGGCCGTCGGGATCACCGGTGACGCTCATCCAGCCCGCGAGTCCCTGCAGGATGTAGTCGTAACCTGGTTCCTTCGCGCGCGGACCGGTCATACCGAACCCGGTCAGGCTGCAGCAGACGATAGCGGGGTTGAGGTGCTTGAGATCGTCGTACGTGATGCCGATCTTGGCGGGAACGTCACCGCGCAGGTTCGAATAGACTGCGTCGCTGGACTTCACGAGGTCCTCGAAGACGGAGCGCCCGGCGGGTGTGGAGAGATCGAGCGACAGACTGCGTTTGTTGCGGTTGAACGTCTCGAAGAAGAGCGAGTCCTCGCCCTCGTTGAACGGCGGCACGTACCGGCCGACGTCACCGCCGACGTTGGGGTCCTCGATCTTGATGACGTCGGCACCGAGGTCGGCGAGGTGAAGACTGCCGAACGGGCCTGCGCCGTACTGTTCCAGCGAGATGATGCGGACATCCTCGAGTGGTTTCATCGTGCGTCGCCTTTCGTGTCGGACGGCAGCTGCAGCGGACCGCTCTGCGCCTCCGGGAAGTAGTTCTGGCCGATGCCGCTCTCTCGCGTCGCCACCATGACGGAGCGCTTCCACGAGATGACCTCCACGCCATCCTGATTGAGGCCACGGGTGATCATCGAGACGATGCCGGCATAGGGGCGGGACTCGGAGAGTCGCAGGCCCGTGCAGATGCTTTCGGCGTACAGCGTGTCGCCCTCGTACACGGGATGAGACATCTTGATGTCGGTGAACGCGAGATTGGAGATCGCGTTCTGGCTCATGTCGAGTACGGAGATGCCGAGAATCACCGCAACCGTGAAGCCCGAGTTCACGATGACGCGCCCCTCGGTGATCGGGTTCTGCGCCGCGAGATGTGCGTTGAAGTGGTTCTGGTTCGTGTTCATCGACAGCAGCGTGATCCACGTGTTGTCGGCCTGCGAGACGGTGCGTCCCAGAGGGTGCTGGTAGACGTCACCCACCACGTAATCCTCGAAGAAGCGCCCTAGAACGGCCGGATGGACTGCCACGGTGTCTCCCTGTGTCGGTCGGCGAAGCCTGCACCTGAACCATAAACATCAGATGATTAGACCGTCAAGGGGGAGATCTGACCGGATCTGCAGGATCCGATGCGGTCGATTCTGAGGAAAGAGCAGATGTTTGGTGCTACTGGGTGCGCAGCTTGTCCATCTGTCGGTAGGAGCCGCCCAGATGGTCGAGGTGGCGACGCATCATGTCCATCGCGGACATCGAGTCGCCCGCGGCGACGACGTCGAGAATCGCCCGATGGTCATGGTCGACGCACTGCCAGAAGCCCTCCGGCGCGTGATCACGACCGAATCGCTTCGACAGCACCCGGAACACCGGTGCCGTGATGAGTTCGAGCAGGGGATTCTGCGCAGCGCGCAGCAGGACGAGGTGGAACTCCTGGTTCTTGACGAAGGTCTCCGGCCCCTGGGCGTCGGTGGGATCGAAGATCGAGGCGCGCAGTTGATCGAGGTGGTCCTCGGTGCGGCGGAAGGCGGCCATGCCCGCCGCAGGCACCTCCATGAGGTTGCGTACCTCCATCAGCTGGTCGACAGTGACGGCATCGGCCGTGGTCATGAGCGCGACACCGGTTTCGAGGTGCTCGCTGATGTGGCCGACGCTGGGCACCGCCACGAAGCTGCCGCCCGTGACGCCGCGAGTGGTGAGGACCAAATTCTGGCTCGCCAACGACCGTAGGGCTTCGCGGATGGTGCTCCGGCCGACGCCGAACTCCGCCGTCAGTTCCGTATCGCTGGGGAGGCGCTCACCCGGCTGCAGTTCGCCCGACAGGATGCGGTCGCGCAGTCGTGTCGCGAGTGCGGCGTAGGCCGGCGTGCTCTTGGCGCTCGGATCGGCGGTCGAGGATTCGGGCACTGAGGCGGGCCTCTCGGTCGGTCGTCCGGCTCGTGACGACGGGCGATCACGTGGGGCGACGGTGGCGGAACAGCACGAGCGTAGCGCGAGCGACTGCGGTGAGCAGTGGCATCGGAAGATGGTCACCTCGGTGATACATCGGCTGTTTAGGGTGTCGAATGCCGTCGAACTGGCCCGAAGGGTGCGTGACAACGCTTCACCTGCCCGAAACATCAGAGGTATTGCTTTCGGGCACGGGGTGGCGCACTATGACTCGGGTCACCTTCGCAGGGTGTACAGAGACCCCGCACGGACTCCCGGACTGCAGCGACGCGTCCCGGTCGTCCCACTCCTGCTCCCCACGTGAGAGCCGACAGAATTGGATGGCACATGAAACGAATCGGAGTCGACGTCGGTGGAACCTTCACCGACCTCGTGTTGTGGGACGACGACGGCACCGTGGTGGTGCACAAGACGCCGTCGACCAACCACGATCCCTCGATCGGCACGATGGACGGCATCGCTGTCCTGGCCGAGCGGGCTGGAATCGACCCGGCCGAGATCGACATGTTCTTCCACGGCACGACGGTGGCCACCAACATCGTCCTCGAGCACAACGGGTGCGACGTCGGAATGATCACGACGGAGGGGTTCCGCGACCTCCTGCACATCGCACGCAAGAAGCGACCCCTCAACTACTCCAACTACCAGGATCTGCCGTGGCAGAAGTGGCAACTGGTACCGCGGCGGAACCGGCGCGTCGTTCCGGAGCGTATCGACGCCTCCGGCGCGGTCCTGACACCCCTGGACGAAGATGCTGTGCGGGAACAGGTTCGGCTCCTGCGCGAGCGAGGCGTCGACGCCATCGCCGTCGCCTTTCTGCACTCGTACCGCAACCCGACCCACGAGCAGCGGGTCAAGGCGATCATCGCCGAGGAGTTCCCCGGCGTCTTCGTGTCGCTGTCCAGTGAGGTCGCTCCGCAGTACCGCGAGTACGAGCGCTTCTCCACCGCCGCGCTCAATGCGTTCATCGGGCCGAAGACGTCGCAGTACATCGAGAACCTCGCACAGAAGGCGAGCGCGGCACAGGTCGGCGAGGACGTGCACCTCATGACCTCCGCCGGCGGACTGGTCACCTCCCGGAGCGCCAGTGAGATCCCCGTGTCACTGCTGACCAGCGGCGTGGTCGCCGGTCTCCTCGGCGGCTGCGCCATCGGCAAGGCGTCGGGCTTCCCGAGCGTCATCACCCTCGACGTCGGCGGCACCTCGGCGGACGTGGGAGTGGCGCCCGACGGCGCACTGCGGATGAAGCACCTCCTGGACACTCGCATCGGCGATTACCACGCGATGGTGCCGATGGCGGAGGTCGACACCATCGGCGCCGGCGGTGGCTCCATCGCGGTGGTCGACGACGGCGGCATGTTCCGCGTCGGACCGCGCAGCGCCGGTGCCGTTCCCGGACCTGCGTGCTACGGCCACGGCGGTACCGAGCCGACCTCGACCGACGCGATGGTCATGATGGGGTGGCTGCGCGAGAACAGTTTCCTGTCCGGCACCATGCGGGTTCAGCCGGAACTCGCCCGCACCGCCATCCAGACCCACATCGCCGACAAGCTGGACGCGCCTCTCGACGAGGCGGCGATGGGCATCTTCAAGATCCTCGCGCACTCCATGACGGAAGCCATCAGCCTGCACTCGGTGCGCAAGGGGTACGACCCCCGCGACTTCTCCCTCATCGCGGAAGGTGGAGCAGGGCCGCTGTTCGCGTGGCAGATCGCCGATCAGCTCGGTATCCCGCGCGTCATCGTGCCCGGTCACCCCGGCATCACGTCGGCGGTCGGTCTGCTCACCACCGACATCCGCTACGAGGAGCCCACCACGGTGTGGACCTCGTCGGCCGACCCGGACATCGAGCTGCTGCGTCAGCAGGTCGAGCGGCTGTCCGAGCAGGCAGTGGCCCAGTTGCGGGCGGACGGGGTTGCACCGGAGAACATCTCGCTCGAGCGCAGCGTCGACTGCCGCTACGTGGGGCAAGGGTACGAGCTCCGCGTGCAGGCACCCGACGGCGAGATCGACGACGTCTGGGTGAAGACGACGGCCGAGGCCTTTCACGAGGCGCACGGGCGCACGTACTCCCAGCGCTTCGACGACAAGCCCGTGCAGCTGATCAACGTCCGTGTCACGGGCGTCGGTGCGGTGCCTCACGTGCGCATCGCCGACATCGAGAAGGGCACCGCCGACGCCTCCGCCGCGATCAAGACCACGGCCCGCGCGCTCTTCTGGAAAGACGACACCGCGAAGCCCGAATGGGTCGAGACCCCGGTGTACGAGCGATCTCTCCTGCTGGCGGGCAACAGGTTCGACGGACCCGCCATCGTCGAGCAGTTCGACTCGACCACCATCGTCGGAATGAATCAGCACGCCACCGTCGACGCCGTCGGCCACATCATCATCGAGAGGAACCTCGCATGAGCAAGACGCTGATGCCCACCACCGGAGTTTCGTTGGCGGGTGACTCCACGCGCACGTGGAACGACGTGGAGGTCGATCCGATCACGCTCCGGGTGATCGGCGGTGCCCTGCAGTCGATGGCCAAGGAGATGGCCCAGGTGCTCTACAGGATGGCGTACTCCAGCCTCATCCGCGAGTCGGAGGACCTCGGCGCCGGCATCTTCGACATCAATGGGCGTGAGCTGTGCGAGTCGGATTCCACACCGATGCACTGCGGTTCGATCCCCGCCTACATTCGGGGTGTCAACCGCAGGCTTGCGGGAACGTACGAGCCGGGTGACGTGATCCTGCACAACCATCCGTACCACGGCGCCGCACACTCGCCGGACTACGGCGTCATCATCCCGATCTTCTGGCAGGGCGAACACATCGGCTTCGCGGGCTGCACCGGCCACGTCTCCGACGTGGGCGGCAACTTCCCCGGACTGTGCATGGACGTCGTCGACGTGTGGGCCGAGGGCAAGCTCATGGACTCGATGAAGATCTACCAGGCGGGCGTCCGCAACGACTACCTCATCCAGCACATTCTCGACAACGTCCGCACCCCCGAGCAGAACCGTGGCGACCTCGAGGCCCTGATCGCGTGCTCGCGGATCGGCGAGAAGCGCTTCACGGAGCTGCTCGAGAAGTACGGTCTCGACACCGTCATGAGTGCGGGCGAACGGTGGATGGACTACTCGGAGTCCATGCTGCGTGCCAAGATCCGCGAGATTCCCGACGGCAGCTACGAGGCACCGATCGGCTACCTCGACGACGACGGCAAGAACCGCGACGAGCCGCTGAAGGTGGCCGTACGCGTGCAGGTCGAGGGGGAGGACATCCTGATCGACCTCACCGGCTCGAACAGTCAGGTCCCCACCGCCTTCAACGTCCCCTTCGAGGGGTCGGTCCTCCCGGTCGCGGTCTCGGCGATCCGGACCATTCTGTTGGACGAGGACCTCACCGAGGACTTCGTTCCGCAGAACGACGGCTGCTTCCGACCCGTCAAGGCGTACGCACCCGAGGGCACCATCTTCAACCCGGACTTCCCGGCGTCGTGCTTCGCGCGTTTCTCTCAGGTGAACCGGGTGTTCGACTCGATCAATCTCGCTCTCGCACCGGTCCTTCCGGACCATGCGATCGCAGGATCGTCCGCGGCGCTGTGTGCCATCGCGTACTCCGGAATCGCGCCCGACGGCGAGTCGTACTGGGTGTACATCGAGATCAACGAGGGGTCGTACGGCGGCCGCAACGGCAAGGACGGCATGGACGCCGTCGACGCGCTGATGGCCAACACCCGCAACAACCCCATCGAGGAGCTCGAGCTCAACCACGCCATGCGGGCGCTGCGATACGAGCTGCGCGACGAGGCACCGGCTCCCGGCAAGTGGCGTGGCGGTATCGGCAGCGTGCGCAAGTGGTTGATGGAGACCGACACGTTCCTGGGCTCCGAGGCGGACAACCGCTCGGATCCGCCGGCGGGAGCACTCGGTGGGCACCAGGGCGTCTCGGGTGCGTTCACTCGTAACGCCGGGACCGACCGCGAGGAGGTGCTCTACTCCAAGGTGACCCAGGAGACGATCCGTGCCGGTGAGACCCTGGAAATCAAGCTCCCGTCCGGTGGCGGCTTCGGCGATCCCTTCGAGCGGGACCCGTTCCAGGTTTTGAGCGACGTCTGGGACGAGTACCTCACCGAGGAGGACGCGCGACGCGATTACGGTGTGGTCGTGAACACCGCATCGTGGACCGTCGACGAGGACGCGACGGCGGAGCTGCGAGCGCGGAGCGCAGCCTGACCGAGAGTGGGGGACAGGCCGGTGAGACACCGGACCTGTCCCCGCTCGCTCTCGACCTTCGGTTGGGGAGTGTCATCCGATGGATCGATGCACCCCCGGCCGGCGAGGGGCCTCTCTCCGGGAAAACCGTCGGGGTCAAGGACAACATCGATGTCTCCGGCATCGAGACCACCTGTGCCTCGGCCTACTTCGCCGACCACCGGGCGGACCACGACGCGGACGTGGTGACACGCCTACGTGCGGCCGGCGCTCGGGTGACCGCGAAACTGAACATGGCCGAGTTCGCCGTCGGCGTGACCTCGCAGAACTCGGCCGCGGGGCCGTCACGTAACCCGTGGGACCTCGGCCGGGTTCCGGGTGGCTCCAGCGGAGGCTCAGGTATCGCCGTCGCGGCCGGAATCGTGGACGCCGCGCTGGGTACCGACACCGGCGGTTCGGTCCGACTCCCCGCCGCCGCATGCGGTGTCACCGGCCTGCGTCCGAGTAGAGGGTCGATCAGCACGGCCGGTGTTCACCCGGTCAGCGAGGAGTTCGACACGGTGGGCCCGATGGCGCGCACGGTCGGGGAGGTGGCCGCCCTGTTCGACGCACTGTCCTCCCGCTCGACCGAGAACGTCACGGGCACAGTCCGTGTCGGAGTGCCGGACGTGTTCATCTGCGCCGACGTGGACGAGGGTGTGGCCCGTACCGTCCGAAACGCCGTGAGCCTGTTCGCCGAGCTGGACGTGACGATCGTTCCCGTGTCGCTGCCCTTCGCGGCCGACGCCCAGGACATCGTCTACACGATCGTCTACAGCGATCTCGCGCGTCACCATCGAGCGAGGCTGCGTACGCAACCGTCCCTGTTCCAGGCGGCGACCAGAGAACGAATCATGCTGGGGCTCGGCATCACCGACGAGGATCGCGCCGCGGCGCACGAGGCGGGCGAACGGTTCCGAGCCCTGCTGCGTCCGGTCCTCGAGGACGTCGACCTGGTGCTGACCCCGACGATGCCCGTGGACGTGCCGCCCCTCGCCGGCGGTGACGGCGTGGTTGCCCTGTCTCGACGGATGGGTCAGTTCACCTATCCGTGGTCGTTGCACGACGGACCGACTCTCGCGCTGCCGGTGGGGTTCCACCCACTGTCGGGGATGCCGGTCGGTGCTCAGCTCACCGCTGCGCGAGGTCGAGAGAGTGTGCTCTTCGAGGCCGGGGTGCGGTATCAGGGCGCGACCGATTGGCACGAGCGACGCCCTGGCCGTCATACATCAGATGATTGAGCGGTAATTGTCGGAATCGCGGGTGACAAATCACCACGAACGCTGTCAATCATCGTATGTATCCCGTAAAGTCGGTGTTGCGTGGATCACCAACCGCACTGCAACCGAACGGATCAGGCGTCGGAGACGCCTCTCGTGGTCCGTCACCACATCGACCAGCCAGCGAGGAACAGATGTACAGACGCAGAGTCGCGCCGCTCCTGGCGGTACTCGGACTGACCGTCGGACTGACCGCCTGCAGTTCGGGACCGGGCCGCGACGCAGACCCCGCGAACCCCGTCACCATCGACGTGACGGTGTCGGCTGCCGCCGAGATCTACAGCATCCCGTGGCTCGTCGCACAGAAGCAGGGACTGTTCGAGAAGTACGGCGTCATCGTCGAGAACATCGTTCCGGGCAAGGGCGGCAGCGCGACCATGCGCACCCTCCTCGACGGCAACATCCCCATCGGTGAGGTCAGCTACCCCTCCATCGTGCAGGCCGACGCCGGTGGGTCCGAGCTGCGCATCGTGGGTGGCGGTACCCAGGGTCCGTATCCGATGAATTTCTATGCGCTGGCGTCGAACTCGGCGGTCGACTCGATCGACGACGTCCGAAGGTGGGCGTACACGCGACCGAACTCCGCGTCGGACGCACTCACCCGATTGTTGCCCTCCCTCGCCGGAGCGGATCCTGCGCGGATCGAGCGCGTGTCGTCGGGTGGAATCGGGGAGGGGTTGGCCCTGCTCGAAGCGGGTTCCGTCGACATCGCCCTGATTCCGTCCATCGTCGCCGAACAGCGGCCGGAGGACTTCAAGCTCATCGTCAGCAGCCCCGACTACATGAAGAGATTCCTGCAGTCGACCATCACCACGACCAAGGACTACGCCGCGAGCAACCCCGGCGTCGTCCGCGCGATCAACCACGGGTACACCGACGCGGTCGCCTCGATCAAGGCAGACCCCGTCGCAGCCGCCCGAATCTATGCGGAATACACAGGATTCGACGTCGAGTCGGCCACCGCCGTCGTCGAACGTGCCTCGTCCGTGGACACCTGGGGCGGCGGATTCGACACGGCATCCGTCGAGGCCGCCCAGTCGGGTGTGGACGCGTCGGGCAGCGACCGTGTGCCCGATTTCTGCACCCTGTTCGATCCCGAGTTCCTCGCCCCCGACGTCGACGACGACGTTCCCGGCGACTGCCCCGCCTGACCTGCTCCTCGAGAAGAAGGTATCGACGTGACCCACGCTGCGACCAGACCCCGACCCGAGACGTCGTCGGCCATAGCCATCGCCTCCTCGGTCTCCCGACACTTCGGTGACGTGACCGCCCTGCACGAGATCGACCTGACCATCGGGCGCGGTGAGTTCGTGTCGATCGTCGGTCCGAGTGGATGCGGGAAGTCGACACTTCTCGAGATCTTCGCAGGCTTACAGGATCATGACAGCGGTACGGTGACCATCGACGACCAGCCGATGAGTGGACCGCGCACCAAGACAGCAGTGATCTTCCAGGAGTCCGCGACGTTGCCGTGGCGCACCATTCGCGACAACGTCGCCTTCGCACTCGAAGTGCGGGGAGTCGGCAAGAAGGAGCGCCGCGAGCGCGCGGACGAGCTGCTCGCGACCGTCGGGCTCGCGCGATTCGGCGACCACTACCCGACGCAGCTGTCGGGCGGTATGCGACAGCGCGTCGCCATCGCACGGTGCCTGTCGATGGAGCCAGATCTCATTCTCGCCGACGAGCCCTTCGGCGCTCTCGACGAGCAGACCCGGCTCGTGATGTCCTACGAGCTGTTGAAGATCGTCGAGAAGCTCACCTGCGGAGTCCTGTTCATCACGCACAGCATCCAGGAGGCCGTGCTGCTTTCCGACCGCGTGCTCGTGATGAGCGCCCGCCCGGGCCGATTCATCGACGAGGTACCGATCGATCTGCCGCGGCCCCGGTCCGAGGACGTGCTGGCCAGTCCCGATGCCGTCGCGTTGCACGAGCGCATCTGGTCGACGCTGCGGGACGAGGCCAAGAAGACGATGAGCATCGAGCCGTGAGCACCACCGGACGCAGCTCCGTCGTTCCCGGTTATCTGCGGCCGGCACCCGCCACGTCACTGGGGTTACCGGCGTGGGGGTGGACCGTGGTCATCCTGGTCTCGGCACTGGTGGCCGTCGACATCGCGGCACGGTTCTTCGCGTCCCCCCTCGACATCGTTCCGGTGTCCGACATGTTCTTCACCGCCCTCCGACTGCTGACAGAGACGGACTTCCTCGTCGACGCTCTCGGACGGACGCTCGGCATCATCGTGGTCGCGTTCGTGCTCAGTTCCGTGTCCGGGGTGGCCGCGGCCTACGTCCTGTGGCGATTCGAGCTGTGGGACAGAGCGTTCCAGCCATACCTCAACGTGTACTACGCGGTGCCCACCTTCGCGCTCTACCCGATCATGGTGGTGCTGTTCGGTGCCGGCGTCGCACCCATCGCCATCCTGTCGACCATCTTCGCGTTCGGTGTCGTGGCCCTCAATGCGCGCACTGGCTTCAACGCCGTGTCGCCTATCGTCACCAAACTGGGCACCACGCTGATGCTCAGCCGCTGGCAGTACTTTCGCTCGATTCTCTTGCCGTACGCGTTGCCCAACATCGTGACAGGCCTCAAGCTGGGGCTCTCCTACGCGATCATCTCGGTGCTGGCCAGCGAGTTCATCCTGTCCACACAGGGTCTCGGGCATTTCATCTCCATCGCGTACGACAGCTTCGACATCGCCGACATGTACGCAGGCATCCTCGTGGTCGCGGCCATCGCCCTGATCGCGACGTTCGGCATCTCCGCCGCCCTCAACCGATTCGATTGGAGGCGTCGCTGATGAGTCGCTCCGTGGCCACTCTGCCCCCGACCATCGCCGCGCCGGCCGTAGCGCCCCGGCGTCGAGGTGTGCACACCGCACGTCGTGTGGTGCCGCCGCTCGTGGTGGCAGTGCTCGCCGTGGTGATCTGGTGGGTGTCGGCTGTCGTCGCCGACAGTCTGATCTTCCCGACGCCGCTCGAGGCGATGCGATCCTTGGTCGCCGATCTCGGGAATCCGGACTTCCGTGCCAACGTGCTCGATTCGCTCCGCATCCTGGTGCTCGCCTTCCTGGGCAGCACGATCGTCGGGTCGCTACTCGGCCTAGCGCTCGGGCTCACCCCGTTCTGGGCCCGCACGGTGGTCCCGATCTTCTATGCGATCAACAGCATCCCGAAGATCGTGCTCTACCCGATCTTCCTGTCGTTTCTGGGAATCGGGGAGCTGAGCCGCGCGGGCTTCGCGTTCTATGCGGCCTTCATTCCCATGTTCCTGGTCGCCGTGGAGAGCACGGCGTCCGTGCAGCGGATCCACCTGAAGATGGCCGCGTCCCTGCAGGTGAGTTGGCCACGGCTGGTGCGGCAGATCGTCGTTCCGTCGGTGCTGCCCTCGCTCGCGACGGGTATGCGCATGACCTTCGGTCTGGCGTTCCTGGGTCTACTTCTCGCCGAGATGTTCTCGGCATCGAGCGGCATCGGGTACGAACTGCTACGCAACGTCAGCCTGATCCGCATGGAGAACATCATGGGAACTGTGGTGCTGATTCTCGTGATGGCGCTGCCGCCCACCATGGCGTTGCAGTGGTTCGAGAACCGGGTGACGTCCAAGTACGGGGGCTGAGTGTAGGGCTGCGGGGCTATCTCTTGCGCGACTCGGCCTTCTTGTTCCGGTTCCGCTCGATCGCCGCACGGACCAGTCCGGCCAATGCCTCCGCGTCGACGACGTCACCTTCGAAGAGTTCGTACGAGCGCCGCTGCTTCCCGCCGAGCTCACCGTTGAAGATGCCCTTCGGGTCGTCCAGCGCCGCCCCGTACTGGAAGCCGAGCTTCACTTTCGCTTTGAAGATGTCGCCGACGATGAGCGGCCCGTCGAGATCCCGGGCGGGGGAGCCCATGTACTTCCAGCCCTCGATGATGCCGTCGTCCACCGACAGAATTACCCGTCGTGCTTCCGCCAGGGCGTCACCGCGCCAGTCGGGGTGTCGGGCGATCAGTGCGTCGATCTCGGCACTCGGTTCCATGGCTGCTCCTCCGTCCACTGCGCGATCACAGCAGTACGGCGGCTCCGATCCGAAGTGACTCGCTGCGTTCAGGTCAGCTCAACGTCATGTACGGCGTCCACACCGTGAACGAGTGACCCATCGAGGAACAGTTCAGCGATCCCTTGAAGCCGATGTAGCAGGTGGCCCCGCCGTAGCTGAGCGAGCCACCGAGGGGAGTGCTCCCGGCACGCCCACGCGGGCCGCCGATCCCGAAGGTCGGGTGAGCCGGGAACCACGGCACGTCGATCGCCACGTCGTAGACCACGGGGGCGAAGGGGATCTGGGTGAGGTACTCGCCGCCCGGAAGATCGCAACCCACGACCCCCGCCGGGGTGATGGAACAGTTGGCGGCGCCGGTGGAGAAGTACGCGACATCGCCCTGCAGGAAGGCCGCCGGATCGACGGGCACCGGTGCGGGGTAGTCGACCGCAGACGCGGTGCCGGCACCGACGACGGACATCGTCGCGGCAGTGATGCCGACGAACGCGGCTCCGGCGAGCTTCGTGAGCGAGCGCATGAGGATCCTCTCGGGTGGTCTGGTGTCCTCAGTGTGTCTGCATCTCCGGGCGACTCGTTACTCGGCCGAATGGTTTGTGACCATTTCGTTGTTCTTCCGCGCTGGGCGTGGTGTCCCTTTCCTCCGATGTCGGACGCGGGAACCCGCTCGACAGGGCGGACAGTGGAACACCACGCCCGGGTCAGGCCCGAACCGTCATACCCACCCCACGCCCATCAATGGCTGGTGGTGGGCACAGATGGAGTACTCCTCCTCCCACGGGAAGTGGCCGTCGACGTCCGGCCACACCAGTTGCAGCGCAGTGAAGTCCGAGTACAGCGCACCGGTGACCACCATGTCCGCGGTATTGACGGCCTGAATGACCACGATGTCCGGTTCGTCGCCGGTCGCACTGCGGATCGTGATCCCGGACGACAGTGCGAGACCGGCGACCATCTGCGACGCCATGTCGTGGAGCAGGCTCCCCGACAGATGGAACGGCAGTCCGTAGACGATCAGTTCGGGCAACGACCTGCTGGTGAGGCCCGTCGTGTACGCGACGTCGGGTACCTCGTGATCCGACCCGGCCACGGCGGTCACCGCCCACCCGTGGCGCGCGATCTTCCTCTTGATGTCCGGCACTGAGACGCACCCTCTGCACATAGTTTCCCCCCCGGAAGTCGATGCGGAGGAGGAAGGTAACGCGGCGGTACGACAGGCGGTGCAGCTCTGGTCGTGGTGTTCCACGTGCGTGTCCTGCGCGCGGGATCCCGCCCGCACGGCTCACGAGTGGAACACCAGGCCCACTCGCGCTCCTCTCGGCGCGGATCGCTCGACCGGAACCCCTACCCCCGCGCAGCCTTCAGGTGCCCCTCGGACACAGCTTTGAGGTGGGTGAGGTCCGAGGCCACGGTCGCGAAGGTGTAGCCCTGTGCCAGGCGCTTCGCCGCGACCTCGCCGGAGGGGGTGTGGATGCCGGCCGCGATCCCTGCCGCGGCGGCTGCTTCCTGCACACGCACAAGTGCCGCGTCGAACACGTCGTCCACGGAGCTGTCGGAGGGGGAGGCGCCACCGACGGCGATGCGCAGGTCCGACGGCCCGACGTACACGCCGTCGAGTCCGGGCACGGCGCAGATGGCCTCGACGTTCTCGAGGCCGTCGGGGGTCTCGATCATCGCGAGCACGACGACACTGTCGTTCGCCTCGGCGGGAAGCGGGCCGACGCGTAGCTGTGAGCGCATCGGGCCGTACGAGCGCACGCCGGCAGGTGGGTAGCGCACGTAGGAGACGGCGCGGGCGGCGTCCTCGGCGGTGTCGATCAGCGGCACGATGACGCCGCGCGCACCGGCGTCGAGTGCTTTGCCGATGTAGGTCTGGTCGTTGGACTCGACCCGCACGAGTCCGGCCGGGCCCTGAGCCGCGTCGATGGCGGTGAGGCCGCGCAGCATCCCGTCGTAACCGATGAGGCCGTGCTGCAGATCGAGGCAGATGTAGTCCCACCCGACGTGGGCGAGCCACTCGGTGGAGACGGGGGAGTCGATGACGGACCAGTAGCCCAGTGCCCGTTCACGGGAACGGATGCGACGGGCGAAATCGGCGGCAGACATGAAAGGTTTCCTATCGGTTGTAGGCAGGCATCGGACCGCGCAGTGCCGCACCGACCTCGTCGCACGCGGCGACGACGTCGTCGGACAACGGACCGCGGCCCAGTGCGTCGATGTTGGCCTGCAGGTGGCTGGTCTTGGAGCCGCCCAACAGAATCGGTCCGGTGAGGGGCTTCGATCGCAACCAGCGCAGGGCGAGCTCGGTGAGCGGCATGCCGGCGTCCGACGCCACCGCGGACAAGCGCGTGATCGCGTCGAAGATCTGGGTGTTCCAGTACCGCTCGCGGTACATCGCGGCCAGCCGCGAATCGCCGAACCGCCCCTCGCCGGGAGCTTCGTCGAACGAGTGCTTGCCGGTGAGGAGGCCGCCGCCCAACGGGTTGTAGACCATCGTGGTGATGCCGCTGACGGCGGCGAACTCGGCGTACTCCTCCTCGACGCGGCGGGCCAGCAGGTTGTAGAGCTGCTGCGCGACGACGGGCCGCGGCGCACCCACCTCGTCGCACACGCGGTTCACCTCGGCGATCTGCCAGGCGGCGAAATTCGAGACGCCGAGCGCTCCCACCTTGCCTTCGGCCACCAACTTGGCGACGGTCCCGAGGGTGTCCTCGAGCGACGACGCGCGGTCGGGCTGGTGCAGGTAGAAGAGGTCGACGTGGTCGGTGCCGAGCCGGTGCAGGCTTGCCTCGAGTCCGAGCCGCAGCCCCTCGGGTGACAGGGGCGAGTGGCCGTCTGCGTCGCCGAGGAACATGCCGCCCTTGGTGGAGAGGGTGACTTCGTCGCGTCGACCGGCGAGCAACTGCGCGAGGATGCGTTCGGACTCTCCGCCTGCGTACCCGTTGGCGGTGTCGATGTGGGTGATGCCGGCGTCGAGTGCGGTGTCGAGCAGAGCGCGCGACCCCTCGAGGTCGACGGTGTCGCCGAAAGTCATGGTGCCCAGCACCATCGGGCCGAAAGGCAGGGAGCCGAACATCATGCGGGTACTCCAGAGGTAGGTGCCGGTCGACCCGACAGAACGTAGCGCGGCTTGACGCCCTCCATCGTGGAGGGGTCGAGCGCCGCGGCGCGCAGGGCTGCCGTGTACGGGTGCTGCGGGTTGGTCAGAACGTCTGTGGTGGCGCCGCTCTCGACCACGCCGCCCTTGCGCATGACGACGACGTTGTCGCTGATCTCCCGCACCACGCCGAGGTTGTGCGAGATGAAGACGTACGTGATGCCGGTGTCGTGCTGGATGGTGCGCAGCAGGTCGAGCACCTGCGCCTGCACCGACACGTCGAGCGCACTGGTGGCCTCGTCGCACACGAGGATCTCGGGTTCGGACGCCAGGGCGCGCGCAATGCCGATGCGTTGACGCTGACCTCCCGAGAACTCACCGGGACGGCGGTGCAGGGAGGACGCCGGCAGCTGGACCTGGTCGATCAGCTCGGCGGCACGTCGGGCCCGGTCCGCCTTGGAGCGAACACCTTTGAGGCGCAGCGGCTCACCGACGATGTCGACGGCCGTGAGATGCGGATCCAGCGAACCGTACGGATCCTGGAAGACCATCTGCACGCGCGAGCGGAAGGGCTTGAGGGCCCGCTCCTTCATCCGGGCGATGTCGACCCCGTCGACGAGGATCCGCCCCGACGTCGGTGTCAGCAGCCGGACGATCGACTTGGCGATGGTCGACTTCCCGCAGCCGGACTCGCCGACGATCGCGAGGGTCTCGCCCTTGTCGACGCTGAAGCTGACACCGTCGACGGCGCGGAAGGTGCCGGTGGCGACGGGATACTCGACGACCAGGTCGTCGACGGTCAACAGGCTCATGCCGGGACTCCTTGATCGGCGGGTGCGCCCGACCAGGTGCCCAGCTGGGGGACCGCGTCGAGAAGCTTCTTGGTGTAGGCGTTCTGGGGATTGCGAACCATCGACTGGGCGTCGCCGCTCTCGACGAACCGGCCCGACTTCATGACGTGGATCCGGTCGGACATCAGCCGGGCAACACCCAGGTCGTGGGTGATGAGCAGCATGCCGATGCCGGTGCGCTCCTGCAGTTCGAGCATGAGGTCGAGGATGCTGGCCTGGACGGTGACGTCGAGTGCACTGGTGGGCTCGTCGGCGACGATGAGGTCCGGATCGGCGGCCAGGGCGCATGCGATGAGGACACGCTGCAACATGCCGCCCGACAACTGGTGTGGGTACCTGTTCAGCTGGTCCGCCGGGTTGACGATGTGGACTTGATCGAGCAGTTCGACGGCGCGGGTGGTCTGCGCGGACTTGCCGCGAACACCGCTGTGGTGGATGGCCTCTCGCAGCTGCGATCCCACCGTGTGGACAGGGGAGAGGGCCGTCATCGGGTCCTGGGGAATGAGGGCGATGTCCGCGCCCCGAATCTTCCGCAGCGCCTTGTCGTCGCCGAGGATGTCGGTGCCCTTCCAGCGTGCACGGCCGGAGAGGACCGCGAGATCGTCGGGCAGCAGCCCGAGGATCCCCATCGCGGTGGTCGACTTGCCGGAGCCGGACTCGCCGATGATGCAGACGGTCTCACCCGGTGCGATGTCGAAGGAGACCCCGTCGACGGCGCGGACGATGCCGTTGTCGGTGACCAGCTCGATCTGCAGTTCGTCGACGGTGAGCAGTGACTCGGTCATGTCAGGCCTTCTTTCCCGAGATGGCGAAGCGCCCCAGCAGAGCCTTGAGGCCCGAGCCGGCGGGACGGTCGCGCAGACCGTCGCCGAGGAGGTTGACGCCGATGACGAGGGACACGATGACGAGGCCCGGCAGGGTGACCAGCCACCACGACGTCGTGATGTAGTCCTGTCCGTCGGAGATGATGCGGCCCCACGTGGCGAACGGTCGCTGCGGTCCGGCGCCCAGGTAGCTAAGCGCGGACTCGAGCAGCACCGCCTGGGCGAGGAGGAGCAGCACCACCAGCGAGGTCTGCTTGATGACGTTCGGGATGATGTGGCGCGTGAGGATGGCGACCTTGCCGAGTCCGAGTACCCGCGATGCGGCGACGTAGGGCTTCTCGCGCTCCACGAGCACCAGGGAGCGTGTCAGGCGGGCGATCTCGGGCCACTGCGCGATGGCGATGACGAACGTGATGACCGGGATGGACGGCCCGAAAAGGGCGACGACGAGGAGCAGCATCATGAGCAGCGGGAGGGACAGCTGCGCTTCGAGCAACCGGCTGATGACGGTGTCGACCCAGCCGCCGAAGTAGCCGGCCATGGAGCCCAGGGTCAGGCCGATGAGGCCGGAGACCAGCACGGCGAGGATGCCGACGAGCAGTGATACCTGGCCGCCGTACAGAACGCGGGCGAGAAGGTCGCGTCCGAGCTGGTCTGTTCCGAACAGGTGGCCGTCGGTGAGCGGTGCGAGACGGCGGGCACCGAGATCGGTGGCGTCCGGATCCTGCAGCGGCAGAACACGAGCGAACGCGACGGGGAGGATCACGACGAGTGCGCAGACGCTGCCCACCCAGATCTTCAGTCGGCTGTCGCGGGCGCGCCGAGTGGAGCCTGCCTCGGCGATGTCCTTCGCGGTGACTGCCGACGGGCGCTCCGCCTGCGGGGGCTCGAGTGTTGTTGTCATCTAGGACGTTCCCTTCCCCAGGCGGACACGGGGGTCCAGAAGCGGGTAGCAGAGGTCGACGAGGAGCTGGACGAAGACGGCGAGCACCGCGGTGACGAGCACGGTGGCCTGGATGAGGGGGTAGTCGCGGGTCTCGAGCGCGCGGACGGACGACGAGTGATCCGACACCGGGCCAGGCGAACACGACCTCGACCACCACGACACCGTTGAGCATCGACGCGAAGCGTGTGCCGAGGGCAGTGAGAACGGGGATGGACGAGTTGCGCAGGGCGTAGCGCCAGATGAGTTTCCGCTCCGACACCCCGCGTGCGCGCGCCACCGTCGCGTACTGGGACCCGAAGGCGCCGACCATCTCTCGACGCACCATGCGGGAGATCAATGCGATCTGCAGGATGGCGACGGTGACCATGGGCAGGACGAGCGACGACCACGTGGCGAAGCCGGCGGCCGGGAAGATCGGGATCACCACGGCGAAGATGGTGATGAGCATCAGGCCCGTCCAGAAGTCGGGCATCGACTGTCCTGCGATCGTGACGACGTTGGCGCCCAGTTCGCGGCGGGTGTCCGCACGGCGTGCCATCCAGACACCGAGCGGGATGGCGAGCAGTGTCGTCAGTCCGATCGAGGCAACTGTGAGCGTCAGTGTGTAGGGGAGGCGATCGAGCACCACGTCGAAGGCGGGCGCCTGGAACGAGTACGACGTTCCGAGATCGAGCTGCAGCAGTCCCTGCAGGTACTTCAGGTACTGCGTGATGATCGACTGGTCCAGACCCATGCTCTGGCGAATCCGCTCGATGTCCTCGCTGGAGGCCAGCGGGCCCGCCATCGCGTAGGCGGGATCGCCGGGTGCGAGACGGATCAGCACGAACACCGTGGTGAGCGTCAGGAAGATCGCGAGCGCGCTCTGACCGAGCCGCTTGACGATGTAGCGCGCAGTGCCCGCGGACTTCGACTTCGTCTTCGCGGGTTCGGCGGCCGGCGCGTCGGCGGGCGTGATCATGCCGGCGGTCACCGGGTCACCGTCCGTCGGACCGCGCATGTGTTCGTGATGTGCATCGAACGACCTTTCGGGAGATGCCTCTGCGCTGGCTGGTCACGAGCGCGGGCTTCGATGTAACTCAGCTCACAATGGCACTTGTGCGCGAATCACGCAAGTAGCAATTCATAGTTGCGTGTTGTGTGCAGACCTGCGTACAGTCCAGGTGTGCTTGCGGTCACAGTGCAGCTCCGCTCCTGACCCGCAGCCCCTCATGACGCTCGAAGTTCGAAGAGAGGTCGACGATGACCAGATCGCCGTTCAACCAGCAGTTCTCCCGCCGCAATCTCCTGCGCGGCGGGATGCTGCTCGGTGGTGGCGTGGTGTTGGGCGCGGGTGCCAGTGCGTGCGCCACGCCTACCGGCACACCGGGCCCCACGACGGTGAGCCTGGCGCTCAACCGGTCGCTGGTGAGCCTGGACAACAAGCTCAACCAGTTCGACGCCGCCCTCACCGTGCAGCGCGGCGTGCGACAGGCGCTCACCGAGATCGACGCGAATCTGAAGCCGCAGCTCGTCCTCGCCGACCGCTTCGATCTGGTCGAGCCCACCCGCTGGTTCGTCCACCTGCGGCAGGGTGCCGTGTACTCCGACGGCTCGCCCGTGCAGGTGCAGGACGTCGCGACGGCCATCCGGATGTACAGCGAGGTCGACGGATCGTTCGTCGGCGGCTTCTTCCCGGAGTGGCCGACGGTCGAGCAGATGGACGACACCAGCTTCTCGTTGCTGACCACCAAGCCCGTCCCGGTGCTGGACTACCTGATGTCCAACATCCTCATCACGCCGGCCGCGGACAACAAGCCCGAGGAACTGCAGACCGGTCTCGGCTCCGGCCCGTACGTGGTCACGTCGGCCGATCGCGGTACCGGCAACTACACGCTCGAACGCAACACGAAGTACTGGGGCACTGCGCCGAACATCGAGACGGTGCGCGTGCGCTTCGTCCCCGAGGAGTCCTCGCGCGTCGTCACGCTGCGCAGCGGCGAGGTGGACGTCATCGACTCCATCACGCCCGACGCGGCGGACCAGCTCGGGGGCCTGTCGAACGTCGTGGTCGATCGTGTCGACGGTGTGCGGCTCAATCAGCTCTTCTACAACTTCCGCAAGCCTGCCGACCATCCGCTCGCCGATGCTCGGGTGCGCCGCGCGCTGACGTACGCCATCAACGGGCCGGCGCTGATCGACCAGGTGATGCAGGGATCGGCGACCGCGTCCAAGGGCGTCATCCCCGCAATCCTCGACGGCGCCATCGAGACCGGGGAGTACACGTACGACCCGGCGCGGGCGCGTGGCGAGCTCGACGCTCTCGGCATCTCCGATCTGGAACTGAAGATCATCTGGGAGTCCGGCGAGTTCGCTGCCGACACCGACATCATGGAGTCGGTCGTCCAGATGTTCTCGGCGATCGGCGTCCGCACCACGTTGCAGCAGTTCGAGCCGGGCGGCGACATCATGCAGTGGCGTCAGGGCAAGGCGGGCGACTGGGACATCCTGGGTAACGGATTCCCGAGTCCGACCGGGCTCGCGATCACCATCATGCAGGGCATGTACGCCGGCACCCCGGAGAAGGAGCAGACCCGAGACACCTACCACGGGTACATGTTCCCCGACATCGCCGCGGCCATCGCGCGTGCGTCCGAGGAGGTCGACGAGACCCGACGCACTCAGCTTCTCGCCGACGCGCAGCGCCAGATCTGGGACACCGTGCCCTGCCTGTGGTCCTTCGTTCCCAAGTCGGTGATGGCGCGTCGCGAACGCATCCAGGACGTGACCCTGCGTCCCACCAACTCCTACAACCTGTCCGCCGCGACACTCGTCAGTTGATCGAGGAGATCCCCGTGACCACCACACTGGATGCCGACGGCATCGTGCGCCCCACCGCCGAGCCCGGGCGCCGTGATGCGCTGTTGACCCCGCCCGAGGTGCAGAACCACGCGGCCAATCTGGCTGTGCTGCCTGACGGTTCGCTTGCATGCGTCTGGTTCGCCGGCACACAGGAAGGTGTTCCGGACATCAGCGTGTGGTTCTCCCGACGGGACGGCGACGAGTGGTCGCAGCCGATTCGTCTGTCGGACGACGGGACGCGGTCGGAGCAGAATCCCGTGCTGAACGTGCGTGAGTCCGGCGAGATCTGGCTGCTGTGGACCTCGCAACACGCCGGCAACCAGGACACCGCACGGGTGCTTCGGCGGATCTCGCCCGACGGCGGGCGCACCTGGGGTGACACCGACGTCCTCATCCCGGAGACCGAGGCCGGTGGCGTGTTCGTACGCCAGCCCATGGTCACGCTGCCCTCCGGCCGGATCCTGTTGCCTGTCTTCCACTGCGTCCGCATCGAAGGCCGCAAGTGGGTGGGCGACCGTGACTACTCCGGCGTCATGGTGTCGGACGACGACGGCGTCACCTGGCGCGAGGTAGTCGTTCCCGACAGCATCGGGTGCGTCCACATGAACATCGGCCGGGTGTCCGACGATCAGCTCGTCGCCCTCTACCGCAGCCGCTGGGCGGACCACGTCTACCGTTCCGTCTCCGACGACGACGGTGACACGTGGAGCGCTCCCGTCCCCACCGAGCTGCCCAACAACAATTCGTCGGTGCAGTTCGTCGTGCTGGCCGACGATCGACTCGCCCTGGTGTACAACGAGTCCAGTCGTGAGGACGCCACGGCGCGCCGACTGTCGCTGTACGACGAGATCGACGATCACGGCATCGCGGACAAGCAGGAAACGGTCGAGGAAGACTCGCCTCTGGACGACGGCGACCCGCGGCACGCCTTCTGGGGCGCACCCCGAGCGCCGATGGCCCTGGCGATCTCGTCCGATCGCGGTGTCACCTGGCCGGTGCGCCGAAACCTGGAGGAGGGCGACGGGTACTGCCTGTCGAACAACTCCCGCGACGGATTGAACCGCGAGTTCTCGTACCCGTCCATCGTGGCCGACGGTCCGACGCTGCACGTGGCCTTCACGCGCTTCCGTCAGGCCATCGAGTACTGCGAGGTGCAGCCGGAGTGGCTGTCGTGAAGCACGCCGTCGTCACGGGCGTCAGCTCCGGAATCGGTGCGGCGACGGCCCTCTCGCTTCTCGACGACGGGTGGCGTGTCACCGGGCTGAGTCGTCGGAAACCGGAGATCGAGCACGAGAACCTGACGTGGGTCGAGTCCGACCTGGGTGATCTGGACGCGGTGGCGGAGATCGCGTCGGGTCTGTCCGCGGTCGACGCCGTCGTTCACGCTGCGGGACTGCAGCGTTCGGCTCCGCTCGGGTCGCTGAACGTCGACGACCTCCGCGACATGTGGCAGGTCCATGTCGCCGCGGCCGAGGTCCTGGTGAACGGCGTGGTCGACGCTCTGGAACCCGGTGCCCGAGTCGTTCTCGTCGGAAGTCGCACCATGACCGGCAATGCCGGCAAGAGCCAGTACGTCGCCACGAAGTCCGCGCTGACGGGCATGGCACGGTCGTGGGCCATGGAACTGGTGTCCCGCGGCATCACCGTCAACGTCGTTGCGCCCGGGCCCACGGACACCGCCATGCTGGGGGATCCGTCGCGCGCGCACACTCCGCCCAAGCTCCCGCCTCTCGGAGCCTTCATCGACCCGTCGGAGGTCGCGGGGCTCATCGGCTTCCTGCTCGGCCCTCTCGGCCGCAACATCACCGGCCAGGCGATCGTGCAGTGCGCGGGAGCGTCGTTGTGAAATATCTGCGCGAAACGCGCAACTGGGCTACAGTTGTATGCGTGGTTCGCGCAATAAGGGGAAGGGCGGTACGAGGATGACCTCACTCGTCGTACTGGCCGACGACCTCTCGGGCGCCGCGGAGGTCGCCGGAGTGTTCCTCGACCGCACGCCCGACGTGTCTCTGACGCTCGACGCCGTGATCGGTTGCGCTGCAGTCTCTGTCGTGGATCTCGACACCCGAGCGATGGCCGCCGAGCGGGCGGAACTGCTGGTGTCGTCCGCGCTGCGCTCCGTCCCGTCGGGCGGCCGGGTTCTCGCGAAGATCGACTCGTTGCTGCGCGGCAACGTCGCAGCCACGGTGCGCGCCCTGTCCGAGCGTGGGCCGGTGATAGTCGCCGGCGGCCTCCCGCTGCTGGACCGCGTCGTGCGCGGCGGCGTGCTCCACGTCGACGGTCGTCCGCTCGCCGATACCGATCTCTGGCATGCCGAATCCGAGGCGCCGCCGGAGTCGTTGCCGCTCATGCTCGATGCTCCGCTCGTCACCATCGACGCGCTCTCGGTCGCGACCGGGGTCGTCGTGTGCGACATCGAGTCCGACGCTGATCTCGACGCGGTGGTGGCGGCAGTGGCCGACCGCCCCGAGGTGACCCTGGTGGGCACCTCGGCGCTCGCCGCGGCTGTCGCCCGGGGTCTCGGTGGTACTGCGACGCCTCACTCCGTCTCGCGTACGGGCGATCCCGTCCTCGTCGTCGTGGGCACCGCCTCCTCGGTCGCCGTCGAGCAGGTTCGTCGTCTCGCCGAGGACGGGGTGCGGCTGCTCACTGTGGACGCGGACGACGTCCTCTCCGGCCTCGCCGACGCACGGGAGCTCTCCTCCGCCCTGCGTGACGGCTCGGTCGCGCTCACCGTGACCGGGTCCGTGGACGTCGCGCGTACCCGTGACCTGTCTGTCGCCCTGGCCGAGTACGTCCGCGCGGGCACCGACGGACTGTCGGTCGACCTCGCGCTCACCGGCGGTGAGACGGCACGGGCCGTCATCACCGCGCTCGGCATCGACACCCTGCGCCCGCTCGGGCACGTGCACTACGGCGCCGTCGTGTCCGTCGACCCGCGGGGCCGACGCGTCGTGACGCGGCCGGGCAGTTTCGGAGACCGAGAGAGCCTGTCCGCCATCCACTCCTACCTCACCGGCGGCTCGCCGGACACCACGCTCCGACCGAAGGACTCAGCCATGACATCGACCGATCTCCAGACTCTCGACCTGCCCGTCGTGGCCCTGACGATGGGCGACGGCGCGGGCATCGGCCCCGAGGTCATCGTCCCCGCCGTGCTCGATGCCAAGGTGGCGGGGTGGTGCAAGCCCGTCGTCATCGGTGACGCCGCGCGTCTGCGACTCGCGGCCGACGTGCTGGGTGTGCAGTGCGACATCGTCTCGATCGAGCGCATCGCCAATGCCGAGTTCACCAGCGGGCGCATCAACGTCATCGACCTCGGGTTGCTGCCCGCAGATCTGGCCTGGGGTGAGCTGTCCGCAGTGGCGGGACATGCTGCCTACGAATACATCCGTGTCGCAGCCGAACTGGCCGTCGCCGGTGACGTCCAGGCGATCTGCACCGCGCCGCTCAACAAGGAGGCGCTGCACGCCGCCGGACACATCTTCCCCGGTCACACCGAGCTGCTCGCGCACCTCACCGGTACCGAGGAGGTGTCGATGATGCTCTCGACGCCGAAGCTCAAGGTCATCCACGTGACCACCCACATCGGACTGCTCGACGCCGTCGCGAAGATCGAGCCGGGCCTCGTCGAGCGGACAGTCCGCCGTGGGTACGAGGCACTGGTGCGATCGGGGAACAGCAACCCGAAGATCGGCCTGTGCGGTATCAACCCGCATGCCGGCGAGAACGGCCTGTTCGGGTACGGCGAGGAGGATCAGAAGATCGTCCCGGCCGTCGAGAAGCTGCAGGCCGACGGAATCGACGCCGTCGGACCGCTGCCCGCGGACACCGCCTTCTTCCTCGCGGGTCGCGGTGACTACGACCTCATCGTCGCGATGTACCACGACCAGGGCCACGGACCGGTCAAGGTTCTCGGCATCGAGGCCGGCGTGAACATCACCGTGGGACTCCCCGTCATCCGTACCTCCGTGGATCACGGCACCGCGTTCGACATCGCGGGCAAGGGCATCGCCGAGGCCGGCAGCATGGTGGAAGCCCTGCGACAGGCCGCCGAACTGGCGACCAGCACCGCCGACGTCGGCTAGGTTTCGGGTATGGCGCTCAGGGAGTCACAGGCGCGGCGCGCGGAGATCGTCCGCCTGGCCAAGACGAGTGGTCTGGCGAGTGTGGAGGACCTGTCCGTGCAGTTCGGCGTGACGGCCTCGACCATTCGTCGGGATCTGTCGCAGCTGACCGCCGAGGGACTTCTCGCGCGCACGTACGGCGGCGCGATCGCGCTCGACCCACACCCCGAGTCGTCGCTGCGCCAGCGTGCGGTCGAGGGCTTCGACGCCAAGCGTGCGATCGCGAAGTGGGCTGCGGGAGAGGTGCACCCGGGCGAGACGGTGCTGCTCGACGCCGGCACCACCGTCGGTGCCATGGGGGAGTACCTCCGTGACTCGACGGGCCTCACGGTCATCGCCGCGGGTCTCACCGCGCTCGAGGCGCTGGCGGATGCCGACGACGTGCGCGTCGAGTGCCTGGGCGGTACGTTGCGTCACCTGTCGCAGGGCTTCGTAGGACCGCTCGCGGAGGCGTCGTTGGCTCGCGTGTCCTTCGACCGCGCCTTCCTCGGTGCGGACGCGGTCACCGCCGACCGCGGCATCTGCGAGGCCGAGCTGGAGCAGACGCGGCTCAAGGAGTTGATGATCGAACGCGCCGGCACGGTCTACGTGCTCGCGCACGCGGCGAAGCTGGGTCAGCGTCCGTTCCACGCCTGGGCGCCCCTCCCCGAGGGCGTCACCCTGGTCACGGATACCGGCGCGACCGAGGAGCAGGTGCAGCCCTTCCGCGACGCCGGCGTCACTGTCGTCGTGGTCTGAGCGGTGGAGTTTCTGCTCCTCTCGGCGCCCTGTCGCGCGGGATCCCGCCGGTAGGTGGCGTGAGCGGAGCGAAAACGCCAGGCGACCTACAGCTCGTCCAACCCCACGTGACCGTCCTGCAGTGCTCGGGCGACCAGCGAGGCCTTGGACCCGGCGGAGCGGCCTACCGCCTCGTACTTCTCGCGAATGCGCGCGATGTGGGTGTTGACCGTGGCGGGGGAGATGAAGAGCGACCGTGCGACGGTGCCCTTCGAGTCGCTGATGATCCACGCCCGCAGGACCTCCACCTCCCGCACGCTGAGGGCCGGTCTCACGATGTCGTCGTCGGTCATCATTGCCTGCATCTGTATCGGTCCCCCTGCTCGACGCAGCAGCGCTGCGCTGCTGTTCTGGGAGGACCGTACGTTTTGTTCCGGGCAGCTCGGTAGCCACGACTTCGGGGGACCCCGACGTCGGGGGCATGCTTCGCAGAGCTCACCATCTGCGGACTGTGACCGGTCCATGCAATCAGACGACGGGCATCTCCACTGTCCGTCGCGCAGACGACAGTCAGTACCCGATGCCGCGCAGGAAGGTCAGCACGGCCTCGTTCACCTCACGTGGACGGTCCATGTTCGCGGCGTGGCCGCTGTCGATCAGCGCGACCTGACCCTGCACGGTGTCGCGCGCGGTGACCACTGCGTGATCCGAGGGCCAGAACTGACTGTTCCGTCCCGCGATCATGAGGATCGGTACGTCCGCGGCCCGGATGTCCGCGCGCCAGTCCTGGCGGGCGTGGTCGTCGAGAAGTGCTCTCATGGGCGGTGTCTCGGACGACACCATTCTGGGCATCGACCGCAGGCGCAGAATCAGTTTCGCGACGGGGAGGAGCGAGGCGAATGTCGAGGGTCCGTGTCCCGTGGCGGGAATGCCCTTCGCGAAGAACCCGTCGACGGTGGCGTCGGTCAGACCGTAGAAGCCGTGCGGCCACGACGCGTCGTTGATCATCTTCGGCGTCTGATCGACCGAGACGACACCGCGGACCCTCGACGTCCCGGTCGTACGGATGTAGGACCAGACGGTGCTCGCGCCCATGGAGCCACCCATCAGCACGGCAGTCTCGACGCCCACCGCGGTGAGGAAGTTGTCGAGGTCCCGGCCGTGCCGCGCCATGGTGGCGCCGTGATCGGGTGCCTCGGAGTCGCCGTGGCCGCGCCGGTCGAGCGCGAGCACGCGATACCCGGCCCGCACGAGCGCATCCTGTTGGAACACCCACGTGGTCGCCGGGGCGCCGAATCCGGCGACCAGGACGACGATGGGACCGCTGCCCTCGTCGAGGTAGCTCAGGGTCACGTCGTCGTCCGTCACGAAGGTGGGCATGATCGTCAGCTTACGATCGCGAACAGCACCCCTGCCACGGCGAAGCTGACGACCGACAGCACGGTCTCCAGCACGGTCCACGTCTGCAGCGTCTGCTTGACGGTGAGGTTGAAGAACTTGGCGATGATCCAGAACCCGCCGTCGTTGACGTGGCTGAGGATGATGGATCCGGCCGCGATCGCCATGGCGATGAGCGCGACGGACATCTGCGAGTAGTCCTGCGCCGCGACGAGCGGTCCGACGATGCCACCGGTCGTGACGATGGCGACGGTCGCCGATCCCTGCGCAATACGCAGCGCACAGCTGATGATGTACGCCAGCACGATGATCGGCAGTCCCGCCGCGGACATGGTGTCCGCGAGTGCGGTACCGATGCCGGTGGCCGAGATGACCTTGCCGAAGAACGCGCCCGCACCGACGACGAGGAGCAGCATGCCGACCGGGCGGAGCGATTCGCCGGTGAGAGTGGACAATTCCTGCACCGTCGAACCGCGCCGGATGCCCAGGACGTAGAACGCGATGAGCACCGCGATGAGCAGAGCGACCGCGGGGGTGCCGAAGAACGTGAGGACCTGGAGCAGGTTGCCCTCGTCGAGCAGAATGGTGCCGAAGGTGGCCCCGAGGATGAGCACCAGGGGCACCGCGATGATGGCGCCGATGGTCGCGACGGACGGGGGAGTGGTGACCACGGGACGCTTCGTCTCGACGGCAGTGCCACCCGACGTGTGCGGTCCGTCGTCGTCGGCATCGTTGACGAAGTCCTCGGGCACCTCGACGATGATGCGCTTGCCGATGTAGCTGCCCCACACGAGACCGGCCGCGATGAAGCCGGGGATCCCGCAGATGAAGCCCATGAGGATCAGCCAGCCCAGGTTGACCTCGAGCAGGCCGCCCAGAGCGACGGGGCCGGGGTGCGGAGGCAGGAACGCGTGCGTCATCGACAGGCCCGCGAGCATGGGAAGTGCGTACAACACCAACGACTTTCCGCCCTGTCGCGCCGCGACGTAGACGAGCGGGGCGAGAACGAAGATGCCGATGTCGAAGAAGACGGGGATGCCGAAGATGAGGCCGAGCAGACCCATCGCGATGGGTGCGCCGCGATCACCGAAGACGCCGAGAAGCTTGGCGGTGAGTGCCTGCGCACCACCGGACCTCTCGAGGATGGCGCCGAGAACGGTACCCAGTCCGATGATCACGGCGATGTGGCCGAGAATGCCGCCGAAGCCCGTCTCGAGAATCGAGTCGCCGCTCTTGATGGCGGTTCCCACGATCTGCGACACCGGAAGTCCGGCTGCGACAGCGAGTCCCAGGCCGACTATGAGGAGGGCGATGAACGGTTCGAGCTTGACCTTGATGATGACGACGAGCAGGACCGCGATCGCGATACCGCACAGAACGAGGAGTCCGGGAGTGGACGTCCTCAACCAGTCGACGACGGAACCCATGAGGTTGCCTTTCGAAGTATGTGGAGAGTCAGCGGGAGAGTGAGTGGACGAACGAGGTGGCGCGAGCGGTGATGTCGTCCCAGAGCCCGGCCGCGACCGCGGCCGGTGGAACGACGTCGGTGCCCGCGGTGACGGCGACGGCGCCGCGGGCGAGGTAGTCGGCGGCATTGTCGGCATTGACGCCGCCGGACGGAACGAGGGGGACGTCGGGGAACGGTCCGCGGAGATCACCGAAGTAGCTGGGGCCGAACAGCTTCGCGGGGAAAACCTTCACCGCGGCGGCGCCCAGATCGAGCGCCGCCATGATCTCGGTGGGCGTGAGCGCGCCCATCATGACGGGCACGTCCCGTTCGTGCGCCACCGCGGCGACGTCGGGACGCAGTCCGGGAGTGACGAGGAAGCGTGCACCCGCGTCGATGGCGGCGCGAGCCTGATCACCCGTCATCACGGTGCCCGCACCCATCACGGCACCGGACGACGACGCTGCGCGCAGGCAGTCCAGCACGTTCGGTGTGGTGAAGGTCAGTTCGACGGCCCGCAGTCCGCCGGCGACGAGGGCGTCGGCCAACGCGGCGGGGTCGGGAATGGACGGGGCGCGGACCACCACCAGCGCGCGGTCCTCGAGAATCGTCGCAAGTGCGTCATCGAAACGGGTCGTCATGAGGTTCTTCCGTGAGAGGTGCGGCGGAGGGAGTGGCCGGCGAGTGTCCCGGTAGGGACGCCGTCGCGCACGGCGACGGAGCCGTTGACGAGAACGTGCGCGATGCCGACGGCCTGCTGCTTGGGGTGGTCGAAGGTGGCGGTGTCCCGGACGGTCGCCGGATCGAAGACCACGAGATCTGCTGCGTGGCCCTCGCGGACGAGACCACGATCGGTGAGACCGAGTCGTGCGCTCGGCCGTCCCGTGAGGTGATGGACGCAGTCCTCCAGAGACATCAGACCCTCGTCGCGGACGTAGTGGCCGAGGTAGCGCGGGAACGTGCCCCAGGCCCGCGGGTGCGGACGCTCGCCCACCAGGATGGCGTCGCTGCCGCCCATGTGGTGGGGATGCACCATGATGGCGCGCACGTTCTCCTCGTGCCCCACGTGCTGCAGGATCGTCGTGCTCAGCGCGTCTCGCTGGAGCACGTCGAAGAACACGTCGACGGGAGCGCGGTCCTCCTCGGTCGCGATCTCGAGGACGGTCTTCCCGACGTAGCGGTCGAGATCCGCGTTCGCGACGCCGCTGAGCTGGATCGTCTCCCACTCCACCGTGACGCCGTGGCAGCCGTCCGAGCCGTAGCGGTTCACGTCGTCGGTGATGCGGCGCCGCACGTCGGGATCGGCGAGACGGCCCAGCGCTGCGTCGGGTCCGCCGGACATCGCCCAGCTGGGCAGCAGCGCGGACAGGGTGGTGGCACCGGGGAGGTAGGGATAGGTGTCGAGCGTGATGTCGCACCCGTCGTCGATCGCAGCGTCGACCATGTCGAGGAACTCGCCGGCGCGGCCCTTGTTCTCGCCGAAGTTCATGGTGGCGTGGGTCAGGTGCAGGGCGCAGCCGGTCTCACGGGAGAGGTCGATCATCTCCCGGTACGCGCCGAGAGCGTTCTTGCCGTAGGAGCGAGTGTGCGGAGCGTAGAAGCCGCCGAACTCGGCGACGACCTCGCACAGCGCACGCAGTTCGCCCGTGTCGGCGTACATCCCGGGCGTGTAGGTCAGTCCGCTCGACATGCCGACTGCGCCCTCGGACATGCCTTGTGCCACCAGCTCTCGCATGTGCTCGATCTCGGCAGCGGTGGCGGGACGCTGATCCGCTCCGACGGCCAGATAGCGCAACGTTCCCTGCGGCACCAGGTACGCGGCGTTGGGGGTGATGCCCCGGTCGAGCCGGTCCAGATACTCGGCGACCGAGCGCCACGTGATGTCGAGATCGGTGGGATTGCCGTTCCATCCGGAGATCTGACGGCGGATGACCGCGAGCGTCTCGTCGGTGACGGGTGCGTAGGAGAGCCCGTCCTGACCCAGCACCTCGGTGGTGACGCCCTGGGTGATCTTCGGAACGTGTCCGGGCGCGGTCAGGAGTCCGAGGTCGGAGTGGGCGTGCATGTCGATGAAACCCGGTGCGACGACGTGGCCCCGAGGCACGTCGACGACGATCCGCGCGTCGGCGACGGTGCCCGGTGCCGCGACCCGCGTGATGCGTCCGTCGTCGACGAGAACGTCGGCGCGGACTCGGTCGGACCCGGTGCCGTCGACGACGTCACCGCCGCGAAAGAGGATGTCCGCCATGATCAGAAGAAGGTGTGGATCAGGTCGACGATGCGCGGGTTCGCCGCGTCGGCGTCGTCGACGACCGGAAGCAGACGCCACTTGTCGAACGCCGTGCAGGGATGCGACAGGCCGAGCCGTGCGACCGTCCCGACGGGAACGTCGTCGCGGGCCGTGCCCGGCGTCCGGAGGAAGGCGTGCTGATCGTTGAGCGCCGAGATGTGGTGCCCCGCTTCCGCGTCCCGGCCGCCGATGCGCTGCGGTGTCGGCAGCCCCTCGTCGAACGGGAAGTCGCGCTTGCCCGCATCGAGCAGTGCGAGTTCGGGTTCCGGGCGCGACACCACGCGTGCCCAGCCGTGCATCGCGGACGACAGGTGCTGTGCGCCGACGCGGGAGGCGATGAGCGGGGAGATGTCGGCGTAGAAACCGTCGTCGTGCACCACGTAGGCGCCCGAGCGCAGCACGACGGCCGTGTCGTCGTCGACGACGGACGAGAGCCGCTCGACCACCAGGTCCTGGTACGCGCTACCACCCGCGGTGACGATCGCTCGTCCCTCGTACAGGCCGTCGGCGGCGAGACCGGCGTGCAGGGCGGCGACCTCGTCGAGGTAGGCGCGCACGGCGTCCAGTCCTGCGGGTGTGCGGTCGTGGGCCAGCGCGCCTTCGTATCCGCCCACGCCGGCGAGGGTCACCGACGGCGACGAGGAGATCGCGGCCGCGACGCGTCGTGCCTCGTCCACGCTGCGTGCCCCGGTGCGGCCGTGCGGCCCACCGAGTTCGACGATCACCGGGATCGGTCGTGTCACGGCGCCCAGGATCTCCGTCATGCGTGCCACGGTGTCGACACTGTCTGCCCAGCAGACGAACTCGACGTCGTCGTGGGCGTCGAGGTCCGCCGAGATCCAGCGGAGTGTCACCGGGTCGACCAGTGCATTGGCGAGAAGGATGCGCTGCACGCCGAATGCGCGAGCAAGTTGTACCTGCCACCCGGTGGCGAGGGTGATTCCCCAGCTGCCCGCCTCGAGCTGCTCGGCCCAGAGCTGCGGCGCCATCGTGGTCTTGCCGTGCGGTGCCAGACGCATGCCGGCCGCATCGGCCCACCGCGCCATCACATCGATGTTCGACGTGAGGTGTCGGCGATCCAGTGTGACGACCGGGGTCGCGAACTCGGCGAGAGTGGGCGCCGTCGCCAGATAGTCGCGCACGGCGAGGCCCCACGCGGCGGGTGGGACGGACTTGTACTCGGGGCCGAGAGTGCGGTCGTGCAGCGCCTCGACGGCGGCCTTGTCGATCATCGAATCCTCCTGCGCCGGATGCGGCGCTGTAGCGTTGCGTATTTTGCAACGCTGATTGCAAACTGTGTTCGGTGTCGTTAGTCTGCAACGAACAGGGACAACTCGCAAGACATCGAAGGGAATTGATGTGAGATCACCCGGCGCGGCGACTCCACGGGTGGTGTGTGTCGGCGAGGGGCTCGTGGTCATGGTCGCTCAGCCCGGCCCGCTCGAACACTCGGACACGTTCGAGCGGTCGGCCGGAGGAGCCGAGGCCAACGTCGCGCGGGTCCTCGCCCAGTTGGACGTCGAGGCGTCCTGGCTCTCGCGCGTCGGTGACGACGGCTTCGGCCGCTACCTGATGGAAACGATGCGCGCGAGTGGGGTGGACACGTCGGCGGTGATCGTCGACCAGACCCGCACCACCGGGATGTATGTCAAGGAGCGCGGTTCGGGCAGCGGTCACGCGTCGGACCTACCCGCCGGGGAGAGTCGAATGACATACTTCCGCAGCGGTTCCGCCGCCAGTGCGCTGTGTGTCGACGACATCGTCGGGGCGACACCGGTGCTCACGGCTGCCGACCTCGTCCACGTCAGCGGCATCACGCTCGCCCTGTCGGGCACCGCGCGCGAGGCTGCGGCCGCGCTGGCGTCGTCGCCCGGTCTGCTGAGTTTCGACCTCAATCACCGTCCGCGGTTGTGGACCACCGGGAGCGCGGATACCGTTCTGGGGGAACAGGTCCGGCGCAGCGACATCGTGCTCATGGGTGCCGACGAAGCGCAGGAGGTGTTCGGCACCGGAGACCCCGACGCGCTGCGTGCCCTGTTCCCCGAGCCGCGCCGCCTGGTGATCAAGAACGACGCCCACGTGGTCGTGGGATTCGACGGCACCGAGCGTGTCGACGTCCCGGCCCTGCGGTTGTCGGTGGTCGAGAAGATCGGCGCGGGAGACGCATTCGCCGGTGGCTACCTGGCCGGTGTCCTCCGCGGCGACGACCAGCAGCGTGCGATCAGGCTGGGGCACCTGTGCGCCGCCGGCGCCCTCACCGCGCACGGCGACGCCGCCCATCTGCTTCCGCTGCACCGTCTCGATGCACTGGTGACATCCTCGGACGAGGAGTGGTCGACCATCGACTACGACGCCGAGAGGGGAATCGCCGTATGAGTCAGAGTGTGTCCCGCGCGCTCAGCCTGCTCCGGGTGCTGGCCGACGGTCCGCGATCGTTGGACGAGTTGGCCGCCCACCTCGATGTGCACAAGACCACGGTCCTGCGACTGCTGCGCGCGATGGAGGCGGAGCGTTTCGTCCAGCACGACCACGAACACCGATATCGCCTGGGATCGACACTGTTCGAACTGTCCAACCGATCGTTGGAGCAGCGCGACATCCGGACGTTGGCGCGGCCGTACCTCGCGACACTGAACGCGGAGACCAAGCAGACGATCCACCTCGCCACCTACGAGTCGGGGGAGGCCGTCTACATCGACAAGTTCGACGCCACCCAGAGCGTGCGGATGTACTCCCGTGTCGGACGCCCGGCCCCGTTGCACTGCACCGCCGTCGGAAAGATCCTGATCTCCGGGCTGCCTGCGGACGAGCAGGTCCGCGTCGCCCATCGCATCGAATACACCCGCTTCACCGACCGCACCATCGACACGCCCGAGCGCTACCTCGACGAACTGGCCCTCGTGACCCGTCAGGGATACGCCGAGGACCACGAGGAACACGAGTCGTTCGTCAACTGCATCGGCGTGCCGGTGCGTGACGGGACCGGCTCGATCGTCGCCGCGGTGTCGATGTCCGTGCCCGACATGCTGCTCGACCACGCCCGCGTCCTCGGCACCCTGCCGCAGGTGCGCGCGGTGGCCGAGACCATCTCCGCCGAACTCGGCTGGAGTCCGACCCCGACGAAGGAACCCGCATGACCGACAAGATCGCCGTTCTCACCACCGATGCGCCTGCACCCGCCCATACCTTCTCGCAGGGCGTGCGCAAGGGCCCGTTCGTCCAGGTGTCCGGGCAGGGACCCGTCGACCCGGCGACCAACGAGTACCTGTATCCCAGCGATGTCGCGGCGCAGACCACGCGGACGCTGACCAACGTCAAGGCCATCGTCGAGGCGAGTGGCGCGACCTTCGACGACGTCGTGATGCTGCGGGTGTACCTGACGAAGCGTGAGGACTTCGCCGTCATGAACGAGGCGTACGGCGCCTTCGTCCTCGAACACACGAAGGGTGACGTCCTGCCCAGTCGCACAACGGTCTTCACCGGACTGCCGCGCGAGGAGATGCTCGTCGAGATCGACGCGATCGCGGTGGTCTGACACGTCGACCCACCGTCAGGGCACCATGAACCCATGAGACGACGGTGGGTACGGCTGCAGGGCACGTTCTGGTTCGTCCCCGCGGTCCTGGGCGTCGTCGCTGTCGTCCTGGCTCAACTCCTGGTCGCTCTGGATCGGTGGCTCCTCGATCGAGGCATCGGGATCGGCGGGTCGCTGCTCTATCACGTGGGTGCGAGTGGCAGCCGGGACATCCTCGGCGCCATCGGCGGGTCGATGCTCGGCGTGGCGGCGACGTCCTTCTCCATCACCATCTCGGTCCTCGCGACGGCCAGTTCGACCTACGGCCCGCGACTGGTGCGCAACTTCATGGCGGACCGCGGGAACCAGGTGGTGCTCGGCATCTTCGGAGCGACCTTCCTCTACGCACTGATGGTGCTGCGCTCCATCCGGTCGCTCGACTCGGACGGCGACGTCTTCGTACCCGACATCGCGGTGAACGTCGCCGTGCTCCTCGCGGTGCTCGATGTCGGCGTGCTGGTGTACTTCATCCACCACATCGCCCAGTCGATTCAGGTGGCGACGCTGTCCTCGCGCGTGCGGGACGAACTCTCCGCAGCCGTCGACGAGCTCTACCCGACGGAGCCGCCGGCCGACGCGGCGTCGGATTCCGAGGTGACGCTGCCCGACCACGTCGACACGGTGCGTGCTCCGCGCTCCGGAGTCGTCGTCGACGTGGACGAGGACGCGGCGTTGTCCTCGGCCGTCGACGCCGATGCCGTCGTGGTGCTGCTCTGCAGACCGGGCGAGCACGTGATCGAGGGAGACGCCATCGCGGAGTCACGACGGTGGAGCGGATCCGCCTCCGCGTCACACCTGCGCGAGATCGAGTCCGCGGTCGAGATCGGCGACGAACGGACTCCGCAGCACGACATCGAGTTCGCCGTCGAGCAGCTGGCTGAGATGGCGGTGCGGGCTCTGTCCTCGGGTACGAACGATCCGTACACCGCTCGCAACGCCTTGGACGATCTGTCCGTCGGGATGGCGACTCTCGTCGGCCGTCCGCCGCCGTGCGGTGCCCGGACCGACGATGCCGGAACGGTACGGATCGTTCTGCGTCGGGTGTCCGTGGTCGACCTGATCGACCACGCACTCGGCGCGGTACGGATCTACGCGATGGCGAGCCCCATGGTGGTCGCTGCCGGTATCCGGATGGCGGAGCGGCTCGGTGCGGCAGCGACCGCGACCGCGTCGATCGACCGCGTCCGGTACCACCTCGACCTCCTCGACGAGGCGTGCCGACGGGAGATGACGGATCCGGCAGGGCGGGCCTCGTGCCTCGACCAGATCGACCGCGCGCGTGGGCGTCTCCTGACGGTCGCCGTGTCCGGCTCACCGTCAGGCACAGTGGAGTCGTAGATCCGCTGCCGAAAGGACCCTGTGCAGACCCGCCTCGCCTCTCTCGGGCTTCTCTCCATCCTGCTCGGCGCCGCGACGGTCGTCGTCCTCGACGTCGTCACCGCACTCGGGTCGCCCGCCCATCTGCGCCGCACCATCAGCGAGTACGGGCTGGGCGCGCAGCAATGGGTGTTCACGGCCGGGGTGCTGCTCCTCGCCGTCGGATCCGGAGCCGTTCTCGTCGCTGCCGTCCGGCAGTCGTTGCTGCGCGCGTCGTCGGTCGCCGCGGTGGCGATGACACTGTGGACGGTGGGACTCGTCGCCGTGGTCGCAGTTCCCAAGCAGGACTGGAGCAACGACGCGACGCTCGGACTCGGCGGCGCGGTGCACCGCGCGGGCGCCGCGGTCGCGTTCGTCAGCATCCCGGTGGCGGTGATCGCCCTCGCCGCGCCGTGGATCCGGTCGAGCGAGTGGGCCCGTCACGCCCGACGGACGTTCGTGCTGGGTGTGCTGTCCGTCGTGGCCATCACGCCCATCGGGTACGCGTTGCTCGTCGGCATGACCACCTCGACACCGTGGTACCGCGTCGTCACCCTCGGCCACGTCGAACGGATCCTCGTCGTCGTGGAGGTGATCTCGCTGATCTCGCTCGCGTGGTGGGTCCGCGCGAGCGCGCTCAGGGAGTCACCGCATCGCGTCGGTGACGCGGTTCACCAGCTCTGAGTCGTCGACGTTCAGAATGGGCGCCCACATGGAGGCCGCATCGGCGCCGTAGGCGTGACCGTGGCCTTCCGGCACCTCGGCGGCGAGCGCCATGTCGAGCGTCACCTGCCAGAAGGTGACCAGAGGGATCCATGTCATCCCCTTGTCGACGTCGACGCCGCGCGGCTCCCGGAGCCAGTCCGGCTTGCCGAACAGCAGGTCGAACGACCACCAGACGATCGGATCGCTGGGGTGCTGCCAGTACACGATGCGCGGGCTCTCCCAGTCCACCAGACCGGGCGCGTCGAGATCGGACGGCTCCGCGGCGAAGCGGACGTTCTGCCCGCCGTAGATCACGGGCAGGATCTCGGGGCTGCCCGGGTCCCGTGAGTCGGTGACACGCGACCACTGCTCGGAGAAGTTGGGCGTCCCCACCCACAGCGCGCCGTCCGTGCGCGCCAGCATGTCCTGCACTCCGGAGAAGGCGTCCTGGCCGCCGTACGACCCGAGCGATTCACCGAACGTGAGGAGCTTCGGGCGATCGCTCTCGGGACGGTCCTGCACGCGCTGGTAGACGGCCTCGAAAACGGCGCGGCCCGCGATGAGCGGGGTGTCGCGATCGGCGAGGAACGCCAACGGACTGGGCAGGTACGAGTACTGGACCGCCGCGATCGCCGTGTCGCCGCCGGCGAGGTACTCGAGTGAGGACGCGACGGACGCGTTGACCCACCCTCGACCGGTGGTCGTCGCGATCGCCAGGTACTCGCGATCGAAGGCGCCGGTTCGGTCCAGTTCGGCGACGAGTCGATCGGCGAGCGAGTCGACGGTGTCCCGGCCGAGGCCGAGCCCGTCGGCGTCGACGGACTTGCGTCCCGCATAGACCCGGATCGGGGTGAGGGCGGGCCGTCCCGTCACGGATGCGATCTCGTCCGACGTCGGGCCGCCCGCGACGAAGGTGCGCCCCTCGCGGCCCAAGGTGTCCCACTCCTCGTTCGACTCGGGCGAGCCCGACCGTTCGGGCGCCGACGGCCGTTCCACGCCCTCGGCGCTCCCGGTGTCGGCCGCAGCGGCGGACCCGTTGGAGATGCGTGAGATCCCGGTGGCAAGGAGCCCCTCGACGGCGAACACCAGCACCACACCGACGGCGACGACGGCGAGACCACGCGAGACGGGCGGCGGGAGAACACGACCGATCAGTGCGATGAGAAGGTCTGTGACGCGGCGGATTCCGCGCGCCAGCGTGATCACCAGGACGACGACGATCGCGGCGACGACGAAGACTCCGGCGTAGTCCCACGACTGGCTCGGCTCGATGCCCACGAGTTCGCGGGAGATGTTCTGCCACCACGCCCCGAGGACGAGGAACAGCGGGAGCACGACGACTGCGGCGGCGCCGATCGCGTACCAGCCCCACCGCCTCAGTCGTTCGGGCCACTCGCGAGTGAGCTCCATCCGCCGGACGCTCCACACGACGAGAACGCCGACGCCGTAACCGCACGCGACCGAGAGGCCCGTGGCGACGGCCTGCAGGTACCACGGTCGGGGGAGAAGCGACGGGGACATCGACCAGCAGTAGAAGACCAGTCCGACGACGAGGCCGATCGGCTCGAAGCGGGAACACCACCGCCACAGTGCGGTGGCAATGCGTCCTCGCTGGTCCTTCGTGGTCACCGGGTGAGTCTAGGTGCTGCGCGGCGACTCCAACCGGGAGCGCAGGGTCCGATCGGTGACAGAGATCCCCTGGTTGATGAAGGGTTCGACCACCTTCGCGAGTGCCTTGCCCGTGAACCCGCCGGGGAACTCGTAGCGGAACTCGACGTCGGCGACGCAGTGTCCGTCGTCCACGGGGGTGACCACCCAGCGAGAACTGGTCTCGAAACCCTTCACCGACGACAACGCGATGACGGAACCGTCGACCCACTCGACGATGTCCACCGTGGAGTGCAGAGCTTTGGGTCCCAGCTTCATCTCGGCGTCGAAGCGGTCACCGGTGCCGCGCGACACCGGTCCGACGGGGACGAACGAGGTGACGCCGAACATCCAGTCCGGCACGTTCTCGTACGAGGACAGGTAGTCGAAGGTCGCCGACGCCGGTGCGGCGATCTCGACGTGCTTGGTGATGACGGGCATGAGGTCTCCTGGTGCGGCTGTGGTGTCAGGGATTCGGTCGGTCAGTCGATGCGGATGGTGAGAGCGTCGGACACGGGCACCGACTGGCAGGCCAGGCGCACTCCCCGGTCGAGCTCGTACTGATCCAGCGTGTCGTTGACGCGCATGTGCACGTCACCGCTGACGAGAGTGAACGCGCAGGCGCCGCAGTTGCCCTCGCGGCACACGAACGGGGCGTCGATTCCCTCGGCGAGCATGGCGTCGAGCAGCACGGTGTCGGGTGCGCAGTGGAACGAGTGATCGTCGCCCTCGACCTCCGCGGACACGGGAACGCCCGTGGCCGAGGACGTCTCGACGAGGGTGGTGTGGAACGGGTCGGTGGTGATCGACGTGAACACCTCACGGTGGATGTTCTCGGGCGACACCCCCGCCGCGAGGAGCCCCTGCTGCGCCACCTCCATGAACGGCCCCGGCCCGCAGAGGTACGCGTCGGCGTCGGCGATGCCGGAGACGGCGTCGGTGAGACCGGTGGCAGTGGGCAGGCCCGACGCCGACTCGTGCCAGTGCCGCACCGTGAGGCGGTCCGGATGCTGCTGCTGCAGATCGTCGAGGGTGGCGGCGAACATGACCGAGTCCGGATCTCTGTTCGCGTAGAACAACACGACCCGTCCGTCGTGCGACGCCAACGCGGTCTTCAGGATGGACATCACGGGCGTGATGCCGCTGCCGGCGGCGACCAGGACGAGCGGGCGATCCCATCGCGCGGGAACGAAGGTGCCCGCGGGAGCCAGTGTCGTCAGTGCGGATCCTGCCGTCGCGGTGTCGCACAACCAGGTGGACCCGAGGCCGCCCGCGGTGCGCTTGACGGAGATCGCGGGGCGCTCGCCGGTGTCGGGACTGCTCGACAACGAGTAGCACCGTGCGGCGGAACCGCCGTCGCTCAGAGGAATTTCGACCGTGAGGAACTGGCCCGGGCGGTAGCGCAGAGCCTCGCCGTCGGCAGTGGACAGGACCAACGTCACCGCGTCCGCCGTCTCGCGGATCACCTCGTCGACCTGCAGTCGGAGTGTGCGGACGGCGGTGTCCGCGGAGTCGATCGCCACGATGTCTTCCCCTCGTCGGCCGGGTGTGTCCGGCACTCCGGACTACACCGAAGATTGTTTCATTGAACTATAGGCCATTGACAAATGGCACAGTCATCCGTGACGCTTCCGGCATGACATCGACGCGTCCGATCCCCGAGCGGGGGTCCCTGCGGTCCCGCGCCGCGGCCCGAGCAACGCAGTCGACGTTGCGACCCATCGCGTCCCGACTGCCGTTCGGACGCGGCGGCGAACGCGTCGCCCGCGTCCTCGTCGAGGTGGCCATGCGTGCCTGCGGCGGAATCGCACCCGGCACGGTCGTCCGCACCGTGCGCGAGGACGGTGTGGTCGGGGAGTGGGTCGACGCGCGGGCAGGCCGGAGGCCGGTCGAAGATGGGGCAGGCCGGAGGCCGGTCGAAGATGGGGCAGGCCGGAGGCCGGTCGAGGGTGGGGACGGTTCCGTGGACACCGCCGACCCGATCCTCTATCTGCACGGCAGCGCGTACGCGATCTGTTCCGCACGGACGCACCGCGGCTTGGCGTCGCGTCTCTCCCGCGCGACGCAGCGTCCGGTCTTCGTGGTCGACTACCGACTCGCCCCCGAGTTCCCCTTCCCCGCCGCAGCCGACGACGTCGAGCGGGCGTACCGCTGGCTGCTGTCGAGCGGCCGCGCACCCGAGTCGGTCGTCGTGGCCGGTGACTCGGCGGGCGGTCACCTCGCGCTGGACCTGGTGCTGGACAACGCCCGACGATCGGTTCCGCAGCCTGGTGCGGTCCTCCTGTTCTCGCCGTTGATCGATCTGACCTTCACCCTCGCGCAGAACCGGGAGCGCATCCGTCGCGACCCGATGATCTCCGCAGCGGCGGCGCGGGCACTCACCGCGCTCTACACACGCGGCGAGGATCCCGACGGGCGGCGCCTACGACTGGCGGTCGAGGCGGGAACGGCACTGCCGCACTTCGTGGTTCAGGCCGGCGGTGCGGAGATGCTCGTCGCCGACGCCGAGCACCTGCGCGATCTGGTGGTCGATGCAGGTGGCACCTGCTCGCTCGAGATCTGGCCCGACCAGGTGCACGTGTTCCAGGCTCTGCCGCGCATCAGCCCGGAAGCGGACCTGGCACTCGCCCGCGCCGCGCACGCCCTGACAGCTCTCCATCGAACAGAGACGAGACACTGATGTTCTCTCGACCCAGACCACGCCTCACCCACGGGGCGGACGCCGTGGTCACCGGCGCCGGCAGTGGCATCGGCCGCGCCTTCGCACTCGAGATCGCCCGCCGCGGTGGCCGCGTCGTCTGCGCGGACATCTCACTCGAACGCGCCGAGGAGACGGTGCGGATGCTCGACGGCCCCGGCTTTGCCGTCCAGTGCGACGTCGCCGTGCAGTCGCAGGTCGAGGATCTCGCGCTGTTCGCCGAGCTCGAGTTCGGTGGCGCGCCGACGCTCGTGATCAACAACGCCGGCGTCGGCATCGGTGGCAAGCCGGTGGGCAACATCGGGTTCGAGGACTGGAACTGGGCGCTCGGCATCAACCTGTGGGGAGTGGTCCACGGCTGCGAGACGTTCGTTCCGCTGCTCCGTACCGCGGGTCGCGGCGGCATCATCAACGTGGCTTCCGCCGCGGGATTCGCGGCGGCACCGACGATGGGGCCCTACAACGTCGGCAAGGCGGGCGTCATGTCACTGTCCGAGACTCTCGCGGCCGAACTCTCCGGGTCGGGTGTCCACGTGACCGTGCTGTGCCCGACCTTCGTCAAGACCAACGTCGCGGTCGACGGTCGCATCACCGAGCGCTCCACGGAACTCGCGCAGAGGTTGATGCGGTGGACCGGCTTCTCACCCGAGCGGATCGCCGTCACCACGCTCGACGCGCACGACAGGAACCGCCTCTACGTCGTGCCCCAGCTCGACGCGAAAGCCATCTGGCTGACGAAACGGCTCCTCCCCACCCTCTACACCCGCGGAGCAGGGCTGCTCGACCGCCTGCTCCCCGGCGAGCCCGCCCCACAGTCCCTTCCCGCTGTTTCCGCCTCGACAGGAGTATGACGATGGCCTTCGACTTCGACGCCATGCTGGACAAGATCAAGGACCGCCAGTGGTCCCTCGCGGACATCGACTGGGACGCCCCCGGCGCCGAGATGATCCCGCCCGAGCAGCATGCCAAGCTCAAGCCGTTCCTGTCCGACCTCATGTGGATCGAGAACGTCGGTGCGCGCGGATTCGCCGCGATGGCACGCAAGGCGCCCACCGAGACGCTGCGCGAGATCTACCGTTACTTCCACGCGGAGGAGCAGAAGCACGCGAATGCCGAACTGGCACTGATGCGTCGGTGGGGCATGCTCGAGAACGACGAGATCCCGCAGCCGAACGTCAACGTCAAGCTGATCATCGACTGGCTCGACAAGTACTCGGATCAGACGCCGCTCGCCGTGCTGGGCACCGTCATCCCGATGCTCGAGGTCGCGCTCGACGGTGCGCTGGTCAAGTTCATCGTCGACGAGATCGATGACCCGGTCTGCCAGGAAGTGTTCAAGCGCATCAACGCGGACGAGTCGCGGCACCTCGCCGTCGACTTCGAGGTCATCGACCTGCTGGGCCACGCGAAGATGCGCCGCATTCTCGTCGAGACGATCGGCGCCTGGATGCATCCGTCGCTCATCATCGGCACCCTGCGGTACATCCCACTGCTGAACAAGATGCGGGACAACATCGTCGAGATGGGTGTCGACGAGGAGCGCCTCTACACCGCGATGAAGCGCTTCAAGAAGGTGGGCGAACGCAGCGAGTTTCCGAAGCGTCTGCCGATGTACCGCTTCATCAGCTGGCACGGGAGCGTCGTCATCAACCGCGACCACCCGTACCACAAGTTCGCCGACTCGATGGTGACGCTGACGGCCAAGTACCCGAAGCGGCTGCTGCGCCCGCAGCCCACGTGGTCCAAGGAACTCACGTACGAGCCCGTCGCATGACCGAGATTCTCTCCACCGCCATCATCGGAGGCGGATTCGCCGGCATCGGTGCCGCGATCCGGCTGCAGCAACGGGGGATTCGCGACATCGCCATCCTCGAACGCGGCACACGTGCCGGTGGGACCTGGCGTGACAACACGTATCCCGGTGCAGCCTGCGACATTCCGTCCCGCCTGTACTCGTACAGCTTCGCCCCCAATCCGGACTGGTCGCACACCTACTCCGGGAGTGCGGAGATCCTGGGCTACATCGACTCGATGGTCGAGAAGTTCGAGCTGAGCCGCTACCTCCGGTTCGGTCACACCGTCGTGGACGTCACCTGGCACGAGTCCCGGTCGCTCTGGGAGATCTCGGTCCAGGACCGGGAACCCGTCCTCGCCCGCACCGTCGTGATGGCGTCGGGACCGCTGGCGAACGTCAGCCTGCCCAAGATCCGCGGCGTCGAGACCTTCGCGGGAGCGAAGATCCACAGCGCCCGGTGGGACCACGACTACGACTTCGCCGGCAAGAAGGTCGCCGTCGTCGGCACCGGAGCCAGCGGCGTGCAGATCGTTCCCGAGCTGGTGAAGGTCGCCGAGTCGGTCAAGGTCTTCCAGCGCACGCCGGGGTGGGTGCTGCCCCGCACCAACTTCCGCACCCGCGGACTGACTCGCGAGATCTACCGCCGCGTGCCCTTCAGTCAGAGCGTCGCGCGCAAGGCCTGGTTCTGGGGCCACGAGTCGGTCGCCCTCGGGGTCGTCTGGAACTCGCCGCTCACGCGCGTGGTGGAGGGAGTGTCGAAGCTGCACCTACGCAGTCAGGTTCCGGATCCGTGGCTGCGGCGCCAGCTGACGCCGGAGTTCCGCGCCGGCTGCAAGCGCCTGCTGATGACCAGCAAGTACTACCCGGCGCTGCAGAAGGACAACTGCACGCTCGTCACCTGGCCCATCGCACAGATCTCCGAGAAGGGAATCCGCACGGTCGAGGGAGTCGAGCATCAGTTCGACGCGATCGTCTTCGCCACCGGGTTCGACGTCTCCAAGACCGGGTCGCCGATCCCCATCACCGGGCGCGACGGGCGCGTCCTCGCCGACGAGTGGAGCCGGGGAGCGCACGCCTACAAGTCGATCGCGGTGTCCGGGTACCCGAACATGTACTTCACGTTCGGGCCCAACTCCGGACCCGGCCACAGCTCCGCCCTGGTCTACATGGAGGCGCAGATCGACTACCTGGTCGATGCCATCGCCACCGCCGTGAACCAGAACTTCGTGCTCGACGTCCGCGCCTCGGTGCAGGCCGAGTACAACGCGGACCTGCAGCAGCGGCTGACCAAGACGACGTGGAACTCGGGGTGCTCGAGCTGGTACCTCACCGAGGACGGTTTCAACGCCACGATGTTTCCGGGCTTCGCCACGCAGTACGTCAAGCAGCTCGAGACGGTGCTGTTGCCGGACTACTCGGTGACGGCGGCAGCGACGGCACCGGTCGACGAGGTCGTCGCCGCGGTGTGACGGAGCGTTAGTCTGGAGGTCCGGCCGAGTGGAGGAGTGAGTCGATGACCGAGTACCGCATCGACGAACTGGCTCATGCCGCGGGCACGACCTCGCGCAACGTCCGGGCCTACCGTGAGCGTGGACTGCTCCCGCCCCCGCGTAAGCGGGGGCGGGTCGGCATCTACGACGACTCGCACCTCGCCCGGCTGCGACTGATCGACATCCTGCTCCAGCGCGGCTACACGACCACACACATCAGCGACTTCATCGATGGCTGGGAGAGCGGCAAGGACCTCACCGAGGTTCTCGGTCTGCAGCGCGCCCTCACCGAGCCGTGGTCGACGACCGGCGAGGTGCAGTCGGTCTCCGTCGACGAGGCGCGGCAGATGCTCGGCGACCCCGACGGCGTCCAGCTGTCCAGGCTCGTGGAGTACGGACTGGCCCGCATCAACGGCGACCGATGCACGTTCACCGATCCGAAGCTGTTGCAGGGCTTCACGTCCCTCGCGACCTACGGCTTCGGAATCCGCGAGGTCATGGACATCCACGAACGGCTCCATGCGGCCGTCGACGGAATGTCCAAGGACATGATCTCGACTGTGAAGAGTCACATCGTCGACCGCTACGGCGAGGGCTGGATTCCCGAGGGTGACGACGTCCTCCGGGCCACCGAGATGTTGCAGATCATGCGCACTCTCGCAGTCGATTCCGTGCATTCGTTGCTCGGCCGCACACTCGACCGCAACCTGCAGGAGCAGCTCGGCGAGTACCTCGAGGTCGCCATCGACAACACCTCTCGTTCGGACCGTCACACAGCCTGACCTCGCTTTTCGGACCAATGGGGCATGGTGGAGTCATGAACCGCACCAGACTGTCCGCCGCTGTCGCCCTCGCCGGCGCCACCGCCCTCGTTCTGACCAGTTGCTCGTCGTCGAGCGAGGAGGGGCAGGCGACGCCGGCGTCCTCCAGCGCTGCTCCGTCGTCGTCCAGCACTGCTCCGTCGTCGTCGGCGGCGAGTACGTCCTCGAACGCCACCGTCTACACGTTGCCGGGAACCGGCGTGTTCCCCGAGGGCATCACCGCCGACGACGACACCTTCTTCGTCTCGTCGACCTCCGACGGCGCCATCTTCCGCGGCACGGTCGGCAACACCACCGTCGAACCGTTCCTCCCCGGTGGACAGGACGGTCGCACCGGCGCGGCGGGACTGGACGTCGACGGGGACGACGACGAGAACACCCTCGTCGTGGCGGGCGGTGCGACCGGCACCGTCTGGATCTACGACGCGAAGTCCGGCGCACTGCGCGGGAAGTTCACCAACGGGCTCGGCCAGGACGCCACCTTCCTCAACGACGTCGTCATCGCCGACAACGGCGACGCCTTCATCACCGACTCGCGCAACCCCACGCTGTGGCACATCCCGGCGAACGCCACCGGTGAGGGCCAGTTGGAGCCGTTCGTCGACTTCACCGGATCCCCGTTCGCGTACGGCGAGGGCTTCAACGCCAACGGCATCGTCGAGGCGGACGACGACAACGCGTTGGTGATCGTGCAGTCCAGCACCGGCAACCTGTACCGCGTGGCCCGCGACTCCAAGGCCGTCACGCAGGTGGACCTCGGCGGCGCGACACTTCAGAACGGCGACGGCATGGAGATGGAGGACGACACGCTCTACGTGGTTCGCAACCGCGACAGCCTCATCGCCACAGTCGATCTCGACGACGACGGCAACCGTGGGCGGGTGACCGGTGAGATCACCGACCCCAGCTTCGCCTACCCCACCACCGTCGCCGACGTCGACGATCAGCTGCTGGTGGTCAACAGCCAGTTCGACAAGCGTGGGGGCACTCCGGTGGAGCCCTTCACCGTGGTCGGTGTGCCTGAGCGGTAGGGGTTGGGCTTGGGGTGTGCGCTGGTTGCGTGAGGTGCGGTCGGTCGGTCGGTGCGTGCGCGTCGGTGGTTGGCGGCTCGTGGCGGTGGTGTGCACGGGTTGCGTGGTGCGCACACCCCTTTCCGCCGGCTGAGTTGGGTGTGGGCGGCTGGAAGTAGTGCGGGTCGGTCGGCTGGGTGGTGCTTTGCCGGTGGTTGGCGGCTCGTGGCGGTGGTGTGCGCGGGTTGCGTGGCGCGCACACCCCTTTCCGCCGGCGGAGCGGGGTGAAGGTGGCTGGAAGTAGTGCGGGTCGGTCAGCGAGGGCCGGTGTTGCCGATGCGGGACGTCGAGTCGTCCTCCGTTTCCTGATACCCGCGACCCGCTTCGAGGAAGGCCTCGCGGAGGTTGGTGACGGCGGTGATGTGGGCCGCGAGCACGGAGCTCAGTGAACCCTCCGGGCCGTGGGTGAGGTCGGAGTACTTGCGCTCCAACGCGAGTCCGGAGGGCAGAGTCCCGAAGCCGCCCGAGAGAGTGCTCTGTGTGACGGAGTACGACAGTGCGTCGAGGCCCTCGACGAATCGCGAGCAGGCTTGCGCGCATCGTTCCGCCTGATGCGCATCGGTGATCAGATCGCGAGTCACAGCGCTCTCCTTTCAGTTCGGTAGGTACGGAGCTAAGGCGGTCGCCGATGCAATGGCAGCCGCACACGGATCGTTCTCCGAGACCACGGACAGCTTGACGTCGATCAGCACGGTGATGACCCCGCGTGCCCATGGGAACGCCACAACGCAGTTGCGGTCAGAGGCAATGTCGAGTTGGTAGGTCATAGCGTCAGTTCGCTGATCGATCAGCACAGCGTCCGCGTTCACGGTGGTGTCGTTACGGCGTATCTCTTCCATGGTCCGAGTTGTCGACTGCACGCCGAGGAAGTGACTCGCGCTGGTCCAGGTGCAGTATCGCCACTGATCGGAATTCAGTGGACCACTGTCGTCCTTCGTCGCCGGATCTGCCCCCGCCGCCCGGATGGCCTCGTCGGGTATCACGGTGCAGGGGTCGAAGAGTTCCATCGCGACCGGCTCGGCGGTGCCTCTCATCCCACCGCACCCGGTGAGTGACGCGACGACTGCCGCGACAGCGAGTACCCCACAGTTCCTGCGCACACGTCGTTGGACGCACGCTCCGCTCCTGCGGTTCCGTGCTCCCACTGCACACAACGGTGTCCCCACGGGCACATCCGACCATCCGGAACCGCTCTGTGTGCAGAAATGCGCGCCGGGAACCGAGCGGGTGGTTGCGGCGTCGAAGGCTGTACCGCGCCACGGCGGACGATCGGAAGGCCTTCACCATGCACTCGACCACTCTGCCCGTTCCTTCCAGCGGTATCGGAAGTCTGACCAACGCAACATCATTGGCGGTGCTCGTCGCGTTCGCGACCCAGTGTGCGGTGGCGTGTGTCGCCGCGATCGCGGGATTCGGCGCCGTCGTCGTCAGTGCCCTCGCTGCCTTCGCGAGTGCGGACGAGTCGCCCGGCGCGATGTTCGTGGGCTCACTCGCCGATGCGTGGGCGTTCGTTCTCGTCATCGCTGCGGTGGGGCACGGGGTGCTCGCGACGATGATCGTGCAACGCCGACGTTCGGCACGCGTCGTCGTGACGGCAGTGGCCATCGTGTGGGCGGTGGCGCTGCTTCACTCCCCGATGGTGTGGCCGTTGGTGGTGGTGCAGGCGGGTTCTGCGCTGGCGTGGTGGATCCCGGCGTCACGGCGCCCGACCCCCAACTGACTCACACGAGCAGCGCGGCGATGGACCCGGGAAACGTCTCGTCGGGCCTGCGTTCGTAGAGCTCGGCGGGGCGTCCGCCCGCAGCCGACGTGGTGGCGCCCGTACCGACCAGCGCCCCGATCACATGACGGCGGAAGGTGTCCTTGCGCAGCGGGCGGTCGAACACGGTCTCGTACAGGGTGCGCAGATCGAGCAGCGTGAAGGTGGTTCCCAGCAGGTGCGACGGATCAGGACGGGTGAGGTAGCGAGACCGCAGGTCGCCCACGGCGGCGGACACCATGTCGGCGTGGTCGAAGGCCATCGGTTCCACAGGCCGATCCGCCTCGACGGCCAGGAGATCGGTGCCGGAAGGCAGGGAGTCGGTGGGCGCCTCCGCGCAGTGCGCCATCGACAGGACCCATCCTCGATCGTCGCGGTCGGGAGCGTCGAACATCCGGATCTGATGGAACTCGACGCCGTCGATGCCGGCCTTGGTGCTCAACGCGCGCCTCGCCGCATCTGCGAGCGTCTCGCCCGGATGCAGGAATGTGCCGGGAAGTGCAGCTCCCCAGGGTGATTCCACCGTCACCACGTTCAGCGTTCCGCCGTGGACGGTGAGAACGGCGACGTCGACAGCGACGGACGGTCGTGGGTACGACGTCAGATCGGAGGGCATGGGTTGCAGCTTAGCGCAGTGGTGCGGTATGGTTAGCGCACAAACGAGCAAAGGGACGACATGAAGCTGACCGACGAACAGAAGAACCGCGCCGAGGGCGTCGTGCTCGGCACCGCAGCCGGTGACGCGCTGGGTGCCGGATACGAGTTCGGCTACCCGACGCCCGAGACGGTGATCGACATGATCGGCGGCGGCACCTTCGACTGGGCGCCCGGCGAGTGGACGGACGACACGTCGATGGCCCTCTGCATCGCCGAGGCGCTGGTGGAGGGCCGGGGACTCGACGGCGTCGCGGCGAACTTCGTGGCCTGGATCGACACGAACCCGGCGGACGTCGGTATCCAGACGCGCACGGTGTTGTCCCGGCGCAGCAGGTCGGCTGCCGAGATGACCGCCGTCGCCGCAGGACTGTCCGGCAGGACAGGCGGCAACGGTTCGCTGATGAGAACTGCCCCGGTGGCGCTGGCGTATCTCGACGACCCGGATCAGCTCTCGGTGGCCGCTGCGCAGATCAGCGCCCTGACGCACAGTGATCCGCAGGCGGGGGAGGCATGCCAGATCTGGACTGCCGGCATCCGGCACGCCGTCCTGCACGGTACCTACGACGGCATCTCGCTGTACCTCGACGCGGCGGAGCCGTCGGTGCGCGACACCTGGGCGCCGTTGCTCGACGCCGCGGAGAAGGGGCGCCCGTCGGACTTCGACAGGAACGGGTGGGTGGTGCACGCGCTCCAGACGGCCTGGTCGGCCATCACGGCCACCGAGGAGAACGGGGACCAGCTGACAGCGGCGCTGGAGGCGTGTGTCCGCGCGGGCGGCGACACCGACACCACCGCGGCCATAGCCGGTGGGCTTCTCGGCGCACGCTGGGGCGCCTCGGTGATCCCCGAGGCGTGGACCACGATCCTGCACGGGTACCCCGGACGACGAGCCGCGGACCTCGCGGATCTGGGACGTCGCCTCGCAGAAGGAGCAGCAGCATGAGTGTCATCGATGTGGTCACCGGAGACATCACCACCGTGCGCGCGGACGTGATCGTCAATGCCGCCAACTCGACCCTCCTCGGTGGAGGCGGGGTGGACGGCGCCATCCACCGCGCAGGCGGACGAGAGATCCTCGACGCCTGCAAGATTCTGCGGGCGACGACCCTTCCGAACGGACTCGACACGGGTGCCGCCGTCGCGACGCCCGCAGGCCGCCTGCCGGCGAGGTGGGTCGTCCACACCGTGGGGCCGCGGTACTCGGCGCGCGAGGACCGCTCGCCGATCCTGCGCGCAGCGTACGAGCGCTCCCTTCTCCTGGCTCACTCGCTCGGAGCATCCTCGATCGCGTTCCCGCTCATCTCGGGCGGTGCGTACGGATGGCCGGTGGAGCTGGCGGTCGCCGAACAGGTGCGCGCGGTGACGTCGGCGCCCGTGTCCGTGGATCTCGTGACCCTGGTGGCCTACTCGGCCGAGGTGCACCGCATGACGACGCGGGCCGTCGGCTGACCGGTCATCGCCGACGTGCTCGCCACGCCGACCAGGCGCCGGTGGCCCACAGAGCCCAGATCACCAGCAATGGCTGGAACAGCAGCCGGATACCTCGTGCCCGATCGGTGTCCAGCCCGAAAGCGTCTGTGTGCGTGACGAACTGAGAGATGTTGCCCGGGAACACGGCGACGAAGAACAGCGCCGTGACCCACCCCACCGCCACCCGGTACCGCGTCAGGGCGACGAGAGCCAGGCCCAGCACCACCTCGACGACACCCGATGCGACCACCACGAGATCGGTGTCGAGCGGCATCCACGTCGGTACCTGCGCGGCAAACTCCTGCCGGGCCCAGAACAGGTGGCTCAGTCCGGCGAACACCAGGAACGCGCCGAGGACGAGCCGCCCGACGATACGAGGCACGGTCGCAGGGGCGGGGCGCGTGGTCATGCCTGCCACCCTACGAGGCGCCGCGCTGCCGGTCCGGTCGGCCGAGAACGCGGCCCAGCTCCTCGTGCGCGTAGACCCTGTTCTCGCAGTAGACGGCGCCGCCGACGCACTCCTCGTCGTCGCAGTCGCAGAACCTGTACGGCTCCGCGTTCCAGCGGCTGCCGTACTGCGACCCCGGCTCCGCGACGAGTGCGGCGACCTCGCGCACCGTCCTCTGCTCGCCGCGTCTGCGCTGCCCCCGGCGATGTCCGCCCATGTCCGTCCCCCCGTTGTCGGTGGCGTCACGCTAGGGGAGGGGTACGACAGGCGCCGGCTGATGTTGAGTGATGCAGTGGATGCCGCCGCCCCGGGCGAACAGCGGCCGGGCGTCGACGCTCACGACGCGTCGGCCGGGATAGGCCTCGGACAGGATGCGCACCGCCTCGTCGTCGTTCGGATCGTCGAAGCTGCAGGCGATGACCCCGCCGTTGACCACGTAGTGGTTGATGTAGCTGTAGTCGACGACGCCCTCGTCGTCCCGCAGCACGGTCGGTGCGGGAACCGGAACGACACGGAGTCCCTCCCGGGTGAGGAGATCCATGACGTCGCGGCTGATCTCGTGGTCCGGATGCGTGGGGTCGCGCTGGTCGTGCACGAGGGCGACGCCCGGCGTCGGCATCGCGGCGACGATGTCCACGTGGCCGCGGGTGCCGTAGGTCTCCGAGTCCCGAGTCAGGCCGCGCGGCAACCAGATCGCGCGATCGACACCGAGAGTGCGGGACAGCTCCGCCTCGACGTCCTGCTTCGACCAGGTGGGGTTGCGTCCGCTGTCGAGCTGCACCGTGTCGGTGAGGAGGACAGTTCCGGCGCCATCGGCCTGGATGCCGCCGCCCTCGTTGACCATGTCGGACGCGACGACCGGAACGCCGGCCGCCCGCGCCACCAGTGCACCGATCCGGGCGTCGTTCTCCCACGTCGCCCACTCCTGCGCGCCCCACCCGTTGAAGACCCAGTCCACCGCGCCGACGGTTCCGTCGTCCGAGACCACGAAGGTCGGCCCGATGTCGCGCATCCACGCGTCGTCGAGAGGTGCCTCGAGGATCGTGATGCCCGATCCCAGGTACTCCGCGGCGACGCGGGCCTCACGGGGATCCACCAGGACGGTCACCGGCTCGAACTCGGCCACGGCGCGGGCGACGGCGGCCCACGTCGTGCGAGCCTCGTGGCGCTCCTCCTCGGTGTCGCCGAGCGAGTAACCGGGGCTGGGGAACGCCATCCAGGTGCGCTCGTGCGGTTCGCCCTCGGCGGGCATGCGCCACGTCACCGGGTACCCGCCACGGGCTGGGTGAGGGTGCCGTACGTGTCCGGACGTCGGGTGTCGAGGAACGGGAACAGCGTCAGCCAGTCGCCACGCTGGTCGAGGTCGAGATCGGCGACCAGGACGGCCGAGCGGTCGCGGGGAGCCGACACGAGAACGCGGCCGTACGGGTCGGAGATGAACGAGGAACCGTAGAACGTGATGGCGCCCTCGTCACCGTGGCGGTTGGGTACCACCATGAACGTGCCGTTCGCGATGCCGTTGCCGACGATGACCTGCTGCCAGAGAGGTTGGGTGTCGAAGTCGGGATGATCCGGCTCCGAGCCGATGGCCGTCGGATAGACCAGGACCTCCGCGCCGGCCACCGAGTAGGCCCGCGCGACCTCAGGGAACCACTCGTCCCAGCACGTCGGCATTCCCAGTGCGAGGTCCGCCGCACGGTGCACGGGGTACGGGTCGTCGGCAGGTCCGGGGCGGAAGTACGTGTCCTCGTGGTAGCCGGCGGTGACGGGAATGTGCAGTTTCCGAGTCCGGGCCGTCACCTCGCCGTCGGGCGAGACCAGGACGGCGGTGTTGTACCCGAGGCCGTCGCCGACGGTGTCGTCGCGTTCGTACAGCGACGCGTGCACGACGATGCCGTGACGCGCGGCGACCTCGGCGGCGAAGGTGACCGTCGGCCCGGTGGCCAGGTCCTCCGCGCTGCGGGCGGGGTTCTCGCCGCCCGGCACGAACGCCGGATAGCGGCTGAGGGTCAGCTCCGGGAGGAAGACGATGCGAGCGCCTTCCCCTGCCGCAGTGGCGATCCCGTCCTCCAGTTCGGCGCGCACCACGCTCGGATCCTCGTGCCACCGATGCTGCACCAGCGCCACTCGTACCGGTGGGCGGCCGGTCTCGCGCGTGCGGGCGGGCGACGGCGGAGGGGTGGTGGCGGTGATGGTCAGCATCGGGTGTCCTCGTCCGTAAAACGAATGTGATTCGTTAAGTATGGTGTGACGACGGCCCGAACGCAAGAGGAAGGAGCCGGCGATGCCGCGTCCGTCGACACGGTTGCTGTCCACCGACCTGATCACCGATACCGCACTCGCGCTGGTCGATCGGCACGGCGACTTCACGATGCCGGGACTCGCCGAGCGGCTGGCGGTGCGGCCGTCGTCGTTGTACAACCACGTGGCGGGGCGGGCCGAGATCGTGGAATTGATGCGTACGCGCATGATGGCGGGCATCGAGATCCCGGCCGACTCCCGCGACTGGAGTGAGGCGGTCTCCCGCATCGCGCAGGAGTACCGCCGCCACTACGCCCGACATCCGCGCGCCATCCCGCTGTTCACGGCGCACACGGTGCGCTCCGCCGTGGCGTTCGACATGTACAACGCGTTGGCGACGGCCCTGTCCGACGGCGGCTTCGCGCCCGCCGAGGTGCTGCACGCGATCACCGCCGTCGACAGTTTCGTCCTGGGGTCAGCGCTCGATCTCGCAGCGCCCGAACAGGTCTGGGCCTCGGCCGACGAAGCGAACGACGCCATGCGCGCGGCGCTGGAGACCTCGGGCGCCGGCCGCGCGGACGCGGCGTTCGAGTTCGGGCTCGCAGTGCTCATCGCGGGGCTGCAGGCACGCTCGCCCCGCAGCTGACGAGCCTCTCAGCTGACGAGCCTCTCACCCCACCAGGTCGGCTTCGTCCTTCAGAGCCTCGGTGTCGACGGTGAGCGTCTCGCCGCGGAAGAACGCCGGCGTCACGAAGCGCATGACCATCATGAGAACCGCACCCACGATGAGGATGCCGAAGCCCAGGAAGAACACCAGTCCGATGCCGCCGATCTCGGCGCCGCTGCCGTTGTCCGGGTCCATGCTCTCCTCGACCGAGACGACGAACACCGCCAAAAGGACCAGGCCACCGAGCATCGGGAAGATCAACCGGAACACCGTGTTCCGAACGCTGGCGAACAGAGTTCGGCGGAAGTGCCACACGCAGGCGAATGCGGTGATGCCGTAGTACCAGCAGATCATGATGCCCAGTGCCGCGATGGTGTCGATCAGGGTGTTCTCCGACAGGAAAGTCACCGCCGTGTAGAAGACCGCGGTGATCACACCGGCCGCGACGGTGGCGGCGGAGGGGACGAGGAACCGCGGGCTCACCTCGGCGAGCTTCTTGGGGAAGGCGCCGTAGGCCGCCATCGCGAGCGACGTCCGCGCCGCCGGCAGGAACGTGGTCTGCAGGCTGGCGATCGAGGAGACGAAGACCGCGAGGTAGAGCAGCATGCCGCCCCAGCTGCCGAGCACCGGATCGGCCAGGGCACCGAAGACGTTCTCCGCGTTGTCGGGATTGCCGAGCCCCAGGCCCTCCTCGCCGACACCGGCGTACATCATCGCGGCGACCGCGACGAGCAGGTAGGTCAGCAGGATGGTCGCGACGCACAGCAGCCCCGCGCGCCCCGGTGTCTTCGTGGGGTTCTTGGACTCCTCGCCCAGCGTCAGGCACGTGTCCCATCCCCAGAACGCGAAGATCGAGCCGGTGACGCCGATGACGAAGGCGCCCATGGTGAGTCCGCTGAACGGATCGAACCAGCCGATGTCGAACGACAACCCGGCCGGTGCGTCCCCCGCGCCGACGTGGACCAGCGCGACGACGGCGAACGCGATCAACAGCACCATCTGGAAGCCGACGAGCGCGAACTGGAGCTTCTCGCTCGTCGTGATCCCTCGGCTGGCCACCCACGTGGCGAGAGCGATGAACACGACCGTCGTACCGACGTTGACCAGTTTGTTGCCCGGCAGGTCGGCGATGGAGGGAGTGTCGAACAGCTTCGCGATGAACAGATAGAAGAACTGCACGGCGATGGCCGCGAGGTTGGAGAGCACGATGATGGTCGCGATGACCATGCCCCAGCCGCACATCCAGCCCACGTAGGGCCCGAAGGCCTTGGTGGACCAGGTGAACGAGGCGCCGCAGTCGGGGGAGTCGGAGTTCAACTCCCGGTACGCGTAGGCGGTGAGGAACATGGGGATGAACCCGGCGATGAAGATGGCCGGCATCTTCAGGCCCACCGCGGCGACGATCAACCCGATGCTGGCGGTGAGCGTGTATCCGGGTGCGACGGACGAGATGCCGAGAACGGCGCCGGACAACGTGCCGATCCGTCCGACGGCCAGTCCCTTGGACGACGTGAGTTCACTGCTCATCGGGAAGCCTCCGTCGGATCGGTGCTGCTGGGCATGTCGGAACGGAACTCGGTGCTGGGCACCACCACCATGGGAACGGGCAGTGCACGCAACATCTTCGACGCGGTCGAGCCGAGGAACAGGCGGCGCGGTTGTGCCAGTCGGCTGGACCCGACGACGACCACGTCGCCGTCCTCCCACGTCAGACCGGACACCGCGGCCTCGACCGTCGAGCCGTCGGCCACCGAGGACGTCACCGTCAGACTCTCGGGCAGACCGGACCGGGCGGCGTCGAGCATCTGCTGTGCGTGGTCGATGGCGCGCGCCTCTCGGTCCGGGTCGCGCAGGGACTCGACGTCGGAGGTGTCGTCGAGCGGAACGAGCGAGAGCAGTCGCAGCGACGTGTGCATCCGCTCGCACGACCGGACCGCGGTGCGCAGCACGAGGTCGGCGCCCGTGCGGGTGCCAATGGCACACGTCACCTCGCGGATCCGGTCGGCTGTCGACGTGCGATACCCGAACGGCGCCAGGGCCAACGGGATCGGGGCGGAGTGCAGCAGCTCGGTCGACACGGTGCCCAGAGTGTGGCGTCCGAGCAGGCCGTCCTTGGCGCCACCGACGACGATGGCGTCCGACCCGAGCCGCGCCGCCTCGTCCATGAGGCCGGACGAGAACGACTCCGAGAAGCTCAGATGCACCACGGTCTCGATGTCGTCGGGCACCGACGCGGCTGCCTGGTCGAGCCACGCCCGGCCGCGCTGGGCGAGCAGTTCGGCGAACCTGGCCTCGGCCGGGACGGCGCGGTCGGGCGGCACCACCATGCAGATGTCCAACGCCGCACCCAGACTGCGGGCCAGCTGCACACCCAGGACGAGCCCGTCCTCTCCTGTGGGAGTGGCGAGATAACCGACGATCAACCGCATGGTGCATCCCTTCGGGAAGCTTCGGTGGAACCGGACCTACTGGAAAGCCACGTACTTCGTGTCGAGGTACTCGTCGATGCCCTCGGTGCCACCCTCACTGCCGAGACCGGACTGCTTGACTCCGCCGAACGGGGCTGCGACATCGGACACGACGCCCCGGTTCACACCGACCATGCCGCTCGCGATCCTGTCCGAGACACGCAGTGCCCGATCGAGATCGCGGGTGTAGATGTATGCGGCGAGTCCGAACTCGGTGTCGTTGGCGGCATCGACGGCGTCCTGCTCGTCCACGAAACTCGTGATGGCCGCGACGGGTCCGAAGATCTCCTCGCGCACGATGCGTGCGGACGGCGGAACCTCGTCGAGCACGGTGGGTTCGAAGAACCACCCCGGGCCGTCGATGACGTGACCACCCGTGCGCACGCGGGCACCGGCGGCGACCGCATCGTCGACGAGGGATCGGACGTTGGTGCGCTGCTTCTCGTTCACCAGCGGCCCCACGTTCGTCCCGTCGCTCGAGCCGGGCCCGACGGTGAGCGCCGCGATCCGTGCGGTGAGCTTCTCCGTGAACTCCTCGCGGACGCTCTCGGCGACGATGAGGCGGTTGGCAGCCGTGCAGGCCTCTCCGCCGTTGCGCATCTTCGCCGCCATGGCGCCGTCGACGGCGGCATCGATGTCGGCATCGTCGAAGACTACGAACGGTGCGTTACCACCGAGTTCCATCGACGTTCGCAGAACGTTGCGCGCCGACTGCTCGATGAGGATCTTGCCCACCCGCGTGGAACCGGTGAAGGTGACCTTGCGGAGTCGCTCGTCGGCGAGCAGGGGCTCGGTGACCGCGGGAGCGTTCGACGCGGGAAGTACCGACAGGACCCCGGCCGGCAACCCGGCGCCCGCCATGATCTCGGCGAGCAGCAGCATCGTCAGCGGCGTGTCCTCGGCCGGCTTCACCAGTACCGTGCACCCGGCCGCCAGGGCGGGGCCGATCTTGCGGGTTCCCATGGCCAGTGGGAAGTTCCACGGAGTCACCGCGAGAACGGGACCCACCGGAACCTTCGTGACGAGGATGCGGCCCGCGCCGGACGGAGATTGCGTGTAGCGGCCCTGGATGCGCACCGCCTCCTCGCTGAACCAGCGGAGGAACTCGGCGCCGTACGTCACCTCGCCGCGGCTCTCCGGGAGGGCCTTACCCATCTCGAGAGTCATGAGGAGCGCGAGATCCTCCGTGCGCTCGATCACCGCTTCCCACGCTGCGCGCAGGATGGTCGACCGTGTCCGAGGTGCGGTCGCCGCCCACTCGTCCTGCACGGCGACGGCGCTGTCGAGCGCCCGCAGTGCGTCCTTCTCACCGGCATCGGCGACGCGGGCCAGCACGTCACCGGTGGCGGGATCGTGCACCGCGAACGTGCCGCCGTCCGCGGCGTCGACGAACGCGCCGTCGATCCACAGACCGGTGGGGACGGAGGCGAGCAGGGCAGCAGAGTCGGTCACTGTGCCGCCAGCGTTCGAACCGTGTTCTCCAGCACCGTCATCGCGTCGTCGAGAAGCTCGTCACTGATCACGAGGGGAGGCAGCAACCGGATGACGTTGCCGTACGTCCCGCAGGTGAGCAGTACGACACCCTCCGCGAGAGCATGCGCCGCGATGGCCTTGGTGATGACGGGATCCGGGATGTCGGTGCCCGGCTGGACGAGCTCGATGGCGAGCATCGCACCGCGTCCGCGGACGTCGCCGATCACCGAGGTCTCCTCGGCGAGGGCGCGCAGGCGCGGCATGGCGAGGGACTCGATGTGGCGGGCGCGTCCGGACAGGTCGAGTGCGGTCATGGTCTCGATGGCGGCGAGGGCAGCCGCGCAGGCCACCGGGTTGCCTCCGTACGTTCCGCCGAGCCCGCCCGCGTGGACGAGGTCGAGGAGATCCGCGCGACCGGTGATGGCCGACAACGGCATTCCGCCTGCCATTCCCTTCGCCATCGTGATGATGTCGGGGACGATTCCCTCGTCGTCGCTCGCGAACCACGACCCGGTTCGACAGAACCCGGTCTGTACCTCGTCGGCGATGAACACGACGCCGTTCTCTCGCGCCCAGGCTTGCAGAGTCGGCAGGAATCCGGGTGCGGGAACGATGAACCCGCCCTCGCCCTGAATGGGCTCGATGATGACGGCGGCCACCGCGTCGGCGCCGATCTGCTTCTCGATGCGGTCGATCGACGCCAGCGCGGCCTGCTCACCGGTCAACCCCGGCTGGTCGCGGTAGGGGTACGACATCGGCATCCGGTAGATCTCCGGTGCGAAGGGCCCGAAGTTCGTCTTGTACGGCATGGTCTTCGCCGTCAGTGCCATCGTGAGGTTCGTCCGGCCGTGGTACGCGTGGTCGAAGGCCACGACGGCGTCGCGGCCGGTCGCCAGTCGCGCGACCTTGATCGCGTTCTCGACAGCTTCTGCGCCCGAGTTGAACAGGACGCTGCGCTTCTCGTGGTCACCCGGGGTCAGCTCGGCGAGCTTCTCCGCGACGGCGATGTAGCCCTCGTACGGCGTCACCATGAAACAGGTGTGCGTGAAGTGGCCGACCTGCTCCCGGACGGCCTCCGCGACAGCGGGATCGGAGGCGCCGACACTCGTGACGGCGATGCCGGCGCCGAGGTCGATCATCGAGTTGCCGTCGACGTCGACGATCACGCCGCCATCGGCATCGGCCGCGTAGACGGGAACGCTGGAACCGACGCCGGCGGCGACGGTGGCGCGTCGTCGGGCCGTCAGTTCCTGTGAACGCGGTCCGGGAAGTTCGGTGAGGAGAGCGCGCTTCTGAGGAAGGCGGTAGCTGATGTCCATGGTGAAATCCTTCGCAGAGCAGGGAATGTCAGTCGTGGGAGCTCATGACGTGCTTGAGGCGGGTGTAGTCCTCGACGCCGTAGGCCGAGAGGTCCTTGCCGTAGCCGGAGTACTTGAAGCCGCCGTGCGGCATCTCGGCGACGAGTGGGATGTGGCAGTTGATCCAGACGGCGCCGAAGTCCAGCGCCGCACTGACGCGTTGGGTGACGCCGTGGTCCTTGGTCCAGATGCTCGAGGCCAGCCCGAACCGAACGTCGTTGGCCTTCTCGATCGCCTCGGCCTCGTCGGCGAACGGTTGCACCGTCAGCACCGGTCCGAACGTCTCCTCCTGGACGATGTCGTCCCGCTGGTCGACTCCGGTGATCACGGTGGGCTCGAGGTAGAAGCCCTTGTCTCCCACTCGGTTGCCACCGGTGACGATCGTCGCGGAGGCCGGGAGGTTCGCGAGCTTGTCGGTGACGGTCGCGTAGTGACGACTGTTGTTCAGCGGTCCGTAGAACGCGTCCGCGTCGTCCGGGCTGCCCGGTGTCAGCTCGCGGGCCTTGGCCGCGAGCGCGTCGACGAGTTGATCGTGAATCGACTCGTGCACCAGCACGCGGGTCGCCGCGGTGCAGTCCTGACCGGCGTTGAAGAAGGCCGCCTCGGCGATACCGCTCGCGGCCGAGGCGATGTCGACGTCGCCGAAGACGATGGCCGGAGCCTTGCCGCCGAGCTCGAGATGGGCGCGCTTGAGCTGGCGGGCGGCGGCTACGGCGACCTCGATGCCCGCACGAACGGACCCGGTGATGGACACCAGGCCCAGCGACCGATGCCCGACGAGTGTCGCGCCGGTCCCGCCGTCACCGAGCACCACGTTGAGCACTCCGTCGGGAAGGACTCCCTTGGACAGCTTTGCGAGCACCAGAGTGCTCTCGGGCGTGGTGTCGCTCGGCTTGAGGACGATCGTGTTGCCGGCCGCGAGCGCCGGCCCGATCTTCCAGATGGCCATCATGAGTGGGTAGTTCCAGGGCGTCACCTGGCCGACGACACCGATGGGCTCGCGGCGGACGTAGGAGGTGAAACCCTCCATGTACTCGCCGGCGGACTTCCCCTCGAGCATCCGGGCTGCACCCGCGAAGAACCGCAGCTGGTCGGCTCCGACGGTCACCTCCTCGTCGGCGATGACCTGCTTCAGCTGGCCGGTGTTGCGGCTCTGCGCCTCGACGAGCTCGTCCGAGTGGGCCTCGAGGGCGTCGGCGAGCTTCAGCAGGGCGGTCTGCCGGGTCTTCGGAGTCGTCTTGCCCCACGTGGCGAAGGCGCGCTCCGCGGCGGCCACGGCGTCGTTCACGTCGGCCTCGGTGGAGATGGGGGAGACGCCCACGATCTCCTCGGTGACCGGACTCATCAGGTCGAGAGTCAGGGTGGACGAACTGGCGACGAACTCGCCGTCGATGTAGTTGCGGAGCACGTCGTGCGACACGAGGTACCTCTCCGTCGGGGCGGCTGGGTGGTTCGATCAGTGTGCGCCTGACGCTGCGAAACGGCAGCGGACAAAACGATGATCGTCCGGGGGTGGGGCACTCCGACTTGTCCAGTGCGGTAGCGGGGGTGTTCTCTTGCGTCGGGAGCTTCCCGACCGGAGAGGGGTACGTCGTGACGGTGTCGGTGCGCTGGGTTCTGGCGCAGAAGGCGCTCGCCCTCGAACTGCGAGCCGGCGCGGGCGGGCTGGACCGCGAGGTGTCGTTCGTCCACACCACGGAACTGTCGGAACCGTTCCGGTGGCTCTCCGGCGGAGAACTGCTGCTCACCACGGGGTTGAGGCTGCCGGTGACGACACCGGAGCGGGTGGCGTACCTCGAGGGACTGCACGACGCCGGTGTGGCGGCGGTGGGGTTCGGCACGGGCCTCTCCTTCGCGGAGGTGCCGTCCGACCTCGTCGAGGCCGCTGATCGGCTGGGTCTGCCCGTCCTCGAGGTCCCCCTGCCCACGCCGTTCGCGGCGGTGGTGACTCTCGTGATGAACCGATTGGCGGAGCAGCAGTACGACGCCGTCGTGCGTGCGTCCCGTGCGCAGCCGCGGATGACCCGCGCCGTGGTCGCCGGAGGCGCCGCCGCGATCGTCCGGGAGCTGGCGACGGCCACGTCGTCCGCGGTGGTGCTCCTCGACGACACCGGACGCGTGCTCGAACAGCATCCGCGCGGTGGCGGTTCCGGTGTGCTGGACGAGATCCGCACCCTCGCAGCCGAACGCGGAACCGTGTCCAGTCGGGTCTCGGTGACCCCGGCGGGCATCTCGATCAGTGTGCAGCGCATCGCCATCGGCTCGGCGACGCACGGCCACGTGGCGGTGGTGGGGCCGGTGCTGGGGAACGTCGACCACATTCTCGTGGGTCACGCGGCGTCACTCCTGGCGCTCGACTTCGAGAAGCCGGCGCGGGTGCAGTCGGCGCAGGACAAGCTCAACTCCGTGGCACTGAGCCTCGTGCTGTCCGATCTCGACGGCCTGGCACCCGTGTGGGCGCAGATCGACCTGGCCGCGGGGGCCGACGGCACCGTGCGCGCCGTGACCGTCGATGCCGACACGCCCTCGCGAGCCCAGCGTGTCGAGGCCGCGATGGCGACCCACAGCGCAGCGGCGGGCCGTCAGCTGTTCGCTCGACGATGGTCGTCGCGGGTGACCCTGGTGGTGCGCGGAACGGACGATTCGACGTTCGCGGCATCGACGATCGCCGGTCTGGAGATCTCGGAACGTCGGCGGCTCCGGGTGGGAATCAGTGCGCCGCATCCTGTTCCGCAGCTCGCGCAGGCGGTGGAGGAGAGTCGGCTGGCGGCGTCGTCCGCCGCGGCGGGCGCCGATCCCGTGGAGTTCGGCTCGTTGGTGGGCGGTGTCCTGTTGGCGCACGCCTCGACGCGTCAGGCCCTCGCGACCGTCGGTGACGCGACCATCGCGCCCCTCGAGAAGTACGACACCGCCAACGGGACCGATCTGGTGGCGTCCCTGCGTGCGTTCCTCGAGGCGAACGGCCACTGGGAGTCGGCGGCCTCGGCCCTCGGGGTGCACCGACACACGTTGCGCAGCAGGGTCTCGCGCATCGAGGCGACGGTGCCGTGCTCCCTCGACGATGCCCGCGTGCGCGCCGAGCTGCTGCTCGCCCTCATCGCACGCGGGACCTGACGGTCAGCCTCGAAGCGCGCTCACGATCACCTCGGCGGTGCGGTGGCCCATGCGCACGGCTCCGTCGACGTGCTGATACCCCTCGGCCGCGATGTCGGAGCAGGAGAAGTGGATCGGGCCGACCGGGGTGCGGACGTCGCGTCCGTAGCGGTGCAGACCGCCGAGATCGAAGCTGGCCGCGTACGCGCCGCGCGTCCATTCCTCGGTGCCCCAGTCGGACTCGTAGTAGACGACCGGATCGAGCGCCTTCGGTCCGAGGTACGTGGCGATCGACTCGAGGATCGTACGCTTGCGCTCGGCGGCGCCGAGTTCGAACATCGCGTCCGCCTTCTCGTCCGACACGAAGGCGACGAGGGTGCCACGGGAGTCCTCGTGGTTGGTGTTGTCGTACACCTCCTGGGCGATCTGGGTGGCGCCGAAACCGGTGCCCGACAACCCTTCCTCCCGCCAGAACGGACTGTCGTACACCGCATGCACCTTGATGACGAGACCGAGGGACTGGTGCTGATGCATCTGGTGCTGACGGCGAGGTAGGGGCGGGTCGTACGAGATCCGCGTGTACAGATTCGGCGGCACGGCGACGATCACCCGGCGCGCCGTCACCTCGAGCTCCCCGTCCGCGAGAACGGTGACGCCGTCGTCGGTCCAGCGGATCGTCCGCACCGGCGCGTCCAGGTGCACGTCGTCACCGAGGTGCTCGGCCATGGCGACCGACACCTGCTGCATGCCCTGCACGACGCGCTTGTCGAGAATGAAGCTGTCGTCGACGAGGTTCGAGAACGAGCCTGCCGACGCAGCCATGAGCACGGCCTGCAGCGCAGAGAATGCATGGGCGGGCTTGGTGAGCATCCCGCCCGCGATGAACATGCCGATGTTCGCGGTGGCTTCGGCGTCGTCGGACTGCTGCGCGAGCCATCCCTCGAAGGACACCGTGTCGAGCTCGCGTGCCTGCGGATGGGCCCATGGTTCCTCGGGCCCGATCTCCGCGGCCAGAGTGTCGAGCATCGCGATGAGACGGTCGATCTCCTTCACGGTCGACTCCGCGACGGGGAAGTCCTCGCCGGTGTAGCGCGTGGCGACACCCGCGGTGTCGACGTAGACGGACTCGCCCTCGCGGTACCGGTCGAACGTCTCGAGCCCCAACTCGCCGAGCAGGTCGATCAAGGCCGTCTGGTCGGGCGAGACCCACTGGCCGCCCAGCTCGAGCACGGCGCCGTCGATCTCCTTGGTCCAGGTCCGGCCACCCACCCGGTCGCGTGCCTCCAGGACGGCCACGGTGAGGCCGGCCTTCCGCAGCGCGGTGGCGGCGGCGAGACCCGAGGGCCCGGCTCCGACGATGGCGACGTCCCGGTCGACTGAGGGCACGGTGTGGCTCCTGTTCAGGTGGGTTGTGGTCATTCCAGTCTGCCCGGTCCGGCGCAGGCACGCGCAACGCCGAAACGTCGCATACGGGCTGCGCGCCCTGGACACGTCGGCGTGGTGTCATGACCGGATGGTCTGAGAATCTGCGTGATCGCAACCCTGGCCCGAGGGTGGACAGTGCTCGACCGTGGGGTGCATGACTTCCACCATTCGCACCTCCGTCGTTCCCTTCGTCGTGGAGGCGTCCGGTACCGGCGTCGCCCAGCACCTCGTCGTCGAGGGCACGGCCGGGCACGAGTTCGACGCCGACGCGTACCCGGCCTTCGGCGGCAAGGACGAGGCGCCGAGTCCGTTGTTCTACGCACTCGGTGCGCTGACCTCGTGCAACCAGGTCACCGCCACCCTCGTCGCCAAGGACCTCGGCATCACGCTGGGAAAGTTCAGCTTCCGTGTGCAGGGTGATCTGGACACCGCCGTCCTGGTGACCGGCGCCGAAGGGAACTCGAACTTCGACACCGTCACCGTCGAGGCGACGGTGGAGACCGACGCGACCGGTGATGCGTTCGATCACTTCGTCGCGGAGGTCAAGCGTTGCTGCCCCGTGACGCAGCTGTTCGTGCGCAGCGGTGTGGGCTTCGTGAACACCTGGACGCGCGCCGAGCCGGCCTGACGAGCCATCCCGGGCCTCCAGGGCTTCGCAGGCTTTCCTGGCCTCGCGAGTACGTCCGAAGTGTCGTCGCATCGCCGCTGATCACGACACTGTGGACGTACTCGCGGACAGCCGGTGGCGTGGCTACGCTCGCACGATGATCAGTCGACACGTGAGTGCAGTGATCGCGGCGCCGCCCGAGGCGGTGTACGACTACCTGGCCGATGTGGACAACCTGACCGCCTGGGCTGCCGGGCTCGCATCGGGCTTCACTCGCGACGGTGACGACCTGCTGGCCGAGTCACCAATGGGTACCGTCCGGGTGCGGTTCGTCCCGCGTAACGACTTCGGGGTGCTGGACCACGACGTGACGCTGCCCGACGGCACCGTCGTCAACAACCCGCTGCGCGTGCTCGCTCACCCGGACGGCGCCGAGGTGGTGTTCACGGTCCGGCAACTGGGGATGACCGACGAGGAGTTCGAGCGGGACTGCGCCGCCGTCGCTGCCGACCTGGAATCCGTGCGCGCGGCCTTCGCCTGACCTCGCTCCGGCACATAGATCACCTGAGCACCTGGATGACGGCAGCGGGATCGTCCGCCATCATCACGTGCCCGGCGTTCGGTATCTCGACGACCTCGACACCGGCCTGACGAAGCCGGCCGGTGTGCGTGGGTTCTCCCGTCCTCGATCCGTACAGCAGTGTTCTCGGCACGTGGGACGCGAGCAGGATGTCGAGAACGGTGGTGTCCGGCGGGCCCACACAGAGGCCGACAGCACTGCGGTGGAGCGCGACCGGATCGGCCAGCTGAAGCGTCTCCGCCCACGCGGCGTCGGCCCGGGCGATGAGTGACGTCACTCCCTGTGTTGCGAAGTCCTCTTCCGACTGTCCCGCGATCTCGACACTCGCCTCGCCGTCGAAGGGGAGAAGGTTCGGCTCGAGGACGGTCAGTCGTCGTACGAGGTCGGGTCGTGCCCGCGACAGGACGATGGCGATGGATCCACCCATACTGTGTCCGACGACGTCGAGTCCGACGAGTTCGTGCTGATCCAGCATCCGGGCGACGGCGATCGCGTGATCGTCCAGGGTGTAGCCGTCGGTCGCCACGTCGGCGCTGTCACCGAATCCGAGCAGATCCGGGAGCAACCGCAGGCGGTCGTCCAGTCCCGCGGCCACGGTCCCGAAGGCAGCGACACCCGCCGACCCGAGACCATGAAGGAACACGGTGGCTCGACGACGTTCGCCCGGCAACACCGCGGTGTGGAGGGTCATGGCGCCGACGCTACCGGGTCTCCTTGACGTGGCAGTACGTCCGGTTCGTCGTAAATGATGGTGCAGCCGGTGTTTTCAGCGCACTCTCAGGTCACGAGTAGTCCCGAGTCGTAGTGTCGACCAGGGTGCGCAGAGCGCGCATCGGTCGTCAGGAGGACGTTATGGCAGGCATCGCCGACAAGTTCGACAAGGCATACGCGGACAAGACGATCGAGGAACTGGCCGACGCGCCGGTCGCGGCCCTCAAGGGCGTCAGCGACGGCGATGCGGAGAAGTTGAAGGCTGCCTTCAACATCACCACGGTGCGCGATCTCGGCACCAACAAGTACTTCCTGTGGGCTCAGGCTGCGGCCACGCTCGCGCAGTAGGACCGTGCAGGGTGCGGTCAGGCGTCCGACCGTCGGCGCCGCCGGACGCGCTTGGTCACCAGCACCACCACCGCCACCGCGATGAGCCCGATGACGACGTACTGGAACACCGAGGCGTAATCCTCGACGTAGTGCCAGTTCTCCCCGAGGAAGTAGCCCGCGAGCACGAAGATCGTGTTCCACAGGAGGCTGCCGAGCGTCGTGTAGAGCAGGAACTGCAGGACCGGCATCCCGGACACGCCTGCGGGCACCGAGATGCCGGATCGCACGAGCGGAATCATCCGACCGAAGAACACGGCGGAGCGGCCGTGGCGCACGAACCATTCGTCGGCCTTGGTCAGATCGTCCGTGCTGACGAACGGCATCCTGTCCACGGCGGCGTACATCCGGTCGCGGCCCAGCTTCTTGCCCAGCCAGTAGAGGCCGAGAGCGCCGAGCACCGATCCGAGCGTGGTCCAGAACAGTGCGCTGGCGAGGGAGAAGCCACCCTGCGACGCGGTGAACCCGGCCAGCGGGAGGATGATCTCGCTGGGCAGCGGTGGGAAGAAGTTCTCGGCGGCCACGGCGATGCCGGCGCCCGGCCCGCCGATGCTCTCCATCAGGCTGACGGCCCAGCCTGCGATTCCACCCAGTTCCGTACTGGCGGCAGCGGTGACGGTGTCGCTCATGCCCGCACTTTACCGGGGGTTTACTCCGCGAGAGCCCGCGCGAGGTGGGTGCCGGTGTGCGTCCGGGCCAGAACGAGCTCGTCGACGGTGCCCGTGAACACCACCTCGCCGCCGTCGTGACCCCCGTCGGGACCGAGGTCCACGACCCAGTCGGCGGCCGCGACGACGTCCATGTTGTGCTCGATCACGATGACCGATCGACCCTCGTCGACCATGCCGGACAGCAGTCCGACCAGGTTGTCCACGTCGGACGAGTGCAGTCCGGTGGTGGGCTCGTCGAGCACCAGAACCGGGGAGTTGCCCACCAGTTCCGTCGCCAGCTTGAGGCGCTGACGCTCGCCGCCGGACAGGGACGTCAGGTTCTGGCCCAGGGACAGATAACCGAGACCGACATCACTGCACCGCCGGAGTACGTCGCGCACCTTCTTCACGGTGAAGAACTCGCGGGCCTCGTCGACGGACATGTCGAAGACGTCGGCGATCGAGACGCCGTCGACGGTGTGCTTGATCGCGCCGGAGCGGAAGCGTCGACCCTGGCAGGTCTCGCACGTACTCGACACCGGGTCGGTGAAGCCGAGGTCGGTGAAGATCATGCCGGTGCCCTGACAGTCGGGGCAGGCTCCGTCCGAGTTCGGCGAGAACAGCGCTGCGGGTTGTCCCGTTCGCTTGGCGAAGTGTGCACGGATCGGATCGAGCAGTCCGGTGTAGGTGGCGGGTGAGGAGCGGCGCGAACCGCGGATGGGTGCCTGGTCGATGACCACCGCGTCGGGCTGGACGTCGCGGAGGTGGCCGTGGATCAGACTCGACTTGCCCGAGCCCGCGACACCGGTGACCGCCACGAGAACGCCGAGCGGGATGTCCACCGACACGTTCTTCAGATTGTGGCTGTCGGCGTTCTCGATGCGCATCCACCCGTTCGGAGTGCGCGGGGTGCGCCGCGATCGACCGTCTCGACGCAGCGCCGTCCCGGTACGCGTCTCGGACTGCCGCAGTTCGGGCCAGGTGCCCTCGAAGACCACCGTGCCGCCGTGCTTTCCGGCGCCAGGGCCGATCTCGACGATGCGGTCGGCGATGGCCATCACCTCCGCGTCGTGTTCGACGACGAGCACGGTGTTCCCCTTGTCGCGCAACGCGATCAGCATGTCGTTCAGCCGGTGCACGTCGCGCGGGTGCAGCCCGGTGGTGGGCTCGTCGAAGACGTACAGCATGTCGTTGAGCGTGGCGCCGAGGTGGCGCACCATCTTGATGCGCTGGGACTCGCCGCCCGACAGCGAGGACGTCGCACGATCGAGGCTCAGGTACCCGAGTCCGAGATCGACCAGTCGACGGAGCTGTGTCACCACCTCGCGGCGTGGGCCGTCCAGGTCGCCGAGCGCCCACGCGTCCATGACGTCGGCGAGGTCGGAGACCTGCATCGCGAACGCGTCGGGGATCGAGAGTCCCTCGAGCGTCGCGGCGTGCACCGTCTCGTTGAGGCGAGTTCCCCTGCAGGACGGGCACACTCCCCGCGTGACGATACGGTCGTACGCCTCCTTCGACTTGCCCTTCAACGCGTCGGCATCCTTGGAGAGATAGCTTCGACGGAACCGGGAGAGCAGCCCCTCGTACGTCTTGAACACGGCGTCCGGGTTGACCATCTCGACCTCGCCGGGCGACGCGTCGAAGAACAGGTGCCGCTCGCGCGGGGAGTACTGCTCGAGGGGAACGTCGAGATCGAACAGTCCCGAATCCGCGTACAGCCGGTAGGGCCACTTGCCGGGCAGGAAGTCCGGGTGCTTCACGGGGCCCTCACGCAACGACTTCGACTGATCCACCAACTCGTCGATGTCGATGACCTTCGCCTCGCCCAACCCCTCACACTCGGGACACATGCCGGCGGGATCGTTGAACGAGAACGCGTTGGCATAGCCGATGGACGGGGTGACTCCGCGCGACCACAGCATGCGGAGCCAGTCGCCGATGTCGGTAATGGTGCCGACGGTGGAGCGAGGGCTGCCGAAGAGGCGCTTCTGGTCGACGATGACGACGGCCGACAGGTTGGCGATGAGATCGGCGTCCGGCCGACCGTAGGACGGCAGGAAGGTCTGGGCGAACGCGCTGAACGTGGAGTTGATCTGCCGCTGCGCCTCCGCGGCGATCGTGTCGAACACGAGCGAGCTCTTCCCGGACCCCGAGACCCCGGCGAACACGATCAGCGACCGTTTGGGGAGATCGATGTCGATGTCACGCAGATTGTTCTCCCGCGCGCCGCGCACGGTGATGGTGGACAGAGCGTCGTTCGGTGGCGTCGTCACGCCGTAGGGATACCAGACCGAGCGGACACCCGTCAGCCGGACTGGCCCTGCAACTTGCTCAGTCGGTAGCGCAGCTTGCCCGGACGGTCACGCTCGGTGGTGAGCGAGGAGGTGCGCGCGATGTGGGCCTCGCCGAAGCGGTCCAGCAGGAGGTCGTCCACCATCCGCACCTGACCGGGGCGGTACTGGTAGTCCATGGCCGCCGTCACGTACTCGACTCGTGCGGGGTCGAGGGCCTCCTCGAGTTCCGCGCCCGTCGTGATCCCGTTCGCGTTGACGAGAGTCAGCAGCCACTCGTAGTGACCGCTCCGACTGGGGGTGTAGTCGGGAAGGAGGTCGGTGACGATGGTGCGCAGCTGATCGGCGGTGAGCTGGAGATCCATCCCGCGTGCGGCATCGGCCGCGCGCAGTTCCGTGATCTTCTCCTTGTGGTGCCGATCGGCGAGTTCGAACTGGGCGTCTGCGAGCTCGATGAGCCCGGCCGCGAGGGTGAACGCCCGGTCGATGGTGGGCGAACCCTGCGTGCGGGAGTTCTTGAACCGGATGTCGTGTTCGATCTCCGCCCAGGCATGCTGCAGCACGGTGCGGATCTGCACCTCGAAGCCGAGGCCGGCGAACTGCTCGCAGCCCGCCGGGACGCGGTCGCCGTCCGCACTGAGGATGAGGTGCCGTCCGGCATAGCCGAACACGCCGGACTCCTGGGCGAGGGACGACTTGTCGATGGTCTTGAGCAGCACGAAGTGCTTCGAGATGGCGTCCGCGACGCGGTCGATGTCCGACGTCAGATATGTGATGACGCGGATCCCGACGAGATCGGTGACCTCGGCGAGCGGATCGCTGAACTCGAGCGACCCGTCCTCACGGAGGCGGGCGAACTTGCCGGCAGCGGACTCCACGGACTTGGTACGTGCCTCGACGGCGTCGATGTCGATGTCCGCCTCGGAGACGAACGTCTCGACGGCGGCCGACAGCGCTGCCGTGGCCGCGGCGAAGTGATCCCACCGCGCGCGGTACTCCTCGACGGAGCTGTGCAGCCCTGACGGTGAGGGTGGGGACGACGTGGGGCGCATGGTGGAGATTCTGCCCCACCATGGTCCAATGCTCGCGTGACGCTCCGTAGCGGCCCGACCCGACCGGCCTCCGGCCTTCCCGCACGCGTGGTCGACTGGGACGCGACGCTCCTGATCCTGGCGTCCGCACTGATCCTGCTGGCCGCGTTGATCCTCGGCGTCTGGAAGTTTCGCCAGATGGCGACGTCCGAGAACGGGCAGGCGCACCCGTACGTGGACATCGCCCACAGGGCGGCGTTGCTGTACTCGTTCGCGACTCTGGTCCTGGTGCCGCTGGTGCACTTCGGCGCGTGGCCGACGTGGGTGAATCTGGTCGCGTCGGGGGCTGTCGTCTTCTTCTTCGTCGCCGCGATCGTCAGCTACGTGGTGCACGGATTCCTGCGCGACACCGACAACCAGTTCGTCCGCCCGGTGCCGGGAACGCATGCGTTCATGTATGCGCTCGCGGCCACCGAGATCGGCGGACTACTGGTGTTGATCGTGGGTTTCGTGCGCGGGCCGCTGTTCGTGATTTAGCGCGCGAGCTCCACGTCGTCGACGAACGGGTCGCCGTTGCGCGGGGCGTCGAACCGCTCCTGGTCCAGGATGCCTTCGCGCTTGGCGACGATGGCCGGGATCAGCGCCTGGCCGGTGACGTTGACGGCGGTGCGACCCATGTCGACGATCGGCTCGACGGCGAGCAGCAGGCCGACACCGGCGAGCGGCAGGCCGAGCGTGGACAGCGTCAGGGTCAGCATGACCGTGGCACCGGTGGTGCCCGCCGTCGCCGCGGAGCCGATCACGGAGACGACCACGATGAGCAGGTAGTCGGTGATCGTGAGGTCGACGCCGTAGAACTGGGCGACGAAGATCGCGGCGATGGCCGGGTAGATGGCCGCGCAACCGTCCATCTTGGTGGTGGCGCCGAGCGGAACCGCGAACGACGCGTACTCGCGGGGCACGCCGAGATTGCGCTCGGTGACGCGCTGGGTCAGCGGCAGGGTGCCGATGGACGAGCGGGAGACGAAGCCGAGCTGCGTCGCGGGCCACACGCCCGAGTAGAAGTTGCGGATCGAGAGACCGTGCGCCCGAACGATGATCGGGTAGACGACGAAGAACACGATGGCGAGTCCGGCGTACACCGAGACCGTGAAGACACCCAGCGAGCCGATCGCGTCCCAGCCGTACGTGGCGACGGCGTTGGCGATGAGCGCCGCCGTACCGATGGGGGCCAACCGGATGATCCACCACAGCACCTTCTGCACGATCGCGAGCAGAGAGGCGTTGAACGTCAGGAACGGCTCGGCTGCCTTGCCCACCTTCAGCGCGGCGATACCGATCGCCGCCGCGACGACGAGCAGCTGCAGGATGTTGAAGTTCAGTGTGGTGCTCAGCGCACCCTCGGTCTCGCTGGTGCGGGCGCCGAGCGCCAGGAAGTTGTTGGGGACCAGGCCGGTGAGGAACGACCACCACGACCCTGTGCTCGACGGTTCCTTCCCGAGATCTGGCGAGACGCCGGTGCGCGAACCCGGTTGCGCGACAAGCCCGATGATGATGCCGACGATCACGGCGATGAATGCGGTGATGGCGAACCACAGCAGGGTCTGGCCCGCCAGGCGTGCCGCGTTGGTGACGGCGCGCAGGTTGGCGATGGAGCTGACGATGGCCGTGAACACGAGGGGCACCACGGCGACGGTGAGCAGTTTGACGTAGCTCGATCCGATGGTTGACACCGTCTCGACGAGCCAGTTGGGGTTGCCGTCGGCGGCGTCGGGCATGGATCGGGCGATCAGTCCGACGATGACGCCGAGGATCAACCCGGCGACGATCTGGGGCCCGAACGACGTGAGCCAGTGCGGCAGTCGACGGGTGGGGGCAGCGCTGGGCGCGGACATGGTGGTGCCTTCCGAGAATGCTGGGGCGGCCGAGAACAACGGCCGAGAAAAAGGGTGCGCGGTGGACGAGTGGACCGGGGAGGAACACGGTCTATCGACAGATGGCGCTGGCCTGCAGGCGAAGGTCGACGTAGCGACGCGAGGTCAGGAGCAAGGGCACTCGGACGATGCTACGCCCGTGCCCGGGTCAGCTGACGCCGAGCCAGCGCAGGCCCGCGGTGACTGCCGCTGCGGCGACGACCACGAGCACGAAAGGCGTTTTGCGCCAGGCGAGAACAGCGGCGACGAGGACCCCGGCGGGGAGCGCGAGGCCCGCGTCACGCGGAAACGTCGAGGTCGCGACGAGGGCGACGAACACGACGGCGACCGCCGTGGTCATCGACTTCTCGGCCGACACGGACAGTTCCCGGCGCCCGCGCAGCGCGATCCCGATCAGGCGGAACGCGAACGTGCCGACGGCGAGTGCGGCGACACCCGCGAGAATGGCCCCGGTGCTCACGAGGCGTCGTTCCTACGCCCGTGTCGGAGCACGAACGGCATGACGGCGATCAGGGCGAGCACCACGGAGACGCCGGCGGGCACCACGACCCCAGCGGCGACGGCGACCACGGCGCCGACACCCGCGGCGATGCGTGTCACGCGATCGTGCAGGGAGGGCATCACGAGTGCGAGCAGGACGGCAGGAAAGGCGGCGTCGAGTCCGAGCGACTCCGCGCTCTCCACGCCGGCGCCGAGGCCCACACCGGCCAGCACGCCCAGATTCCACGCGAGGAAGAGGAACGCGCCGCAGAACCAGAACGAGAGGGTCCTGCCCCGCCTGGTTGTCGAGGCCATCGAGAAGGCGACCGACTCGTCGGTGACCAGATGGGCCCCGAGCAGGCGTGCGGCGGGTCGGTCACCGAGCAGCGGTGCCACCGAGAAGCTGAGCGGAAGCAGTCTGCCGTTGATGAGGAGCGCGCTGGACACCGCGGCCAGAACGCTGCCGCCGCCGGTGAGTACTCCGACGAAGACGAACTGCGAGGCGCCCGCGAAGACCGCGATCGACAGGAGGCAGGGGAGCCACCACGGCAGATCGGAGGCGACGGCGATCGCACCGAGCGAGGCACCGACCAGGGCGTCGGCCAGGCACACCACGGCAATGTCCCGCACCGCCACGTCGGGGTCGTCCCGGAGCGTGAGCCACAGGGGTGTTCGCCATATCGAACGCATGATGCTCATGGTGAACGGTCGCGGTGCCGTTCGTCAAGGCGAACGAAGGGAGTGTGAGACGAACACTGTGGCATCATGCAGTCATGTCCGACAGCGCACCCATCGCGGCGATCGCCGCGTCGCTCGTCCGGGAGCGTCGACGTACGGGCCTGTCTCTCGCCGAGGTGGCCCGGCGCGCGGGTATCGCGAAGTCGACCCTCTCCCAGCTCGAGTCGGGAACGGGCAATCCCAGCGTCGAGACGCTGTGGGCTCTGAGCGTGACGCTGAACGTGCCCTTCGCGCGCCTGGTGGAACCGCCGCGGCAGGAGGTCCGCCTGGTACGACGCGGTGAGGGTCCGTCGATCGCCGCGGAGTCGTCGGACTACACCGCGACACTGCTGTCGTCCTGCCCACCGACCGCGCGCCGCGACCTGTACCTGCTCGCCGCCGAGGTGGGGACGCCCCGGCTGTCCGATCCGCACATGCACGGGGTGATCGAACACGTGGTGGTGTCGTCCGGCCGGGCGGTGTGCGGGCCGGTGGACGCGACCGAGGAGCTGGGGCCGGGGGACTACCTGTCGTACCCCGGCGACGTGCCCCACGTGTTCGAGGCACTCGAGAACGGGACGACTGCGGTGATGGTCACCGAGCAGTACTGATCGAGGCCAGATCCGCTGTGACCGGCAGGCGGTTGCTCAGCAACGCGCACAGCAGGATTCGCGCCTGGGCGGGACTGAGGTCGCCCGCGGACACCGCACCGGCACGTACCAGGTCGGCGCCCCCTCCGCCGCCGCCGTAGGTGGTGACGACACCGCCGGACGGCACCCGCGTCGACAACATCACCGGGACACCGGCATCGGTACACCGGCGCACAGCGTCGACGACGGCGGCGTTCGCATTGCCCGCGCCCATCGCCTGCAGCACGATCCCGTCGGTGCGGGCGGACCGCAGGGCGTCGATGACGAGTCCGTCGACACCCGGGTAGAGCGCGACCACGTCGACCCGGATCCCGTCGATCGAACTGTCCGGCAGCGTCTCCCGCGGAACCGGGTCCACCGCCGGCGTTCCGGAGTAGGCATCGAGCGCGGTCGTGTGCGATTTCCGTACCCCGCGGGCCCGGAGAACGCGCGGGCCGAAGGCGACGAGTACACCGTGGCCCCGTCGTTCGGGATCGGCGGCCACGCGGAGCGCCGACTCGACGTTGTGCGGGCCGTCGCTCTCGACGTGGTCCGCGGGTGCGTTGGGCGCCGGTGATCACGACGGGGCGAACGTCGGTGTGGGAGAGATCGATCAGCATCGCCGTCTCCTCGAGGGAGTCGGTGCCGTGCAGGACGACGACACCGCTCACCGCGTCGTCACGCAGCGCCGCGGTGACGGCGCCGCGGACGGTGTCCATGTCGAGGAGCGACATCGCGGCACTGTCGACGCACAGGACGTCGGTGACTCGGACCCGGACTCCCACGCGGAGTCCGGCATCCACCAGGACGTCGTGGGCGTGACGGCCCGTGGTGCTGACACCGTCGGGGCCGACGCGGCTGGCGATGGTTCCGCCGGTGGTCAGGACGACGACCGTCGGCAGTGCGGGTGAACTCATCGGGCGACCGTTCCCCCTCCCGCACGGGCGCGCTCGCGGGCGAGCCGCTCGATGCCCGGTCGCGCTGCGCGCCAGCCGATGACCAGCGCGGGAACGATGACCAGGAGGGAGGCGAGCGTCCAGGTGCCGATCGGGTAGTCGAAGCCCATCAGGACCAGGACGACCACCAGGAAGACGAGGGTGGCGATGCCGGTGTACGGGGCGCCGAACAACCGGAAGGACGGCCGCGTCACCACGCCCTCCTTCGACAGGTGCCAGAGCTTGAGCTGGCACAACACGATCATGGCCCAGGCGCTGACGATGCCGAGCGCGGCGAGATTGAGCACGATCTCGAACGCCTGCTCGGGCACCACCGCGTTCAGCACCACTCCGAGCAGGGTAACCGCTGCCGTGAGCAGGATCCCGCCGTAGGGCACGCCGGCCTTGCTCATCTTCATCGCGAAGCGCGGCGCGCTGCCCGCCGCGGCCATCGATCGGAGGATACGACCGGTCGAGTAGAGCCCGGCATTGAGCGAGGACAGCGCCGCCGTCAGGACGATGAGGTTCATGGCGGTGTCCGCGCCCTCGACTCCGATCGAGCCGAAGAACGTGACGAACGGGCTCTCACCCGCGCGGTAGGCGGAGTAGGGCAGCAGGAGCGACAGCAGCAGCACGGACCCGACGTAGAAGACCGCGATGCGGATGATGACGGTGTTGATCGCCTTCGGAATGACCTTCTCGGGGTTCGGCGTCTCGCCTGCGGCGGTGCCGACCAGCTCGATGGAGGCGTAGGCGAACACGACGCCCTGGATGATGACGACGGCGGGCAGCAGACCGTTGGGGATCAGCCCGCCGTTGTCGGCGATCATCGACAGGCCCTGCTCCTGGTTCGGTGTCCCCTTGACGAGGAGGTAGAGGCCGATGCACAGGAACGCCACCAGGGCGAGCACCTTGATCAGGGCGAACCAGAACTCCAGCTCGCCGAAGACCTTGACCGACACCAGGTTCAGCGACAGAACCAGCAGCAGTGCGGCGAGGGCGAAGACCCACTGCGGTACCGACGCGATCGGGTCCCAGTAGCGGCCGAAGAAGTTCATGTAGAGCGCCACGGCGGTCACGTCGACGACGGCGGTCATCGACCAGTTGAGCCAGTACAGCCACCCGGAGACGAAGGCGGCCTTCTCCCCGAAGAACTCGCGAGCGTAGGACACGAAGGACCCGGACGTGGGCCGGTGCAGCACCAGTTCGCCGAGCGCCCGAAGGATGAGGAAAGCGAAGAACCCGCATACCGCGTACGCGATGACGAGTGCCGGGCCGGCCTGCGCCAGACGTCCGCCTGCACCCATGAAGAGGCCGGTTCCGATGGCGCCGCCGATGGCGATCATCTGGACCTGCCGCGTTTTCAGGCCTTTGTGATAGCCGTCGTTCTCGGCGGCGTGGAGGGCGTCGTCGGCGCCGTGCTGATCGGTGGTCGTGGTCATCGGGTCCTCAGTTCTGGAGGTTCGCGAGATGTTCGGGGCGGAGCAGTTCTTCGAGACGTGTCGCTGTCAGGAGGCCGCGTTCGAGCACCAGCTCCGCGACTCCTCGTCCGCTCTCGAGTGCCTCCTTGGCGATCTCGGTGGCGGCCTGGTATCCGATGTGCGGGTTGAGTGCCGTGACCAGTCCGATGGAGTGTTCGACGCTGTCTCGCAGGTGGGCCTCGTGCGCGGTGATCCCCACGACGCACTTGTCCGCGAGCGTCCGGCAGGCCGCACCCAGGTGCGTCATGCCGGAGGTGAGCGACTCCATGATGATGGGCTCGAAGGCGTTGAGCTGCAGCTGACCTGCCTCGGCCGCCATCGTGATGGTGACGTCCTGGCCGATGACCTGGAAGGCCACCTGGTTGAGCACCTCGGGGATGACGGGGTTGACCTTGCCGGGCATGATCGACGAGCCAGCCTGTACTGCGGGCAGGTCGATCTCGCCGAACCCTGCACGCGGTCCCGAGGAGAGGAGGCGGAGGTCGTTGCACACCTTCGACAGCTTCACGGCGCACCGCTTGAGTACTCCCGAGAGATGCACGAACTGACCGACGTCCTGCGTGGCCTCGACGAGATCCGTCGCGCTGACGAGGGGGAGTGCGGTGATCTCGCGGAGGTGCCGGACCGCTGCCTCGCGGTAGCCGGGGGCGGCGTTGAGTCCGGTGCCGATGGCGGTGGCGCCGATGTTGATCTCGTGCACCAACAGTGACGCCTCCTCGAGGCGGGCGCGGTCCTCGTCGATCATGACGGCGAACGTGCCGAACTCCTGGCCCAGTGTCATCGGCACGGCGTCCTGCAACTGGGTCCTGCCCATCTTGACGATGGAGCGGAACTCCTCTGCCTTCGCGCGGAAGGCGTCCTGCAGGATGCGCATCGACTCGGACAGTTCGGCCACCGCGAGGATCGTCGCGATGTTGCAGGCGGTGGGGTAGACGTCGTTGGTCGACTGGCCGAGGTTGACGTGCTCGTTGGGGTGCAGGTGCGCGTACTCGCCGGGACGGTGGCCGAGCAGCACCAGCGCGCGGTTGGCGATGACCTCGTTGGCGTTCATGTTGGTCGACGTGCCGGCGCCGCCCTGGATCACGTCGACGACGAACTGGTCGTGCCACCGGCCGTCCAGGATCTCGCGGGCGGCCTGCAGGATCGCGTCGCCGCGCACCTCGTCGAGAAGACCCAGTTCGATGTTGGCCGCCGCGGCCGCGTACTTCACGGCGGCGAGCGCGCGGATCAGCTTGGTGTTCGACGAGATCGGTCGTCCGGTGATGGGGAAGTTCTCGGTGGCGCGCAGAGTGTGGATGCCCCACAGCACGTCGGCGGGCACCTCGCGCTCTCCCAGCAGGTCGTGCTCGGTACGGGTGGCGGCCACGGCGTTCTCCTTCGCTTGCTGTCAGGCTGTCTGACAGGTTGAGTGTGAACCACGGCACAGTGGATGTCAACGGTGATCTGTCGGAGCCGGGCGCTACGGTCGGGTCGACACCGGACCTCACGGTCGGTGGGACACCACGACGTTCCAGGAGGGCCACGTGCTCGAGCTCCACCGCGCCGAACGCGCGAGCACGTTGGCCACCGGTCTCGCGACGCTGCTCGCCGAGCCCCTCGCGGACGCCTTCGCCGCAGACGTCGTCGCGGTCCCGGCGAAGGGCGTGGAGCGGTGGCTCCGACAACGGCTCTCCCTCTCGTTGGGGGCGGCAGGAGTGTCGGACGGCATCGCGGCGAACATCGACTTCCCGTCGCCCGGCCGCCTGGTCGACGACGTCCTGGCCGTGGTGACGGGCGTGGACGCCGACTCGGATCCGTGGGCCGCGGGCCCGTTGCTGTGGACTGTCCTACGCGTGATCGACGAGTGTTCGACCGAACCCTGGTGCTCGGTTCTCTCCCGGAGCATCGGCGGTGCGGCGGCGGCGCCCGACGATCACCGCCGTGGTCGACGCTGGTCCACCGCGTCCCACGTGTCCGGGCTCTTCCGTTCGTATGCCGCACAACGGCCCTCGATGATCGTCGACTGGGCGGCCGGTGCCGACACGGACGGCGCCGGCGCCCCGCTCGCGCCGGATCTCCTGTGGCAGGCGGAGCTGTGGCGCCGGGTGCGGGAGCGCATCGGGGTGCCCGGCCCCGCGGAGAGACTGGACCCGGTCTGCGACGCCCTCGCCGAGGACGGGTCGACGCTCGATCTTCCGTCGCGCCTGTCCCTGTTCGGGGCGACCCGTCTCACCACCCTGCAGCGACGCGTGCTGCGGGCGGTGGCCTATCACCGCGACGTCCATCTGTGGCTGCCACACCCCAGCCCGGTCTCGTGGGCTGCGACGTCCCGGCGTGCGGGCGCCGGGTCGGTGCGGCGTGTCGACGCGCCGCCGGTGTCGACGGCGGGTCATCCCCTGCTGGTGAGCCTCGGCCGCGACGTGCGCGAGTTGCAACCGCTTCTCGAACCGACGGCCGATGCGGACCGCCATCTCCCCGATCCGGAGCGGTCCGACGCGCGGCGTGTCGAGGCGTCGACGACGGTCCTGAGGCGGATGCAGAACGACATCGTGGCCGACCGCGCCCCGGCCGCGCCCGACGTCCCGGGGATGGACGACAGCGTGCAGATCCACGCCTGCCACGGCCCCGCCCGGCAGGTCGACGTGCTGCGCGACACCTTGCTGCACCTCTTCCAGGACGATCCGACGCTCGAACCGCGCGACGTCCTGATCATGTGCCCGGACGTGGACACCTTCGCTCCGCTCGTGCGAGCGGCCTTCGGGAACGAGGGCGCGGTGGGCGATCCCTCGGCGCACCCGGCGCACGGACTCCGCGTGCGGCTGGCGGATCGGGGGCTCCGGCGCACCAATCCCGTGCTCGACGTGATCGCGGCGATGATCGAGATGGCAGGGGACCGCGTCACCGCGTCGCAGATGCTCGATCTCGCTGCGTCCGAGGCTGTGCGGACCCGGTTCCGCTTCTCCGACGACGATCTCGAACGGCTCGCCGAGTGGACACGGGTGTCCGGTGCGCGTTGGGGCATCGACTCTGTGCAGCGAGAGTTGTTCGGTCTGGGCGACTTTCGTCAGAACACGTTCACCGCGGCCATGGACCGACTGCTGCTCGGCGCCGCTGCCGACGAGACCACGGGGGACTGGCTGGGCCTGGCTCTTCCCGTGGACGACGTCGACGGGAACGACATCGATCTCGCCGGTCGGTACGCAGAACTGGTCGACCGGGTCTCTGTCGTGTTGCGCGGTATGCGGGGCGAGCATCCGGTCCGGACGTGGCGCGCGAGCCTGATCCGAGCGATCGACCTGCTCACCGAGGTCGGGCCGGCCGACGTCCGACATCGGGTCGATGCGCTGCGGGAGCTGTCCGCCGCGCTGGAGCACGGTGACGACATCTCCCTGCAGCTCGCCGACATCCGGTCGATGTTGCGCGATCGCCTGGCCGGGCGCCCGACGCGATCGAACTTCCGCACCGGAGAACTGACGGTGTGCACCATGGTCCCGATGCGGTCGGTGCCGCACCGGGTGGTGGTGTTGCTCGGGCTCGACGACGACGTCTTCCCGCGCGCCGGCCACCTCGACGGCGACGACGTCCTCGCACGCGGTGCGCTGATCGGCGAGCGTGACATCCGCAGCGAGGACCGTCAGCTGCTGCTCGACGCCCTCATGTCGGCCGGCGAGAAACTGGTTCTCTTCCACACCGGGGCGAATCCGGTGTCGGGTGCCCACGAACCTCCCGCCATCCCGTTGTCCGAGGTCGTCGAGGTCGTGGCGGCCACGGCGGGGGTCGAGAACAACCGCGCGGTCACGCGGCACCCGCTGCAGCCGTTCGATCCGTCGATCTTCGACGGCAGCGCTCCCGCCGGGTTCGACAGTGCCGCGCTCGCGGGCGCGGTGGCGGCGAGCGCTCCCTTCGTGCCGCGGCAGCCGTTCCTCGACGGTCCGCTTCCAGCGCGAGACTCCGCGGACGTGGCGTTGGCGGAGCTGGTGGCGTTCGTGCAGAGCCCCGTCACCGCGTTCGTGCGGCAGCGACTGAAGGTGGGTCTGTCGGGGCGGGACGACGACGTCGTCGACGCCCTCGCCGTGGAGCTGGACGCGCTGTCGGCCTGGGACATCGGAGAGCGCATGCTGTCGGCGCTCCTGACCGGTGTGGAACTGGCCGACTTCCGGGCCGCGGAATGGCGCCGCGGAACGCTGCCGCCCTTCGCGCAGGGTGCGCGCCTGCTCGAGCAGATCGAGAACGACGTGGTGCCCATCGCCGACGCGGCGGCCGAGATCCACGTCGGGCCGCCGGAGAGTGTGGACGTCGTCGTGGATCTGGACGGGGGGCGGCGGCTCACGGGCACCGTTCCCGGGGTGCACGGCACCACCGTGGCGCGCACGTCCTATTCGAGGATGGCCCCGAAGCGGCGACTGGAGGCCTGGATCCACCTGCTGGCGGTCGCGGCGCAGAGCGGCTCGGACGGATGGACGGCGGTCACCACCGCGCGGGGTCGGTCCTCACGGCCCGTGTCGCGGTCGACCCTCACGACACCCGAGGACGCCCGCGCGGTTCTGGCAGAGCTGGCGGACCTGCGCGACCGCGGTCTGCGCGAGCCACTGCCTCTGGCGCTGAAGTCCGGGGAGGCGTACGCCGCCAAAGTCGTTCGGGGAAGCAGCGAGGAGATGGCCCTCACGGCGGCAGCTCAGCAGTTCTCGGATCGGTTCGGCGACGTCACGGAGCCGGCGGTACTTCTGGTGCACGGAAGCGGAGTCGACTTCGGGCAGTGGACAGCGATTCATCCGGCCGCCGACGAGGCGGCGTGGTCGGCCGACGGCACGCGCTTCGGTGTGCTCGCGCGACGAGTGTGGCAGCCGTTGCTCACCCACGAGAGCATGGAGCAGCGATGAGCGCTCTCGAAGGTATGGAGCAGCGATGAGCGCTCCCGAAGGTATGGAGCAGCGATGAGCGCTCCCGAGAGATCGGAGCAGCGATGAGCACGTTCGATCTGACAGGGCCGCTCCCGCTGGGCACCACCGTGCTCGAGGCGAGCGCCGGCACGGGCAAGACCTACGCCATCGTGGGCCTCGCCGCCCGCTACGTCGCCGAGGGCGTCACCGACATCGCGGGCGTACTGCTGGTGACGTTCAGCAAGGGCGCGACGCGCGAGCTACGCGAACGCACGCGCGCACGCTTCGCCGAGGTCGCGGCCGCCCTGGCGGATCCGTCGGCGGCCCGTTCGGGCGGTGACGAGCTGATCGCACTGCTCGCCGACGTCGACGACGACGAGGTGGTGCTGCGGCGCACTCGGCTGCTGACGGCGCTGTCGGAGTTCGACGCCGGGACGATCGCCACGACGCACAGCTTCTGCCAACGCATGCTCGACGGACTCGGGATCGCGGGCGAGCGGGAACCGGACGCGACCTTCGTCGAGTCCGTGGACGATCTCGTCGACGACGTGGTCGACGACCTGTATCTGCGTCGCTACAGCGCAGAGGTCGGTTCGCCGCCACTGACCGTCGCGCAGGCGCGCACGGTGGCCCGGGCCGCGGTCTCGGACCGGCGGGCCGTGCTCAGTCCGGACGCTCCCGACGACACGGCGGCCGGTCAGCGTGTCGCGGTGGCCCGCGAGGCGCGGGAGGAGACCGAGCGCCGGAAGCGGCGGCTCGGGGTCCGTGACTTCGACGACCTCCTCGAACTCCTGCACGGCGTGCTGTCGGACGAGACGCACGGCTCGGCCGCGTGCGCGCGTGTCCGCGAGAAGTTCACGGTGGTGCTCGTCGACGAGTTCCAGGACACCGACCCGCTGCAGTGGTCCATCCTGCGGAGGGCGTTCCACGGGCACTGCACCCTGGTTCTCGTCGGTGATCCCAAGCAGGCCATCTATGCGTTCCGCGGCGCCGAGGTGCTCAGCTACCTCGACGCGGTCGCGGTGGCGGACCGGCATCTGGCACTCACCACCAACTGGCGGAGCGACGCGGCCGTGATCGGCTCGCTCGCGCACCTGTACGAGGGTGCTGCACTGGGACATCCCGACATCGTCGTCACTCCGGTGACGGCATCGCACCGGGAACCTCGGCTGCTGGCCGCCACGACGCGGGACCCGCTGCCTCCAGTGCGCCTGCGCGTGTTCGGTCGAACGGGCTCCGGTCCGCTGAACAACAAGGGCCTCCCGGCCACCGAGAAGGTTCGACTGCGTATCGCCGACGACGTCGCGCAGGACATCGTCGCGCTTCTCGACGGCGACGCGATGCTGACGGTCGACGGCGCGTCGCCGCGGCCTGTCGCTCCCGGAGACATCGCCGTGCTCGTCCGGTCGGGCAGACAGGCCGAGCAGGTGCGGTCCGCTCTCGAGCGCGCCGGCGTGCCGTCCGTGCTGTACGGCGGCTCGTCGGTGTTCGCCACCGAGTCCGCGGTGCACTGGCTGCTGCTCCTGCAGGCGCTGGAGCAACCGCACCGTGCCGACGTCGTGCGGCGCGCCGCGCTCACACCGTTGCTCGGATGGTCTGCTCGCAGCCTCGACGAGGGTGGCGACGCCGCGACCTCCGCACTGAGTGCGCGCTGCCGCGAGTGGTCCGCGCTCGTCACGGGGGTGGGCTTCGCGGCGATGGTCGAGAATCTCACCGGATCCACCGAGCTCCAGAAACGTCTGCTGGCAACCGAATCCGGTGAACGCGATCTGACGGACCTGCGGCACGTCGCGCAACTCGTCCAGCGCGAGTCGCTCGAGGGCGGACACGGGGTGACCTCGTTGACCCGCTGGCTGGCCGACCGGATCCAGGACCCCACGAGCGGCGCTGTGGCCGACCGCAGCCGACGGCTCGACAGCGATGCCGAGGCCGTGCAGGTGGCCACGGTGCACGCGATGAAGGGGTTGGAGTTCCCGATCGTGTACGTCCCGTTCGGGTGGGGTGCCGCCGGATCGTTCGATCCGGACACCCTGCTCTTCCACGATGACGAGGGTGCGCGTGTGCGCGACGTCGGTGGGTCCTCCACTCCGGGGTACCGCGAACGCAAGCAGCGCCACGACGAGGAGGCGGCGGGCGAGGAGATGCGCCTCCTCTACGTCGCCCTGACCCGCGCGCAGTGCCGTCTGGTGCTGTGGTGGGCACCGACGGCGATCACGGCGGCGTCCCCGTTGCATCGACTGCTCTTCGGCAGAGTGCCCGGCATCGCGGAACCGGAGTCGACGGTGCGCCTGCAGGACGATGCCTCCGCGGCGACGACCCTGCAGTCGCGCTGCGGCAGCGCGATCGTCGTCGAGGCGGTGCAGGACGTGACGGTGGTGGCCCGGCCCGCGCGGACGTCCGAGAGAAGCGGCGGCGCACTGGCCGTCGCGCACTTCGACCGGAGGCTGGACACCGCGTGGCGGCGAACGTCCTACTCTGCGCTGACCGCGGGCGCGCACGATCAGCCGGTCGAGGTCGTCGAATCCGAGGACCCGATACTCGGCGACGAACCGGTGGAGGACCCGTTCGCGGCAGGTGTGGGCGCGGGGGCCCCCTCGCTCATGAACGGTCTGCCCGCGGGAGCCGCGTTCGGCACCCTGGTGCACGAGATTCTCGAGTACGTCGACACCTCCGTCGACGATCTGCCTGCAGAGGTGCAGCGCCGGTGTGTCGAGGCCGTCTCGGCACACGGTGCCGACATCGACGCGGATCATCTCTCTCGGGCGCTGACGGCCGTCCTGCGCACGCCCCTGGACTTCGGCGCGGCGGGCACCGGCACGCTCGCCGAGGTCCACCCGTCGAACAGGCTCGCCGAGATGGACTTCGAGATCCCGTTGTTGGGCGGTGACCACGCCGCGACGGCGCACGTGACCGTGCACGCCGTCGCCGACCTCGTGGCGGACCACCTCGCTTCGGACGACGTGCTCGCGGCCTATCCGCAGCGGATGCGCCGACTCGACGACCGGACGCTCCGGGGCTACCTCACCGGCAGTGTCGACACGGTCCTGCGTGTCGGGTCGTCCGACGATTCCCGCTACGTGGTGGTGGACTACAAGACCAATCGCATCAGAAGTGGCGACCTCACCGTCGACGACTTCACGGTCGAGGACATGGCCGGCGAGATGATGGAGTCGCACTATCCGCTGCAGGCACTGCTCTATTCCGTTGCGCTGCATCGTTATCTCCGGTGGCGTCGGCCCGGGTACGACCCCCGCGTGCACCTCGGAGGAGTGCAGTACCACTTCGTCCGCGGCATGATCGGCCCGGACACTCCGCCCGGGCGCGGGGTCTTCTCCTGGGCGCCGTCCCCCGATCTCGTGACGGCGCTGTCCGATCTGCTCGCAGGAGTCCGGTCGTGACCGCGGCGTACCCGGGCGCTGTCGCGCAGCGCGGCAAGGGAGTGCTGCGCGCGTTCAACGACGTCGGCGTCCTCACCGCGGCCGACGTGCACGTCGCCCTCCGACTCGGCGCACTCGGCGGGGAACGGGACGAACTGGCGCTGTTCGCCGTGGCACTCGCCGTGCGCGCGGTGCGCGTCGGCTCGGTGTGCCTGGACCTGACCCGCCTGCGCGACGTCACGGCCGACGACGGGGTCGACACGGACGCTCTGCCGTGGCCGGACGACGCGGCGGTCGTGGCCGCCCTCCGGGCGAGCCCACTCGTCCTGGGCGGGGAGAGCGGTCCGCTGCGACCGGTGCTCGTGGTGGACACCGCGGACGGCCCGTTGCTCTACCTGCAGCGGTACTACCTGCAGGAGAAAGTGATCCGGGACGTGCTTGCGGCGCGCGCACTCGACGCGCCGGCCGTCGACGTGGAGGCGGTGCGGCACGGACTGGCCACCTACTTCCCGAGCACCGAGGTGCCCGACAGGCAGCGCATCGCGGCGGCACTCGCGGCGACCGGGTGGACCACCGTCATCGCGGGCGGCCCCGGAACGGGCAAGACGCACACGGTCGCTCGCATTCTCGCTCTGCTCACCGCCGTGCACGGACCCGGTCTACGGATCGGGCTCGCCGCGCCGACCGGAAAAGCGGCTGCGCGACTGCAGGAGTCAGTGGCCGAGCAGGCACCGGAACTGGGACTGCGAGACGACATCCCGGCGATGACGGTGCATCGGCTGCTGGGCTGGCAGCCCGGCAGCCGCAGTCGGTTCCGCCACGACGCACACAACAGGCTCCCGTACGACGTGGTCGTCGTCGACGAGACGTCCATGGTGTCGTCCACGCTGATGAGCCGACTCATGGAGGCGGTCCGCGCCGACATCAGGCTCGTACTGGTCGGCGATCCCGACCAGCTGACCTCGGTGGACGCGGGCGCGGTGTTGGCCGATCTGGTCGCGCGGCCGGTGACGGCGGCGTTGCCGGAGGTGGTCACCGCCCTGGTGGGCGCCGACCTCGGGTCCGTCCCGGCGGCGGGGGACTCGTCGGAGAAGAGTCTCTCGACGGGCGAGGTGCGCCGACTCGCCGCGGGCACCGTGCGACTGAGCCGCGGGCGTCGGTTCGGCGGTGTCATCGCCGATCTCGCCGTCGCTGTGCGTGACGGCGACGAAGACGAGGTGGTGCGCCTGCTGAACTCGGGCGATCCCGCCCTCGAGTTCGGTCCGCGGTCCGACGTGTCATCGCTCGAACGCGATGTGGTCTCCACCGCCCGGGCCGTGACCGCGGCCGCCGCGTCCGGTGATGCGGCCGCGGCCCTCGCCGCTCTCGAGCGGCACCGCCTGTTGTGCGCGCACCGCGAGGGCCCCTCCGGTGTGGATCACTGGGCACGGTGGGCGATGGACCGCGTGGGCGCCGACACCTCGACCTTCCTCGACGCCGCACAGTGGTATCTCGGGCAACCGCTCCTGGTGACGACGAACGACCACGACAACCGTATCTACAACGGCGACACCGGCGTGGTCGTCGACGACGGACACGGCGGCGTGGTCGCCGCGTTCGCGCGCGGGTCGACTCCGTTCCTCGTTCATCCCAGCAGGCTGTCGGCCGTGCAGACGGTGTACGCCATGACGATTCACCGCAGTCAGGGAAGCCAGTACGACACCGTGTCGGTGGTCATCCCGGACGAGACGTCGTCGCTGTTGACGAGGGAACTGCTGTACACGGCCATCACGCGCGCCCGCCGCACCGTGCGCATCATCGGCAGCGAGGAGTCGGTGCGCGCCGGTGTCCGTCGCCGGGTGCTGCGGGCCAGCGGACTGCGTCGCGACTCGCCGGTGCCCTTCGGTCACTCCTGATCCACCCCGCGCGCGGCGTCTCGTGGCAGTCGGTTGTCCGAGCACTGTCCGCACGTCGTGCGTGTGCGCTATATTCTCCTCGACTGCGGTCGGGGGGACCGTTACAGGCGGTGAAAACAGGACGGGGGACAGGGTATGAGGAGTCGTCACCACCTGCCTGTCGTCCGGTCCACCTTGGCACCGAGCTGCGACGAGCTCGCCTAGTGTCCACATTCCTCACCCCGGGCGTCGAACACGAACCGCGACCGCACCGCCGCGGGTTGTTCGGCTCGCACCCCGGGACCACCGAGAGCGAGGATCGGCGGGTCCTGTCCGGCGCTCTCCCCGTCCGACACCGCATCGTGATCGCCGACATCGGTCTCGGCGTGGATCTCGGCACCGATGCGTTGGCCGGGATGTCCGCCGCGGTCGGCGAGCGTCGGCCGGGGGGCGTGATCGCCTGGGATCTGGCCGGTGAGGCCACCGGGCACGGTGCCGCCGCGCAGATCGCCGAGGACGTCGAGGCCCTGGTGGCACCCGAGTGCGATCCGCGAGCACTGTCCCACTACGTCGACACCCGGCCCGAAGGGCACGATGCTCTCGGAGCGGATGCGTCGCTGCAGGACCCGCACGCCATCGAGGCCGTTCTGACCGTCCTGACGCACCACCGGCAGACCGTCGTCGTGCACGCCCGCAGCGACGAGCCGTACTTCGTCGCGATGATCGACGACGCGGACTCGATCGTCGTCCCGATTCCCCATTCCGAGGCCGCCGCACTGCGCGTCGTGGCACTGATGGACTCGCTCCGCGGCAGCGGACGCGACACCTGGTCGGATCGCATCGTCGTCGTCAAACACGATGCGGTACATGCCGGTTCGCGGTCCGGCTCCACGGATCTGCGACGCGTGCTCGGGGATGCGGGCGTCCGCACCGTGCTGGACGTGCCGTCCACGTCGGACTCCGATGCGGACGTTCGCCGCGCCTGGTCGCACGTCGCCGCCGTCGTGATGCGGACGCGCGGGCCGGTACGCCCGATCGTTCCCGACGCGCACCCGGGTCTGCACGCCGACGACCACACACCCTCCTTCGACAGCACGACGGCGACACTGCGCGCGCGCTCTGCCGACACCCGGCCGAGTCGTCGCAGCGGGCGACTTCCCGCCCTCGCCGCCCTCGGTGCCCTTCTCGTCGCGGGAGGACTCGGCACCGCCGTCATGATGCAGCGCGCCCCCGCGGATTCCGCACCGGTCCCGGTCGCCACCGCGGGTGTCGGTGCGGACGCGGCCGATCAGACCGCGTCGGCGGCGCCGCCGCCGATCGATGCGGCCCGCGCGAGTGGTCCCGCCGTGATCGTGCGCTACGACGATCTGTACTACCGAGATCGCGACGCCGCAGCGGCCGCAGCGCTCTGGGATCTGTCCGACACGGCCGGTGTGTACGCCACGGTGGCCGATCTGCAGCGATCCATCGACGCGGTGGACCCGGCGATACGGCACCGCATAGACGTGGCGTCCACCTCCGACCCGCTCGTCTTCGACGCCGTCCTGACACTCACGGTTCCGGACGGCCGGGAGTTCCGGTACGACCAGCAGTTCACGGTGCGGGAGGACGACGACGGCTTCGCCATCGTCCGCAAGATCGACTGCACCGGCGTCTGTCCCGCTCCGTGATCCGTCTTCCGGCCCTCCTCCCGCCACGACTCGAGAGAGACACACGATGACGCACCGCGCGCCCGTACGCCGCCGACGCACAGTGGGATCCGGTCTGGCCGTGAGTGCGATGGCCGTGGGTGCCTGGGGGCTGGTGACCTGCGCGTCCGTCCTCGTCGCTCCCGCGGCGTCCGCTGCCCCGACATCGGTGAACGACGAACCGAACACGGCGGCGGAGAAGGTCGCCGAGAGCAGGCGTCGCGACGAGTTGTCGCAGAAGGAGCGCGCGGCAGAGGACGCGGAACGCGAACGCCAGGAGAAGGAAGCGAAGCAGGCAGCCGACGACCTCGCGGCGCAGGAAGCCGACGAGCGGAGAGAGCGGCGAGAGGACCAGGCCGCAGCCGTGCAGAACGGCACCGCGCCGGCGCCGGCACCGTTCGTCTTCCAGCTTCCGCCGCTTCCGTTCGAGATCCCCGGCGTCACGCCGCCCGCCCCGGCGGTCACGGCACCCGAGCCGGTCGCGCCGCCGGTCGACACGGCACCGCCGCCCCCCGCGACGGCCCCGGCTCCGGTGGTCGACGACGTCGCCGACGTCGTCGAGGTCGAGGAGGCTCCCGCGCCGACGCCGGCCGTCACGGCACCTGCCGCGCCGGCACCGGTTCCCGAGCCGGACCCCGCACCGTCGCGCCCCGACCCGACACCGGGTCCCGGCCCCGCGCCGCTCCCCGCCACTCCCCAGGTGCAGTCCGGTGGTCATGGGCCGCACACCGGCCCCGATCCGGATCGCGACCCGATCGATCCTCCGTCGCCGCCTCCCGGTGACGACGACGAGCCCCGTCAGCCGTCGCCGAGAGCTGCGACGATGAGCAACCCGGCTCCGCCGTCGGTGAGCAACCCGGCTCCGCCGTCGGTGAGCAACCCGGCTCCGCCGTCGGCGAGCAACCCGGCTCCGCCGTCGGCGAGCGACACCGCGCCGCAGTCGGTGCAGCCGTCCGGAGAAGGTCGGCACGCGGCACCCGACCCGGGCTGGACGAATCCCGTTCCCGGGCGCTGACCCGTCACCGACGAAGTACGAGGATGCCGTTCACGTCGGAGACGACCGAGTAACCGTCCGCGAGAGCTGCACTGATCGCCGTGTTGTCGCCCGACTCGTCCTTGGGCCACCCGGCGGGCCGGCCGATGTTCACGACGATCCAGTCCGGTGTCGTGGAATCGGTCTCCCGCTGCGGGAACACCGAGACGGGGTGGTCGGACACGAACTGCGGGACCAGGTTGTTGGAGGCCGACACGCGGTCCCCTGGCGGTATGGATGCCGACACGGCTCTCGCGGTGGTCACCTGCGGGTCGACGCGCCACCCGTCGGCGTCGGCGAGCCGAGCCAGCGGCTGGAAGGGCAGCGCGACCAGAGCGACGGCGGCGACGGCGGCGAGCACCACTCTCTGGGCACGCGGTGACAGGTGCATGTCGCGCCGACCGCGAATGAGTGCATCGATCAACGCGGCGAACAGGATCGGCATCAGGATCGCGTTGTAATGAAAGATCGGCTTCCAGAAATTGGTGTTGTCGCTGAGGAACCGCCATGCGACGGTGGGTACTGCCACCAGCGTCAACGGTGACCGCAGTGCTGCGAAGCCGGTGACGGCCAACAGCAGTAGCACGGTCGCGGCACGCGAGTCCCCGCTGACGAGACCGTGTGTCGTGTCGGCGATGCCCTCACCGAGGGGCGGAAGTTTGGAACCCTGACCGTAGGCGTCGTCGGCGCTCAGCAGCGGTATGACCACCGTGATGGCCAGCACGATCCACGCCGCGCCCCACGCGGCCGTCGCCAGGCCCAGAATCCGTGTGCGACCCGTGGTCCACCAGGCGATCAGGGCGCCGATCACGATGACGGTCAGCCCCATGTCCTCCTTGACGAAGACGAGCGGGAGCGTCCACGCCACCGCGGCACGCCAGTGCCCCTGGCCGAGCGCTGCCATGGCGAAGGCCAGCATCGGGACGCCGAAGGCGATCTCGTGGAAGTCGAAGTTCAGTGCCGACTGCAGGCCCCACGACAGTCCGTAGCCGAGGGCCACCACGATGCCCGCGACGGTGCCGAGGCTGCGGCACGCCCACCGGGAGAGGGGCACGACACCCACGGCGAACAGGACGCCCTGGGCGATCAGCAGGGTCTCGGGGACAGGGGCGAGTCGGTAGAAGGGCGCGAGCAGTGCGGTGATCGGAGAGAAGTGATCACCGAGCGTGTTGTAGCCCGTGCCCAGCAGATCCGACGTCGGCGCGTCGAGGCGTGCGTACGAGGCGATCTGCTGCACGAAGATGCCGAGGTCGAAACCGGAGGTGCGCAGCTGGTGCTGACCGACGACGGACAGTGCGCTGTAGAGCGGGGCGAGCAGGAGGAAGGCGATCGTCGGGACCGCGATGTCCGCGCGGCGGGCGCGACGCAGCATCTCCTGCGGTCGGCGCGCCCCGCCGGACGGGGCGGCCGCTGCAGTCTCCGCAGAAGGTCTGGTTGCCGTCACAGGAGATAATTTCTACACGAACTTCGTGTGATCAGGCTGTGAACGCGAGGTGCGGCCGCCCCGGCTCAGCACGTCAGCGGCTCACCGCCTTGGTGTAGCGATGGATGGCGAACGGTACGAAGACGATCAGGATGAGGATCGACCATCCCACCGTCGCGAGCACCGGGTGTTGGAGTGGCCACGCGTCCGGAGGCGGCATCGTCGGGTTCGTGTTCCCGAACAGCACCCGGCTCGCCTGCGTGATGGCGGAGACAGGATTCCACTCGGCGATGGGTTGCAGGATCCCGGGCAGATCCTGACTCTGCACGAACGTGTTGGCGATGAACGTCAGCGGGAAGATGACGATGAAGCTGGCGTTGTTGAACACCTCGGGCGTCCGGATCCACAGTCCGATCACCGCCATCACCCAGGACAGTGCGTAGGCGAAGAGCAGCAGCAGCCCGAATCCCGCCGCGGCCTCCCAGAACGACGACCGGATGCGCCAGCCGACCAGCAGACCGGTCAGGGACATCACGACCAGGCTGATGACGTTGATGACGATGTCGCTGCTGGTCCGTCCGACGAGCACCGCGGACGGAGCCATGGGCAGGGAGCGGAAGCGGTCGATGATGCCCTTCTGCATGTCCTCCGCGAGCCCGAGGCCGGTCCACGTGGACCCGAAGATGACGGTCTGCGCGAAGATGCCGGCGATGAGGAACTCGCGGTAGGACATGCCGGGGATCTCGATGGCCGACCCGAAGATGTACGCGAAGACCAGGACGAACATGATCGGCGAGAGCAGCGTGAAGACGATGAGGTCGGGGACGCGCTTGATCTTGATGAGGTTGCGTCGGGCGATGGTCGCGCCGTCGCTCAGCGCCGTGGTGGGTGAGTTCATCGGGCCGTCTCCTGTCCGCTGGGCTGCTGATCGGCCGCGTCGGGCCGGGTCGACGTCTGGCCGGTGAGAGTGAGGAAGACGTCGTCGAGGCTGGGCTTGCCCAGCGAGGCGTCGGCAGGGGTGACGCCGTTCTCGCGGAGCAGGACCAGCGCGTCGACGAACGTGGTGGTCCCGTCGTCCGCACCGACCGTGAGCCGCCGGGACGCGGCATCGGAGGTGACCTGACCCGGTGCGAAACGCTCCATGACGCCCTGCGCCGTCGTCAGATCGCCGTCCGTGTCGAAGGCGAACTCCAGCCTGGCTCCGCCCACTCGCGACTTCAGTTCGTCGGCGGTGCCGCGCTCGATGACGCGACCACGATCGATCACCGCGATCTCGTCGGCCAGCTGGTCCGCTTCCTCGAGGTACTGGGTGGTGAGGAGCAGGGTCGTCCCGCCCTGCACCAGTTCCTCGATCACCGACCACAGCTCGAGGCGGGCGCGAGGATCGAGCCCGGTGGTGGGCTCGTCGAGGAAGAGGACCGGTGGATCGGCGACGAGGGCGCCCGCCAGGTCCAGGCGTCGGCGCATCCCACCCGAGTAGCCCTTGACCGGCCGGTCGGCCGCCTCGACGAGGTCGAACCGTTCGAGCAGTTCACGTGCCCGATCACGGCTGCGCTTCTTCCCGAGGTGGTACAGCCGGCCGACCATGTCGAGGTTCTCGAAGCCCGTCAGATACTCGTCCACCGCGGAGTACTGCCCCGAGACGCCGATGCGTGAGCGGAGTGCCGCCGCGTCGGCGACGACGTCGAGGCCCGCCACCCGTGCGGTGCCGGCGTCGGCCCGCAGCAGTGTGGTGAGCACGCGGATGGTGGTGGTCTTCCCGGCTCCGTTGGGCCCGAGCAGTGCCATGACCGTGCCCTCGGGCACCTCGAGATCGAGACCGTCGAGTGCGTCGACGCCCCCGTACCGTTTGACGAGGCCGACCGCGCTGATGGCGGTGGCACCCGAACTGCGTGAGGCCATGAGACTTCCCTTCCGGACGTGACACGACGATGCGCCCGTCGGATGTGACTCGGCCGAGCGTCGGAACTCATCACAGCACGCAGGTACGACACGGTCGGGTTTCCGCGGAGTCCGCATCGGCTACTCCCTGTGCAGGTGACGCGCGGCCCGACTCGGTCGGCGCGCACGGCTCATGAAGAGGGGTACAACGTGTCCGAGTACGACTACGTCATCGTCGGTGGAGGAATGGTGGCCGACAACGCCGCCAAGGGGATCCGCGAGCACGACGAGAACGGCACCATCCTCGTCGTCGGCTCCGACGTCGACGGTCCCTACACCCGCCCCGCGCTGAGCAAGAAGTTGTGGACCGACGCGGAGTTCACCACCGACGAGGTGCCGTTGGGCACCGAGGAGACGGGTGCGACGCTGGTGCTGTCGACGACGGTCACGTCGATCGATCGCGACGCCCGCACGGTGACCACCGACAAGGGGGACACCCACCACTACGGATCGCTGTTGCTGGCGACCGGGGCGACCCCGACGACGCTGGACCTGCGTCCGTCCGAGCGGGTCGTCTACTTCCGCACCTTCGCGGACTACCGACGCCTGCGGGCGCTGGCGACGGAGGGCACCCGCATCGTCGTGGTGGGCGGTGGTTACATCGGCACCGAGATCGCCGCGGCGCTCGCGCAGAACAAGGTCACCGTCACCCTGGTGAGCAGTGACGACGTGGTGGGCGGCCACATGTTCCCCGCGGACCTCGCGTCGGTGTTCCAGCAGGACTTCGAGGACCACGGCGTCACGGTCCGCACGGGTGTGAAGGTCGACTCCGGTGCGCAGCAGGGCAATGCGGTGTCGCTGACCCTCAGCGACGGTTCCACGATCGATGCCGACGCGGTGGTCTTCGGGCTCGGCGTGACGCCGAACACCGACCTCGCGGAGCAGTCGGGGCTCGACGTCGACAACGGCATCGTGGTCGACGAGTTCCTGCGCACGGCGGACGAGCACGTCTACGCCGCGGGCGACGTCGCCAACTACCCCGACGCGATCCTGGGCCGTCGTCGCATCGAGCACGTGGACAACGCCAACAGCATGGGAAAGACGGTCGGCAAGATCATGGCCGGCTCCACCGAGCCGTACACGTACACGCCGTACTTCTACTCCGACGTGTTCGACAACGGTTACCAGGCGGTGGGCACGATGAGCACCGACCTCAGGACGGTCGAGGACTGGAAGACGCCAGGCAAGGAGGGTGTCGTGTACTACCTCGACGACGACTCCGTGCTGCGCGGTGTGCTGATGTGGAACGTGTGGGAAGGACTCGACACCGCGCGCGAGATGCTGAAGAGCGGCGAGAAGCGCGACGACGAGTCCCTGCTCGGCGCGATCTGACGACCACCCTCACCCCGCCGCGTCGGCGGGGTGAGGGCGTCTCAGTACTGCACCAACGGGTCCGCGCGCCGCAGGTCCTCCACCGAGACCGCGCGGCCCGTGGCGTCGGCGAGGGGAACGCGCCAGTTCCGATACTGGGTCTCGTCGGTTCCCGGCTGGTTCTGGATGCGGTGCTCGCCGACCATGTCCACCAGTGCCACTCCGATGAGCAGGGACGGGCTGCGCTGGATCAGCCGGTACAGCGCCGCGACCGTCTCCCCGGTGGACGCACCGTCCGCGAGCAGGCCACGCTCGCGCGCGAGATCCAGCACGGACTCACGCTGTTCCTCGTCCTGCGCACGCTCCTCGTCGACGGCTCTCTCGAGGAGGCCGAGCCGCGATCGCAGATCGATGTGCTCACCCGCCAGGTACCCGGCGGTGGGCGGCAGGTCGTGGGTGGTCACCGAGGTCAGGCACAGCTCGCGGTACTTCTCCGGAGCGATGGGGCCGTCGTCGTCCCGCTCGAACCACAGGATGGACGTGCCCAGCACGCCCCGCTCGGCCAGGTAGTCCTGGACGACGGGTTCGAAGACGCCGAGATCCTCACCGATGACCACGGCGCCGGCCAGTTCCGCCTCGAGCGCGAGGATGCCGATGAGCGCCTCGTGGTCGTACGTGACATAGGTGCCGCCCGCGGGAGTCTCGGCATCGGTGGGGATCCACCAGAGCCGGAACAGTCCGAGGATGTGGTCGACCCGCAGACCGCCCGCGTGCTTGAGCACGGTGCGCAGCATGTCGCGATACGGTGCGTACCCGAGTTCGGCCAGTCGGTCGGGCCGCCAGGGTGGCTGGTTCCACTGCTGCCCTTGCTGATTGAAGTCGTCCGGGGGAGCGCCGACGGTCACGCCCTCGGCCAGTGCGGAACCCAGGGACCAGGCGTCGGCACCCGAGAGCTGCACTCCCACAGCCAGATCGTGCACGACACCGATGGCCATTCCGGCCCGGTGCGCGGTGGCCTGCGCCTCGGCCAGCTGCTCGTCGCAGATCCACTGGAGCCAGCTGTGGAACTCGATGCGATGCGCGAGTTTCGCCTGCTGCCGCTGGACCCACGGCGTGCCGGGGGCGGCGGCCTTCGTCTGCCATCGCGTGTCGTCCGGCGACAGCTTCTCCGTCAGTGCGCACCACGTCGCGAAGTTGTGCAGGCCCACGCCCTCCGCGGCGCGGAACTCGTCGAACGCGGCCTGGCGGGACGCGCTCCGCGGAACGAGGAAGATCGCTTCGAGCGCGCGGAGTTTCGCGCGCAGAGATTTGTCCCTGTCCAGATCGTCCGTGCGACCGTCGGCGCGGTGCAGTCGGCGCGCGGTGTCGCGGATGCGGGCATACCTGTCGCGCGGCAGCATCGCTGTCTCGCGGATGTTCTCGACGCGGATGTAGAGCGGATTGAAGAATCGACGGGTGGTCGGCAGATAGGGCGAGGCCTCGATCGGTGGCCGCGGCGCCGCGGCGTGCAACGGATTGACCAGGACGTAGTCCGCCCCGTGCTCGCCGCCCAGGATCGCCGCCATGTCGGCCAGATCGGCCAGATCGCCGATGCCCCACGACTGTGCGGACCGGATGGAGTAGAGCTGCGCCAGCACGCCCCATCGTTGACGATCGGACAGTGCCTCGGCGGTGGACAGACGGGCCGGCGTGACGACCAGCGTGCACGACGCCTCGAGACCGTCGTCCCCCTCCGCGCGCAGCGTGTGCCATCCGAGCGGGAGATCGACCGGGACGGCGAACGTGGCTCGGCCGACGAGGGCGCCGTCGATCTCGCGGGGGTCGACCCAGACGTCCTGCTGAGCCGCCTCGCGCGTGCCGCCGTCCTCGAGCTCGACGGTGACCGTCACGGACGTCCCGTGCGGCACGTGGACGGGAACGTGGTGGTCCTTGCCGGACGTGACCACGACGACCGCCGGCACGGTGCGCCGCCAGGGTGCCTCGTCGTGATCGACGATCGCGGTCTCGATGTCGTCGTCGCTGTCGACGGGCACGTCGAGCGCCGTCAGGACCGAGCGGAGGGTGGATTCACCGACGTCGCGGCGGGCCTTGTCCCACCCCTCGTACGACGTGGCGACGCCGTGGAGCCCGGCGAGGTGGCGTAGTCGTTCGATGTTCGTCACGCTTCGATGGTAGTGCCGCGCGGGGGTGGCCGCGGACGTGAGAACCGTGTCCCGACTCGATCTGGAACACTGGTGGCACCTGCAGAATCGGTGGGGGAGGTGGAGAACGGTGACGAGTGACCCCGCGGACATACGTGCCCGTCGAGCGGACACCGTGCGGACCATCGCCGAGTCGACGCGCATCGAGTCGGACCGGTCCGGACGCGCTCACGAGCCGCTGTCCGACCGCGCCGCGCTGCTCGTCGCACTGGGTCGTCTCGACGAGGAGACGCGCGGCATCGCGCTCACGCGCCTGCGCGCCGGCCGGAAGTTCCCCGCACTGGGCGGATTCGGCACCCTGCGGCTGATCACGGAGGAGCTGCACTGGATCGACGGTCGCACGGCCGTACTGCGCACCGGGCCCACGCGCCTGGCTCTGCTGCAACGGCACGTGCTGCTCGAACGTCGACTGGGGTCGTACCGCACGCGGTTCGTGATGAGTTCCGGTCACTACGCGTCGGGGGTCCGCGCGATCCGCCGGGAGCGGCGCGAGGGCATCCACCTCGACGTCGACCAGCGCACCGCCCTCTTCGAGGCGTTGCGGCACACGCCGACTCCGCTCGGTGTCGGACCCGGTCCACTCTCGCGAGCCCGAGGGATCCTCGGCGGCGCCGCGGCGGAGCGCCTCGACACGCTGCACGCGCGGGGCGCCGACGTCGTCCGCACCCTCGCGGGCACGGACGCGGATCGGTTCGCCGATCGCTACGACACCCTGCTGTTCCTCGCCGGGATGTACCACGACCGGATCCTCTCCTCGCGGATCTGGCGCTCGGACCTGTTCGCGGTGGCCCGGGCGCAGCTCGACCCGGGAACCGAACTGGTGCAGATCGCAGTGGACGTGGTCGCACTCGCCCAGTTGGACGCGGAACTCACCGCGGCCTTCGAGGCGCAGGGGGACACGGTGGACGAGGAGGGTCGACGCGAGGTGCTCGTGCGCCGAGCCGATCTCATCCCGGTGTGGGATCAGGTGATCGACCGGGTCGCCGCGTTGTCACGCGTGGTCGACGAGATCGCGGTGGCGGAGATCGAGCACCGGAGCCTGGACGCCGTGCAGCGCACCGTGGGCCTCGACCAGCGCATCGACGATCTCATCTCCCGGTCCGGTACGCGGGAGATCTCGGCCGACAACACCCATTCGGTGTCCGATCAGATCTCGCGGGACACGCTCTGACGTGCGCCCGTGCCTTCGTCCTGTTTGGAACGAGTCGGATCGGTGAAAGTACGGTAGTACGCGGTCGACCTCTGAGCGCGTGACCCGCGCCGGAAGGACGACCTCCATGCCAGCAGTACTCGAACGCGCCCGTATCGTCGCGCCACCGGGATGGAGCCGTTGGCTCATTCCGCCGGCCGCCCTCGCGATTCATCTCGCGATCGGCCAGGCCTACGCGTGGAGCGTGTTCAAGGCCGCCATCTCCTCCGACACCGCCATGGGACTGAGCGGGACGATGACCGCGATCCCGTTCCAGCTGGCCATCGTCATGCTCGGCCTCTCCGCAGCCGTGCTCGGGACGAAGGTGGAGACGCACGGTCCGCGGTGGGCCATGACGATGTCGCTCCTCTTCTTCTGCTCCGGGCTGCTCATCTCCGCCCTCGGCATGAGCCTCGACCAGTTCTGGTTGGTGATCGTCGGATACGGACTCGTCGGCGGCATCGGCCTCGGCATCGGGTACATCTCCCCGGTCTCCACGCTGATCAAGTGGTTCCCCGATCGCCCGGGCATGGCGACGGGTATCGCGATCATGGGATTCGGCGGCGGCGCCCTGGTGGCCTCGCCCCTGACCACCAAGCTCCTGTCCGCGTACGGCGGCAACACCGATGCGTCGATCGCCACGACGTTCCTCACGCTCGGCCTCGGCTACGCCGTCTTCATGGCGCTCGGCGTCGTGCTGATCCGGGTTCCCGCCGACGACTGGAAGCCGGCCGGGTGGACGCCACCGCAGACCCCGGCGGGTCAGCACACCGCACGCGTGTCCGCGGCGAACGCCGTCAAGACCCCGCAGTTCTGGTTGCTGTGGATCGTGTTGTGCTTCAACGTCACCGCCGGCATCGGTATCCTCGAGCGCGCCGCGGGCATCTACACCGACTTCTTTCCCGACCCCACCGCCCCGGAATCCGTGGTGGCAGCGGCCGCGGGCTTCGTCGCATTCCTCTCGCTGACGAACATGCTCGGCCGGTTCGTGTGGTCGTCGGTGTCCGACCTGGTGGGTCGCAAGAACATCTATCGTCTCTACCTCGGTGTGGGCGCGCTTCTCTACCTGTACATCTCGCTCTTCACGAACACGAACAAGGTCCTGTTCCTCGTCAGCGCGATGGTGATCCTGTCGTTCTACGGTGCAGGCTTCGCCACGGCGCCCGCCTACCTGCGTGACCTGTTCGGTACCTATCAGGTCGGTGCCATCCACGGACGACTGTTGACGGCCTGGTCGGTCGCGGGCGTGCTCGGACCACTGATCGTCAACGCGATCGCCGACCTCGGCGAGGAGGGAACCACCGGACGGTACGTTCCCGCGTTCGTGACGATGATCGTCCTGCTGTCCATCGGCTTCATCGCGAACGAACTGATCAAGCCCGTGGATCCGAAGTACTCGGAGCCGGACCCGGAGGCGACGACGCCGGGCACTGTGACCGACGAGGGCACGAACGACAAGAACGAGGCGACGGTATGAGCGAGACGGAGCAGGGCGCGCGTGTGCCCGTCGTGGTGGTGTCCTGGCTGTGGGTCGGGGTTCCCTTCGCCTGGGGTGTCTACGAGCTGATCCTCAAGGCCAAGAACCTCTTCGGTGCGTGACCGGAGCGTCGATCTCTGGCCTCGCCCGCCTGTTCTGCCGCGCCCCGTGATCATGGACCAGCGGTGGGAACGCCTCGTGTTCCTGCACTGGCGTGTCGCCCCGGACGTCGTCGCGCCGTTGCTGCCTCGCGGCATCGTCCCCGACACGATGGACGGGTACACCTATGTCGGACTGATCGGCTTCGAGATGGTGGGGGCCGGGTTGGGGTACGGCCGACCGGTACCGCGACTCGGAACCTTCGGCGAGATCAACGTGCGGCTCTACAGCCGCGACGGTGACGGTCGCCGAGGGGTCGTGTTCCGTTCTCTCGACGCCACCCGTGCCGCAGTGGTGCTGGCCACGAACGCGGCGGGGGTGCGGTATCGCTGGTCGCACATCGACATCGTCGACGACGGTGATCCTCGGAACCGGGTCGTCGGCTACCGCTCTCGTCGACTGGCACCGCCGCACCGTGGTGCGACGACGGACTTCACCGTGTCCCCCGGCGACACCGACATGTCCGACGATCCGCTGTCGGTGTTCCTCACCGCTCGGTGGGGGATGCACACGTCCGTCGCGGGCCGACCCGTCTTCGTCCCCAACACCCACCGCCGGTGGCCGCTGCGCGCGGCGACCCTGGTGCGCTGCGACGACCAGCTCATGGCCGCGGCGGGCGTGGGGGACCTGGCCGCCCGTCCGCCGGACTCCGTGCTGTACTCCGACGGTGTCCGGACGCAGTTCGGCCGTCCCTACGCCGCGACACCGGTGCGCGACTAGATCAGTCCGTGGCGCGGCGGGTGCGCCCCGGTCAGCGCGTACCGGCCGACGTGCTGAGTCTTCCATCGCACAGGGTCGTGGAGCGTGTGGGTCCTCGCGTCGCGCCACAGCCTGTCCAGCCGTAGAGAGGCTGCGGCACTGCGAGTTCCGCCCGCGTCGAACAGTGCCGTGGTGGCGTCGAGGGACGCACGCGCCGAGGCGACCTTGGCCGCTGCTGTCGCGATGGAGGCCGCCGCGGCGCTGTCCGTTGTGAGCTCGCGCTCGGCCACGTCGATCGCCTCGCCGGCCTCGCGCACGAGCGCCTCGGCCCCGCGCACCCCGATCTCCACCTCGCCGAACTGCTGCAGCAGCAACGGATCCCGGTCGGCCGTCGCCACGTCGGCGTCCACCGGAGGGCGAGCGACGACCACGACGTCGCGAGCGGTGTCGACGGCGGCGCGGGCGATGCCGGCATCGATGGCGGCGTGCAGCAGCTGAGCGCGCGCCCCGTAGGTGGTCGCGTCGTCGAAGAGGGCGGAGTACGGCACGAGGGAGTCGGTGGGCACCACGACGTCCGTCAGGGTCACGGTGCCGCTGGCCGTCGTGCGCTGCCCGAGCCCGTCCCAGTCGTCCTCGACGAGCACCCCGGGTGCGTCCGCCGGGATGTAGGCCAGCACCTTCCGGCTCTGATCACCCTGCTCGCCGGGGCCCGCCTGCACGCCGCGGACCACCAACCAGTGTGCGAAGAGCGCGCCCGTCGAGTAGTACTTGGTGCCGTTCAGCGACGAGGTGCCGTCCGGACGGGACGTCACCGTGGTCCGGTCGACCGCGATGGAGGGTGTGCCGCGCTCGCTCTGGGCGTTGGCGAAGCGGCGACCGGCGAGGGCCTCGGCGAAGAAGCGTCGCTGTTGCTCCGTCGATCCCTGTCGCCGCAGCGCGTCGAGGAAGGTCATGTGGCTCTGCGGTATCTGCGCGATGCTGGCGTCCCCGCGAGCGAGCGAGAGGAACACCGAGGCGAGGGTGCGCGCCGAGACCGGCCTGCCGCCGAACTCCGCGGGCACGGTGATGCCCAGCAGCCCCGACGCGGACAGCAGGTCCAGTTCCGGGCCGGGCAGCCGTCGATCGCGGTCACGTTCGATCGCGGACGGGGCGATCTTCGCCCCGAGCGCGGCGGCGACGGCCAGCGCAGCGTCGTCGTCGAGCACTGGCGGCAGGGTCTTCGGGCCGGGTTCGGTGGTCATCGGGCGGGGAGGAACGGGGTGTGGCCCGTGGCGCGTGCCGCGGCGCCGCCGGAGAACAATCCGCGGCTGCGCAGCTGGGGGATGACACCCTCGCCGAACCAGTACAGCTCCTCGAGGTGTGGATAACCGGAGAGAACGAACTCGTCGATGCCGACGGCCGCGTACTCCGCGATGCGATCGGCCACCTCGGTGTGGCTCCCGACGAGGGCCGTTCCGGCTCCGCCGCGCACCAGGCCGACACCGGCCCACAGGTTGGGGGAGATCTCGAGTGCGCGCGGGTCCTTCCAGGACCCGGTCCTGCGGCTCTCCTCGTGCAGGGCGAGCATCGCGCGCTGGCCCACCGACTCGCTCCGCGCCAGGTTGGACTGCGCCGTCGCGACGGCGTCCTCGCCGAGCGCCTCGACGAGCGCGCCAGCCTGCTTCCAGGCCTCCTCGGACGTGTCGCGGGTGATCACATGCAGGCGGATGCCGAAGCGCACGGTGCGTCCGCGCTCGGCCGCGAGTCCGCGGATCCACTCGATCTTCTTCGCCACGGCCGCGGTCGGCTCACCCCACGTGAGATAGACGTCGGAGTGGTCCGCCGCCACCGGGCCCGCAGCGGGAGAGGAGCCGCCGAAGTACAGCGGAGGCGTGGGGTCGGGGAGGAACGGCAGCGACGCGTCCTCGACCTGGATGTGCGTGCCCTGGTGCGTCACCGACTCGCCGCGCCAGAGGCCGCGGACGATGGTGAGGAACTCGTCCGTGCGGGCGTACCGCTCGTCCTTGGACAGGTGATCGCCGTACTGACGCTGCTCGTGAGCCTCGCCCCCGGTGACGACGTTGAGCAGGAGTCGGCCGGGCGCATGGTTGCTGAACGTCGCCGACATCTGCGCCGCGAGGGTCGGGCTGATCAGACCCGGTCGGAAGGCGATGAGGAATGCGAGCTTCTCGGTCTCGCGGGCGAGCATCGCCGTGGTGAGCCACGCGTCCTCGCACCACGCGCCGGCCGGGGTGAGTGCACCGGTGAAGCCGAACTCCTCGGCCGCGCGGCCGATGGACGACAGGTACCCGATGCTCGCGCGACGATCTCCGCCCGCGGCGCCGACTCGCGTGCCGTGTCCGCCGCCGACGATCGACCTGCTGTCGCCGTAGGTGGGAAGGAACCAGTGCAGGGCGAGAGAAGAGTTGTCGAGGGTCACTCGTCCCACCGTAGGACCGTCGCGGCGCCCCGCGAAGCGTTGGAATCAGGTTGATTCTCGGCGTGTCAGCCCCGTGCCACGAGGAGAGGAACGGTCATCTCGACGTCGGTCAGGGAGCCGTGATGGCCGGGCAGCGCCGACTGGTTCGGTTCGGCCCCGCGGCGGATCAGGGCGCCGTCGCCGAGAGCCAGAGCCAGGACGTCACCGATGCACGCCGCGACGTCGGGGCGCACGGACGGCCCGAACCAGCCCCGGGAGACCGCATCGTCGCGGCCCACCACCAGGTGGTCCGGACCCAGGGTCTCCCGCCAGGCATCGAGCACCGTGGCAGCGGCGCCGGCGTCGGCGAAGACGTGGCGCGCGCGGGGTTCGCCGCAGATCATCCGGACGTCGGCGGTGAGCGCGGGCGTCGCGTCGATGTCCACGCGGGTGCCGATCTGCACCATCCCGTGATCGGCGGTGACGATCAGCGCTGCGTCGGAGGGCAACTCGCCGAGGATGCCGGCGACGATGGTGTCGACCTGAGTCAGCTCGTGGCGCCACGCGTCGGAGTCCGGCCCGCGCACGTGGCCGGTGAGGTCGAGTTCGGACCAGTACGAGTAGACGAGGGACCGCCGGCCGCGCCGCAGCGCGCGCGAGGTCTCGGCGACGAGGTCGCCCGCGGACACCGACGCGGAGAAGTCCCCGCCGCGCAGCACGGCGCGGGTGAGCCCGGACTCGCGCTGGTAGGACGGCGCGATGCGAGTGACGGACACCCCGTCCGCCGCGGCGCGCTCGAACACGGTGTCGCGAGGTTGGAACTGTTCCGGAACGAGCTCGGCGAGCAGATCGACGCGGGGTCCCTGACCGTGCAGACGCCAGTGCAGCGGATTCATCGGACGGTCGAAGCCGGGCACGGCGGTGAGGTAGCCGACGATGCCGTGCTCACCGGGCGTGCGTCCGGTGCCCAGTGACGCCAACGACGTCGCGGTGGTGGACGGGAACGTGGCGGTGACGACCCGCTCGGTGAGCGAGGAGAGTGTCGGCGCTGCCGAGGCGTGCGCCGCCAACTGTCGAGCTCCGAGGCCGTCGACCAGCAGTACGCAGACCCGCCGGACCCCGGACAACCCCAGCCCGACGGTGTCGGACTCACCGGGGACGCCGAGTGCGCCGAGCACCGACGGCAGAAGATCGGACAGGCTGTCGCCGCCGTAGCGCGGAGTGGTCACCACACATCGAAGGCTATCGGCAGCACCCTTCTCGTCAGTCGAAGAGGCTGTCACCGGTTCCGCCGGCGAGGTCGGTCCCGAACAGGTCGAGCTGGGAGCCGGACGACCGCGTCGGTCCGTCGACGCGGTCGGCGGCCAGACGCCGGTGCGCGGAGGTGAGGAGCGCGGAGGTGGTGCGCCAGACCCGCGCATCGAGACCGGCCGACGCGGCGACTCGCGGATCGGTGTCGTCGAGCGTGCGATCGAGGGCGGAGAGCTCGCACTCGCGCGCCACGTCCAGGAAGCGGACGACGCGCGTGCGATCGTGTCCGCACGCGTTCAGCACCTCTTCGACGTCGATGTCGGCGCCGCGCTCCCACACTGCCTCGGCGATCGCGCGCAGTGCCTCGGGAATCGCCGGACCGCCGTGCTCGTCCGTCCCGTCACCCGCGTCGTACTCGGGCGTCGGTTCACCGAACGCGTCGAGGTAGGGCCGCGCCCCGAGCCCGGCCCGGAGATGCTCGGCGGCCTCGCCGGCGAACTTCTCCATGACGGCCAGCATGTCGGCCACGTGCTGCGGGACGAACGGCACCACCGTGACGTCGATGGTGGCGACGATGCGATCCTCGTCCAGCAGCACCTTGACGTGCGGCCACCGGCGATTGACGTCGTTGACGACCGACAGTGCTCGCGCCTCGTCGGTGACGCCGGCCGCGAGCGGCGCGAGGATCTGTACGAACGGTGCCTCCGGGGTGGGGCACAGGTAGAGCCAGGCCGGCCCGAGACGGAACGGGTAGTCGCCGTCCTCGTCGGGGTGCGGCACGAACCCGAGGATGTGCAGGAGCGTCTGCTCGATGATCTCGAGACGGGCCTCGGGACCGGACGTGCGGACCGGCCGCAGCGGGTCGAACGGGACAGGGTCGGACGGCGGCGCGTCCTCGGGGTCCGTGGACGACGCGCCGAACCGGTCCTCGATCACGGGGCCGCACAGGTCACCGTCCAGCTCGAGGAACGACGGATGCGGGACACCCCACACCGAGTGCAGGACGCGGACAGCGGCGTCGGCGAGTTGGTCGGCGTAGCGCCGCGGGCGATCGACGAACCAGTTCACCGGCTCGTCGTCGCGGCGAGCGGTGTGCGGGAGCGACGGCGGCGGCGCGAACCCGAACTGCTCCAGCAGTGCGCGCCCCTCGGACGTCCACCGGCGGTGCTCGGCGAGGTACTCGTCCGCCAGCACCTCGCACCGGACCGTCTCGTCGTCCCATCCGTAGAACTGCAGGCACGGCGGAACCGGATCGGAGTCGGCGTGCGGGCACGCGAGCACCAGAGAGTGTCCCGCCGGCATCCCGTCGAGGTGATCGGCGAGCAGGGTGCGGAACCGGCTCCAGGCGGCCTCGGGCGAGAGGTCGACACTGTTCAGGTCGTTCATGGGGCGACCGTAACGCGGCCCACCGACACGGTGTCGCGAGTCCCGGCTCACACGGTCAGATCGGCGTACTCCTCGTGCGTCTCGACGAAGTGGTGCACGTAGGAGCACGACGGGACGATCTTCAGCCCCGCGGCGCGTGTGTCGTCGAGTGCGTGACGCACCAGGACGGCCGCGAGTCCGCGGCCGCGGAACTCGGGAAGCGTCACGGTGTGGTCGAAGTCCCGGACCGTCGGATCGGTCTGCCGATACTCGGCGTAGCCGGCGACCTCCTCACCGACGAGGATCTCGAAACGCTGACGATCGGGATGGTGCTCCACGCGGGTGTCGTCTGTGTCTGCCATGGACCGAACCTACTCGCCCGCGCCGGGACGAGGGCCCGTGCTTCCGAGGGCGTCCAGCAGTGCGCGTTCGTAGGTCGCGAACTCCCGCGTGGTGGCGGTCTCGGCGCGTCGCGGCCGCGGCAGATCGATGCTCACGTCGGCGACCACCCGCGCGGGCCGCGGCGACAGCACGACGACCCGGTCCGACACCTGCACCGCCTCCCGGATGTCGTGGGTGATCATCAGGACCGTCCAGCGGTACCGCTGCCACACCTCCTGCATCCAGTCCTGCATGGCCGTCCTGGTCAGCGAGTCGAGAGCGCCGAACGGCTCGTCCAGCAGCAGGACGTCGCGTCCCTGCACGACGGTCCGGAGCAGTGCGGCCCGCTGCCGCATCCCGCCGGACAGCGACGAGGGGCGTGCGTCCTCGAAGCCGTCGAGGCCGAAGACCGGGAACAGGTCGCGGGCCCGGCTCCGCGCCTGCGCCTTCGGAACCCCCTGCACCTCCAGCCCGAGTGCGGTGTTCGCCAGAACCGAACGCCACGGGAACAACAGGTCCTTCTGCGGCATGTACGCGCAGCGCGGTGTCACCACGGTGCCGCTGTCCGCGGTGTCGAGACCGGCGAGGAGGGTGAACAGCGTGCTCTTGCCGCAGCCGCTCGGGCCGACGATCGACACGAACTGTCCCCCCTCGACGGCGAGGTCGATCCCGTCCAGTACCGGTGTGCCCGGGTAGGACTTGCGCACCGAGGTCAGCTCCAGAACAGGATCCGTCATCGCGTCCCTTCCTTCGCCGCGAGCGCCCACGGCGCGAGAAGCCGCTCGGCCACGAACGTGAGGAGGAAGAGTGCGATGCTGCACACCGCCGTGACCACGACCGCGGCCAGCACGAGATCCGTGCGGAACGCGTTCTTCTGCTGCGCCATGTAGATGCCCAGACCCGACGTGGCGCCGACGTACTCGGAGAAGACGGCACCGACGACGGCGTAGGTGATCCCGATGCGGAGCGCGGTGAAGAAGCGCGGCAGCGCGGACGGGAGCCGGACGTACCGGAACTGTTGTCGCCGTGACGCTCCCATGCTGCGCAGCAGTGCGTCGGACTCCTTGTCCGCGGAGGCGAATCCCTCGATCAGGCCGAGGGTCATCGGGAAGAACGTCACCAGCGCGATCACCAGGAGCTTGGGGAGGATGCCGAATCCGAACCAGATGATCATCAGGGGAGCGACGGCGATGACCGGCAGCGTCTGCGACACCACGAGCAGGGGAACGACGGCGCGGCGCAGCCACGGCGAGAAGTCCACGGCCGTGGCGATGATCCACGAGATCGTCAGGGAGACGGCGAAACCGAGCAGAGTGACCTGAACGGTGGACGATGCGTGACCCGCGATGACGGCACGGTTCGTCCAGCCCTGATCGACGACGCGGGCGGGGGAGGGGAGTACGCGCGGCGAGATGCCGCTGACGACCACGTACACCTGCCAGGCCGCCACGAGGCCCGCCGCGAGCAGCAGCGCCGGCGCGTACCGCCCCACCTGTCCGCCGCGCTCAGCCCTGATCGAGGTACTCATCGGTGAAGTAGGTCGACCAGTCGGGCTCGGTGGTCAGCGGTGCGCCGTCGGGCCCGGCCAGGACACCGGCGTCGAACAGGAACTTCGAGTACCCGGACCATCGCTCCAGGGTCTGCGTCCCGACGCGGCCGTTCTCGTCGAGCATGTAGTCCTCCGCCAGCATGCGCTGACTCTCGACGACCAGGTCCTCGTCGGGAAATGCTCCCGGGTTGGCGTCGATCAGATCGCGCGCGCCCGCGTCGGGATCGTCGGCGGCCTTCTGGTAACCCTTCTGCAAGGCCTGCACGAACTGTCGCGCCTGTTCGGGGTGCTCGGCCATCCACTCGTCACCGCCGTCGACGACGATCGCGTACGAGTCGGGGAAGCCGAAGTCGGTGTAGTCGAAGTACGTCATCGGGGTTCCGGCCCGCTCGGCCTCGAGACCCTCCCACGCGAAGTAGGAGACGGTGAAGTCCGCGGTACCGGAGTAGACCGCCTCGTACGCGGACGTCCCGAGCACCACGGTCTCGAAATCGCCGGTGCCACCGTCGTTCTCGATCACCTTGCGGAGGGTGGCCTCCTCGCCCGCATCGCCGAACCCGGCGTAGGTCCGCCCGTCCAGGTCTCGGGGGCTCCGGATGTCCTGCCGGTCGGCGCGGACGCCGATGCCGGTGGCCCAGTGCTGCAGCGGCGCCATCACCGAGGTCACCTTCGCACCGGCAGCGCGGGCGTAGGTGGCGGAGCTGTGGAAGCTGATCCCGAACTCGGCGTTGCCGGAGTCGATCAGCGTGTCGGGGGACGTCGAGTTGTACGGCAGGATCTCGACGTTCAGCCCGGCGTCCGCGAAGTAGCCCTCCTGCTGGGCGACGAACAGGCCCGTGTGGTTCGTGTTGGGTGTCCAGTCGAGCGCGAAGCGGATCGTGTTCGCGTCGGAGGCATCGGACGTGGCGCAGCCCGCGAGACCCGCGGCGGCGACGAGCGACACGGTGAGCAGAGCCGCGACGCGCCCGACCCTCGTGTGCCGCGCCCTCATGCGTCCGACCCCGAAGCAGGCCAGGGCACGGTGTTCAGGGCGGTGTCCCAGAACAGCAGTTCGTAGCGCATCGCCACGACGAACGCGTCACTCATCCGCTGTCGTTCGGCCGGGCCGGCCACCTCGGCAGCCGCGTCGACGAGCTCGCGGGCGCGCGCGGCGGAGGTCTGGAAGTCCTCGGCGTCGTACGTCGTCACCCACCGGGCGTACGGGTGGTGCGGATCAGCGTCGAGCACGGCGCGGGCCGAGGCCGCGAGTCCGCGGCCGACCTCGGCGTAGATCCAGAAACAGGGGAGCGCGGCCGCGGCGCCGACGGCGTAGGTGTCGGTCGCCGCCGTCGCCGTGAGGAACGAGACGTACCCGAGGCACGCCTGGCTGTGCTCGACCGGCTTCTCCGACGGACCGCCGAGTGCGACGTCGGCGAGAAGGCTGGTGTGCAACGACTTCTCGACCGTCGCGGCCGTCGCCGCCGACGTGGCCCAGAACGCTCCGGCCTCCGGATCGACTGCGCGCGAGGACAGGAGGGCCAAGGCCTTCGCGTATCCCTCGAGGTAGAGGCCGTCCTGCTCGATGTACGTCCGGAACGACGTGATCGGCAGGGTGCCGTCGCCGAGTCGGGTGAGGAACTCGAGATCGCCGATCCGGGCCCGCAGGCCTGCCGTGCGGTCCCAGAGGAAGTCGGTGAAGCGTGTGAGGTCGGCTGCATCCGTGGTGGAGGCAGCGTCGACCGCATGGTCGTACGGCGTCATGGCCGTGACATCCCTTCGTCAGAATTACCTGCATCAGGTTCTCGGGTGTGGTCTCAGCCTCGCGACGCGAAGCACCCCGTGTCAGAACTCGCCGACCATAGCACCGGCGGTCGTGCGGCTACTTCATGTCCTCCAGTTCCATGCCCTTCGTCTCGGGGATCTTGGACTTCACGAAGAAGAACGACAGGGCGGCGAAGAGTGCGAAGCCGCCGTAGACGATGGAGAGTCCGACCATCTCGGTGAGCGACGGGAACAGCAGCGAGATGACGAAGTTGGCCACCCAGTTCGCGGCCGTACCGATGCCGAGAGCCATGGCGCGCATACGGTTCGGGAACATCTCGCCGAGCAGGACCCACATGATCGGTCCCCACGTCGACGCGAAGAAGATCACGAACAGGTTCGCTCCGATCAGCGCCACGACGCCCCAGGGATCGGGCAGGGAGACCTCGTCGCCGGTGCCGATCTGCTGGGAGAACGCGATCGCCGCCATGAGGAGACCGACGAACATACCGATGGAGCCGGCCATGAGCAGGTTGCGCCGACCCACCCGGTCGACGAAGAGAATGGCCACGAACGTCATGGCCACGTTGATCACGGAGGTGATGACCGACGTGGTGAAGGACTGACTCTCGGTGAAGCCCACCGACTTCCACAGTGTGGTGGAGTAGTAGAAGATCGCGTTGATACCGACGAACTGCTGCAGGACGGCCATGATGATGCCGACCCACACCAGCGGCTGCAGACCGAAGCGCGGACCGCGGATGTCGGCGAACGACGAGCGCTGCTCCTTGCGCAGAGTCAGGCGGATCTCGTGGATGCGCTCGTTGGGGTGCTTCTCGCCGGTGATGTTCGCGAGAATCTGCGCGGCCTCCTCGTCGAGGTGCTTGCCCACGAGGTAACGCGGCGACTCGGGGATGAGCAACGCGAGGACGCCGTAGACGACGGCCGGGATCACGCCGACGATGAACATCCATCGCCAGGCCTCGAGGCCGAGCCACAGGTCGTTGGACGCACCGTCCGCACGATCCGCCAGCACGGCGTCCGAGAGCAGTGCGGCGAAGATGCCGATGGTGATGGCCAGCTGCTGCAGCGACGCGAGGCTGCCGCGCATCCGGGCCGGCGAGATCTCCGCGATGTACGCGGGGGCGATCACCGACGCGATGCCGATGCCGAGACCGCCGAGCACACGCCACAGCATCAGGTCGGGAACGCTGAAGGCCAGACCCGAGCCGACCGACGAGATGATGAAGAGTGCGGACCCGAGCAGCATCACCTTCTTGCGTCCCCACCGGTCGGCCAGTCCGCCGGCGAACCAGGCGCCCGCCGCGCACCCGAGCAGGGCGATCGCGACGGTGAAGCCGGTGAGGAACTCGCCGAGGGCGAATCTGCCCTGGATGGAGTCGACGGCGCCGTTGATGACGGAACTGTCGAAACCGAAGAGGAAGCCGCCGACGGCGGCCGCAATGGTCACGCCGATGACTTTGGCCGTGTGATTGGCCGATGCCTGTGTGGTCATCCTTGTCCACCTACATGTCGGCCACCGGCCGCGCCGGTCGATGGCGGAGGAGTTTCGCTTGGTTCGGACCCTACGCCCGGCGCGACCGCTGTGGAGCGGCGACCTGACGGCAGTTTGAGCAGCGCCGGAACGGTGAATCCCGCCGGTCATGAAGAAGACTCTGCGACGCACCGGCGACGCCTCCGCCGACGTCGCGTGGGAGCGGTACATGGACCTGTCGCTCTGGTCGACGTGGGCACCGCAGATCATGGGGGTCGACGCGTCCACCGACCGTCTCGCCGCCGGCACGACCGGCACGGTGCGCGGGCCCCTCGGCGTGCGGGTGTCCTTCGAGGTCCACTCCGTGGACGAGGCCGCACGGGTGTGGTCGTGGCGCGCGTGGATCGGCGCTCCGAGTGCCGGGCTCACCCTGGAACACGGTGTCGACAGCGCGGGGTCGGGCTCGTCGACGTGGTTGGTCGTGGACGGTCTGGCACCGCTCGTCCTCGGCTACTCTCCAGCGGCCCTGTTCGCGCTCGGTCGACTGGTGACAGCGTGACGACCATCGGGGTCCGATCCCCGCACTCCCTGTAACGTCGGTCCTCGTGGGGGCAACCGAGAGCAGCCATGTCGTCTCGTCGCGCGACGGTGAGATCCGCGGCTACGGGCACGGCGACGTGGTCAGTTGGAAGGGCATCCCGTTCGCGGCGCCACCCGTGGCGGAGCACCGATTCCGCGCACCACGCCCACCGGAGCCGTGGGACGGTGTCCGCGACGGCAGGACCTTCGGTGCGATGGCACCGCAGGGCCGCGACGGCCCGATTCCCATGGACTCGTCCATCCCGATGGACGAGGACTGCCTGACTCTCAACGTCTGGGCCCCGACACCGGACGGCATCTCCCGTCCGGTGATGGTGTGGATCCACGGCGGCGCCTACGTCCTGGGATCATCTGCGCAACGGATCTACAACGGGCGCAACCTGTCCCGCCTCGGTGAGGTGGTGGTGGTGACCGTCAACTACCGGGTGGGAGCGCTGGGGTGGTTGGACCTGTCGTCGTTCGACACCGACGGCAGCGTCTTCGAGACCAATCTCGGGCTCCGCGACCAGATCGCGGCGCTCACGTGGGTGCGCGACTGCATCGCCGCGTTCGGCGGCGACCCGACCAACGTCACCGTCTTCGGTGAGTCGTCCGGTGGCGCGTCGGTGACCACTCTCATGACGTCACCGCACGCGGAAGGTCTGTTCCACAAGGCGATCGCCCAGAGTTCCCCGGCCACCTCGGTGTACGGCCCGGAACGCGCGCGCACCGTCGCGCAGCGATTCCTCGAACTCGTCGATCTGCCCGCGGAGCGTGCCGAGGAGCTGCGGACGATGCCGGTGGAGAGGTTGGTCGACGCAGCCGAGAAGCTGGTCTACGAGGTTCCCGAGAAGGTGCCCGGCACATTGGGATTCGCACCCGTCGTCGACGGTGACGTGGTGCCCCGGTATCCGGTGGCCGCGTTCCAGAAGGGCTTCTCGCACGACGTCCCGCTCATCATCGGGTCGAATCACGACGAGGCATCGGTGTTCCGCCTGATGAAGTCGCCGTTGATGCCCGTCACCTCGGACACGGTGAGCACGATGTTCGAGGCGATCGCCGTCGATCATCCCGATCTCTCACCGGCTCGTATCGCCGACATCCTCTCCGCGTACCCGGATCTGCCGAAGAGTGCGGGCGCGCTGGCCCTCTCGCGCGCGACGCAGGGTTCCGGATGCCGAGCCTGTGGATCGCGGAGGCCCATTGCCGACGAGCGCCGACGTTCGTCTACCGCTTCGATCACGCGACACCCGTGCTGCGTGCGGCGCGTATCGGCGCCGGTCACGCCACCGAGTTGCCGTACGTCTTCGGCAATTTCGGGACCTTCGACCGGGACCCGACCTTCTGGCTGGGTGGGCGCAAGGCAGCGCAGCAGGTCTCCCGGCGAATTCAGCGACGCTGGGTGGCGTTCGCGTGGCACGGGGTTCCTGCTGCGCTGGACGGGTCGAAGCACTGGGCGCCCTACGACGAGCGTCGTCGCACTCTCGTCATCGACGGGCGTGATGCTCTGGTCGAGGATCCGGACCGTGAGCTGCGCGAGATCTGGGGCGAGAAGGTGCTCGGCTTCAGCTGAGGTTCGTCAGGCCTTGCTGTAGGTGAGGCAGTTCGCGGTGTCCGACGACTCGCCGGCGCCGATGCGGACCGCTGCCGCGCTGCACTCGAGGTTGTCGTTGAACGAGCAGTCGACGCGCTGGCACGCACCGACCTGGGTGGAGACGGTGTCGAGACCGCCCTTGGTGCTCAAGGGAATGAACGTGCCGCAATCGGCCGTTCCGTTCGAGCCTCCGACATTGATGGCGAATGCGTGGCATCCGTCGTGGTTGTACGAACAGGCGCTGACACTGCACTCACTGACGCGGGGCATTTCGAGGGAAGTCATGACGATGACGGTAATACGCGAAAAGCGTCTCCACCAGCAAGGTCAGGCTGACCTAGATATGGTCACCCTTTCTACAACAATGATGTTTCCTATTCTTTCGGGTCACGGATCGATGACGAATTCGTCGACGACGTAACGATCGGTCTGTTCGCTCGGATGGACCGATCATGAGACGAACACTTCTCGCGACCCTGGCCGTCACCGTGCTGTTCGCGAGCGGGTGCTCCGACTCCGGCCAGGGCTCCGCGGCGCCACCTCCTCCGACCACCACCACGACCTCGACAGCGGTGGGTCCGGCACCGGGTACGGAACCCGCGTCGTCGGCCGCGCCGGAACCGTCGACCGCGTGTGTGGAGGACTCCGTCGTGGCGGCGGGCATCGAATCGCTGCCACAGTTCTTCGGCAGTGGTTGGCGGCTCGTCCGCCAGGGCGATCCCTGCGCGACGCTGTCGTGGGCGCTCGCGGCGCTCGACGGGGGCACGGGGTCGAGTCCGTGGACCGTCTTGTTCTTCCACGACGACACCTATCTCGGTACCGCCACCGCGTTGCCGTACTCGTTCACCGACGTCGCCTCGCAGACCGACGACACGGTCACGGTGTCGTACGGGTGGCTCCGGGAGGGTGAGTCCACCTCGCAGCAGTCCGGCGGACCCGGGTTAGTCCGCTACACCTGGAACGGATCGTCCGTGGTGATGCTGGACGACCTGCCGCAGGAGGTGGTGGACGGCAACAGGCAGACCCCTGCGGATCCGTGCCTGGACGACGACGTGATCGACGCGGCGATCGCCTCGCTGCCGACGTTCTCCGGCAGCGGGTGGACGCTCGCCGGTCAGGGCGATGCCTGCAGCACGCTGGCATGGGCGCTGGCCGTGCCCGACGGTGCGACCGGTTCGAGCCCCACGACGGTGCTGTTCTTCCACGACGGCGCGTATCTCGGAACGGCGACCGCCCGTCCGTACGCGTTCACCGACATCGATCCGTATGCGCAGCTGGACGACACGGTGACGGTGTCGTACCGATGGCTCAGGGACGGAGAAGCGACCGCGGAGGTCTCCGGCGGACCGGCGCTGGTCCGTTATCGCTGGAACGGCTCGTCGGTGGACATGCTCGACTCCCTGCCTCCCGAGGTGGCGAACGGCTGAATTCCACCGGTGGACGACCCGGCCGATCGGGTGCAGGATCACCGGTACGGGGCCGACGCGGAGGTGTCATGTCATGACTGTCGTTCGAGCAGCACTGGTTCAGACCACCTGGACCGGCGACAAGGAATCGATGATCCAGGCCCACGAGGAGTACGCCCGCCAGGCAGCCGAGCAGGGCGCGCAGGTGATCTGTTTTCAGGAACTGTTCTACGGCCCCTATTTCTGCCAGGTGCAGGACGCGTCCTTCTACGACTACGCCGAATCGGTTCCCGGACCCACCGTCGAGCGTTTCCAGTCTCTCGCGAAGGAACTCGGCATGGTGATGGTGCTGCCGGTCTACGAGAAGGGACAGCCAGGCATTCTGTACAACACCGCTGCCGTGGTGGACGCGGACGGCACGTACCTGGGCAAGTACCGCAAGCACCACATTCCGCACCTGAACGGCTTCTGGGAGAAGTTCTACTTCCGCCCCGGCAACCTGGGCTGGCCCGTGTTCGACACCGCCGTCGGCAAGGTGGGGGTCTACATCTGTTACGACCGCCATTTCCCGGAGGGCTGGCGCGCACTCGGACTGGCCGGTGCGGAGATCGTGTTCAATCCGTCCGCCACCTCGCGAGGCCTGTCGAACTACCTGTGGAAGCTCGAGCAACCGGCGTCGGCCGTGGCCAACGAGTACTACATCGGCGCAATCAACCGAGTGGGAGTCGAGGAGTTGGGCGACAACGACTTCTACGGTACGAGCTACTTCGTCGATCCCGAGGGGAAGTTCGTCGGCGACGTCGCCTCGGACAGCGCGGCCGAAGTGATCGTCCGCGATCTGGACCTGTCGCTCATCGCGACCGTCCGCGATCGGTGGGCTTTCTACCGCGATCGCAGACCCGACGCCTACGGTCCCCTGGTGACACCGTGACGACCACGTTCGTCCACGGGGGCATCGTCGTCTCGCCGACGGGGTCGCAGCCCCTGGACGTCCTGATCGACGGTGAGACGATCGTCGCAGTGCTGCAACCGGGTTCGACGCTGCTGGGCGCCGACCTCGCGTCGTCGAGCGACGTCGTGGTCGACGCGACCGGGAAGTACGTGATCCCCGGAGGGGTCGACGGCCACACCCACATGGAGATGCCGTTCGGCGGCACCTTCGCCTCCGACTCGTTCGAGACGGGGACGCGCGCTGCCGCGTGGGGCGGAACCACCACCATCGTCGACTTCGCCATCCAGAACCCCGGGATGCGTGTGCAGGACACCCTCGCCACGTGGCACGACAAGGCCGCCGGTTCGTGCGCCGTCGACTACGGCTTCCATCAGATCATCGGAGACGTCGACAGCGACTCGTTGAAGGCCATGAGCGCGTTGGTCTCCGAAGGTGTCACCAGCTTCAAGTTGTTCATGGCCTATCCCGGCGTCTTCTACTCGGACGACGGGAAGATCCTGCGGGCGATGCAGACTGCCGCCGAGACCGGCGCGCTGCTGATGATGCACGCGGAGAACGGCATCGCCATCGACGTCCTGGTCGAGCAGTCGATCGCACGCGGTGACACGGCGCCGTACTTCCACGGCACGTCCCGGCCGTGGCAGCTCGAGGAAGAAGCAACGCATCGCGCGATCATGCTGGCCGACGTGACAGGAGCGCCGCTGTACGTGGTCCACGTGTCGGCGAAACAGGCGCTCGAGCAGATCGCGACGGCACGAGGCAAGGGGCAGAACGTCTTCGCCGAGACGTGTCCGCAGTATCTGTACCTCTCGCTCGAGGAGCAACTCGGTGCGCCGGGCTTCGAGGGTGCGAAGTGGGTGTGCTCGACCCCGCTCCGGTCCCGTGCCGAGGGGCACCAGGACGAGCTGTGGCGGTACCTCCGCACGGGCGACGTCTCGACGGTCGGCACCGATCACTGTCCCTTCTGCATGAAGGACCAGAAGGAGATGGGAATCGGCGACTTCTCCAAGATGCCCAACGGAATCGGGTCGGTCGAACATCGGATGGACCTGATGTACCAGGGTGTGGTGTCGGGGAAGATCACGCTCGAGAAGTGGGTCGAGGTGTGCTGCACGACGCCGGCCCGCATGTTCGGGATGTACCCGCGCAAGGGCATCGTGTCGCCCGGTGCCGACGCGGATCTGGTGGTCTACGACCCGAACGGCCGCACCACCATCGGAGTCGAGACACACCACATGAGAATGGACTATTCCGCCTACGAGGGCATGACCGTGGACGGCCACGTCGACACGGTGATCTCCCGCGGAACCGTCGTCGTCGACCGCGGCGAGTACCTGGGCCGCGCCGGGCACGGCCGTTTCGTGCGCCGCGACCTGTCCCAGAATCTGGTGTGAAGGATGGACTTCGGAGTGGTGCTGCAGTGCACCCCACCCAGTTCGCGGGTGGTCGAACTCGCTCGCATCGCCGAGACGCACGGCTTCTCCCACGTGTGGACCTTCGATTCACACCTGCTGTGGCAGGAGCCCTACGTCATCCACAGTCAGATCCTCGCGAGCACCCGCACGGTGGTCGTCGGACCGATGGTGACCAACCCGTCGACGCGGGACGTCACGGTGACGGCATCGACGTTCGCCACACTCAACGAGATGTACGGCAACCGCACCGTGTGCGGGATCGGCCGCGGCGACTCCGCGGTGCGCACTCTGGGTGGGAAGCCCACCACGATCGCGCGGCTCGCCGAGTCGGTGGAGATCATCCGCGAACTCGGCAACGGGCGGTCCGCCCGCATCGGCGAGACCACCGTGCGGCTGCCGTGGGCGTCGCGGTCCGAGCTCGAGGTGTGGATCGCCGGATACGGCCCGCGGGCACTGGAACTCACCGGGCAGGTCGCCGACGGGTTCATCCTGCAACTCGCTGATCCCGACATCGTCGAGTGGACCGTGGCCACCGTCCGCGACGCCGCCGAGAAGGCGGGGCGCGACCCCGATGCCGTGACCATCTGCGTCGCCGCCCCCGCCTATGTCACCGACGGTTCCGCGGCCGCCGCCGCGCATGCCCGTGATCAGTGCCGGTGGTTCGGCGGCATGGTGGGAAACCACGTCGCGGACATCGTGTCCCGCTACGGAGCGACCTCCGGTGTCCCGGCCGCTCTCACGGACTACATCGCCGGCCGCCAGGGGTACGACTACAACCAACACGGCAGAGCCGGCAACACGCACGCCGACTTCGTGCCCGACGAGATCGTCGACCGGTTCTGCATCCTGGGCTCGCCCGAGCAGCACGTGCAGCGACTCCGGCAGCTCGAGTCGCTCGGTGTGGACCAGTTCGCGGTCTACCTCCAACACGATGCGAAGACCGCGACGCTGGATGCCTACGGCGAGTCGGTTCTTCCTGCCATGATGACGTCAGAGGTGGCGACGGAATCCGGAATCGCCCGATAACGGAGGTGGTACATGACCGACCATGTCTTCTATTCCTGGTCCGCGCAGGCGGAGCTGAACCCGGTCACCATCACCGGGGCGTCCGGGTCCTACTTCTGGGACGACCAGGGCAGGAAGTACCTCGACTTCTCCTCGCAGCTGGTCAACGTCAACATCGGGCACCAGCACCCCGACATCGTGGCGGCGATCGTCGAGCAGGCCGGTGTGCTCACCACCATCTCCCCGACGGTCGCGAACGACAAGCGCAGCGAACTCGCTCGACTGGTCGCCGAGCGCGCTCCCGGTGACCTGAACCGCGTCTTCTTCACCACGGGCGGGGCCGAGGCCGTCGAGCACGCCGTGCGGTTCGCTCGCCAGCACACCGGGAGGACCAAGATGCTGGCCGCGTACCGGTCGTACCACGGCGGCACCGGTGTGGCCATCGGTCTGACGGGAGAGCCGCGCCGGTGGGGAACCGAGCCGACCAACGTCGACGTCGTCCGGTTCTTCGGGCCTTATCCCTATCGGTCACCCTGGAATTCGACCGGCCCCGAGGAGGAGACGGCCGCGGCGCTGGCCCACCTCGAGATGGTCATCACGCTGGAGGGACCGCAGAACATCGCGGGGCTCATTCTCGAGTCGGTGGTCGGCACCAACGGCGTACTGGTCCCGCCGCCGGGGTATCTGGCCGGTGTCCGCGAACTCTGCACTCGCTACGGCATCGTGTACATCGCCGACGAGGTGATGGTGGGCTTCGGCCGGACCGGGCACTGGTTCGCGTGCCAGGCGTGGGGCGTCGAGCCCGATCTGATCACCTTCGCGAAGGGTGTGAACTCCGGCTACGTCCCGCTCGGCGGAGTGGTGATCTCCGAGGAGATCGCGCAGCGGTACGACCACACGCCGTATCCGGGAGGTCTGACCTACTCGGGCCACGTGCTCGGCTGCGCCGCCGGTATCGCGTCGATCCGGGTGTTCGAGCGCGACGACATCTTGGGCCACGTCCGCGCCGTGGGGGAGGACGTCCTCGGGCCGGGGCTCACCAAGCTGGGTGAGGCGCATCCGAGTGTGGGTGACGTGCGGGGCATGGGGTTCTTCTGGGCCGTCGAACTGGTGACGGACAAGGGCACCCGCGAGCCGCTGACACCGTTCAACGCCACCGGCGCCGCCGCAGCTCCCATGGCGGCCGTCACGAAGGCGGCCAAGGAGCGCGGGCTGTGGCCGTTCGTGGCGGGCAATCGGCTGCAGATCGCGCCGCCGCTCGTCACGACGGAGGAGGACATCCGTCGCGGACTCGAGATCCTCGACGAGGTGCTCGAGGTCGCCGACGGGTACACCCGGAACTAGAGCACGGCACCGGGATTCAGAATGCCCGCGGGATCGAGGGCGTGCTTGATGCGCCGGGTCAGCTCCATGACGTCCTCACCCACCTGATCCGGCAACCACGCCTTCTTGAGCCGGCCGACACCGTGTTCCCCGGTGATGGTGCCGCCCAACGAGATCGCGAGCGTCATGATCTCGCCGAATGCCTGGTGCGCACGCTCCTCCATGTCCGCGTCCTCGGGGTCGAACACGATCAGCGGGTGCGTGTTCCCGTCGCCCGCATGGGCGATGACGGCGACGACGACGCCGCGGGCATCGGCGATCTTCGCGATTCCCTGCACCAGGTCCGCGAGTGCGGGCAGCGGAACTCCGACGTCCTCGAGCAGGAGGGATCCGGTGCGTTCGACGGCGGGGATGGCGAAGCGCCGGGCTGCGGCGAACGCTTCGCCCTCGTCGGGATCGTCGGTCACGAACACCTCGTCGGCGCCGGCGGCCGTGCACGCCGCGGCCATGGTCTCGGTCTCCTCGGTGCGGTGCGCGCCGGGTGAGTCGGAGCGGGCGATGAGCATCGCTGCCGCCGTGCGGTCGAGGCCCATCTTCATGGCGTCCTCCACGGCGTTGATCGACGTGGAGTCCATGAACTCGAGCATGGCGGGCCGCAGCGAGCGGGTGATCGCCAGAATGGCGTCGGTCGCGTCGGACAGGCGGGTGAAGGTGGCCACGACCGTGCTCGCGGGTGGCTGAGCCGGGATCAGTCGCAGCGTCACTTCGGTGATGATGCCGAGGACGCCCTCGCTGCCGACGAAGAGTTTGGTCAGCGACAGGCCGGCCGAGTCCTTCAGACGCGGGCCGCCCAGGTTCACGACGGTGCCGTCGGCGAGGACCACTTCGAGTCCGAGGATGTAGTCGGTGGTCACGCCGTACTTGACACAGCAGAGGCCGCCGGCGTTCGTCGCGGCGTTGCCGCCGATCGAACACATCTCGAACGACGACGGATCCGGTGGGTACCACAGGCCGTGTTCGGCCGCAGCGGCCTTGACCTCGACGTTGAGCAGACCGGGTTGGACCACGGCCGTCCGCGTCACCGGGTCGACGGTGACGGCGCGCATCGCCTCGGTCGTCAGCACGATGCCGCCGTCGACGGCGGTCGCACCACCGGACAGACCGGATCCCGCGCCGCGCGGCACCACCGGGACGGAATGCTCGGTGGCCCACAGCATGACGGCGCGGACGTCGGCCGTGCTGGTGGCGCGCACGACGGCGAGGGGAGTGCCGGCGTTCGGATCACGGGCCCAGTCCTGGCGATAGCCGGCGGTGATGTCCGGATCGGTCACCACGATGGCGGCTCCGACCGCGTCTGTCAGGGACGTCACGAGATCGTCGATGATGCTCACCTTCCTCGACCGGCGGGTCCTACGTCTCGACGCTACCCCCAGCCCCGCCCGTGACCTCGCCGGAATGACGAGACACGGTGCGGGACAGTGGGAGACCGCGTCGAACGGTGGCCGGGTCGACATCCGGCCTGTGTTCACATCAGTCACACGAGCAACTCTGTTACCAGATCGTGCCCCGATGGGTGCCGACAAGAGCACGTCGGAGGATTAGCGTCCGGATGACGGAGATCGGCACGTGGGCCGAGACCGAGGGGGCGAGAAGGAGGCACTCATGGCACCGTCACACGACATCACACGGTCGGCATCTGCACCATCGACGACAGCGTCGCGCAGACCGACGAAGAACACCCCGTTCGAGTGCGCGGCGGCGCTGTTCTCCTACGACTTCGTCTCCGGCGGCGTCGACTACGACACCCTCGAGTCGCTTCATCGTGGCGAGGTGACCGAGTGGACGTCGGCGCTACGACGCTCGGGACTGTTCACCGATGCCGAGATGGACGCCCTCGCCGCCCAGTGGTCCGAACGTCCGGGCCTGCTGCTCGATGCGTTGCTCCGTGACGCCGACGAGATGACCGTGCGGCGTTGCCGGCTCGCGTGGTCGGCGATGGACCGGCTCGCGCCGTTCCAGATGCCCATCGCGCACAGCGGCTGACAGTCAGATCACCGCGGCATCGCCGCCGTCGACGACGTAGACCTGGTCGTCGGTGAGCGTGCGGTACGGCGTTCCCGCCGCGTCGCACGCCGTGGCCATCGCGGCCGACGCTCCGTCGGGATCCAGAGTGTCCGACGCCCAGTGCGGCACGAGCACGTCGTCGATGATTCCCAGGCCGGTCCACAGCACGTCCTCGCCCGTGGTCGGCTCCACCTCGCCAGGCGGGTCGGCGTACTCCACGCCCCGCAGCGTCGGACTCAGGACGCAGGCTCCGGCGCTGTACCCGCCGTACACGAGGGAATCCTCCGCAAGTAGTCGAGCGATCGCCTCGTCGGCACCGGACGAGGCCATCCTGCGCCGGAGCACGAAGGTGTTCCCACCGCGGACCCACACGGCGGGGAAGGCAGACAGGACGTCGTGCGCCGTGCTCGGCATCAACTCGCGAAGGTCGACCTCGACAGGGAGGAAACCCGCCGAGCGCAGGAGGGTGAACTCACTGGTGACCGCGGACGCGCGCGCGGCGTCGGGCCAGGAGTCCGCCGCGTTGGCGATGACGGCGATGCGGCCGGGTGGTCCGGTCAGTTCGAGGAACCGGTCACGGGCGAGCCCGAATCGGTAGGACGCGAGGAACAGGCGCATGGCGGGAGCGTAGGTCAGTACGCACGCGTCGGGTGTGCAGACGTGGTTAGTGTCGGGTGCATGTCGCTGCACAAGATGATCGATGATCCGTCCCGCGTCATCGTCGACGCCTGCCGCGCCGCCGCCCGGCGCAGCGCCGACCTCCGCTTCGTCGAACGGCCCGGATACTTCACGCGCCGCGGCCGCACGACGGACGGGCGCGTGGCCGTGATGTCGGGCGGTGGTTCCGGCCACGAACCGCTCCACTCCGGCTTCGTCGGCGCCGGGATGTTGGACGCGGCGGTGCCGGGGTCTGTGTTCACGAGCCCGAACGCGCTGCAGATCGAGGCGGCGACGCGGGCCGTCGAGGCCGGCGCCGGCGTGATCCACGTGGTCAAGAACTACACCGGCGACGTCATCAACTTCCGCATCGCGGCCGATCTGTGTGCTGCCGACGGCATCACGGTCGAGACGGTGCTCGTGGCCGACGACGTCGCGTCCGAGAGCGAGGACGGGCCCGGCCGACGCGGAACCGCCGCGACGGTGGCCGTCGAGAAGATCTGCGGCGCCGCCGCTGCTCGCGGCGACGACCTCGCCTCCGTCGCCGCGCTGGGGCGGCGGGTCGCCGAGGGCGCTCGCAGCATGGCGGTGGCCTTCCGTCCGTGCACGGTTCCGGGCGCGTCGTCCCCGTCCTTCGAGCTCGGCGACGACGAGGTCGAACTCGGTGTCGGTATCCACGGCGAGCGCGGCACCGCGCGCGTCGCGACGCTCACCGCCACCGAGATCGCCGAGGCGCTGCTCGGACCCGTGGCCGATTCGCTGGGACTGTCCGGCGGCGAGGACGTCGTGCTCATCGTCAACGGACTCGGCGCGACCCATCCGCTCGAACTCGACATCGTCTTCGGTGCCGCGCTGCGGTATCTCGAGGGGCGCGGCATCACCGTCCGACGCACGCTCGTCGGGAGCCTCGTGACGGCGTTCGACATGGCGGGGGTGTCGTTGACCGCCGTCCGCTGCGACGACGAGATCCTCGGCTTGTGGGACGCCCCGACCGAGGCGCCCGCGTGGCCCCGCTCGCCGGCGCAGGACCTGCACGACGACGCCGTGGACGACACGGACGCGGCAGCGGCGTCGGAGCTTCCCGGCGGCGCGGCCGACCCGTTCGTCACCACCTGGGTCTCGTCGTTCGTCGAGCGTGTCCGGTCGTCGATCGACGAGCTCACCGACCTCGATCGCCGAGCCGGTGACGGCGACTTCGGAGTCAACATGCAGATCGGTCTGGCCGACTTCGCGGTGGACGAGAGTGCCTCGCCCGCAGCGGTGTTCGAGATCCTGGCTCGTGGATTCCTCGGCAATGCGGGCGGAACGTCCGGCGCTCTCTTCGGTGCGTTCTTCCACCGGGTCTCGGTCGCCCTCGACGGTCCCGGGGCGAGCACCGCGAGCATCGCCGCGGGAGTGGCCGACGGACTGGCCGCCATCACCGATCTCGGCGGTGCGCAGCCGGGGGACAAGACCATGGTGGACGCGCTGGACCCGGCGTCACGAGCTCTGGGGGACGCCGGATCGGTCGAGCTCTCGGCGGCCCTCGCCGCGGCTGCCGAGGCTGCGACGCGCGGTGCCGAGTCCACGACGGACACCGTCGCCCAGCGTGGCCGCGCCAGCTACATCGGCGACGCGGCGCGCGGCGTCATCGACCCCGGTGCTCTCGTGGTCTCCTGGTTCTTCGCCGCCGCCTGAGCGGCTGCATCGGACCTCAGGAGGCGAGTGCGGCCCGAATTGCCCGGGCGGTCGCCTCGGGCTCGCTCTGACGCCGCGTGATCATGCCGGCGACGAAGCGGATGCGATCGCCGTGGTGGCGAGGTACGACATGCAGGTGCGAGTGGAACACGGTCTGGAAGGCGGCGCGTCCGTCGTTCATGGCGAGGTTGACCCCGTCCGCCGCCAGGGTGCTGCGGCGCATCGCGCCGGCCAGGGCCTGGCCGGCGGCGAAGACCTGCCCACCCACGACCGGGTCGAGTGTCTCGAGCCCCGAGGAGTGCACCTTGGGAACCACCAGGGTGTGCCCGCGGGTGACGGGCCGGATGTCGAGGAACGCGAGCACCGAGTCGGTCTCGTGGACGATCGTCGCGGGGGCGCGGCGGGCGACGATGTCGCAGAACACGCACTCGGTCATCGCTGCTGCTCCGTGACGGCGGCGACGAGTGCAGGCAGGGAGTCGGCCGCGGTCGCCCGCCAGACGTGGTGGGCCATGTCGGAGACCGCGGTCTCGTCCGGGTTGATCTCGATGACGACGGCGCCCGCGCTGCGAGCCTGAGCGGGAAGCCCCGCGAAGGGGTAGACCACGCCGGACGTTCCCACGACCAGGACGGCGTCGGCGGCCTCGACGGACGCCGCGACCGCTGCCCACTCCGCTTCCGGGAGCGGCTCGCCGAACCACACGACACCGGGGCGGACCGGACTCCCGCAGAGACCGCACGCAGGCGGCGCGATGCGTTCCGCGCCGTCCTCGACGTCGTCGACCGGTCCCTCGAAAGGCTCCTCGCAGATCGAGCACCGCACCGCGGTCAGTGTGCCGTGGACGTGGGCCAGCACGGTGGACCCGGCGCGCTCGTGCAGGTCGTCGACGTTCTGCGTGGCGATCTCGACGGTCCGCTGCGGTGCGGACCTCTGCCACTGCGCGAGGGCCACATGACCGGCGTTCGGGCTCGAGGCGGCCACGAGCTGCGCTCGTCGGCGGTACCAGGCCCACACCAGATCCGGATCGCGGACGAACGCGTCGGGGCTGGCCAGCTCCTCCGGGGAGTACCGCTCCCACAGCCCGGTCTGCGCGTCGCGGAACGTCGGCACGCCCGACTGCGCGGACATCCCGGCCCCGGTGAGCACGGCGACGCGGGACGCGGACCGGACGGCCTCCAGCACGGGCTGCGGAACGTCGGATGCGGGGTCGGCACTGTCGGTGATCATGAAGCGAGTGTGCCAAGTCGCACCGACACACTCGGTCCGTTATGACCTCCGCCTCACATTCGACCTCGACGCTCGGTATGTCTGTGTCGTGCGTTACCTTGCGGTGGGCCCACCCGGCCGACTCCAGGACCTCTCACGCGGGCGAACATGAGCCACCGTCGACGAGGTCGTTCTCGGAACCGACGACAGTCGGCGGCAGTGCAGCTCCGCGGGACGCGGACGTGCCGCCATTCACAGGAAGTACAGCTGGTGGAAGATTCTCGAGAAGCAGGGACGCTGGTCGGCGTCGTGCGTGAGACGAACGAGGGGGAGCGCCGGGTGGCGCTGGTCCCCAAGGTGGTCGCCGCGCTGACGGGCAAGGGTGTGCGCGTGGTGGTGGAGGCGGGTGCCGGTCTGGGCGCTCTGATCCCCGATCAGCTGTACGTCGACGCCGGTGCGAGCATCGGCGATCCGTACAGCGCCGACGTGGTGGTCAAGGTGGCGCCGCCGTCGTCTGCGGAGGTGCGCAAGCTGCGCCGCGGATCGACGCTCATCGGCTTCCTCGCGCCGCGCAACGCGGACACGATCATTCCGGAGTTGACCGCCGCGGGTGTGCAGGCCTTCGCGGTGGAAGCAATCCCGCGGATTTCTCGCGCGCAGGTCATGGACGCGTTGTCCTCGCAGGCCAACGTCGCCGGCTACAAGGCGGTGCTGCTCGCGGCGTCGGAGTCGACGCGGTTCTTCCCGATGCTGACCACCGCGGCGGGCACCGTGAAGCCGGCGACGGTGCTGGTACTCGGTGTGGGTGTGGCGGGGCTGCAGGCGTTGGCGACGGCGAAGCGTCTCGGTGGCCGCGCCACCGGGTACGACGTGCGTCCCGAGGTCGCCGATCAGGTGCGGTCGGTCGGCGCGCAGTGGCTGGATCTGGGGATCGACGCCGCCGGTGAGGGCGGCTACGCCCGTGAGCTCACCGAGGACGAGCGTGCCCAGCAGCAGGCGGCGCTGGAGAAGGCGATCTCGACGTTCGACGTCGTCATCACCACCGCTCTGGTGCCGGGTCGTCCGGCGCCGAAGTTGGTCACCGCGGCGGCTGCCGCGGGGATGCGACCGGGCAGTGTCGTGGTGGACCTCGCGGGGGAGACCGGTGGCAACTGCGAGCTCACCGAGCCGGGTCGCACGGTGGTGAAGAACGACGTCATCATCGCCTCGCCGCTGAATCTGCCGGCGACGATGCCCGAGCACGCGAGTGAGCTGTACTCCAAGAACATCTCGGCGCTGATCGAACTGATGCTCGACGATGCCGGTGCCCTCGCCCCCGATTTCACCGACGAGGTCCTCGCGAAGTCGTGCGTGACGCGCACGGCCGACACCACCGTGAAGGCGGACGCCTGATGTACACACCGTTGCTCGCGAACATCGCGATCCTGGTCCTGGCCGGGTTCGTCGGTTTCGCTGTCATCTCCAAGGTGCCGAACACGCTGCACACGCCGCTGATGTCGGGTACCAACGCCATCCACGGCATCGTCGTGCTCGGCGCCCTCATCGTGCTGGGCCGGCTGCCCGAGGACGCGCCGTGGGGCGTGCGGATCATCGCGTTCGTCGCGTTGATCTTCGGCACGCTCAACGTCGTCGGTGGGTTCCTGGTCACCGACCGCATGCTCGGCATGTTCAAGGGCAAGAAGGCGCCCGCTGCTGTGTCGACGGCAACCGGCGAGAAGGGTGCTGATTCCTGATGAACAATCTCGTCAACATCCTCTACATCGTCGCGTTCGCGATGTTCATCTACGGCCTGATGGGTCTGACCGGTCCGAAGACGGCGGTGCGCGGCAACTGGATCGCCGCTGTCGGTATGGGCATCGCCGTGGTGGCGACTCTGATCGAGGTCCGCGACACGGCGGCGATCAACTGGATCCTCATCGCCGCCGGTCTGGCGATCGGTGTCCTGCTGGGTGTCCCGCCGGCCAAGCGCACGAAGATGACGGCGATGCCGCAGCTGGTGGCGCTGTTCAACGGCGTGGGCGGCGGCACGGTCGCGTTGATCGCCTGGTCGGAGTTCATCGAGACCGACGGTTTCTCCGCGTTCCAGCACGGTGAAGAGCCGACGGTGCACATCGTCATCGGGTCACTGTTCGCGGCGGTCATCGGGTCGGTGTCGTTCTGGGGTTCGCTGGTGGCGTTCCTGAAGCTGCAGGAGCTGCTGAACAAGAAGGTCGAGAAGGCGTTCGTGAAGAACGCCCGCATCTTCCAGCTCACCAACATCGTGTTGCTGCTCCTCGCGGTGGCGGTGTCGGTCTACATCGGTCTGCGCGCCACCCCGGGTGAGGGCACCTCGCAGTGGTGGATCGTGCTGGTGCTCGTCGCGGCGGCGCTGATGGGCCTGTTCGTGGTGTTCCCGATCGGCGGCGCGGACATGCCGGTGGTGATCTCGCTGCTGAACGCGTTGACGGGTCTGTCGGCTGCGGCGGCGGGGTTGGCGCTGAACAACACCGCGATGATCGTGGCGGGCATGATCGTCGGCGCGTCCGGCACCATCCTCACGAATCTGATGGCGACGGCAATGAACCGGTCGATCCCGGCGATCGTGTTCGGGTCCTTCGGTGGCGGCGGCGCGTCCGCGGTCGGTGGCCCCGACGATGCCGGCGGCACGGTGAAATCCACCTCGGCGGCGGACGCGGCGATCCAGATGGCGTACGCCTCGCAGGTGATCGTGGTCCCTGGCTACGGTCTCGCGGTCGCGCAGGCCCAGCACGCGGTCAAGGACATGGCGTCGATCCTCGAGTCCAAGGGCGTGGAGGTGAAGTACGCGATCCATCCGGTGGCCGGGCGCATGCCGGGTCACATGAACGTGCTGCTCGCCGAGGCGGACGTGGAGTACGAGGCGATGAAGGAGATGGACGACATCAACGGGGAGTTCTCCCGCACCGATGTCACCCTGGTCATCGGCGCGAACGACGTCACCAACCCGGCGGCGCGCAACGATCCGAGTTCGCCGATCCACGGGATGCCGATTCTGAACGTGGACGAGTCGCGGTCGGTGATCGTGCTCAAGCGGTCGATGAGCTCCGGGTACGCCGGTATCGACAATCCGCTGTTCACGGCGGACCGCACGTCGATGCTCTTCGGCGACGCGAAGAAATCCGTCAACGCCGTCATCGAGGAACTCAAAGCCCTCTAGGTGTACCCGGCCCTGATGCCCCGCCCGCTCACCGGCGGCGGAGCATCAGGGCCGCGGTGTCGAGAGGGTTCTTCGCCTCGCGGGCAGCGGCGACGGGGGAGTGCGCCATGACGACACCGGCGGCGCCCCACCACATCCCGGTCACCAGCAGCGCCCCGACGATGCCGATGCCTGTCGCACCCGCGGTGACCACGGCGGCGAGGGCCACGCCGGCGACCAGGGCCGAGCCCAGCCCCAGGACGACGGGACGCAGCCGACCGGGCACGACGAGCGCACCCGACGCGATCACTGAGGATGCTGCGACCACGCGGCCGTCGGGAAGTGCCGACGTCGCGATGTGATCGGACAGCCATGCCGACCCGGCTGCCGCGGTCAGGGTCGACCCGAGGCACAGCATGAGGATCGCGCCGATGCCGTACGGCAACTTGCGCACCACCGCGACCACCGTCAGCGCGGCGACCACCACCAGCACGGTCGTCACGTCGATGACGTCGAGCACCGTGTCGGCCGGGGCGTACAGGGCCTCGAGCGCGACCGACGCCGGTGGGTAGCGCACGCCCAGCAGCGGCAGGACGGCGTAGAGCACGACCAGTGCCGCCGCGGACACTCCTGTCAGTGCCCACCACCGAGGGGTGGTGCGTCGGGCGCGAAGCGCGATCTGTTGCGTCGTCGTGGTACTCACGGGTCCCCATGATGGCGCACGAGGCTGGCAGATTCCTGTGACCCGGCGCAGTGATTCCCGTGCGGCGCGTCAGCCTGCGAGAACCGTGTCGACTCCCGTGAGAATTCGATCGACGTCCGGGAGGTGGTGCCGCTCGAGGCGTGCCGGCGGGTACGGAACGTGGAAGCCCGTGACCCGCTGGACGGGTGCCTCCAGCGAGTAGAAGCACTCCTGCGACACCTGGGCCGCCACCTCCGCCGCGATGCCGAGGTAGCCCGTGTCCTCGTGCACGACGACGAGGCGCCCGGTCCGACGCACGGACCGACAGACCGTGTCGGTGTCCAGCGGTGAGAGGGACCGGAGATCGATGACCTCGAGGCTGTGGCCCTCGGACTCCGCCACCTCGGCTGCCTTCAGTGCGGTCTGCACCATCGACCCGTAGGCCACCACTGTCGCGTCGGTACCGGTGCGGCACACGCGAGCGGCGTCCAGCGGCAGATCGGGCGCATCGGTGGCCCATTCGCCCTTGTCCCAGTACCGACGCTTGGGCTCGAGGAAGACGACGGGGTCCTCCGAGTGCACGGCCTGCTGGATCATCCAGTACGCGTCGTGGGGCGTGCTCGGGCTGACCACGCGCAGGCCCGCCGTGTGGGCGAAGTACGCCTCGGGAGATTCCGAATGGTGTTCGACGGCTCCGATGCCACCACCGAACGGGATGCGGATGACCATCGGGGCGCCGATGCGACCGGCGGTGCGGTACCGGATCTTGGCCACCTGGGACACGATCTGGTCGAAGGCCGGATAGACGAACCCGTCGAACTGGATCTCGACGACGGGGCGGTAGCCGCGCAGCGCCATGCCGAACGCGGTGCCCACCATGCCGGACTCGGCGAGGGGCATGTCGAGCACGCGCTGATCGCCGAAGTCCTTCTGCAGTCTGTCGGTCACGCGGAACACACCGCCGAGCTTGCCGATGTCGAGGCCCATCAGCACGACCTTGTCGTCGGCCTCGAGGGAGGCGCGGAGACCTGCGTTGATCGCACCACCGAGGGTGCCCTTGACGTGGAGATCGGACGACGCGGTGGTCGCGCCGGCGCGGGAGAGGGTTCCGGTGGTCATCGCAGTGTCTCCTTCTGGCGGTCCACCACAGCGTGGGGTTCGGCGTAGACGTGGTCGAGCAGGGTGGACGACTCCGGATCGACGGCGGAGATCGTGGCGGAGCGGAGCCGGGCGGCGACGTCGTCGGCGGTCGCGGCGATGTCCTCGCGCACGGACGGTGTCAGGGCGCCCTCGCGGGTGAGCAGTCTGTCGAGGCGGTCCAACGGATCGCGCGCCGCCCACACGTCGCGCTCGGCGTCGGCGCGGTACCGCGTCGGATCGTCGGACGTGGTGTGCGGGCCCATGCGGTAGGTCATGGCTTCGATGAACGTGGGGCCTCCGCCGGTGCGGGCGCGGTGCGCGGCGGCACGGGTGACGGCGAGGACGGCGAGGGCATCGTTGCCGTCGACCCGCAGGGCGGGCATGCCGAAGCCGGCGGCGCGGGAGGCGAGCGGCAGCGGACTCTGCAGCGCGACGGGCTCGCTGATGGCCCAGTGGTTGTTCTGGCAGAAGAAGACGACGCCGGCCCCGAAGGAGACCGAGAACGACAACGCCTCCGAGATGTCGCCCTCGCTCGTGGCGCCGTCACCGAAGTAGGCGACCGTGGCGATCTCGGCACCGTCGAGTCGCGCCGCCATGGCGTAGCCGGTGGCATGCAGACCCTGCGCTCCGACGATGATCGCCGGGTTGGTGATGTTGTACTCGTCCGGATCCCAGCCGGAGTGCGCGGTGCCGCGCCACAGTGCGGTGAGCTTCTCCACCGGCACGCCTCGGCAGTACGCCACCGCGTGCTCGCGGTAGCTCGTGAAGATGTAGTCGTCCGCGGTGACGGCGTGGGCCGAGCCCACCTGGGCTGCTTCCTGACCCAGCAGCGGTGCCCACAGTCCCAGCTCACCCTGGCGCTGCAGCGCGGTCGCCTCGGGTGTCGATGCGGCGAGCGACCACCATGTCGCGGTACATGTCGAGCATGTGGGCGGCGTCGACGTCGGCGACGAGTCGCCAGTGCTCGGGGTCGTGCACTCGCCGGCCGTCGGGCTGGACGAGCTGCACGGGATGCGCGATGCGATCGCCCCGCGGTGATGTGTCCGATCGGGTCATGGGCTTCCTCTCCGCCGGTGCGCGGACCTCGTCGTGAGAGGAGGGCGCACAGTGTGGACGAGCCGTGTGTGGCTCACCTCACAGCATGCTCGCCTGACCGCATTGCGCAAGTGATGCGGACGAGAGTGAGCAACTCGCTCGGTGGTTGCCCCTCCGACACGCACAGAACGAGCAGGATGGGCATCGGGTGACGGTGTCGGACGGTCACGCGTAGCGGTTCCCGGCCGGTTGGCCCCGCTGGGGACGGGGAACAGCAGAGCATGTCCTCTGAGGCTCCGCTCTGGGTGTTCGCCGATCAGCTCGGCCCCCACGTCCACTCGTCCGAGGAGATGGTGGACCGCGACGTCGTCATCATCGAGTCGGCGCGTGCGTTGGGCCGTCGACGGGGTCATCGGCAGAAGGCGCATCTGTTGCTCAGCGGCATGCGGCACCTCGCGGACGAACTCGGCGACCGTGCCACGTACATCCGAGCCGACACCTACCGCGAGGGCCTCGCCCGCGTCGGGCGCCCGGTCGTCGTGCACGAACCGACGTCGCGGCGTGCGGAGGCCTTCGTCCGTCGGCTGGCCGACGAGGGTCTGGTCGAGGAGATCGTGCCGACTCCGACGTTCGCCCTGTCCCGTGCGGACTTCGCCGAGTGGGCGGGCGGCAAGAAGTCGTTCCTGATGGAGAACTTCTACCGAGAGCAGCGCCGCCGGTTCGACATCCTGATGGACGGCGAGAACCCGGTGAGCGGCACCTGGAACCTCGACGCGGAGAACAGGGAGAAGCCGCCCAAGAAGCGGACGACACTCGGTGTTCCCGAACCGTGGTGGCCGGAGGAGGACGACATCGACGCCGGTGTGCGCGCGGATCTCGACGCCATGGACGTGGACTGGTCCGGCGAGGACGGACCGCGTCTCTTCGCCGTCACCGCAGCTGAGGCGGCGTCGGCGCTGAAGACCTTCGTGGCCACCCGTCTCGCCACGTTCGGTCCCTACGAGGACGCCGTGATGGCGGCGGACTGGACCATGTCGCACTCGCTGCTGTCGGTGCCGTTCAACCTCGGTGTGCTGCACCCGTTGGACGCGGCGCGCGCCGCCGAGCAGGCCTACCGGGACGGGACGGCACCGCTGGCGAGCGTCGAGGGGTTCGTACGCCAGATCCTCGGGTGGCGCGAGTACGTGTGGCACCTCTACTGGCATCTGGGCGAGGACTACATGCGCACGAACGCGCTCGACGCCGACACCCCGCTGCCCGGATGGTTCCAGACCCTCGACGCGGAGGAGGTCACCGCGGCGTGTCTGTCCGACGCCCTCGCCGGCGTGCACGATCGCGGGTGGGTGCACCACATCCCGCGCCTGATGATCCTGGGAAACCATGCGCTGCAACAGGGGTACGACCCGCGGGCGCTCACCCGGTGGTTCACCGAGCACTTCGTCGACGGGTACGAGTGGGTCATGCCCGTCAACGTCTTCGGCATGAGTCAGCACGCCGACGGGGGAGTGATCGCGACCAAGCCCTACACGTCCGGCGGCGCGTACATCGACCGCATGACCGACCACTGCAAGGGCTGCGCGTTCGACCCCAAGAAGCGGGTCGGGGAGGACGCGTGTCCGTTCACGGCGGGGTACTGGGCGTTCACGCACAAGCACCGCGAGCGGCTGGCGAAGAACATGCGCACGCGCCGAGCAGTCAGTTCGATGGAGCGGCTCGGCGACATCGACGAGATCGTCGAGCAGGAGCGGCACCGGACCTCTTTCTGAACTCGAGGTCGACCTCGAGTTCGTTGACCCTGAAAGCCCGTCACCCACTGCGCATGCCTACTATCTGAATGATGCGGGTCACAGACAAGGTCGCCATCGTCACGGGAGGTGGCGCCGGTATCGGCGCCGCCCTCGCCACTGCACTGGTCGAGGCCGGGAACTCGGTCCTGGTCGCCGATCTCGACGGGGCGGCCGCCGATGCGGTCGCCGCGCGACTGGGGGAGCGGTGCATCGCCGTCGGCGGCGACGTCGCCGACGACGCGGTGATCGCCCAGATGATCGAGCGGGTCGAGGAGGCGTTCGGGCCACTCGACATCTACATCGCCAATGCCGGGACGACGGCAGGGATGGGGCTCGACAGCACCGACGCCGCCTGGGACACCGCGCTGTCGGTCAACGTCCTCGCCCATGTGCGCGCTGCGCGCGTGGTGATCCCGCGATGGATCGAGCGCGGAACGCACGGCTACTTCCTGTCCACCGCGTCCGCGGCGGGCCTGCTCACCCAGATCGGATCGGCCACCTACTCGGTGTCCAAGCACGCCGCCGTCGGCTTCGCCGAATGGTTGTCGGTCACCTACGGCGACAGGGGCATCGCGGTGAGCTGCCTGTGCCCGATGGGCGTCAACACGGCGCTCCTGAACTCGGGCTTCGACAGTGACGCCGAGGGTGCCTCGGTGGCGGCCTCCGCCGTGACCGGCGCCGGCACCGTCCTCGAACCGGAGGACGTCGCTCGCATCGTCCTCGAGGCGATGGAGACCGAGAAGTTCCTCGTTCTCCCGCACCCCGAGGTGCTCACGTTCTACTCGCACAAGAGTGCCGACTACGACCGGTGGATCGCCGGGATGCGTCGGTACCGAACATCTCTCGAGACGGCCGCACGGCCAGGACAGGATCGCTGACATGGATTTCGCGTACTCGGATCGGTGCAAGGACTACCAGCAGCGCCTGCTGGCGTTCATGGACGAGAAGGTCTATCCGGCGGAGGCGGTCTACGCCCAGCAGATCCTGGAGTCCGGTGATCCGCACTTCCAGCCGCCGATCCTCGAGGAGCTCAAGGCCGACGCGAAGTCGCGCGGCCTCTGGAACCTCTTCCATCCGGATCCCGCCTACGGCCCCGGTCTGACCAACGCCGAGTACGCACCGCTCGCGGAGATCATGGGCCGCAGCCCCGCGATCGCGCCCGAGGCCTGCAACTGCGCCGCACCGGACACCGGCAACATGGAGGTGTTCACCCGCTTCGGCACGGACGAGCACAAGGAGAAGTGGCTCGCCCCGTTGCTCGAGGGCACCATCCGCTCGGCCTTCGCCATGACGGAGCCCGATGTCGCCAGCTCCGACGCGACCAACATCGCGATGTCCATGGTGGCCGACGGCGAGGACTGGATCCTGAACGGCCGCAAGTGGTGGACCTCGAACGCCCTGCACCAGAACTGCAAGGTGCTGATCGTCATGGGCAAGACCGCGCCCGAGGCGTCGACGTACGAACAGCAGTCGATGATGGTCGTGCCGATCGACGCGCCGGGCGTCACCGTCCTGCGCGGACTGCCCGTGTTCGGGTACCAGGACCGCGAGGGTCACGCCGAGGTCCTGTTCGAGAACGTCCGCGTCCCCGGCAAGGACGTGCTCGCCGGACCGGGTGCCGGCTTCATGATCGGCCAGGCACGTCTCGGCCCCGGCCGAATCCACCACTGCATGCGTGCGATCGGCATGGCCGAGCGCGCACTGGAACTCATGTGTGACCGTGCGTCGTCCCGCGTGGCGTTCGGCAAGCCGATCGCGGCGCAGGCCAACATCCAGGACTGGATCGCCGAAGCCCGCATCGACATCGAGATGGCGCGCCTGCTCACGCTGAAGGCCGCCTGGATGATGGACGAGTTCAGCAACAAGGAAGCGCGCGTGGAGATCGCGGCCATCAAGGTCGCCGCGCCCGCGATGGCCCTCAAGATCGTCGACCGCGCCATCCAGGTCCACGGCGGCGGCGGTGTCTCCGACGACTTCCCGCTCGCCAGCATGTACGCCCACCTGCGGACCCTGCGTCTCGCCGACGGTCCGGACGAGGTGCACAAGCGGACCATCGCACGCACCGAGCTGGCGCCCTACCGGAAGATCGACAAGTGACGACGGGAACGACACCGGGCCTCGACGACGGTGCGGTCACGACGTGGATGGAGAGCCTCGACATCGGGGTCTCGGGGCCACTGACCTTCGAGCGCATCGGTAACGGGCAGTCGAATCTGACCTTCGCGGTGACCGACGCCGCGGGCAGCAACTGGGTCCTGCGGCGTCCGCCGCTGGGCACGTTGCTGGCGTCGGCACACGACGTCGCTCGCGAGTACCGCATCCTGTCCGCGCTGCAGGACACCGCGGTGCCCGTGCCGACGACGATCGCCCTCACCGACGACCCCGCCGTCACCGATGCGCCCCTCGTGCTGATGAGTCACGTCGACGGGTTGGTGGTCGACAGCCCGACTGTCGCGGAGACACTGTCGCAGGCACGTCGTCGGACGATCGGTGAGGCCATGCCCGCCACGCTCGGCCAGATCCACGCCGTGGATCTGGAGAGCACCGGCCTGGTGGATCTCGCCAGCCACAAGCCCTATGCCGCACGGCAACTGAAGCGATGGTCGTCGCAGTGGGCGCAGTCGAAGACGCGGGACGTTCCGGACATCGAGCGCCTTGCCACCGCGCTGGCGGCGTCGGCTCCGGAGCAGGCCGAGGTCTCGTTGGTGCACGGCGACTTCCATCTGAGCAACATCATCACCAGCGGAGCCGGTGAGGGAAGTGTCGACGATGCGATCGTCGCGGTGGTCGACTGGGAGCTGTGCACGCTGGGCGACCCGCTCGCGGACGTCGGTGCGCTGCTGGCCTACTGGTCGGAGGCCGACGACGACAACGCGGGCATGTTCATGTCCTCCACGTTGCCGGGCTTCCCGACGAGGAACGAGCTGGTCGAGCTCTATGCCGCCGCCACCGGCCGCGACGTCTCCGCGGTGGGGTACTGGCACGCCCTCGCGCTGTGGAAGCTGTCCGTCATCGCCGAGGGCGTCATGCGCCGGGCCATCGACGACGAGCGCAACCGGGCACGCGACGGTTCGCCGACGACGGATCTGGTGGACGGCATCATCGGCCGCGCCGTCGCCACGGCGGAGGAGGCCGGGATCCTCTGAGTGGGCTCCGCCCCCGTGCGCCTTTCGCGCACCCCTGGATACGCAAAAGGCGCACGAGGAGCGCCGGTCCTCAGGCGGGTCGGGTGAGGCCCAGTCGGACGACGAGACCGAGCACGAGCGCCCAGAAGGCCGAGCCGATCCCCGCGATCGCCACACCCGAGGCGGCGACCACGAACGTGATGGCCGCCGGCACCCGGTCCGCCTCGGTGCTCAACGCGGCGGCCAGCGATGCCGCGAGGGTTGCCAGCAACGCCAGTCCCGCAACGGTTTCCACGATGCCGGCCGGCGCGAGGGCGACGAGGGTCGCCAGCGCCGCCGAGGCGAGCGCGAGGGCCAGGTAGGACGCCCCGGCAGCCACCGCCGCGATCCACCGACGATCCTTGTCCGGGTGCGCGTCCGGCGCGGCCGCGAGCGCTGCGCTGATGGCAGCGAGGTTGACGGCGTGAACGCCGGCGGGTGCGGTGATCGCTGTGCCGACACCGGTGACGGTCATCGAGGCTCGCCACGGTACCGCGTAGCCGAAGGAGGCCATGACGGCCGTTCCCGGGATGTTCTGCGACGCCATCGTCACGATGTAGAGCGGCAGTGCGATGCCGATCAGCGCCTGCCACGTCCAGGTGGGTGCGACGAGGTCGAGGCTCGGGAGCAGCGATCGGGCGCCGATCTCGGTGTCGCCCGTCGTGAGCGAGATGCCGATGACCACGGCGGCGACGGCGAAGGCCGCCGGTACCGCCCAGCGCGGGGAGAAGCGCAGCAGCACGACCCATGTGACGACGACGGGGGCGACCGCCGCGGGATTGTCCGCGAGGGCCCGCACGGGTTCGAGACACAGTGGCAGGATGACGCCGGCGAGCATCGCCTGTGCCAGCGACACCGGGATCGCCGCGATGATGCGGCCGAGACCGGACCACACTCCGGTGAGCACGATCGCGATGCCCACGGTCACGAACGCTCCCACGGCCGCCGGCCATCCGCCGACCACCGCTCCGGTACCCGCGAGCAACGCGGCACCGGGTGTGGACCAGGCCAGTGTGATCGGGATGCGGTAGCGCAGTGCCAGACCGGTGATCCCGAAGGCCATGACGAGAGACATGGCGAACAGTCCGGACGCGGCTTGGGACTCGCTCGCCCCCACCGAGCGCAGGCCCGTGAGGACCACGGCGAACGAACTGGTGAAGCCGACGAGCGCCGTGACCACACCCGCGCCGATCGGCACGGCGAGGGACACCCGGCCGGGGGCTGTCACTGTCCGAGTGCCTCGACGACCGCGCGGATCTCGTCGGGGACCGGTGTCGGGCGGCGGGTCTCGGCGTCGACGTAGACGTGAACGAACCGTCCCGCCGCCGCCGGGGTCAGGTTTTCGCCGTCCACCCGGAAGATGCTCAGCGCGTACACGATCGAGGTGTTGCCGAGCCTCTCGACGGCGATACCCACCTGCAGGTCGTCGGGAAAGCTCAGTTGGCTGAGGAACCTGCAGGACGTCTCGGCCACCACGCCGATGGCCGGAAGTGTGCGGATGTCGAGGCCGGTGCTCTGCATGAGCCACCCGTTCACCGCGGTGTCGAAGTACGAGTAGTACGTGACGTTGTTGACGTGCCCGTAGTGGTCGTTGTCCTCCCAGCGGGTGGCGACGGGCCACAGGACGGGGCAGTCGGCTGCGGACGGGACGGTGCTCTCGGTCATGCGGGTGAGGATTCCATCCCCGTGCGCCTTTCGCGTATCCCAGGGTGCGCAAAAGGCGCACGGGGCGAAGCCACGGTAGTAAGTTGGACGGGACCAGTCCGTACCGCTCGCGCCAAGATCGCTCCGGTCGCGCCGATTCTCGGGAGTACACGCCGTGGTGATGCCCGTCCACCTTCGCGACAGTGCCGTACCCAAGCACGAGCAGCTCCGCGCGATCCTGCTGCACCGGTGCACCAAGGAACTCCAGCCCGGCGATCTGATGCCGAGCGAACGGCGCCTCATGGAGGACTACGGGGTCAGTCGGATCACCGTGCGCGAGGCCATCGGTCAGCTCGTCAACGAGGGCCACCTGGTGCGGGTGCGCGGCAAGGGCACGTTCGTCGCCAGTCGGCCCGTCCAGTCGAGGCTCCACCTGGCGTCGTTCTCGGAGGAGATGCGCGCGCAGGGTCTCGAACCCACCACGGTCGTTCTCTTCGCGCGGCTCGAGGATCCGTCGGTGGCCACCATCCGTGCGCTGGACATCGCCGCGGGCGGCAAGGCGTACCACATCAAGCGGCTGCGGCTGGCGGACGGAGAGCCCGTCAGCGTCGACGACGGGTGGTACGACGCCGCCGTGCTGCCGGGCCTGGTCGAACTCGATCTGAGCAAGTCCATCTACGACGCGGTGTCCTCCCACTACGGGCAGACCATCGATCGCGCCGAGCAGACGGTCAGCGCGACGGCGGCCGACAACGACACCGCGACGCTGCTGGGGACGAAGCGTGGGGCGCCGGTGCTGTACTTCGACCGGGTGTCGTTCAGCGGTGACCGGCCGATCGAACACACGGAGAGCTGGTACCGCTGCGATCGGTATCAGCTCACGATGGAGGTCCAGGGCGGGCGGCGGCCACAGCGTCGCTGACGTCCACAGCCGACAGCGTCGCCGACGCCGTTCGCTCGTACACTTCGGTCGAGGCGTTCCATCCGCAGATCGAAAGGCTCCTCCGTGCCCACTCCCCGTTCGCTCACCGGTCGCACCATCGTCGTGACGGGAGCGAGCGACGGGATCGGGCGCATCGCCGCGCGCACCCTGGCGGAACGCGGTGCGGAGGTGCTCGTCGTGGGCCGCTCACCGGAGAAGACCGCCGCCGCGGCCTCGGAGATCGGTGGTCGCGCGTTCGTGGCCGACTTCGCCTCGTTCGACGACGTGCGACGGGTCGCGGACGAGCTGCGGGATTCCGTCGATCACATCGACGTCCTGTTGAACAACGCGGGTGGAACGTTCGATCCGTCGAAGCGCACCGCCGACGGGCACGAGCCGAACGTCCAGATCAATCACCTGTCGCCGTTCCTGCTCACCCATCTGTTGCTCGACCGACTCGGCGGTACGGCGGGCAGTCGCATCGTCAACACGTCGTCCGTGGGCAACCTCGGTGGACGAATCGATCTGCAGGACATGGCCTACGACCGTTCCTCGCCGGCCGAGTTCCGCGCCTACTGCACCAGCAAGCTGATGAACATCGGCTTCACCCGCGGCGCCACGGAGCGGTGGTCCGACCGCGGCATCACGTCGGTGGCCGTCCACCCCGGAGCGGTGCGCAGCAACTTCGGCAACGCCAACGTCCTGTTCCGGGTGATCTACCGGACTCCGCTGAAGTACGTGGCCTCGATCAGTGCCGAGTCGGGCGCCGAGCCGTTGGTGTCGGTGGCCGTCGACAAGCCGGACGCCGAGGTCGCCGGGATCTACTACAGCCGCCACAAGGCTCGCGGTCGCACGAACGGGCAGGTAGACGATCCCGGCGTGGTCGACGGGCTGTGGAGAGAGTCGGAGAAGCTGGTCGGGCTGGCCTGACCCCGGCGCGTCAGAGGGTGAAGAGCGGCTCGCCGGCAGTGACGGACGACCCGACCGACGGCGTCGCGAAGGAGTCCGCGGCGGAGTCCATCACGACGACGGGGCACACGTCGTCGAATCCGGCGGCGGCGACAGCGGCCGGGTCGTAGCGCACGACGACGTCTCCAGCCGACACCGAGTCCTTCTCTGCTGCGACGAGTTCGAAACCCTCGCCCTTCATCGTCACGGTGTCGATACCGACGTGCACCAGCACTCCCTTCTTGTCCTCCGTCAGAACCACGAAGGCATGAGGGTGCAGCTTGAGGATGCGACCGGACACGGGCGAGTGGACGTCCACCATTCCGGTCGTCGAAGCGGGTCTGACAGCCACGCCGGCGCCGACCATCTGCGAGGAGAACACCGGGTCGGGGACGTCGGCCAGTGCGATGACGGTGCCCGCGAGCGGGCTGCCCACGGCGGTGTCGGTCACAGGATGTCGTCGATGTCCTCGGCGAGGGTGTCCGCCTCGGGCCCGACGATGACCTGCACGGCCGTCCCCTTGTGGAAGACCCCGTGTGCTCCGGCGGCCTTGAGAGCGGCCTCGTTCACGAGTGCTCCGTCTCGCACCTCGGTGCGGAGCCGCGTGATGCAGGCTTCGATCTCGACGATGTTCCCGGCTCCTCCGAGCCCGGCGACGATGGCGTCCGCCTTGGACATGCGGTGCTCCTTCCGCTCGGTGACCCGCCCCCGGCGCGATGCGATGCAGGTGGGCGTGCTCACACTTTCTGTTTGACATCAGGCTGCCACCTGGTCAAACTACAACTGGTTATGACCGGACAGTACCCGTGATGGAACCGGTCCACAACACACACGAGAAGAAGGTCGCCATGGCCGGCACGACTGCCACCGGGAACACCGCACCACAGACGCCCACCGAGAAGAAGGACTCCCGCGCACTCGCCGGGTTGCAGCGATTCGGGCGCAGTCTCATGCTGCCCATCGCCGTGCTCCCCGCCGCAGGCATCCTGCTCCGCATCGGCCAGCCCGATCTGCTCGGACGCTTCACCCCGCTCGAGACCACCGCATCGGTGATCTCGGCCGCGGGGCAGTCGGTCTTCACGTGGCTTCCCCTCATCTTCGCAGTCGGCATCGCGATCGGCTGGGCGAAGAAGTCGGACGGCTCCACCGCGTTGGCCGCGGTGGTCGGTTACATGGTGGTCGACGGCGTCTTCACGGCCATGTCGCCGGTGGTGCTCGACGGCGAGGTCGACGCGAACGGCGACCCTGCCGTCATCGACTACGGCGTGCTGGCCGGCATCATCATCGGTCTGCTCTCCGCCGTTCTCTGGCAACGCTTCTACCGTCAGAAGCTGCCCGACTACCTGGGCTTCTTCAGCGGCCGACGCCTCGTCCCGATCCTGACGGCGATCACCGGTCTCGTGGTCGGCGTCCTGATGTCCTTCGTGTACCCGCTGTTCTACAGCGCCCTGAACTGGGTGGGCACCACCGTCGCCGATCACTCCGTCGTGGGCAGCGGTATCTACGGTTTCGCCAATCGCATGCTCATCCCGACCGGCCTGCACCACATCCTCAACTCCGTCGTGTGGTTCCTCGTCGGTGACTACACGGACGCGAGCGGCCAGATCGTCCGAGGCGACCTCAACCGCTTCTTCGCCGGGGACCCGAGCGCCGGAGTGTTCATGACCGGCTTCTTCCCGATCATGATGTTCGCGCTGCCTGCCGCTGCCTTCGCGATCTACCGCAACGCGAAGCCGTCCCAGAAGAAGCTCGTCGGCGGCATCATGCTCTCGACCGGTCTCACGGCCTTCGTCACCGGTATCACCGAGCCGCTCGAGTACTCGTTCATGTTCGTCGCCTGGCCGCTCTACATCGTGCACGCGGTGCTGACCGGTACCTCGATGGCGTTGACCAACGCACTGGGCATCCACGACGGCTTCTTCTTCTCCGCAGGCGGTATCGACTACCTGCTGAACTACGGCATCGCCACCAAGGCATGGCTTCTCATCCCGATCGGCCTGGTCTACGCCGTCATCTACTACGTGCTGTTCAGCTTCGTCATCAAGAAGTGGAACCTGCGCACGCCCGGACGTGAGGACGACGTGACCCTCGACGACGCGGCGGTGACCACCGGCGCACCGGCGGCCACCACCGCATCGACGGACGCCACGACCGCGCCGACGGACAAGCCGGCCGGCGGCGGCTCGGCGTGACCCTCCTCCGCGGGCGCGTCGTCCTGGTGGACGGCGTGCTCGAGGACGGGGTGGTGGAGTTCGAGGACGATCGGATCGTCCGGGTGGGCCCGGCCCGCGGGCGGACGGACATCGCCGTCCCGCCGTCGTCCTCGACGATTCTGCCGGGCATGGTGGACGTGCACTGCCACGGCGGCGGGGGAGCAGGCTTTCCCGATGCCACGGCCGACGCCGTCGATGCCGCTGTCGCGCATCACGTGCGCAGCGGGACGACGACCATGCTCGCCTCCCTCGTGTCCGCCCCGCGCGAGGTGCTCGTCGACAGGACGACACTGCTGGCGGAGCTGTGGCGCCGCGGCGACATCGCGGGCGTTCATCTCGAGGGGCCGTTCCTCGCCCGTAGCCGTTGCGGTGCACAGGATCCGGCGGCGATCGTTCCGGGTGATCCGCGTCTCCTCGAGGCCGTGGTGACGGCCGGCGGGGGAGCCGTGCGGTCGATGACGCTGGCACCGGAGACCGCGAACCTGGACGCCCTCGCTCGGGTGATGGCCGAGAACGACATCCGTCCGAGCGTGGGCCACACCGACGCCGATGCGGTCACGGTCACGGCAGCGCTGGCGCGGCTGACCGGGCCGGTGAGCGCCACCCATCTGTTCAACGGGATGCCGCCGCTGCATCATCGGGCGCCCGGACCGGTGGCCGCGTGTCTCGCGGCGGCGGGACGCGGCGAGATGGTGCTCGAACTCATCGGTGACGGTGTGCATCTCGATTCCTGGACGGTCGCCATGGTGGTCGACCTCGTCGGACCCGACGGCATCGTGTTCGTCTCCGACGCCATGGCCGCGGCCGGGATGAGCGACGGCCCCTACCGATTGGGCTCGCTCGACGTGACGGTCGCGGACGGGGTGGCGCGCCTGACGCAGTACGGCGACGAGCCGGGAGCCATCGCGGGCGGAACGTCGACAGTCCTCGACATCGTGCGACGGGCGGTGGCCGAGTCGGGAGTCGACCTGGTGTCGGCGGTGCGCATGGGGGCGACCACACCGGCTCGGTTCCTCGGCCTGCAGGACACGGTGGGGCGCCTGGCGGCCGGGATGCGCGCGGACATCGTGATCACCGATGCCGATCTGACCGTGACGAGCGTCGTGAGGCGCGGACGAGTGGAAGTGGGTGTGCCGGATGGAGATCGTCATCCGTGACGACGCAGCGGCGGTGCACCGCACCGTGGCGGACATCGTCGAACGCAGGGTTCGGCAGGGTGCCGCGGTGCTGGGCGTGGCGACGGGGTCCACCCCGTTGGGCACGTACCGGGAGCTCGGTCGGCGGCATCGCGAGGAGGCGTTGTCGTTCGCGTCCTGCCGGGCGTTCCTCCTCGACGAGTACGTGGGTCTGCCGGCCGCCCATCCGCAGTCGTACCGTTCGGTGATCGCCACGGAGTTCGCTGCGGAGATCGACATCGACCCGGATGCCATCGACGGTCCGAACGGCGAGGCGGCGGACGTCGCGGCCGAGTGCGCTCGCTACGACGCCGCGATCGCCGCGTCGGGCGGTGTGGACGTGCAACTGTTGGGCATCGGGTCCGACGGCCACATCGGCTTCAACGAACCGGGGTCGTCGCTCGTCTCCCGCACGCGGGTCAAGACCCTCACGCGCCGCACGCGGGAGGACAACGCACGCTTCTTCCACTCCGCCGACGAGGTACCGCATCACGTGGTGACCCAGGGTCTGGGCACGATTCTCGAGGCCCGCCATCTGGTCCTCGTCGCACTCGGCGAAGGGAAGGCGGACGCTCTCGCCGCGTCGGTGGAGGGGCCGCTGGCCGCGTCCTGTCCGGCGTCGGTGATCCAGATGCATCCGCACGTGACCGTGGTCGTCGACGAGGGCGCGGCGTCGGCGCTGGGGTCGAGTGACTACTACCGGTACGCGTTGTCGGAGAAACCCACATGGCAGCACTTCTGATCGTCGGACGTCCGGTCCCTACAGTGAGCGGATGACCTTGTCGACACTGCGTACGCGTCTCCGCGGATCCACCGTCCTCGTCACCGGCGCGAGCTCGGGCCTGGGTGCCGATTTCGCACGACGCTTCGCGTCCCTCGGGTGCGACGTCGTGCTCGTCGCGCGGCGACTCGATCGCCTCGAGGAGTTGGCGGCGGAGATCTCCTCCCGGCACGGTGTCACCGCCACCCCGATCGCCGCGGACCTCGCCGTGCCCGGTGCGGGATCGGCGCTGAAGGCGACTCTCGGTCACCGCGGCATCACGGTGCACTCGCTGATCAACAATGCGGGATTCGGGACGCACCAGCCGTTCGTCGAGGAGGATCCGGTGACGCTCGGCAACGAGATCGCCGTGAACATCGCTGCTGTCGTCGATCTCTCGCGTGCGTTCCTGCCGGGCATGATCGAGCACGGCGCGGGTGTGCTGGTCACGCTCGCGAGCACGGCGGCGTACCAACCGCTCCCGGGAATGGCCGTCTACGCGGCGAGCAAGGCGTTCGTGCTCAGCTTCACCGAGGCGCTGGCCGTCGAGACTCGCGGGACCGGTGTCACCGTCATGGCGGTCTCGCCGGGTCCCACCGAGACCGAGTTCTTCGAGGTGCTCGGCAGCAAGGACGCCGCGTTCGGGAAGATGCAGACGTCGGAACAGGTCATGGACACGACGTTCGCGGCGCTCGCGGCCAAGCGGCCCCCGGCCTCGGTGGTGTCCGGAGTGAACAACAAGCTGCAGTCGGCCGGTGTGCGGTTGCTCCCACGTCGCGCCGCCCTCGAGGTCACCGCCAGAATGTTCCGTGAGTAGTCGGCTGGTCGAACGACCTCAGCGCCGACTGAACTCGGAGGCCCGCTGGATCTGCTCGGTGCGCAGGCGCACGCCGGTGTACAGCGCGAATTGCTCCGCGGCCTGCAGTGCCACCACCTGCGCACCGGTGATCACGGGCTTTCCGGCGGCGCGCGCCGCGACGATCAGCGGTGTCTCGGACGGCACCGCGACCACGTCGACGACGGCGCGAGCGGCGGCGATCTGCTCGGTGGCGAACGGCAGCGCGTCGGAGTCCGGACCGCCGGCCATCCCGACGGGTGTCACGTTGACGAGGACGTCGGCCGAGACGTCGTCGGCGGTGGCCGACCAGCCGTAGCCGTACTTCTCGGCGAGAGCCGGTCCGGTTCTCTCGTTGCGCGCCACGACAGTTCCCGTGGTGAAGCCCGTGTCCCGCAGCGCGGCGACGACGGCCTTGGCCATGCCGCCGCTGCCCGTGACCGCGACCGACCACGACGGGTCGAGACCGGCCTCCCGGACGAGGTCCGCGACGGCCTGGTAGTCCGTGTTGTAGGCGTGCAGCACGCCGTCCTCGTTGACGATGGTGTTCACCGAGTCGATCGCGGACGCCGAGTCGTGCATGACGTCGACGTGCTCGATGCAGGCCTCCTTGAACGGCATGGACACTCCGCAGCCGCGGATTCCGAGCGCACGGATTCCGGCGACGGCCGCGGGGAGGTCGGTGGTGGTGAACGCCTTGTAGACGAAGTTCAGATCCAGCTCGTCGTAGAGGTAGTTGTGGAACCGGGTCCCGATGTTGCTGGGCCGCCCCGACAACGACATGCAGAGCTGGGTGTCTTTGGTGAACACACGCGACATGACGGGCAGCGTAACGGTTCCGGCGACGGCTCGGGTTCGGACGGAGTCAGGGGCAGGAGTTCGACACCGTGGCCAGCACGTCCCGGTCGGCCACCGTGACGGGAAGCCCGTACCGGACGGCCACCGTGAGGAACCGCCCCGCGTAGTAGCAGTGGTACGCGCCGTTGGGAGGCATCCAGTCCGAGGGGGTCTTGTCGCTCTTCGACTGGTTCTCCGCACCCGAGACGGCCATGAGGTTGTACGTGATGTCGTTGGCGAAACGGATGCGCTGATCGAGCGGCCACTGCCATGCGCCCATGTCCCACGCCGCCGCCAGCGGGTAGGTGTGGTCGATCTGCACGTCGCCCGCGCTCTGCTTGCTGAACGGCAGCACCGATCCCGTGAACGGATCGCTCAACGATCCCGCCACGACGACGCAGTCGTTGGTTCCCGGCCGGAACTGCACGTCGGTGAGCGCGAGCTGCAGCACGTTGTCGCGGGTGCCGCAGCCGTCGTGTCCGCCCGGACCGTCGTAGTCGTCGGTCCAGGCGGGACCGAACACGCATCCGTCCCCGGCCTTGCAACTGCGCTCGTACCCCGGCACGTCGGGCCGGGAGTCCACGACGGCGACCTGCGCGAGCAGTGACTCGATCGTCGTCGCGGGGGGACTGCCCGGTGCGGGAGTGGGCGCGCCCAGCAGCGTCGAGCAGCCGGTGAGGACGGCCAGGACCATCGCGGCGACGAGCGCGGACGCGAGACGCCGCGTCGGCCGGGTCGAGGAGAAGGTCACGAGGAGCGAGTATGCCGGGTGGGTCCGACAGGACGCGGGACGTTCTGCACAGGCCTCGCAGTGATTGGATGGCACCATGCTCCACGGCCTCTGGACCCCCGGTCGAGGCCTGATGTTGTGGGAGGACGACGACGCCCCGAGCGGCGACCGTCACTCGGCCGACACGCCGGAGCTCCCGCCTCACCTAGCCAAGGTGATGTCCCGACGGATGCGGCACCGTGCCGACGTCACCCTGCCGACGCCGCGCGGACACGTGGCGGTGTCGATGCCGTCGATCGCGCTGGCGCCGGCGGACGCAGCGGAACTGCTGTTGCGCGTTCCGCCCCGCCACCCCGCGATCTCCGGTGATCTGCGCTATCTCGCCCTCGTGGTGGCCGGGGTGGAGCGGTGGGTCCGTGCTGCGCGGGTGGTCCCGGTGCAGGTGCGGTTCGAGTCGCAGTGGTGGCTGCGGTGGCGACTGGTCGGAGGGGAGCCACAGCGCGCGTGGCGCGCGGAACTGGCGGCCGCGATGCCGCCGGTGCAGAGTGCGGAGGGCGGTGCGCGCGCCGTCCTCGACGACCTGCTCGCCGAGGTGACGGATCCGATCGTGCGCCGCGTCATCGGACGCCCCGGAGTCGAGCATCCGCTCCTGTGGTCCCTCGTCGAGGAGGAGCCGTACGAGGAGGGATCGGCTCGCTCCGAGGCGGCACTGGAGCAGTGGCGGGCGAGCCTGCGCGGCGACGAGCCCGAGCTGGTCCTGCGGCTCACCGAACCGGACGACGACGACGAGACCGGGGAGCCGTTGTGGCCGCTCGAGGTGTTGCTGCGTCCGGACGGTGAGGCGCCGACGCCGGTAGTGGTGCACCGCGGCGGCGGAGCGCCGGGTGTGCGGGACGCGGAACTGTTCCGGGTCGCGGTGGCGAAGCTCGGCGAGGCGATGGCCGCGTACGAGCCGCTGCGCTCGATGGCGACGGACACCGGCTCGCTCGACATGCTGCTGCCCACGGCGGCGGTGACCGACTTCGTGCTGCACGGGGTCGAGAAGCTGCGTGCCGTGTCGGTCGGGGTGCTGCTTCCGCGGGCGTGGAGTCGCCTCGACGCGTCGTTGCGGCTGAAGGTCGACTCGCCGCCGTCGCCCACCGCGGAGAACCGGGCGGTGGGGTTGGACGAGATCGTCTCGTACGACTGGCAACTGGCCATCGGCGACATGGAACTGACGCCGGAGGAGATGGCCCGGCTCGCGTCGACGAAGGGCGACCTGGTGCGACTGCGCGGCACCTGGGTGCAGGCCGACGGAACCGCCCTGAGCCGCGCGATCGAGTACGTGAAGAAGCAGAACCGGGACCGCGCCCTGCCGCTCGCCGACGTGCTGGGGCAGTTGTCCGCCGAGAAGCCGCCGCCGGTTCCCGTCGAGCGGATCGAGGCCACCGGCTGGGCGCAGAAGTTGCTCGACCCGGACCGCCGGCCGGAACCGGTGGAGGTGCCCGACTCGGTGCACGCGACGCTGCGGCCGTATCAGCAGCGCGGTGTGGAGTGGCTCGCCTTCATGAGTTCGGCCGGCCTCGGGGCGGTACTGGCCGACGACATGGGGTTGGGAAAGACGCTGCAGCTGCTGGTTCTCCTGGCGCACGAGCGATCGGTGACACCGACGTTGCTCGTCGCGCCCATGTCGGTGGTGGGCAACTGGCAGCGCGAGGCGGCAAGGTTCGTGCCGACCCTGCGCGTACTGGTGCACCACGGGCCGGATCGCGCGACGGGGGACGACCTGACGGCTGCGGTGCGCTCGCACGATCTGGTGGTCACGACGTACGCATTGTTGGCTCGCGACGTGGGCGAACTGTCGGCGCAGACCTGGCGACGGGTGGTGCTCGACGAGGCCCAGCACGTCAAGAACAGCAGCACGGCGCAGGCCCGCGCGGCGCGGGCGATTCCCGCGGCGCACCGGATCGCGCTGACGGGCACGCCCGTGGAGAACCGGTTGGACGAGCTCCGGTCGATCTTCGACTTCTGCAACCCCGGCATCCTGGGCACCCCGGCCACGTTCCGGGCACGCTTCGCGATCCCGATCGAACGCGAGAAGGAGGAGACCGCCGTGGCCAGGTTGCGCTCTCTCACGTCACCGTTCGTTCTGCGGCGGGTGAAGACCGACAAGACGGTCATCGCGGACCTGCCCGACAAGTTCGAGATGACCGTGCGCTCGAACCTCACCGCCGAGCAGGCGAGCCTGTACCAGGCCGTCGTCGACGAGATGATGCGACAGATCGCCGAGAGCGAGGGCATGGCGCGCAAGGGTGCGGTGCTCGGCGCGCTGACCCGGCTCAAGCAGGTGTGCAACCACCCGGCGCACTTCCTCGACGACGGGTCGACGGTGTTACGTCGTGGCAAGCACCGCTCCGGCAAGCTCGCACTCGTGGACGACATCCTCGACTCGGTCCTCGGCGACGGCGAGAAGGCGTTGTTGTTCACCCAGTTCACGGCGTTCGGATCGATGGTGGCGCCGTACCTCGAACGCCGGTTCGGCGTTCCCGTCCCGTTCCTGCACGGTGGTGTGAGCAAGGGTCGACGGGACGCGATGGTCGAGGAGTTCCAGTCCGCCGGCGGTCCTCCGATCATGGTGCTCTCGCTCAAGGCGGGTGGCACCGGCCTCAACCTGACGGCCGCCAATCACGTGGTGCACCTGGACCGGTGGTGGAATCCGGCGGTGGAGAACCAGGCGACGGATCGCGCGTTCCGCATCGGCCAGCGCAAGGACGTCCAGGTGCGCAAGTTGTTGTGCGTCGGCACCGTGGAGGAGCGCATCGACACCATGCTCACCACGAAGAAGGATCTGGCCGATCTCGCGGTGGGCTCCGGCGAGAGTTGGATCACCGAGTTGTCGACGGGGGAGTTGCGCGATCTGCTCACGCTCTCCGAGGACGCGGTGGGCGACTGATGGCGCAGTTCGACCAGTTCGGCCCCCGGCGGCGGATCCCGGACGGCATCGCGGCGAAGACCTCTCGGGGCGCCTTCGGTCGCACGTGGTGGGGCAAGCAGTTCGTGGAGACCATCGAGTCGATCGCCGACGCCGGGCGGCTCTCGCGCGGACGGACGTACGCCCGCGGCGGGCAGGTGATCTCCCTCGAACTCCGGCCGGGGCGGATCGACGGCGACGTCCAGGGCAGTCAGGTGGAGCCGTTCTCGGCGTCCGTGAGCATCGCTGTCCTGGATCCGTTCGACATGGACGCGCTGATGTCCGACGTACAGGAGTCGCCCGGCATGCTGACCGAGCTCGCCTCCGGCTCGGTTCCGCGGGCGCTGGGGCCGCGGCTGCTGCTGTCGAGTGCGTCGCAGCTCGATTTCGACTGCACCTGTCCCGACAGCGGGTGGCCCTGCAAGCACGCCGCGGCGCTGACGTATCTCGCCGCGGAGCGGATCGACGAGGACCCGACCCGCCTGCTGGCGCTGCGCGGAGTCGACCTCGATGCCCTGGTCGGGTTCGTCGAGGACGCGGAGGCGACGGTCGATCCGGACGATCACTTCGGTGACGCGACGACGCTGCCGGCGCTGCCGGACCCGCTGTTCTCGCCGGCGTCGGACGATCTCGAGGCGTCGTTGCTGCGCATCGCGTTGCGGACTGCGGACGTCGACGAGCGCGGGGTGCGGTCCGCGATGGCGGAGCTCGATGCGCTCTACCGGCGGATGGGCGGGGCGTGAGCCTGGACATACGTGGACGTCCGACTATAGGATCACCTCACTCAACGACGACGAAGGTGGATCCGTGACCCGAGAACTGACGCACTACATCGGTGGACAGCACGTGGCGGGGGAGTCGGGCCGTTTCGCCGACGTCTTCGACCCGAACACCGGCGAGGTGCAGGCCCGCGTTCCGCTCGCCAGTACGGCGGAGGTCGAGGCGGCCGTGGCGAACGCCGAGGAGGCGCAGGTCGAGTGGGCGCTGCAGAATCCGCAGAAGCGTGCCCGCGTCCTGATGCGCTTCCTGGCCCTGATCAACGAGAACATGGAGCCGCTCGCACAGTTGCTCTCGTCCGAGCACGGCAAGACCGTGGCCGATGCCAAGGGCGACATCCAACGCGGACTCGAGGTCGTCGAGTTCGCCACCGGCATCCCGCATCTGCTCAAGGGTGAGTTCACGGCGAGTGCCGGAACGGGTATCGACGTGTACTCGATGCGTCAGCCTCTCGGTGTCGTCTCCGGCATCACCCCGTTCAACTTCCCCGCGATGATCCCGCTGTGGAAGGCCGCGCCCGCCATCGCCTGCGGCAACGCGTTCATCCTCAAGCCGTCCGAGCGGGACCCCTCCGTGCCGCTGCGGTTGGCCGAACTCTTCCTCGAGGCCGGTGGCCCTCCCGGAATCTTCAACGTCGTCAACGGTGACAAGGAAGCAGTCGACGCGATCCTGACCGACCCGCGCGTCAGTGCGGTGGGCTTCGTCGGCTCCACGCCCATCGCCCAGTACATCTACGAGACGGCGGCGGCGCACGGCAAGCGCGCCCAGTGCTTCGGCGGAGCGAAGAACCACGCCATCGTCATGCCCGACGCCGACCTCGACGAGGTGGCCGATGCGCTGATCGGTGCCGGCTACGGCAGTGCGGGTGAGCGCTGCATGGCCATCTCCGTGGCCGTGCCCGTCGGCGAGGAGACCGCGGAGGCCCTGCGCGCCAAGCTGGTCGAGCGCGTCGAGAAGCTCAGCGTCGGACGCAGCGACGATGCGGGCAGCGACTTCGGACCGCTCATCACGGCCGAGGCCGTCCAGCGCGTCACGGACTACGTGCAGATCGGTGTCGACGAGGGTGCGGACCTGGTGGTCGACGGCCGAGGCTTCTCCCTTGCCGGCCACGAGAACGGGTTCTTCACCGGCGCAACGCTGTTCGACAAGGTGACGACGGACATGCGCATCTACAAGGAGGAGATCTTCGGACCGGTGCTGCAGATCGTGCGTGCGGCCGACTACGAGGAGGCGCTGCGCCTGCCGTCGGCTCACGAGTACGGCAACGGTGTCGCGATCTTCACGCGCGACGGTGACACGGCGCGCGACTTCACCGCGCGGGTCAATGTCGGCATGGTCGGCGTCAACGTTCCCATTCCGGTGCCGATCGCGTACCACACCTTCGGTGGCTGGAAGCGGTCCGGATTCGGCGACCTCAATCAGCACGGACCGGATTCGGTGCGGTTCTACACCAAGACCAAGACGGTCACCCAGCGGTGGCCCAGCGGCCGCAAGGAAGCTGTGGCGCAGAACCACTTCGTCATCCCGACGATGGACTGACGGTGGCGGACATCTTCGCGCTCGACGAGGACGAGCGCGCGATCAGCGAGACGGCAGCGGATTTCGCCGCGGAGTTCCTCGCTCCGAACGCCGTGGAGTGGGACCGGACCAAGCACTTCCCGGTCGACGTCCTGCGCAAGGCCGCCGCTCTCGGTATGGGCGGGATCTACATCGCCGAGGACGTCGGCGGCTCCGGTCTGCGCCGCGTCGACGCCGTGCGGATCTTCGAGAAGCTCGCCGCAGGTGATCCGTCGATCGCCGCGTACCTGTCGATTCACAACATGGTGGCGTGGATGATCGACACCTACGGCTCCGACGATCAACGGCGACAGTGGCTTCCGGCTCTGTGCTCGATGGAGACCCTGGGCAGCTACTGCCTCACCGAACCGGGCGCCGGATCCGACGCGGCCGCGCTGTCGACCAAGGCGGTGCGCGACGGGGACACCTACGTCCTGAACGGCGTGAAGCAGTTCATCTCGGGTGCCGGCGAGTCCGCCGTCTACGTCGTCATGGCACGCACCGGCGGGCCCGGCCCGTCCGGCATCTCCGCGTTCGTCGTCGAGAAGGACACGCCGGGACTGTCGTTCGGCGCCAACGAGGCCAAGATGGGCTGGAACGCGCAGCCCACCCGCCAGGTGATCCTGGAGGACGTCACGGTGCCGGCCGAGAATCTGCTCGGCGGCGAGGGCAACGGGTTCCGCATCGCGATGAACGGTCTCAACGGCGGTCGCATCAACATCGCGGCCTGCTCGCTGGGCGGCGCGACGGCGGCGTTCGACGCCGCGGTGTCCTACCTCGCCGACCGTCGTGCGTTCGGATCACGGCTGCTCGACGCGCAGGCACTGCAGTTCCGCCTGGCCGACATGCGGACAGATCTCGAGGCGGCCCGGGTCCTGCTCCTGCGGGCCGCGAGTGCTCTCGACGCCGATGCTCCCGACAAGGTGCAGCTGTGTGCGATGGCGAAGAAGTTCACCACCGACGTGGGGTTCACCGTGGCCAACGACGCGCTCCAGTTGCTCGGTGGCTACGGCTATCTCAGTGAGTACGGTCTGGAGAAGATCGTCCGCGATCTCCGAGTGCACCAGATCCTGGAAGGAACGAACGAGGTCATGCGAATCGTCATCGCCCGATCGGTGGTGGGTGCCGCGTGAGCGACACCGCCGCGGAGAACTCCGACGTCCTGCTGACGGTCGACCGCGGGGTCGCCACGGTCACCCTGAACCGGCCGCGCGCGATCAACGCGCTCAGCCACGCGATGGTGCGCGACATCGACGCGGCTCTCGTGCGGTGGGAGGACGACCCGTCGGTGCGCGCCGTGCTGATCACCGGCAACGGTGAGCGCGGACTGTGCGCCGGTGGCGACATCGTCGCGATCCACGACGACGCGAAGGCGAAGGCGGGCGAGAACTGGCCGACGGGGTCCGCCACCGCGAAGTTCTGGCGGGACGAGTACGTCATGAACTCGCGGATCAACCGGTACGGCAAGCCGATCGTCGCTCTGATGGACGGTGCGGTGATGGGCGGCGGAGTGGGTATCTCCGCTCACGCGACGGTCCGCATAGTGACGGAGAAGTCGAAGGTCGCGATGCCCGAGGTCGGCATCGGCTTCGTTCCGGACGTCGGCGGGACGTATCTCCTCGCCCGGACGCCCGGCGAGATCGGCACTCACCTCGCGTTGACCACCGCGCGCATGACGGCGGGCGACGCCGTCGCTGCCGGATTCGCCGACCACTTCGTGCCCACCGAGGATCTGCCGGCGTTCGTCGAAGCCCTGCACACGGGCACCGTCGACACCGCGCTGTCGCTCGTCTCGCCCGTTCCCGAGTCGGCTCTGGCGGCGCAGCGTGAGTGGATCGACGCGGCCTACACGGGCGACGACGCGGCGAGCATCGTCGCGCGGTTACGTGCCGACGGCCGCGACGAGGCCGTCGCTGCGGCCGACGCGATCGAGGCGAAGTCCCCCACGTCGGTGGCGGTCACGCTCCGCTCACTGCGCCGCGCGGCCGCGGCCTCGTCGCTGGACGAGGTCCTCGACGACGAGTACCGCGTGTCCATCGCCTGCCTGGACAGCCCCGACCTCGTCGAGGGCATACGCGCGCAGGTGGTGGACAAGGATCGTCGACCGCGCTGGCGGCCTGCCCATCTCGATGACGTCACCACCTCCGACGTCGATCGTTTCTTCGCACCGCTCGGCGACGCCGAGTTGGGTCTGACGTCCGCTGCGGCGGACTCCGTCTCGAAAGGACCACAATCGTGAGCACCGTGATCGCCTTCCTGGGGCTGGGGCACATGGGCGGGCCGATGGCGGCCAACCTCGCCGCGGCCGGCCACGACGTCCGAGGCTTCGACCTCGTTCCCGCCTCGCTCGACCAGGCGCGGGAGAAGGGCATCACGGTCGCCGAGTCGGCCGCCGATGCCGTGGCGGGTGCCTCGGTGGTGGTGACGATGTTGCCCAGTGGCAAGCACGTCCTCGACTGCTATGCCGACGTCGTCCCCGCTGCCGGCGCCGGCACGCTGTTCATCGACTCCTCGACCATCGACGTGGCCGATGCCCGTACGGCGGCCGACGTCGCGCGGGCCGCGGGCCACCGCGCCGTCGACGCTCCCGTGTCGGGCGGCGTCGGTGGAGCCACCGCGGGCACGCTGACGTTCATGGTCGGGGGCGACGACGCTGCCGTCGCCGAGGCGAATCCGCTGCTCGAGATCATGGGTCGCAAGATCGTGCACTGCGGACAGAGCGGCAACGGCCAGGCGGCCAAGCTGTGCAACAACATGATTCTCGGGGTCTCCATGATCGCCGTCAGCGAGGCCTTCGTGCTCGGGGAGAAGCTGGGGCTGACCAATCAGGCACTGTTCGACGTCGCCAGCACGGCATCGGGACAGTGCTGGGCGTTGACCACCAACTGTCCCGTTCCGGGACCGGTGCCGACGAGTCCCGCGAACAACGACTACACGCCGGGATTCGCCGCCGCGTTGATGCGCAAGGATCTGGGTCTCGTGTCGGAGGCCGTGCGCGCCAACGGTGTCGAGGCGCAGCTGGGCATGCTGGCCTCGGCGATGTACGAGGCGTACGCCGCCGAGCACGGCGACAGGGACTTCTCCGGCATCGTGCAGGACATCCGTGAGCGTTCGGGCGGTACCGCGTGAGCGACGTCGGGACGCCGACAGTGGAGACGCAGCAATTCGAGACGATCACGGTCGAGACCAGGGGCCGCGTCGGCGTCATCACGCTGAACCGGCCGAAGGCGCTGAACGCGTTGAACTCTCAGCTGATGACCGAGGTGGTCGAGGCTGCCGTGGCGTTCGATCGTGATCCGGCGATCGGGGCGATCGTGGTGACCGGTTCCGAGAAGGCGTTCGCGGCCGGTGCCGACATCAAGGAGATGCAGTCCAAGACCTACATGGAGGTCTACACGCAGGACTTCTTCTCCGAGTGGGACGCGTTCGCCGCAGTGCGCACACCGACCATCGCCGCCGTGGCGGGTTACGCCCTCGGTGGGGGTTGCGAGCTGGCCATGATGTGCGACATCTTGATCGCAGCGGACACGGCTCAGTTCGGCCAACCGGAGATCGCTCTGGGGGTGATCCCCGGAATCGGTGGCTCCCAACGGTTGACCCGTGCCGTCGGCAAGGCCAAGGCCATGGAGATGTGTCTGACCGGCCGCAAGATGGGCGCCGAGGAGGCGGAGCGAGCAGGGCTCGTGTCGCGGATCGTGCCGGCGGCCGATCTGCTCGCCGATGCGCTGGAGACGGCCGAGACGATCGCCGCGAAGTCGCTGCCCATCGCTGTCATGGCGAAGGAAGCCGTGAATCGGGCGTTCGAATCGACTCTGGCGGAGGGTGTTCGGTTCGAACGTCGCTTGTTCCACTCGACGTTCGCCACCGACGATCAGACCGAGGGCATGACCGCCTTCACCGAGAAGCGTCAGCCGGTGTTCCGCCACCGCTGATCCGGCCGTACCGAGATCCGGTGCGACGCTCCTCGCCCGAGCGAGGGGAGTGGCACCGGATCTCTGCTGTCACCAGCCGGACGTGTCCTCGTCGTCGAAGTCCCCGGCGCGCCGCCGGACCCCTGCGAGGATGGACACCAGTCTGTCCAGATCCGCACCCGCGACTCCGGGGAGCCCGAACACGCGGTCGTTGAGATCTTCCGTCGCCTTGACCGCCAATTGCCGTCCCGCCTCGGTGATCTCGACGAGTGTGGTGCGGCGATCCGTGGGGTGCGGTACCCGCGTGACCAGGTCCGCCTTCTCCAACCTGTCGACGGCGTTGGTCACCGAGGTGGGATGGACCTGCAGGCGTGCGCTGGCTTTCGCCATCGGCAGGGCGCCGGTCTTCGTGAAGGTGAGCAGGGTGAGCAACTCGTAGCGAGCGAAGGTCAGCCCCGTGGGTTTGAGGACCTCTTCGACGCGCGCCATCATGATCTGTTGGACGCGCATGATGGACGTGACCGCGGCCATGCCGTCGGCGGCGTCCGACCATCCGTGGCGGATCCACTGACGGTGAGCTTCCGCGATGGGGTCCAGCGGAAGCTTCGGCGCTGACGACATGGGTCGATCTTCCCACGTTCGCACGGTGGATCGACTCGGCGCACGACCGAGTCGATCGCCACATCCGTCACATCTGCATCATGCGACACTTTGGTATCAATGCAGTCTCGACGACCGTGACCTGACGAAACCCGTGATCGAATCGGACCACACGGTTCCCACGGGACCGCACGCGCATCTCGATCCCGAGATCGTCGACCCCGAGCCATTCAGGAGCATGCATGCGTACATTCCGTCGGCCTCGTCGAACGGTGGCCGCCCTGGCCATCGCCTGCGCCGGAGCGCTCGCGCTGCCGGCCGTCGCCTCTGCCGATCCGGCACCCGCTCCGGACCCGTTCCAGCAGGCGCTGGCCACTCTCGAGGGATCCGCTGAGCCGGGGGACGTCGCCCTCGAGGCGGCGCGCGCCGTGCTGGGTGCTGCACCGTCGGTCGATGTCGCGGAGCCCGCCGGTACGAACCCGCTGGCGCTGCTGGACGCTGCGAACGGACTGCTCGGCGGCTTCGGTCTCACGCCGTTCTTCTACCCGACGGCCGCGATCAACTGCTCCGCGCTCCCGGGTGCGCCGCTCGGCATCGTGCCCGCGGTCGCCGGTTCGGCTCCCGGCTCGTACACGCCGAAGGTGCCGGGTGTCACCATTCCGACACTGCCCGGGATCGACACCACGATCGCCGATCCGGGCGAGACGCTGTACGCCTTCGTTCCGGCGCCCGGCGGCATCGTGAACGACGGTGCGAACAAGTCCGGCATGCAGGTGGCGTGGTTCAACGTCAACACGCTGAAGGGTGGCTTCGCCGACATGGGTGGTCTCACCGACGTCGTCCTCGCGGAGATCATCGAGCCACTGGGTGAGCCGTTCCGTTCCATCGGACGCGACCTGCTGACGAACAACCTCTCGAAGTTCCCCAATGCCGGTGTGCGCCTGGCACCCGTCGCCACGGGCTCGGGCACCGTGTTGTCGGCGATCTTCGGCCAGGTCTCGCACGACGGCAAGACCTGCGCGTTCTTCCCGACGGTGGGGCTCACTCAGGTTCCCTGACACCGGACGCACGAGAAGAACGGGCATCGACCACTGTGGTCGGTGCCCGTTCTGCGTTACGGTCGCGGCATGACGGAGGGAACGGTGCGGGAGTGGCGAGCCGACGGGATCCACGGCGTCGTCCACGAACCTGCCGGCGCACCCGTCGCGACGGCCGTGCTCGCCCACGGTGCGGGAAGCAACTGCGACGCAGCGATTCTGGTGGCCGTCGCCAACGAGCTCGCGGACCGTGGGGTACTGACGGCGCGGATCGATCTCCCGTTTCGTCAGGCTCGGCCCAAGGGCCCTCCGAACCGAGCGGGCGCCGCCGCGGATCGTGCCGGTATCGCCGCCGCGGTGCGGGCGCTGGATGCGCGGGGACCGGTGATCGTCGGGGGTCACTCGTACGGCGGCCGTCAGGCCTCGATGCTCCTCGCCGAGGACCCCGACATCGCGGACGCTCTTCTCGCACTGTCCTATCCGCTGCACCCGCCGACGAAGCCGGACACCCTGCGGACCGAGCACTTCCCGGGCATCGCCGCTCCGACCGTGATCGTGCACGGCTCGCGGGACCCGTTCGCCACCGGCGACGAACTGCGCGAGCACACGACGCGGATCGGGGGAGCGGTGACCATCGTGACGATCGAGGCTGCGGGACACGACCTGGCGCCTGCGAGGAAACCGACGGCCCGGCTGACGGCCGACGCCGTGATGACGGCGCTCCTGGCGAACGACTGACGGTGCTCGCACCGGGCGAGTGATGGGTGCCCCCGGCAGGATTCGAACCTGCGGCCTTCCGCTCCGGAGGCGGACGCTCTATCCCCTGAGCTACGGGGGCGCACCGGAGCGAACTCCGATGTGCCGTTTCGGGCGGTGCCAACAGTAGCGCATCACGCGATCAGAGCGGAGCAGCACCCTTCTCGGTGAGCGTCTGCGTCATCAGCTGAGCCTCCGAGGTCTGGGTGTTCACCATCGTCTGCGCGAGATTGCGCACCGCGGGCGTCTCCGCGTGCACCGCGCCGTACTCCATCATCGGCAGACCACCTTCGTGGTGGCGCAGCATCAACTGGAGGAACAGCACGTCCAGTGCCGGACCGGTGGCGGCGCGCAGCGCCGTCATGTCCTGCGTACTCGCCATACCCGGCATGGTCTGCACGGGACCGGTGGACGAGCCGGACCCGGACATGGACGACATGGACGAGCCGGACATGGAGTGTCCTCCGTCCTCCGTCATCCAGCCCATGTAGCCGCCCGTCGGCAACGGAGCGGCGTCCCAGAGCGCCAGCCAGCCCTGCATCTGGCCGGCCTGGTTCTGCTGTGTCGTGAGGATGTCGTACGCGAGATTCTTGACCAGCGGATCGGAGGCGCCACTGAGCGCGATGGTCGCCATCTCGATCGCCTGGTTGTGGTGCACGGTCATGTCCTGCGAGAACCCGACGTCGACCGAATCGGCGCCCGGTGTGGGTGCCGGATCGTCCCGCAACGGGGTCTGCGCGAGGAAGCCGACGGCGAACCCGATGACGAGCAGGGCCACCGCGCCCAGGACCAGCAGGGCCGATCGCTGACTCCGCTGCGCCGTGGGCCGTTCCTCCGTCGTCACGCTCACGGTGTGGGCACTGCCGCGCCGTCGGTGGGCAGGCCGTCGGTGGGCAGGCCCAGCCCGCCCGGGAGCTGACCCGCACCCGTCTCGGAGGCGTCGGGGGTCAGGCCTTCGCCGCTCATCGGCACCGCGTCGGGGCCCGGTGCACTGCCGTCGAACGGCGGCGGGTTGTCCTGGTCGAAGGTCTCCGGCGTCGTGGAGCAGCTCGCGCCGACCTCGGGGTAGGCGTAGCGGTTCAGGCGCAGTGCGGCGATGAAGTGGTCGATCCGGGGGTCGTCGACACTGTCGAGCTTGAGCTGATGGCCCCACGACTGCAGCGAGATCGGGGAGTCGAGTCCGGGGTAGGCGGACATGAGCATGTACTGCTGGTTCTCGACCTTGGCGGCCAGCGTCGAGATCTGGTCCTCGCTCAGGTCGTCCGGGTTGTAGGCGATCCAGACGGCGCCGTGCTCGAGCGAGTGCACGGCATTCTCGGTGCGCAGACCGTCCGGGTAGACCGTGCCCATGCAGTTGGCCCACACCTGGTCGTGCGGGCCACCGAACGGCGGCGACTGGTCGTAGGCGACACGCTGCGAGCCGGTGACGTGCAGCGCAGCGGGATAGTCCTGCGTGACCACGCCGTCGATGCCGGTCGACGGGTCCTGGTTCTCCTCGGTGGGAGCGAAGCGCTGCGCCTCGGCGCGGTCCTGGTACTTGGGCACCAGGTTCCAGGCCAGTGCGCCGATCAGCGCGATGACCACGACGGATGCCGCCACCGTCAGCCACGGGATCTGGCGCCGCTTGCCCGATCCCACGCTGGAGGGGACACCACCCTTGTTCCGGGTGCCGGTCTTGCTGGCAGCCTTGATGGCCTTGGCTGACTTCTTGTCGGAACCGCTTGGCATGGTCGGAGCGCTCTTTCGATCGAGGAGATGAGTGGCCGCGTACTCGAGGCAGCCCCACTGTACGGAGGGAGTCTGAGCCCTCGCTGAAGCGCTCCCGTCGGACCCACCGGTGACCGCGGTCGGGGTGCTGTGCAGCGAGACCATAGGATAAGGCCCCGTGACTCCCGCCGACCTCGCCGAACTGCTGCATGCCACCGCAGCGGCCGTGCTCACCGAGCACGGACTCGATCCTGCCGTGTTGCCCGCGACGGTGACGGTGGACCGCCCGCGCAATCCCGAGCACGGCGACTACGCGACCAACGTCGCGATGCAGGTGGCCAAGAAGGCGGGCGTCAGCCCCCGCGACCTGGCGATCTGGCTCGCGGACGCTCTGGCCGGTGCCGACGCTGTCGAGGCCGTCGACGTGGCCGGTCCCGGATTCCTCAACATCCGGCTCGCGAAGTCCGCTCAGGGCGCCATCGTGGAGCGCGTGCAGCGCGAGAACGATCGCTACGGCTGGTCCGACGAGCTCACCGGGACCTCGATCAACCTGGAGTTCGTCTCGGCGAACCCCACGGGTCCCGTGCACCTGGGCGGCGCCCGCTGGGCCGCGGTGGGCGACGCCCTGGGACGCATCCTCACCTCGCGGGGTGCCGCGGTCACCCGCGAGTACTACTTCAACGATCACGGCGCGCAGATCGATCGGTTCGCACGCTCGCTGGTCGCCTCGGCGCTGGGTCTGCCCGCTCCGGAGGACGGCTACGCGGGCGAGTACATCGCCGAGATCGCCGCGGCCGTCGTCACGCAGCGACCGGACGTGATGGGTCTGCCCGACGACGAGCGGCAGGAGGTGTTCCGAGCCCTCGGCGTCGACGCGATGTTCACGAAGATCAAGTCGGACCTGCACGAGTTCGGCACCGACTTCGACGTGTACTTCCACGAGAACTCGCTCTTCGAGTCCGGCGCGGTCGAGCGCGCTGTGGAGACGCTGAAATCCTCGGGCAACCTGTACGAGAAGGACGGGGCCTGGTGGCTCCGCAGCACCGAGTACGGCGACGACAAGGATCGCGTCGTGGTCAAGAGCGACGGCAACGCCGCGTACATCGCCGGCGACATCGCGTACTTCCAGGACAAGCGATCTCGCGGGTTCGACCTGTGCATCTACATGCTCGGCGCGGACCACCACGGCTACATCGGTCGGCTCAAGGCCGCTGCCGCAGCCTTCGGCGACGATCCGGCGACCGTCGAGGTGCTCATCGGTCAGATGGTCAACCTCGTCCGCGACGGTGTCGCCGTGAAGATGAGCAAGCGTGCGGGCACGGTGATCTCTCTCGACGACCTCGTGGAGGCCATCGGGATCGACGCCGCGCGGTACGTGATGGTGCGGTCGTCGGTCGACTCGTCGATCGACATCGATCTCGCGCTGTGGGCGAGCCGGAGCAACGACAACCCGGTGTACTACGTGCAGTACGCCCACGCCCGGTTGTGTTCTCTCGCCCGCGGTGCCGAGGAGCTGGGCGTCTCCGCCGCGGATCCCGACTTCGCGCTGCTGACCCATGCCGCGGAAGGTGACCTCGTCCGTACCGTCGGGGAGTTCCCCCGCGTCGTCGCCAGTGCGGCGGGGCTGCGCGAACCCCACCGGATCGCCCGGTACCTCGAGGAGTTGGCGGGTGCCTATCACCGGTTCTACGGAGCGTGTCGAGTACTTCCCCGAGGAGACGAGGATCCGATGCCCGTCCACACAGCGCGGCTCGCCCTGGGCGACGCCACCCGGCAGGTCCTGGCCAACGGCCTGGCCATGCTCGGTGTCAGTGCACCGGAGAAGATGTGAGCGCGCATCCCGCCGGGCCGCGGCACGCCGAGCAGTCGGGCCCCGGCACCCCGGAGCGTCCGGCGGACAGCGCGGCACTCACGGACCTTCATCCGAAGGTGTTCCCCCGCAACGCAGCTCGTGGTGACGACGGCGTCGTGACGCTGGCCGGTGTTCCGGTGACGGAACTCGCCGCCACGTACGGCACGCCGCTGTTCGTCATCGACGAGGACGATTTCCGGTCGCGCTGCCGCGAGATGGCGGAGGCGTTCGGTGCCCCCGAGCGGGTGCACTACGCGTCCAAGGCCTTCCTGTGTGGGGAGATCGCTCGCTGGGTCGCGGACGAGGGTCTGTCCCTCGACGTGTGCTCGGGCGGCGAGCTGGCGATCGCACTGAACGCGGGCTTCCCGGCGAACCGGATCGCGATGCACGGCAACAACAAGTCACGGGCCGAACTGGAGGCGGGAGTGCGCGCCGGTGTCGAGCACGTCGTGCTGGACTCGATGATCGAGATCGACCGGCTCGACGAGGTCGCTGCCGCGGCGGGAACGGTGCAGGACGTCCTGATCCGCATCACCGTCGGGGTCGAGGCACACACGCACGAGTTCATCGCCACCGCCCACGAGGACCAGAAGTTCGGCTTCAGCCTGTCCGACGGCAGCGCGCTCCGGGCCGTCAGTCGGGTGTTCGAGACCGACAATCTGCGCCTCGTCGGCCTGCACTCGCACATCGGATCCCAGATCTTCGAGGTCGACGGGTTCGAGCTCGCGGCTCACCGCGTGATCGGGTTGCTGCGCGACATCAAGGCCGAGTTCGGCACCGAGAAGACCTCGCAGATCACCGTGGTCGATCTCGGCGGCGGCATGGGCATCCACTACGTGCCGGGGGACAACCCGCCTCCCGTGCAGGATCTGGCCGCCAAGCTCGCCCACATCGTCGAGTCCGAGTCGGCGGCCGCCGGGATCCCTACTCCGACACTGGCAGTGGAGCCCGGACGCGCGATCGCGGGACCGGGCACCGTGACGCTGTACGAGGTGGGCACCGTCAAGGACGTCACCGTCGACAGCACCCACACGCGCCGCTACATCAGCGTCGACGGGGGCATGAGCGACAACATCCGGACCTCGCTCTATCAGGCCGAGTACGTCGGCCGCCTCGCGTCGCGTACGTCGGAGGCTCCGGCCGTTCTGGCCCGGATCGTCGGAAAGCACTGCGAGAGTGGCGACATCGTCATCCGCGACACGTGGCAGCCCGAGGATCTCGGTCCCGGTGACCTGTTCACCGTGGGCGCGACGGGTGCGTACTGCTACTCGATGTCGTCCCGGTACAACCTTCTGCCCCGTCCGGCCGTCGTCGCCGTGCGGGACGGGCAAGCGCGGCTGGTACTCCGCCGCGAAACGTTCGACGACCTGCTCAGCTTGGAGGTAGACCGGTGACCGCTCCAGAATCGTCAGTGTCGTCGGAGGCCGCGGCCTTCGTCAGTCCCGTGGACAAGCCGATCGGCGTCGCCGTCCTCGGTATGGGGAACGTCGGCAGCGAGGTCGTGCGCATCCTGCTCGATCACGCCACCGATCTCACCGCCCGCGTCGGTGCGCCGCTCGTGCTGCGGGGAGTCGCGGTGCGCGACATCGGCAAGGACCGCGGCATCGACCCCGACCTGCTGACCACCGACGTGCGCGCACTCGTCGCGCGCGACGATGTCGACCTGGTGGTCGAGGTGCTCGGCGGCATCGAGCCGGCCCGCGAACTGATCCTCGCCGCGCTCAACGCCGGCAAGTCGGTCGTCACGGCCAACAAGGCACTCCTCGCCGAGTACACCGGTGAGTTGGCCGACGCCGCCGAGAGCCACCGCGCCGACCTGTACTTCGAAGCCGCTGTGGCAGGGGCCATTCCGGTGGTCCGGCCGCTGATGCAGTCTCTCGCCGGCGACCGGGTGAACCGTGTCATCGGCATCGTCAACGGCACGACGAACTTCATCCTCTCGGCCATGGACGAGACGGGTGCGGACTACGCGGACACGCTCGCGGAGGCGGGACGGCTGGGATACGCGGAGGCGGATCCGACGGCCGACGTCGAGGGCTTCGATGCTGCGGCGAAGGCCGCCATCCTGGCCTCGCTCGCGTTCCACACGCGGGTCACCTCGGCCGACGTACACCGCGAAGGGATCTCCTCGATCACCGCGGCGGACATCGCCACCGCGCGTGCGTTCGACTGCACCGTCAAGCTTCTCGCGCTGTGCGAGCGTGTGAGTGACGACGACGGCAACGACCGCATCTCCGTCCGCGTCTACCCGTCGCTCGTACCGCTGTCGCACCCGCTCGCCTCGGTGTCGGGTGCCTTCAACGCCGTCGTGGTCGAAGCCGAGGCCGCGGGACGGCTCATGTTCTACGGCCAGGGTGCGGGCGGCGCTCCCACCGCGTCCGCCGTCATGGGCGACCTGGTGATGGCGGCGCGCAACAAGTTCTACGGCGGCCGTGGACCCGGGGAGTCGACGTACGCCAAGCTCCCCGTCGCACCCATGGGGGACACCCCCACGCGGTACCACGTCAACATGCAGGTCGCGGATCGCGCCGGAGTGCTCTCCGCCGTCGCGGCCGAGTTCGCCAAGAACGACGTCAGCATCTCCACGGTGCGCCAGGAGGGCGCGAGCAAGCATGCCCGTCTCGTCGTCGTCACGCACCGCGCCAAGGACTCGGCTCTGGCGGCCACCGTTGACGCGCTGAAGGAACTCGACATCGTCACCGCCGTCACCAGCGTTCTCCGACTCGAGGGAACGTCCGAATGATCGGGATCTCGATGGCGGAATCGACTGTGGCGCCAGGGTCGTCGGTGAACCCGGCTTCTCCCGAGTCGGCATAGTGGCCGGGCCGGCCGACGTGACGAGGACACTCACCACCGGGACGGTGGCGCACGCCCGCGTGCCTGCCTCCAGTGCCAACCTCGGTCCCGGGTTCGACACACTGGGGCTCGCCCTGGGTCTGTTCGACGACGTCGTCGTCACCGTGGCGGAGTCCGGGCTCGACATCGAGGTCGACGGTGAGGGTGCGCGCGAGGTTCCGTGGGGTCCGTCGCATCTCGTCGTGCGAGCGATCGAGCGTGGTCTCGAGTCGGTCGGCGTATGGGCGGACGGTCTGAAAGTACGGTGTCACAACAGGATTCCTCATTCTCGCGGCCTCGGCTCGTCGGCGTCGGCAGTGGTCGGTGGGCTCGCCGCGGCCAACTGCCTCGCGGCGTCGCTGGATCCGGCTCTCGCGCTGTCGCCCGAGCAGATGGTGCAGCTGGCCGCTGAGTTCGAGGGTCATCCGGACAACGCGTCGGCCAGCGTGCTCGGCGGCGCCGTGGTGTCCTGGAGCCGCGAGTCCGGCCCGCCGGAGGGGCCGCGGGCCTATGCGGCCGCCCGTCTCGACGTGCACCCGGACATCGGTGCGACGGTGCTCATCCCGACCGAACGGTCGTCCACGGCGCACACGCGCGGACTGTTGCCCGACCTCGTTCCGCACCGCGACGCTGCGTTCAACGCGAGCCGATCCGCGCTCGCGGTCGTGGCCCTGACGACGCGACCCGATCTGTTGATGGTGTCCACCGAGGATCGCCTGCACCAGCCCTACCGGGCCTCCGCCCTGCCGGTGACGTCGCGATGGGTCGAGACCCTGCGCGCACACGGGCACGCCGCGACGGTCTCGGGCGCCGGACCCACCGTGCTCGTGCTCGGAACGGCGAGCATCGCGCGCGAGTTGGCCGACCGCGCCGGGGACGACGGGATGACGGTGCTGGAGCTGGACATCGCGGACGGCGTCACGACGCGCTGACGCGGACATTCTTGCCCGTACCTCGCATCACGGCTATTGTGGTACGCGTCCGTACATCGTGCGCAGTCAGCGCGCCGATTTCTCCAGGGCATTACTTCCCGGCCTCGAGCTCCAGCGGTGCCGCCGTCGTCGATCGGCGCGCCACGGCCGCCAGGGAAGTCGCATCCTGGAACAGCCTTCGCTCTTCTGCACGACGCGAACGTACGCGGCATCCGAGTTCGACACGAGAGTCGAACGGCGGAACGAACCCTCGATCTGCGCACCAGGCGCGCGAGGGAAGGAAAGGACCTCCGTGACCGATACGGAATCTATCGCTGCTCCGGCGACCCAGTCCGACACGCGCCCGCGCACGTCGCGCCGCGGTGCCGGACTCTCCGGGATGGTGCTCACCGAGCTGCGCGGACTCGCGTCCGAACTCGGCATCAAGGGTGTCTCCGGGATGCGTAAGGGCGACCTCGTGTCCGCGATCGAGGCCAAGCAGGTGCCCGCGTCCGCGGCTGCCACCGAGGCACCGTCGCGCGCACCCCGCGTGAGCCGGTCCGCGCCCGCCGCCACGTCGGACGCACCGTCCGCCGGTGTGTCCGACGCCGTGGCCCCCCGGGAATCCGGAGCCGACGGTGCGAGCGCAGGCGCCTCCAGCTCCGACGCCGGTACTCCCAGCGCCGACACCTCGGGTTCCGACGGTGCAGCGTCCGACGGCGCGAACCCCGACGGCCCGCGTCGCACGCGGAACCGTCGCGGAGCGACCCGCCGTGCCGGCGCCGCGGAGTCGACCGACACCGCCGCCGAGTCGCAGAACGACGCTGCGCCGACGCAGGACGGCCGCGCGCACCAGTCCACCGACGCGGCAGCGTCCACCACGACGGCTCCGGCCGAGACCACCCGCACCGACGGTGGCGACGACCGCGACCAGGGCGAGGGTGATCGTCAGAACGGGGACCGGCCGCGCCGCGAGCGCCAGGGCCGCAACCAGGGCGATCGCAATCAGGGCGACCGCAACGATCGCAACCAGGGCGATCGCAATCAGGGCGACCGGAACGATCGCAACCAGGGCGACCGGAACGATCGCAACCAGGGCGACCGAAACGATCGCAACCAGGGCGACCGCAACCAGGGCGACCGGAACGATCGCAACCAGGGCGACCGAAACGATCGCAACCAGGGCGACCGCAACCAGGGTGACCGCAACAACGGGCCTCGTGACAACGGTCCCCGCGACGACGAGGACGGCGAGGGCCGCGGCAGGCGGGGACGTCGTTTCCGCGAGCGTCGCCGTGGGCGCGATCGTGACGGTGCTCCCGAGGGCGGCGGCAACCAGCGTGATCGTGAGCGCGAGCCCGAACTGCGCGACGACGACGTCGTGCAGCCCGTCGCCGGCATCCTCGACGTGCTCGACAACTACGCGTTCGTCCGGACCTCGGGTTACCTCGCGGGACCGAACGACGTGTACGTCTCCATGAACATGGTGCGCCGCAACGGCCTCCGTCGCGGTGACGCACTGACCGGTGCCGTGCGAGTGGCCCGCGAGGGGGAGCAGAACAACTCCCGGCAGAAGTTCAACCCGCTGGTCCGTCTCGACACGGTCAACGGTGCGCCGCCGGACGGCAACCGCAAGCGGCCGGAGTTCAACAAGCTCACGCCGCTGTACCCGAATCAGCGGCTGCGCCTCGAGACCACGCAGAACATCCTGACGACGCGCGTGATCGATCTGGTCATGCCGATCGGCAAGGGGCAGCGTGCGCTCATCGTGAGCCCGCCCAAGGCGGGTAAGACCAGCGTGTTGCAGGCGATCGCGAACGCCATCGCGACGAACAACCCCGAGTGCTACCTGATGGTCGTGCTCGTGGACGAGCGTCCCGAAGAAGTGACCGACATGCAGCGCAGCGTGAAGGGTGAGGTCATCGCCTCCACCTTCGATCGCCCGCCGGGCGACCACACCTCGGTCGCCGAGCTGGCGATCGAGCGCGCCAAGCGTCTGGTCGAGGACGGCCGCGACGTGGTGGTGCTGCTCGACTCGATCACGCGTCTGGGCCGTGCGTACAACAACAGCTCGCCGGCCTCGGGTCGCATCCTGTCCGGTGGTGTCGACTCCACGGCGCTCTACCCGCCCAAGCGCTTCCTCGGTGCCGCGCGCAACATCGAGAACGGTGGATCGCTCACCATCATCGCCACGGCGATGGTGGAGACCGGCTCGACAGGTGACACGGTGATCTTCGAGGAGTTCAAGGGCACGGGCAACGCCGAGCTCAAGCTCGATCGCAAGATCGCGGAGCGGCGCGTGTTCCCGGCGGTGGACGTCAATCCGTCGGGCACCCGCAAGGACGAGCTCCTGCTCAGTCCCGACGAGGCGGCCGTGCTGCACAAGCTGCGTCGGGTGCTCTCCGGGCTCGACTCGCACCAGGCGATCGATCTGCTGATCGACCGACTGAAGAAGAGCAAGAACAACATCGAGTTCCTCATGTCGGTCTCCAAGACGGCGCCCGGTTCGCCGGAGGACTGACCCCCGAGGATCGACGGAACAAACGTCCCGGCACCGATGTTGAGACGATTACCAGCGCGGACAGCTGCTCTGGCATACTGATCGGCCGAGTCCGGTTCCGGTTCACGCTCTCGACAGTCGAGGCGACCCGGCGACCATGAAAGGGACACCATGAAGGCAGGAATCCACCCCGATTACACAGCGACGACAGTCGTGTGTGGTTGCGGACATACTTTCGAGACCCGCAGCACCAACTCGGCGGAGCGCATCAACGTCGAGGTCTGCTCGCAGTGCCACCCGTTCTACACGGGCAAGCAGAAGATCCTCGACACCGGCGGCCGCGTGGCTCGCTTCGAGGCTCGCTACGGCAAGCGCGCAGGCAAGAAGGCCGACGCCGACAGCTAGCTCTTCCGCCGACGCCCGTTCCGAGATTCGTCTCGGGGCGGGCGTCGGTCGTTTCTGCACCATTGTTCGTTGACATTCTTCGGTTCGACAGGGAGAACACCGTGGCCGCCTCCGCGACACCGTCCGCGATCGACGACATCCTCGCCGAGCACGCCGGACTCGAGCGCGACCTGTCCGATCCCTCGCTGCACGACGATCCGGCGGCGGCTCGCCGCGCCGGGAAGCGGTTCGCGCAGCTGGCCCCGATCATGAGTGTGTACTCCAAGCTCAGTGCCGCCCGCGACGATCTCGAGGCGGCCCGCGAGCTCGCTGCCGACGACGCCGGCTTCGCCGCGGAGATCCCGGCGCTCGAGGCGACCGTGGCCGAGCTCGACACCACCCTCACCGACCTGCTCGCGCCCCGTGATCCTCACGACGCCGACGACGTCGTGCTGGAGGTCAAGTCGGGTGAGGGCGGCGAGGAGTCCGCCCTGTTCGCGTCCGATCTCGCTCGGATGTACGTCCGGTACGCCGAGCGCCACGGCTGGCGGGTCGAGATCCTCGACGCGAACGTCTCCGATCTGGGTGGGTACAAGGACGCGACGCTGTCCATCAAGGCGCGCACCGACACCGCCGACGGTGTGTGGTCGCGGTTCAAGTTCGAGGGCGGCGTGCATCGGGTGCAGCGTGTTCCCGTCACCGAATCGCAGGGACGAGTGCACACGTCGGCGGCCGGCGTCCTGATCTACCCGGAGCAGGACGAGGTCGAAGCCGTCCAGATCGACGAGACCGATCTGCGCATCGACGTCTACCGCTCGTCCGGCAAGGGTGGCCAGGGCGTCAACACCACGGACTCCGCGGTGCGCATCACGCATCTGCCCACGGGCATCGTCGTCACCTGTCAGAACGAACGCTCCCAGCTGCAGAACAAGGCGAGGGCGATGCAGGTGCTCGCCTCGCGGCTGCAGGCGGCGGCCGAGGAAGCGGCCGACAAGGAGGCGGCGGCCGGGCGTGCGAGCCAGGTGCGGACCGTCGACCGGTCCGAGCGCATCCGCACGTACAACTTCCCTGAGAACCGCATCACCGACCACCGCATCGGCTTCAAGTCGCACAACCTGGACGCCGTTCTCGACGGTGACATGGACGCGCTCCTCGACGCGCTCGCCGCGGCCGACCGACAGGCGCGGCTCCAGGCGGAATGACCTCCGCGTGATCGCCGGGCCGACCGGCAGTGCGAAGCTGTGTCGGTGAGTCGCGTCCCGCTACGTCTGGCCATCGTCGAGGCAACCCGCGTCCTGACCGAGGCCGGCGTCCCCAGCCCGCGGGTCGACGCCGAGTTGCTCGCCGCGCATCTGCTGTCGGTTCCCCGCGGGCGGCTCGGCCTGACCCCGTTGGTGGAGCCCGAGGTAGCCGAGGCCTACCGTGCGACCGTCGCGCAGCGTGCGAAGCGAATTCCGTTGCAGCACATCATCGGAACGTCGTCACTGGGGGAGATCGACGTCGAGGTGGGCCCCGGGGTGTTCGTCCCCCGCCCGGAGACGGAACTGTTGCTCGCCTGGGCACTCGCGTTCCTCGAGTCCGCCGGGCGGCATCCGCCCGTCGTCCTCGACCTGTGCACCGGAAGCGGCGCACTAGCCCTCGCGATCGCCCACGCGCGCCCGGACGCCGTGGTGCACGCGGTGGAGAAGGATCCGCACGCGTTGGCGTGGGCGCGGCGCAACGCCGACCTGCGGGCGTCGGACGGCGACACTCCCGTGCATCTGCATCACGGTGACGTGACCGAGAGGACGGTGCTCACGGAGCTCGACGGCACCGTCGACCTGGTCGTGGCGAACCCGCCCTACGTGCCGACGAGTGCGCGGCTCGATCCCGAGGTGATCGACCACGATCCGCACGTCGCGCTGTTCGGTGGCCCGGACGGGCTGTCCGTCATCGAGCCGATGATCGCGAACATCGCGCGGTGGTTGCGGATCGACGGGGGAGTGGGCATCGAGCACGACGACTCCCACGGAGACCGGGTGGTCGCCCTCCTGGAGGGGCGAGCGGTGTTCGGAGACGTGTCCCAGCATCGGGATCTCGCGGACCGCCCACGCTTCGTCGTCGCTCGTCGGCAGCGCCGGATCACCTAGGACGCGAGATCGCGCCACCGCTGCGCAGGCGTGCCGTGCACGCAGTGGCAAGATGGGCCGGGTGTCCACCGTCTACGACTGCTCCGATTCCGCCTCTCGCGCGGCAGGTCTCGATGCCGCCAAGCGTGCGCTGTCGTCCGGCCGACTGGTCGTGATGCCCACCGACACCGTGTACGGGCTGGCCGCGGACGCCTTCGACAGCAGCGCCGTCACGGATCTGCTCCGCGCGAAGGGGCGCGGCCGCGACATGCCGGTGCCGGTGCTCGTCGGGTCCTGGCACACGATCGACGGCCTCGTGCTGGGAGTGCGGCAGGCGGCGCGCGATCTCATCCGCGCGTTCTGGCCCGGAGCGCTGAGTCTCGTCGTGCACCAGGCGCCGTCGCTCGCGTGGGACCTCGGCGACGCCCGCGGCACCGTCATGCTCCGCATGCCGCTGCATCCGGTGGCTCTCGAACTGCTGCGCGAGGTGGGCCCCCTGGCCGTCTCGAGTGCGAACATCTCCGGCCGCCCGCCCGCCGTCACGGCGGAGGACGCCCGCGTACAGCTCGGCGGGTCCGCGGCCGTGTATCTCGACGGCGGTCCGGCCGAGCATGCGCTCGCGTCGACGATCGTCGACCTGACGGGGGACACCCCGCGCATTCTCCGCGTCGGCGCGGTCTCGACGAGCGAGATCGCCGAGGTCCTCGGCGTGACCGCCGAGTCGCTCGTCGCCGGAAGCGCCTGACGAATGCCGCACTCGGCTCCGCCGCGGGAGTCACCGTGGTGACGGCCGTGCCCGCGCACGCGAGTGCGCTCCTGGCGCAGTCGGACGGAGGCGCCGGTGTCCCCATCCGCGAGCTTCTTCTCGTCATGCTCACGGCAGCGGTGGTGACGTTCCTGGTCACCGGAGCCGTCCGGCTCGGCGCTCTGCGTTTCGGCGCGGTGGCCGTACCGCGTGAGCGCGACGTCCACGTCACCCCGACGCCCCGGCTCGGGGGTATCGGCATCTACCTGGGGCTGCTCGTCGCGCTGCTCTTCGCGCAGAAGTTGCCGGCCCTCACCCGAGGGTTCGAATTCACCACGGACGTCCAGGCGGCCCTGGTCTCCGGGTTCATCATCATGGCCGTGGGTGTGGTCGACGACCGGTGGGGCCTGGACGCGCTGACCAAGTTCGCCGGTCAGGTCACCGCGGCCGGTGTCCTGGTGCTGATGGGCGTCAGCTGGTACCTGCTGTATCTGCCGTGGGGCGAGGGGTCGACGCTGATCCTGGACCAGCTGCAGGCGGGTCTCGTCACCGTGCTCATCGCCGTGGTCATGATCAACGCGATGAACTTCATCGACGGTCTCGACGGCCTCGCCGCGGGCGTCGGCCTGATCGCCGCGGTGGCCATCTGTCTGTTCTCCGTCGGACTGCTCCACGAGCAGGGCGGTGACGTCAGCGCCTACCCGCCCGCGATGATCGCCGCGGCCCTCGCCGGTGCGTGCCTGGGGTTCCTGCCGCACAACTTCCAGCCGGCGCGCATCTTCATGGGCGACTCGGGTTCCATGGTCATCGGCCTCATGCTCGCCACCGTCGCGACCAGTGCATCCGGACGTATCGGGCTCAGTGCCTACGGCACGCGGGACCTCCTGGGTCTGCTGACCCCGTTGCTGCTGGTGGGCGCGATCATGTTCATCCCGATCCTCGACCTGCTGCTCGCGATCGTGCGTCGCACGCGTGCAGGCCGCAGCCCCTTCAGCCCGGACAAGATGCACCTGCATCACCGTCTGCTCCAGATCGGTCACTCGCATCGCCGCGTGGTGCTGCTCATCTACTTGTGGGTCGGTGTGCTCGCGTTCGGGGCGGTCGGCGCGTCCCTGTTCGATCGCCGCCTCGTGGTGCTGCTGCTCGCCGGCGGACTCGTCTTCGCCCTGGTGGTCACCGCGGTGCCGTCGTTCCGGGATCCGGGCCGCCGGTAACCTGCGTGTCGTGACCTTCTCGCCCGCACCGATCCCGTCCTCCACCGCACCGCTCCGCGCCGCCGTCCGGTACGGCGTCATCGCCCTGCTCGGCCTCGCCGTGGTCGCCGCGATCATCGCGGTGCTCGTCGCCGGCCTCGAGGGTCTGTGGGGCGCGCTGCTCGGGTCCGCGGTCGGTGGTCTGTTCATCCTCGCCACCGCCGCATCCGTCCTGTTCTCGGCCAAGTTGCCGCCGACCGCGGTCGGGGCCGTCCTGCTGGGCGGGTGGATCGTGAAGATGCTGATCGCGGTGATCGTGCTGGGACTGCTGCGGGGGATGGACTTCTACAACCGCCCGACACTGGGCATCGTGGTGCTCGCATCCCTGGTCATCGTCCTGGGCGCCGAGATGTACGGCATCTTCCGGCAGCGTGTTCCGTACGTCGATTCTCCCGCGGGCGACCCCGACTCGGACGTTCAGTAGTACGACATTTTGTAGTAGTGTCGTCCGCGGAGCGACCCCCGACACAACTCAGCGTGTTGTGTTGATAAAGTTCCTTTCGAGCGAGGGCTTACCGGGCGTAACGGACACATCGCGCCGCCCGGAACCGTCTTTGCAGGTGATCGACGTCACCGAAGCTGTTTCTCGTAGTCCACGCCATGTGAGAGTGTGTACCGCGACGAAGCGTCCGTTTCGAGACGTCGCGTCACCGAGTCGACGAAGTCGCCGACACCCGACAGACGCGGGACCGTGAGCACGGTCCGACGCGGCTGACGACTACTCGAGCCGACCCGAGTCGACTTGTAGATCGTCCTAGCTCGATCGTGCCCGAATGCCATATGTCCGATCGAACCGCGGGTGTCCTTCGCCTGCGGCCGAACACGGGAGAGACCGCTGAGCGTCACCAACTTGGCCGCGGAGTTCCATCCGCCGTCACTGTCCGACTTTTTCCCACCGGCCATCCTGTTCGAGGGCACCCCGTTCGAGCTCGACCGGCTGATGCTGGTCCGCATCATCATGACGGTCGTTCTTCTCGCGTTCTTCAGCCTCGCGATGCGCAGCCCGAAGATCGTGCCCCGCGGTATCCAGAACGTCGGTGAGCTCGCACTGGGCTTCGTCAAGGATCAGATCGCAGACGAGGTTCTCGGCAAGGAGCAGGGCAAGCGCTTCCTGCCCGTCATCGCGACCATCTTCTTCGCGGTGCTGTTCCTCAACTTCTCGGGTGTCATCCCCTTCATCAACATCTCGTCGAATGCCCGAGTGGGCATGCCGATCGTGTTGGCAGCCCTCGCGTACGTCGTCTTCAACTACGTCGGTATCAAGAAGTACGGGTTCTTCAAGTACGTGAAGAGCAGCATCGTCGTTCCGAACGTGCCGATCGCGCTGCACCTGCTGCTGATCCCCATCGAGTTCATCTCGACGTTCATCCTGCGGCCCTTCACGCTGACCGTGCGACTCATGGCCAATATGCTCGCCGGCCACATCATGCTGGTGCTGTTCTTCAGCGCGACGCAGTTCTTCTTCTTCGAGGCGGCGACCGGCATGAAGGTGTTCGGCCTGTTCTCGCTCGTCGCGGGATTCGGCTTCACGCTGTTCGAGCTGCTGGTCATCTTCCTGCAGGCCTACGTGTTCGCGCTGCTGACGGCGGTCTACATCGACCTCGCCCTGCACGCCGACTCGCACTGACCCACCCACCGACTCTCCAGCCACCAGACAGACCTGACCCGCTGCCGACCGGTCGTGGGCAACAGAAAGGGAACACATCACAATGAGCCTCACCTACCTCGCGCAGGAAGCACAGGAAGTCACCGGCGCAGGCTACGGAGCCATCGGCTACGGCCTCGCGGCCATCGGCCCCGGCATCGGCGTGGGCATCGTGGTCGGTAAGGCCATCGAGGGCATCGCGCGTCAGCCCGAGCTCGCCGGCCAGATCCGCACCAACATGTTCCTCGGTATCGCATTCACCGAGGCCCTCGCGCTGATCGGCCTCGTCGCCGGCTTCATTTTCTGATCGCCATGTCGACATTCGCAGTCCTCGCAGCAGCGGAGGGGGAAGAGGACATCAATCCTCTCCTCCCCGCGACCTACGACATCGTCTGGTCTGCGGTCTGCATCGCCGTCATCGGGTTCTTCTTCTGGAAGTTCGTGCTCCCGCGATTCCAGACGGTGCTCTCCGAGCGGTCCGAGAAGATCGAAGGCGGGATCAAGCGCGCCGAAGAGGCACAGGCCGAAGCCAAGGAGGCGCTCGAGCAGTACCGCGCCCAGTTGGCCGACGCACGCCAGGAAGCCGCCAAGATCCGTGAAGACGCACGCACCCAGGGTCAGCAGATCCTCGCGGAGATGAAGACCAGTGCACAGGCGGAGAGCGACCGCATCGTGGCCTCCGGTCACCAGCAGCTCGCGGCTCAGCGTCAGCAGATCGTCACTGAACTGCGTGCCGATCTGGGCCGTACGGCTGTCGAGCTGGCCGAGAAGGTCATCGGCGAGCAGCTGTCCGACGACGTCAAGCGTGCCGGCACGATCGATCGTTTCCTCGACGAACTCGATTCTGTCGGCGCAGATTCCGCTAGCGGGAAGTGAGCACCATGTACGCAGCGAGTCGTGAAGCCCTCGCCGAGGCCCGCACCGTCCTGACGGCCGAGCTCGATGCGGCGTCGGATGCGACGTCGGCTGCCGCCGGCGCCGGATCCGACCTCTTCGGGGTCGTGTCGGTGCTCGACGGACAGCGTCCACTGCGCGCCGCACTCGCGGACGCGTCGGCTGCTCCGGACGCGCGACGCGCGCTCGCGGGCCGCCTGTTCGACGGCAAGATCGGTGCAGCGGCCACCGCCGCACTGCAGGCCGCCGTCGCACAGAACTGGTCGTCGGCCCGTGACCTCACCGACTCGCTCGTACTCCTGGGCCGTGAGGCACTTCTGCGCGCGGCGCAGGACCAGGATCAGTTGGGCACCGTGGAGGACGAGCTGTTCCGTCTCGGCCGCATCATCGCCGGCGATCCTGCCCTCGAGCAGGCGCTGTCCGATCGAAGCAAGCCCGCCGAGGCGTCGGGATCGCTCCTGTCGACGTTGCTCTACGGCAAGGTCACCGCGATCACCGAGGCCCTGGCGATCCAGGCCGTCGGCCGACTGAAGGGTGCTGCACCGGCATCCGTGTTCGGCGAACTGTCCGCACTCGCGGCCACTCGTCGTGACAAGGAGGTCGCTCACGTCCGCAGCAGCACCGAGCTGAGCGACGATCAGATCTCTCGGCTCACGTCCAGGCTGGAAGGTATCTACGGCAAGTCCGTGACCGTCCACGTGGAGGTGGACCGGGAACTGCTGAGCGGACTGGTGGTCCGTGTCGGCGACGAGGTCATCGACGGCAGTGGTGCGGGTCGTCTCGCCTCCCTGAGGAAGTCGCTCCGGTGAGCGGTACGCATCGCAGCACCCGAGTTCTGTAGCAAGCCCAGTTCGGTAACAAGCCCCACCCCGCGTTTCGGACGTCGACCGCACAGCCGGTCCGGCCACGAAACACCAGACAGTGAGAGCAGGAAAACATGGCGGAGTTGACGATCTCCTCCGACGAGATCCGTAGCGCGATCGAGAGCTACACAGCGAACTACGCACCGGAGTCCTCTCGTGAAGAGGTCGGTCTGGTGTCCGACACGAGCGATGGAATCGCTCACGTGACGGGCCTCCCGTCCGCGATGTCGAACGAGCTGCTGGAGTTCCCCGGCGGCATCCTCGGCGTGGCACTGAACCTCGACGACCGTGAGATCGGTGCCGTCATCCTCGGTGACTACGAGCACATCGAGGAAGGCCAGGAAGTCAAGCGCACCGGCGAGGTCCTCTCGGTCCCCGTCGGCGACAACTTCCTCGGACGCGTCATCGACCCGCTGGGCAAGCCCATCGACGGTCTCGGTGACATCGAGTCGAACGAACAGCGTGTCCTGGAGCTCCAGGCGGCATCGGTGCTCGAGCGCCAGCCCGTCGAGGAGCCCCTCGCGACCGGCATCACCGCCATCGATGCCCTGACGGCCATCGGCCGCGGCCAGCGTCAGCTGATCATCGGCGACCGCAAGACGGGCAAGACCGCCGTCTGCGTCGACGCCATCATCAACCAGAAGGCCAACTGGGAGACCGGCGACGCCGACAAGCAGGTGCGCTGCATCTACGTCGCCATCGGCCAGAAGGGTTCGACCATCGCGGGCGTCAAGTCCGCTCTGGACGAGCACGGCGCCATGGAGTACACGACCATCGTCGCCGCTCCCGCGTCCGACTCGGCCGGCTTCAAGTGGCTCGCCCCGTACACCGGTTCGGCCCTCGGCCAGCACTGGATGTACCAGGGCAAGCACGTCCTCATCGTGTTCGACGACCTGACCAAGCAGGCCGAGGCATACCGCACCATCTCGCTGCTGCTGCGTCGCCCGCCGGGCCGCGAGGCGTACCCCGGTGACGTCTTCTACCTGCACTCCCGTCTGCTCGAGCGGTGCGCGAAGCTGTCCGACGAGCTCGGTGGCGGTTCGATGACGGGTCTGCCGCTGATCGAGACCAAGGCCAACGACATCTCGGCCTTCATCCCGACCAACGTCATCTCCATCACCGACGGCCAGGTCTTCCTCGAGTCGGACCTCTTCAACAAGGGTGTCCGTCCCGCCATCAACGTCGGTACCTCGGTGTCCCGAGTCGGTGGCGCGGCGCAGACCAAGGGTCTGAAGAAGGTTGCCGGTTCGCTCCGTCTGGAGATGGCTCAGTTCCGCGAGCTGGAGGCGTTCTCCGCCTTCGCGTCCGACCTCGACGCCGCGTCCAAGGCGCAGCTCGAGCGCGGTGCCCGCTGGGTCGAGCTGCTCAAGCAGGACCAGTACACCCCGGTGTCCGTCGAGGACCAGATCGTCTCGATCTACCTCGTCGACGCCGGCTACTACGACACGGTCCCGGTCGAGGACGTTCGTCGCTTCAACCGCGAGCTCCTCGAGGATCTGCACCGCAACGCGTCGAGCGCCTACGAGGCGATCGCCGGCGGCAAGGTTCTCAAGGACGAGGCCGCCGACGCGATCACGAAGGCGACCGACGAGTTCAAGCAGGGCTTCCTGACGTCCTCGGGCGAGCGGATCGTCAACGAGGCAGAGGCCGACGCGCTCGACAAGGGCGACGTCGACCAGGAGAAGGTCACCGTCACTCGCAAGACTGTCAGCAAGTGATGAGCGGACCCGTGGCACGTCGAACAGGGAGTGAGGTGACAGATGCCCAGCATTCGTGAGCTGCGCTCCCGGATCAGGTCGACCAACTCGATCAAGAAGATCACCAAGGCGCAAGAACTGATCGCGACCTCGCGCATCACCAAGGCGCAGGCCCGCGTCGAGGCGTCGAAGCCGTACGCCACCGAGATCACCAAGGTGCTCTCGGCGTTGGCCAGTGCCTCGGGTTCGCTGGACCATCCGCTGCTCACCGAGCGTGCGGAGCCCAAGCGGGCCGCCGTGCTCGTCGTGACCAGCGACTCGGGTCAGTGTGGTGGCTACAACTCCAACATCCTTCGTGAGGCCGAGGAGCTCCAGCAGCTCCTCAAGTCCGAGGGCAAGGAGCCGGTCATCTACGTTCTGGGCCGAAAGGGCCTGACGTACTACACGTTCCGTGATCGCGACGTCAAGGGCGCGTGGACGGGCTTCTCGCAGCAGCCGGCGTACACCGATGCCGCGAAGGCCGCCAAGCACCTCGTCCAGCTGTTCATGGCGGGGTCCGGCGAGGAGATCGAGGCACCGAACGGCGAGGGCACGGTCGAGGGTGTGGACGAACTCCACATCGTCTACACCACCTTCGTGTCGATGCTGTCGCTCAAGCCGACGGTGCGCCGCATGGCTCCTCTGGAGATCGACTACGACGACGAGGAGATCGAGCTGGGTGCAGACATGCTCAGCGACTCGCCGTCGTCGAAGGAGGTCACCGCGCAGTACGACTTCGAGCCGGAGGCGGACACGCTGTTGTCCGCGCTGCTCCCGAAGTACGTGAGCACCCGCATCTACGCCGCACTGCTCGACGCGGCGGCATCCGAGTCGGCCGCTCGTCGCACCGCGATGAAGGCCGCCACGGACAATGCCAACGATCTGGTCAATGCCCTGTCACGCCAGGCCAACCAGGCACGCCAGGCTCAGATCACCCAGGAAATCAGCGAGATCGTCGGCGGCGTCGACGCGCTTGCCGCGAGCTCAGGAAGAGACTGAACATGACCGCAGCAGTAACCGATAGCACGGGTTCCGGCGCCAAGTCGTCCGAGAACGGGCGCGTCGTGCGCGTCATCGGTCCCGTCGTCGACATCGAGTTCCCCCGTGGATCCATCCCCGCGCTGTTCAACGCGCTGAACGCAGAGATCGAGCTGAAGGCCGTCGCCAAGACGCTGACGCTCGAGGTCGCACAGCACCTCGGCGACAACCTCGTGCGCACCGTGTCGATGCAGCCCACCGACGGCCTCGTCCGCGGCACCCCCGTCGTCGACTCCGGCAAGCCGATCTCGGTTCCCGTCGGTGACGTCGTCAAGGGCCACGTGTTCAACGCCCTCGGCGACTGCCTGGACAGCCCCGGACTCGGCCGTGACGGCGAGCAGTGGGGCATCCACCGCAAGCCCCCGGCCTTCGATCAGCTCGAGGGCAAGACCGAGATCCTCGAGACCGGCATCAAGGTCATCGACCTCCTGACCCCGTACGTCAAGGGCGGAAAGATCGGTCTGTTCGGCGGCGCAGGCGTCGGCAAGACCGTGCTCATCCAGGAGATGATCACCCGTATCGCACGTGAGTTCTCCGGCACGTCGGTGTTCGCCGGCGTCGGTGAGCGCACGCGTGAGGGCACCGACCTCCACCTCGAGATGGAGGAGATGGGCGTTCTGCAGGACACCGCCCTGGTGTTCGGTCAGATGGACGAGCCGCCGGGCACGCGTATGCGCGTCGCCCTCTCGGCTCTCACCATGGCCGAGTACTTCCGCGACGTGCAGAACCAGGACGTGTTGCTCTTCATCGACAACATCTTCCGGTTCACGCAGGCAGGCTCCGAGGTCTCCACTCTCCTCGGCCGCATGCCGTCCGCCGTGGGCTACCAGCCCACCCTCGCCGACGAGATGGGTGAGCTCCAGGAGCGCATCACCTCGACGCGTGGTCGTTCCATCACGTCTCTGCAGGCGATCTACGTGCCCGCCGACGACTACACCGACCCCGCACCGGCGACGACCTTCGCCCACCTCGATGCCACCACCGAGCTGTCGCGTCCGATCTCGCAGAAGGGCATCTACCCCGCTGTCGATCCGCTGACGTCCACCTCGCGCATCCTGGAGGCGTCGATCGTCGGAGACGAGCACTTCCGCGTCGCCAACGAGGTCAAGCGCATCCTGCAGAAGTACAAGGAGTTGCAGGACATCATCGCCATCCTCGGTATGGACGAGCTGTCCGAGGAGGACAAGGTCACGGTCTCCCGTGCCCGTCGTCTGGAGAAGTTCCTCGGCCAGAACTTCATCGTCGCCGAGAAGTTCACCGGTGAAGAGGGTTCGGTCGTGTCGCTGGCCGACACCATCGAGGCGTTCGACAAGGTCACCAAGGGCGAGTACGACCACCTTCCCGAGCAGGCCTTCAACAGCTGCGGTGGACTCGACGACGTCGAGGCCGCAGCCAAGAAGATCTCCGGAAAGTAGTCCGAGATGGCTGAGATGGACGTCGAACTGGTCGCAGTCGAGGAACGCCTGTGGTCGGGAACTGCCACGCTGGTCAGCGCTCAGACCACCGAGGGCGAGATCGGCATCATGGCCGGACACGAGCCGGTTCTCGGTCAGTTGATCGAGGGCGGCACCGTAGCCATCACGACGGGCGACGGTGAACGGCGCGTCGCCGCCGTGCACGGTGGTTTCCTGTCGGTCACCGGCCGGACCGTCACCATCCTCGCCGAGTCCGCCGAGTTCGCGGAGGACATCGACGTCGAGGCTGCGCGGTCCGTGCTGTCCGAGGGCTCCGACGACGAGGAGGCGCTCGCGATCGCACGCGGGCGTGTCCGCGCGGTCGAGCGGGCCTAGGTACACGAGAAGAAGCCGCGGCGGGTTCCGAAGAGATGACGTCCTGGATGACAGTGCTTGTCGTTCTGGTCGTGCTGCTCGGAGGGCTCGCCGCGGCTTTTCTGTATCGGTTGGTGCTTCTCCGCCGCGGGGGCACTGCCGTGATCCTGCGCAGTCTTCCCGCCGCAGCGGGAAGTGGGTGGCGTCACGGCATCGTCCGTTACGGCGAGAACGTGCTCGTGTTTTACAAGCTGTCGAGTCTGCGTCCGGGTCCGGACCGCCGCATGATCCGCCAGACTCTGATCCAGGGCGAGCGGCGCAGTCCGCAGAGCTCCGAGTTCGACATCATGAGTGACGAGACCGCGATCGTCGAACTCGACGCGGGGGACCGCCGCTACGAGATCGCCATGGAGCGTGGCCCGTTCACTGCATTCACATCGTGGCTCGAGTCGAGGCCGTCCGACCGGTCGCAGCGCAACATGCCGGGCAGCGGCCCGGCCTGACACGTCGCTCGCTCGGGCCCGTGGTCAGTCGCGCGAACGCTCGCCGCCCGGCTTCCACAGGACGTCGCCGTCCGGGTTGGTGACCCGCCCGAGAATGAACAGCAGATCCGACAGTCGGTTGAGATAGGTCGCCGGCAGCGGCCCCGTCGTCTCGGGATGTGCCTCGACAGCGGCCCACGCTGCCCGCTCCGCCCGTCGCGCGACGGTGCGCGCCTGGTGCAGAAACGCGGAAGCAGCCGTCCCGCCCGGAAGGACGAAGGAGGTCAGCGGCGCGAGAGTGTCGTTGAACTCGTCGCACCACGTCTCGAGCCGCGTGACGTACTCCGGCGTGACGCGCAGCGGTGGGTACTTCGGGTTCTCCTGGATCGGAGTCGACAGGTCGGCTCCGGCATCGAACAGATCGTTCTGGATCCGGCGCAACACCGTCGCCACGCCCTCGGGCGGTGATCCGACCGCCAACACCAGTCCGAGAGCAGCGTTCAGTTCGTCGCACTCCGCGTAGGCCACGACCCTCGGGTCGTTCTTCGAGACGCGGGAGAAGTCGCTGAGACCCGTCGTCCCGTCGTCGCCGGTACGGGTGTAGATCGAGGTCAGGTGAACCGCCATGGATCAACCCTACTGGCAGTCGGCCGATGCTCTGATCGACGACCGATGCCTCTACTGTTGACGGCGTGAGTGAACGTTTCCTGGTCACCGGCGGTAGTCGTCTCTCCGGCGACGTGTCGGTCGGTGGGGCGAAGAACAGCGTGCTGAAGTTGATGGCCGCGGCGCTGCTCGCCGAGGGCACGACAACCCTCACCAACTGCCCCGACATTCTCGATGTCCCCCTCATGGCCGACGTTCTCCGTGGGCTGGGGTGCGACGTCGAACTCGAGGGGGATGCCGTGCGCATCACCACCCCCGCAGAGCCGAAGTATCACGCCGACTTCGCGGCGGTACGCCAGTTCCGTGCGTCGGTGTGCGTCCTGGGACCGCTGGTCGCGCGGTGTCGCAAGGCCGTGGTGGCACTGCCCGGCGGCGACGCCATCGGCTCGCGTCCGCTCGACATGCACCAGTCGGGTCTCCGCCTGCTCGGCGCGCACAGCGAGATCGAGCACGGGTGTGTGGTCGCGACAGCGGAGAAGCTGCACGGCGCGACGATCCGGCTGGCCTTCCCGTCCGTGGGCGCGACCGAGAACATCCTGATGGCGGCGGTGCTGGCCGACGGCGAGACCGTGATCGACAACGCTGCCCGCGAGCCGGACATCGCCGATCTGTGCGCGATGCTGAACAAGATGGGTGCTCGCGTCGAGGGTGCCGGAACTCCGACGCTGACCATCATCGGTGTCCCCAGCCTGAAGCCCACCGAACACCGCGTCATCGGTGATCGCATCGTGGCCGCGACGTGGGGCATCGCCGCGGCGATGACCTGTGGCGATGTCACGGTGTCGGGGGTCAATCCCAAACACCTCACCCTCGTGCTCAACAAGCTGAAGGCGGCCGGCAGCACCGTCACCCTGCGCCCGGACGGATTCCGCGTCGTGCAGGAGGAACGACCGGTGGCCGTCAACTTCGCCACGCTCCCGTTCCCCGGGTTCCCGACGGACCTGCAGCCCATGGCGATCGGCCTCGCCTCGGTGGCCAACGGCACGTCGATGATCACCGAGAACGTCTTCGAGGCCCGCTTCCGCTTCGTCGAGGAGATGATCCGGCTCGGTGCCGACGCGCGAACGGACGGCCACCACGCGGTGGTCCGCGGAGTGTCGCGGCTGTCGAGTGCACCGGTCTGGTCCTCGGACATCCGCGCCGGCGCTGGTCTCGTGCTTGCCGGCCTCGTGGCCGACGGCACCACCGAGGTGCACGACGTCTATCACATCGACCGCGGTTACCCGCGGTTCGTCGAGCAGCTGCAGGATCTCGGCGGAGACATCGAACGCGTGCAGTGACGCTCGCGTCGCTGCACGTCAGTCGCCGTGGCGTCGGAGTTCGTCGACCAGAACGGTGAGTGCCGTTCGGAGCTCCGTGTCGGTCAGTCGGCCGTAGCCGATCACCAACCCGCCCACGTCGATGTGCGATCGAGTGGACAGCGCGACGGTCGGTACCTCGATTCCGCGGTGTGCTGCGCCGCGGGCGACCGCCTCCGCTCGTCTCGGCGACAGGACGAGTGTCGTGTGCATACCCGCGCCCAGGCCACGGAGTTCACCGAACGGCGACAGCGAATCCCGTACTGCCGCATCGCGATCGCGGTAGCGCCGCCGCGCCGCTCGCACCGTGCGATCCCACTCGCCGTCGTCGAGCAGTGACGTCATCGCCGAGCACAGGGGTGTCGACGGGAAGTCGCCCGTGGCCAGGCGGTGGTCGAGCACCGGCCGGACGAGGTACGACGGCAGCACCATCCACCCGAGTCGCACGCCTGCGCCCAGGGTCTTGGCGATGGTGCCGAGGTAGACGACGCGATCCGGATCAAGGTGCGCCAAGGCGGGGAGCGGCGCGACGTCGTAGCGGTACTCGGAGTCGTAGTCGTCCTCCACGACGACGGTGTCGGTGATCTGCGCATGGGCGATGAGAGCGGCACGACGTCCCACGTCGAGGGTTCCGCCGGTGGGGTACTGGTGAGACGGTGTCACGTACACGGCGCGTGTGGTCTCGGGCGTGGACGCGAGCGTGTCGACCCTCATGCCGCCGGCGTCCACGGGGACGTCGTACAGGTCCCAGCCCATCGCCATCGCCGCCGACGCCGCAGTCCGATATCCCGGATCCTCCATCGCCAGAACAGGTCTCGGTTCCGGACGGTCCGCGCGCATCGCCGCGAGTGCCAGAGTCAGCCCATGGGTGGCACCCGTCGTCACGACCACGCGATCGGAATCGACGCTCATTCCGCGCGCGCGGCCGAGCAGCGAACACACGCTGCGGCGGAGATGGACGGGCCCCGCCGGATCGGGGTAACCGGGGGGAGCGGGCTCCGTGCCGGCGATGCGCCACGCCCGCCGCCATGCCGCGGTCGCCGAGGGCGGTGTCCAGGGGATGCCCGGTCGAAGCGCGAGCGTGGGGGGAGCGCTGTCCGCCTCTGCGCGTGGACGCGCGTCGGATACGGCGGCGGTGGTCGGTGTGACGGACCGCAGGTCGGGGGAGACGAACGTGCCGGATCCGGCGCGGCCCTCGATCCACCCCTCTGCGGCGAGCTGGTCGAAGGCCTGATCGGCGACGCCGCGGGAGACCGACAGCTCTGCGGCCAGCGATCGGGTCGACGGGAGACGATCGCCGGCGACCAGAAGTCCGTCGACGATGGCGGTGCGTAGTGCGTCGGCGATCTGCAACGGGAGTGGACGCGTCGAGGATCGGTCCACGGAGAGTGGTAACGCGTGTGAGGCCATGACGTCGATGCCTTCCCGCTGGTCGAAGTGGTCCAGCCGAACAGTATCGAAGTGGACCGTGACGGCGGACCACTTCGTTCAGCACACTGATTCGCATGACGATGCACGATGCCCATGGCCGGCGGCCCGACACCTCGTCGACGGCGACAGCTCTCTCCCCGACACCCCGAACGACGTTGCGACGCAACCGAGCTCGCGCCCAGGCGGATCGCGCTGCTCTGACGGACGTGCTCGACGCCGCACAGCTCTGTCACCTCGGAGTGGTGGTGCAGGGAAGTCCCCTCGTCGTTCCGACTGCGTTCGCCTACGACTTGGACGGTCCCGATGCCGAAGGGACGTTGTACCTCCACGGCTCGGTGGCCGCGACGACCCTGGGCGCTCCCGGTGACGTCTGCGTGAGCATCACGGTGCTGGACGGTCTGGTGCTGGCGCGCTCCGCGTTCCATCACTCGATGAACTACCGGAGTGCCGTGGTGCGGGGGACACCCCGTGTCGTGGACGACGAGGGCGAGCGCGCCGTCGCACTCGATCTCATCGTGAACAAGCTGGTCCCCGGCCGGACCGATGTGGTCAGGGCCAACACTCGCAAGGAGCTGGCCGCGACTCGCGTGGTGGCACTGCCGCTGTACGAGGCGTCGGTGAAGGCACGGTCGGGCGGACCGAACGACGACGAGGGGGACATCGTCGCAGGGGGAGTGTGGGCCGGCGTCCTCCCGTTGAGGACGCAGGTCGGCGAACCCGTCCCGGCGCCCGATCTGGACGAGATCGGCGCGGCATCCCCACCGATGTGAGCGGCGTCATAGTCGGACTGTCGCTCCAGGGTGAGCGGGCGCGGGCCCCGACATACGCGTTGACCTGGGCCGACGCCGCGTGGACCGCGGAACACCTGCCGATTTGCATGGAGCGGTCCACAGGCGTAACTTTCTTCGAGTCAGAGCGACACGGACACCGACCGAAGGCCTTACGGGGCTGGGCGAACGAGGTGGGACGGAGTCGCATGGCCGATCGGACAGAAAAGGTTCGTCTGCACGTCGTGTAGGCTGAGCGTACAGTCCAACTTCCTGATCCACGTGGTGCCTGGAGTTTGACTCGGGTGTTGCGGTGTGGTTAGGCTGGAACGGTTGCCCCGGATCCTCCTGCTTCGTGTGGGTGGTGATGGTGTGTGCGTGTTCTTTGAGAACTCAACAGTGTGTCGATGAATGTCAGTGCCAATATTTTGTTGTGGTTTGCTGGTTCTTCTCCTTCTTCCCGTCGGGGAGGGACCGGTTCTTTTTTGTCAGCAATGGAGTTATTGCTGGCGTGAGTTTTATTGCTGGATTTGGCTCTCTAGTTTTCATTGGCTTCCTGGTTTCTAGCCGGGGGTTGATAAGAGTCTTCAACGGAGAGTTTGATCCTGGCTCAGGACGAACGCTGGCGGCGTGCTTAACACATGCAAGTCGAACGGTAAGGCCCTTCGGGGTACACGAGTGGCGAACGGGTGAGTAACACGTGGGTGATCTGCCCTGCACTTCGGGATAAGCCCGGGAAACTGGGTCTAATACCGGATAGTACTGCGCGGTGCATGCCGTGTGGTGGAAAGATTTATCGGTGCAGGATGGGCCCGCGGCCTATCAGCTTGTTGGTGGGGTAATGGCCT